>NZ_JAYDXP010000122.1:0-540965 GCF_036701605.1 Pseudomonas sp. FIP_A4 | reverse complement strand
TGTACGTACACGACATGGGCAAGAGCCAGTGGGAACACCCGGACGACGCGCATCTGATCGACGCGACCAGCGCCTATTACGTGATCGGCACTTCGCTCAAGGGGGCGATGGGTGCATCGCTGGCGAGCTTCTCCGACGAGGCGGCCGCGAACAAACTCGCGGCCGAGCATGGCGGTCGCGTGCTGCGCTTCGAGCAGATCGACCAGGCCTTGCTGCAGGAGGCTGCGAGCATGCAGCACGGGGCGATGCATGATGAACACGCGCCAGCGCAACACGACAACGCACACGCCGGTCACTGACCGCGTCAATCCAACGAGGTGAGTTAGTTATGGGTATCAGCATCTGGCAACTCCTGATCATCCTACTGATCGTCGTCATGCTGTTTGGCACCAAGCGCCTGCGTGGCCTGGGTGCGGATCTGGGCAGTGCGATCAGCGGGTTCCGCAAATCCATCAGCGACACTGAGAGCGCCTCGTCGACCGAGGCGATCAAGCAGGACGCCAATCGGGTCTGACGCCAGGGCGTCCAGATCCGGCATCGCCTGGCCTGCATCGGGCCAGGCGATTCCCCCGCTTCCCCGCAGCAACTGCGGGCATCTTCGCGGCGCCGCGCACCGCTTTCGCGGTGTTCGCCTGCGCAAATTCGCCGTCGCGCCGCAATTTCTCTTCGATATCCCGTTCCGCCTGCAACGCTGCCAATCTCAGTCCCGGCGCTGCGGGGATTTCTGACCGTCCGGGAAAAAGCTGATTGCAATCAAGTCTGTCGAGGGCTTCTAACCTGTAGAAAGTAACCCTGGCTCCCGATGTCGTGGGAGCTCACATGGTTCCGGTCAGCTTGCACCATCCTGGCGCATCTGCCGGGCATGAGAACGATCTGGAGGCCTTCCGTGCAAGTTATCGATCGGCGAAAAGCCCTGAGTATCCCGCCCATCTGGAGGCTCGCGTTTCGCCCATTCTTTCTCGCCGGCAGCGTCTACGCGCTGCTGGCAGTTCCGCTCTGGGTAGCCGCCTGGACCGGCTTCTGGCCAGGCTTGCAACCCACCGGCGGCTGGCTCGCCTGGCATCGCCACGAAATGCTGTTCGGCTTCGCGATGGCCATCGTTGCCGGTTTTCTGCTCACCGCCGTACAGACATGGACAGGCCAGGTCGCGCCGTCCGGCAACCGGCTGATGGCGCTGGCGCTAGTCTGGCTGGCGGCGCGTCTGGGCTGGCTGTTCGGTCTGCCGCTGGCGTTGCTGGTGCCGCTGGAACTGCTGTTTCCGCTCGCCGTCGCGCTGCTGATGGCGCAGATGCTCTGGGCGGTGCGGCAGAAGCGTAATTACCCGATCGTGGCGGTGCTGTCGTTGATGATCGCGGCCGACGTGCTGGTGCTGGTGGGGCTGCTGCAGGGCGATGACGGCCTGCAACGCCAGGGCGTGTGGGCCGGCCTGTGGCTGGTGGCTGCGCTGATGGCCCTGATCGGCGGACGGGTGATCCCGTTCTTTACCCAGCGCGGTCTGGGCTGGGTCGAGGCGATCAAGCCGTGGGTCTGGCTGGATGTCGCCTTGCTGGTCGGTACGGCGCTGATTGCGATCCTCTACGCGCTGGGACTGGGGTTGCAGGCGCATCCGCTGCTGGGGTTGCTGTTCGCCGCAGTCGGTGCTGGACACCTGCTGCGTCTGGCGCGCTGGTACGACAAAGGGATCTGGGGCGTCGCGCTGCTGTGGTCATTGCATCTGGCGATGCTCTGGCTGGTGGTGGCGGCGTTCGGCCTGGCGCTCTGGCATTTCGGCCTGCTGGTCAATGCCAGCCCGGCGTTGCACGCGCTGAGCGTCGGCTCCATGAGCGGCCTGATCCTGGCGATGATCGCACGGGTCACCTTGGGGCATACCGGCCGGCCGCTGCAGCCGCCGGCGGGAGTCGTCGCCGCCTTCGTGCTGTTCAACCTGGGCACGCTGGCGCGGGTGTTTCTCACGGCGGTCTGGCCCGTCGCCGGACTCTGGCTTGCGGCGCTTTGCTGGACGCTGGCCTTCCTCATCTATGCCTGGCGCTACGCACCGATGCTGGTGAGTGCACGGGTCGATGGCCATCCGGGCTGATTTCACCGGCGTCGGCGATTTCGCCGGCGCCACGGAGGACGGATCGAACGAGCGAAGGCCGTCTTTCCTTCTGAGGCACCAATCCGCTGTCGGCCGCCGTGCCGGCAGCCGTGGGCTCGGCCGCGCCGAGCAATGGAGTAAACGATGAAAAGCGAATTCCTCGATCGTCTGGCGGTGATCACCGGAGCCAGTTCCGGTATCGGTCTGGCGCTGTGCGCCGCGTTGCTGCAGCGCGGCGCGCGGGTACTGGCTATGTCGCGTACCCTGGGTGGGCTCGAGCCGCTGCTGCAGTCCTATCCCGATCAGTTGGTCTGGCTGCAGGGCGACGTGACCCATGCCGACGATCTGCAGGCATTGAGCCGGCGGGCCGCGGAAATGGGACCGGTGAGCTATCTGGTGCCCAATGCCGGCATCGCCGAGCTGGCCTGCGGGCTCGACATGCCGGCGTTCGACCGGCAGTGGGCGGTCAACGGTGCCGGTGCGCTGAATACCCTGAATGCGCTGCGCGGCGAGTTGGCCAAGCCGGCCTCGGTGGTCTTCATCGGTACCTTCCTCACCCGTTCGGCCTTCCCGGGGCTGGCGGCCTACATCGCCAGCAAGGCGGCGCTGGGCGCGCAGGCACGGACCCTGGCGGTGGAATTCGCGCCGCTGGATGTGCGCATCAACATGGTCTCGCCCGGGCCGACCGCGACCGCAATCTGGGGTAGCCTCGGGCTGACCGACGAGCAGCTCGACGAGGTCGCCGAAAGCGTCACCAAGCGCCTGCTGCCGGGGCATTTCCTTGAGTCCTCGGCGGTTGCCAACGTGATCCTGTTCCAGCTCTCGCAGGGCGCGCGGGGCGTTTATGGTCAGGATTGGGTGGTCGACAACGGCTACACCGTCAGCTGAAGGGGTGATCCCATGTGGTTCAAGAACAAGGCGGCGCTGCGGCTGCAGCAGGAGCTGGACGCACTGCGCGCCAGCCATGCCGAGCAGGCCGCGCGCATCGCCGGGCTGGAGCAGCAGCTGCAGCAGGCCGAATCCGCCAGCCGGGGTGGCCAGCGCCAGCTTGACTATTACCGCGGCGTGTCCGCCAGCCTGACGCGCTTCAGTGTGTCGGTTGCGCACCTGAGCGAATCCTTCGAGTTCCTCACCGGCCAGCTGGGCGAGAACAAGGGGCGCGCTGGTGAAGTTGCGGCCGCAGCGCTGAGCAACCAGAAGCACTTCGGCGAGCTGCAGGGCCGCGCCGCGGAGATGGAAAGCGGTCTGGACCTGGCGTCGCGCAAGGTCGATACCCTGGCCGAGCGCTCGCAGGAGATCAATGGCATCGTTGATCTGATCAGCGGCATCGCCAGTCAGACCAACCTGCTGGCGCTCAACGCGGCCATCGAGGCGGCGCGTGCCGGCGAGGCGGGGCGCGGCTTTGCGGTGGTCGCCGGGGAAATCCGTAGCCTGGCGGAAAAAACCGCGCTGGCGACCGACGACATCGTGCGCAAGATCGGCGAGGTGCAGGCCGAGATTCGCAACGTGCACGACTACATCCAGCTGCAGGGCACTCATGCGCAGGGCTTCAGCCGTACCACCGAGGATGCGGTCGGGGCAATGCGCACCCTGCATCAGCTGGCCGGCGCGATGCGCGAGAGCAGTTCGGCGGCCTCGCTGCGCGCCGGGGTCGAGCTGGCCAACCTCGACGAGCTGTCGCTGAAGTTCGTGGTCTACAACCACCTGCTCGGCGAGCGTTCGCAGCAGGCGCCACAACTGCCCGGCGAGCGCGATTGCCGCTTCGGACGCTGGTATTACGGCGAGGGCAATCGGGACATCCAGGCGCTGGACTGTTTCGCCCAGATCGAGCGGCCACATACCGCTGTGCACGCGCAGGGGCAGGCGGCGATCGATGCATTCGGGCAGGACTCGCTAGAGAACGCACTGCGCCATCTGGAGCGGATGGAGGAGGCCAACCTGGAGGTGATGCGTATCGTCAACGCCGTGATCGAGCAATACGAGCGAAGCGTAACGCGGGCTGCCTGATTCCGCCGAGGCGTTGCGAAGCACGATTGGTCAGTCGTAAAAATGACCAAACGCATGTTTGTGCAATTTTATTGCACTCTTCCTGCAATACTATTCGTTAGAGATTATTCAACTGCCCGCTGACAATGCTCAGGCATTCCGTCTGCGCGACTCACCGTCGCGTCCGAACATGAACCGATCCCTGGAGGAGCGGCGAGTGAGTGCGGTGTGCCGGTCCGTCGACCATTGGAAGTGTTGCGCCTGCAGATTTCTATGCTCGTTCACCGGTGCCCGTGCTGGCCCGCCCAGCGAGCATGAGCGAACAGCACAACCCTGAAGCGATCGCCTACAACTACCACGTGGTGCGGCAATTCACCCTGATGACCCTGTTTTGGGGCGTAATCGGCATGGGTCTTGGGGTGTTCATCGCGGCGCAACTGGTGTGGCCACAGTTGAACTTCGATCTGCCGTGGACCAGCTTCGGGCGGTTGCGGCCCATCCATACCAATCTGGTGATCTTCGCCTTCGGCGGCGGCGCGCTGTTCGCCTCGTCGTTCTACATCGTGCAGCGTACCAGTCACGCCCGGCTGATTTCCGATCGGCTGGCCAGCGTGGTGTTCTGGGGCTGGCAGGCCGCCTGCGTGGCGATGCCGGTCACCTACGCGCTGGGCTACACGACATCCAAGGAATACGCCGAGATGGAGTGGCCGATCGCGCTGTGGGTCACGCTGATCTGGGTGCTCTACGCCTACCTGTTCTTCGGCACCATCGCACGCCGCCGGATCGGCCACATCTATGTCGGCAACTGGTTCTTCGGTGCGTTCATCATCGTCACCGGCATGGTGCACATCATCAACCACGCGCTGATTCCGGTGAGCCTGCTCAAGTCCTACTCGCTTTACTCCGGCGCGACTGACGCGATGGTGCAGTGGTGGTACGGCCACAGCGTGGTGGGCTTCATTCTCTCGGTGGGCTTTCTCGGCATGATGTATTACTTCGTGCCCAAGCAGGCGGGGCGTCCGATCTATTCCTACCGGCTATCGATCGTGCACTTCTGGGCGATCATCTCCATCTACATCTGGGCCGGTCCGCACCACCTGCACTACACCGCGCTGCCGGACTGGGCGCAGAGCCTGGGCATGGCGATGTCGATCATCCTGCTGGCACCGAGCTGGGGCGGCATGATCAACGGCATGATGACCCTGTCGGGCGCCTGGCATAAGTTGCGCACCGACCCGATCCTGCGCTTTCTAGTCGTCTCGCTGGCCTTCTACGGCATGTCCACCTTCGAAGGCCCGATGATGGCGATCAAGACCGTCAACGCCCTGTCGCACTACACCGACTGGACCATCGGCCACGTGCACGCCGGTGCGCTCGGCTGGGTGGCGATGATCTCCATCGGTTCGCTGTATCACCTGATTCCGCGGCTCTGGGGTCGTGAGCAGATGTACAGCGTCGGCCTGATCAACGCGCACTTCTGGTTGGCGACCATCGGCACTGTGCTCTACATCGCCTCGATGTGGGTCAACGGCATCACCCAGGGCCTGATGTGGCGCGCGGTCAACGAGGACGGCACGCTGACCTACTCCTTCGTCGAGGCGCTGGAAGCCAGTCATCCCGGCTACCTGGTACGCATGACCGGTGGCGCGATCTTCGCCGCGGGCATGTTGCTGATGGCGTTCAATACCTGGCTGACCGTGCGCGCAGCGCGCGAAGAGCCACTGACCGGCGTGTCGCCCTTGACCGTGGCCGGCTGACCGCCTCACCGTTTTTCCTCACCTGGTCCAAGGACGGACTTTTTTATTCGCACGCCCTCGCGGCGACCCCCGATCGATCCGCCAAGCAGTAAACATGCACGACTCCCTCAGCCTGTGGTTCCGCTCGTTCATTCCCGCCCCCCTGAATGCTTCACCGAAGGAATGGCTGCGCGCCGCCTTCGGCATCGCCCTGGTCATGCCGCTGGTGTTCTGCGCCGGCTACTGGACCGTCGGCACGCCGCTGACCCTGCAGATCATGGGGCCGGCCGGGGCGTCGGCAGTGCTGGTGTTCGTTGCTTCGTCCAGCCCGTTCGCCCAGCCGTGGGCGCTGCTGGCCGGCAATGTGGTCGCCGCACTGATCGGTATCGGGCTGGGCATGAGCGGTCTGCCGAGTGTGCTTTCGCTGGCGCTGGCGGCCTGTTTGTCGCTGATCTGCCTGTTTTCCCTGCGCTGTCTGCATCCGCCGAGCATCGCGCTGTCGCTGGTGGCGGCGGTCGGTGGCGCGGAGGTACATCAGTTGGGATTCGCGTTGATCGGCCCGGTGCTGTTCTACTCATTGCTGCTGGTGGTGGTTGCGTTGGTCTACAACAACCTCACCGGACATCCCTATCCGAAGCCGCGACTGAGCCGCGAGAACGTCCATCACACCCATGATCTGCCGCCCGGCGAGCGCATGAGCTTCACCCATGACGACGTCGATCGGGCGTTGCGGGAGTTCGGCGAGTATGTCGACGTCACCCGCGACGATCTCGAACGCTTGATCAAGCAGACGGAAAAGCACGCGCTGCGCCGCAGCATGGGGGAGATCACCGCGGCGCACGTGATGTCGCGCGATCTGCGCTGGCACACTCCGGATACTTTCATCGAACAGGCCTGGCAGACGCTGCAGGCGCATCGGCTGCGCTCGCTGCCGGTGGTGGAGGGCGACGATCATCGACTGGTCGGCATCGTGACCCAGGTGGATCTGCTCAAGCACTTCCACCCGCAACCGGGGCGGCTCAGTTTCGGCCAGTTGAACTTCCTGCGCGGCACCAAGCTGCGCGCCATCATGACGTCGCCGGTGGTGTCGGTGACGGCCGATACGCACATGGTAGAGCTGGTCTATCTGCTCTCCGACCGCGGCCTGCACTGCCTGCCGGTGATCGATGCGCAGCAGCGGCTGATCGGTATGATCACCCAGACCGACCTGATCGCCGCGCTCTACCGCAACTGGCTCAAGCATCTCCCGGACTGAGCCGGTGCACCGTCAGATCTCGTAGTACCAGCGCGACCAGTCGAAGTCGTCGCGCGCCACTTCGCGCAGCAGCTCGATGGCCCTGGCCAGCGCCGGAGACTCGCTGGCGCGGGCATGGACCAGGTAGATCGGGTAGGAAAATTCCGGCGCCTGCTCCACCCGCTTGAGAACGCCGCTCTCCAGATAGCGCTGGACCACGCGGGTACGGAAGTAGCCACGCCCGCCGCACTGCACCAGATACTGCAGCGCCAGCGGGCCGAGGCCGAACGACAGTGCGGCGCGGGTGTACTCGGGTAGCGCCTGGTTGTGCTGCTTGCGGAACGCCGGGCCCCAGTCGACATACAGGTATGGCGTGGGGTTTTCCGCCTGCACCACCTGGATCAGCTTTTCCTCCAGCAGTTGTTCGATCTGCAGGCCCGGCCAGTATTCCGGCTGGTGCACCAGGGCGGCATCGAGCACGCCGAGGTCGAGCTTTTTCTGCAGCTCTTCGCCACTGCCGACTTCCAGCCGTATCGCATGGCTCGGCAGGCTCTGGCGCAGGCGCTGGACCCACGCCAGCATCAGCGGATTGCACAGGCTCACTTCGGAGCCGAGGGTCAGCAGCTTGCCGCCGCCCTGTGACAGCGGCAGATCGCGCCGTGCGGCTTCCCAGGTCTGCACCAGTTGGTTGGCGTAGGCGACGAAGCGCTCGCCGTCGTCGGTCAGCCGCGCGCCGGCGCGGTTGCGCACGAACAGGCGGCAGCCCAGCTGGCTTTCGAGGTTGTGCACCCGCGCGGTCACCGCCGTCTGGGTGATATGCATGCGTTCGGCGGCACCGATGAAGCTGCCGCTGCGGATGATCTCAAGAAAGGTACGGGCAAGATCGATATCCACGAACGCGCCTTCAGTGCAAGAAAAATGATTCGACTGAAGATTGTATAGCGGTCGTGGTGAATTGTGGTTGCTACGTTAGGCTATCAGCCCAAAGTGCCGCTCCGTGTGGGGAGCGGCAGAGCGGGGTTAGTGCGAGGTGCCTTCGGCGAATTCGATCTTGTTGCCGACGTTGTACTTGCCGGATGGCTTGTTCATCGGCAGGCGCTTGATCTCTTTCAGCGTGTTGGCGTCGTAGACGATCAGGGCGCCGTCCTTGTCCCAGACACTGAGCAGGGCGTAGCGACCGTCGTTGGTGAATTCGACGTGGGCAGCGATTTTGCCGGGCATCGGCCGCAGGGTATGGGCGACTTCCAGGCGCTGCTTGTCGATCAGATGCACGACATCGTTGTTCGGGCCGAAGAACACATCGGTCCACGCGTAGGGCGAGTTCTGCTGGCTACGCATGAAGAAGCCCGGACCCTGGGTGGGAATTTCCTTGATCAGTTTCCAGGTTTCCAGATCGAGCACCGAGATCAGCCCCTTGCTGATGTTCGGCGTGGCGAACACCCACTTGCCGTCGCGCTTCCAGTAGATGCCCGAGCCCAGGTGCGGCATGCCCGGCAGCGGGATGTCGGTGACCACCCGGCCGCTGTCCAGCTCGATCACCTGGCCGCCGTGGGCCTGACGCGACGTTGCCAGCAGATGGCTGTAGTCGGGCGTGAAGGAGAAGTCGTCGAGGAAATCCCGGGCCTTGATCCGTCGCGGCTCGAAGGTCGGCTCGCCGGCATAGGACAGCTCCCAGGCTTCCTTCACGTCCTTCAGGGCGACCACGAAGCTGTTGCGCGGCGGCGCGGTGTAGACGGCGCTGACCCGCGACGGGGTGCCGTCCTCGGCGACTGCCGGGATGTGCTTGACCAGCGACAGGTCGCGCGCGTCGAGCAGCACCAGATTGCCCGGCAGGTAGTTGCCCACCAGTACCCAGCGGCCGTCGTTGCTGACGGCCAGGTTGCGGGTGTTCAGTCCGGCGCGCACCTCGGCGATCTTGGTCAGGTTGTGCAGGTCGTACTTGCTGATCCAGCCATCACGCGAGGCGAAGTAGACGAAGCGGCCGTCCGGCGAGAACTTCGGCCCGCCATGCAGGGCGAAATGCGACTGGAAGCGCGTCAGCGGCTCGAAGCGGTCGCCGTCGAGGATGGTCACGTGGTGGTCGCCGGCTTCCACGACGACGAACAGGTTCAGCGGATCGGCGCCGTGCTGCGGGGTGGTGGGCAGCTTGGCCAGGTCGGCGAGCATGCGGTGGCTGGCACGGATGTCGGCGTCGCTCCAGCTCGGCGGGGTGGCCGGCGGCTGGTAGAGATAGGTCACCAGACTGGCGATCTGGGTCTCGTCCAGCACACTGGAAAATGCCGCCATCTGGCTGGCCGGGCGCCCGTCGCGAATCACCTTGTGCGCTTCGGCCGGCTTGATCCGCCCGAGGCTTTCCGGCAGTAGGGCCGGGCCGGCGCCGCCGAGGCGGTTGGCACCGTGGCAGCTCTGGCAATGTTGTTCGTACAGGGCCTGGGCCGCATCTGGGGCTTCGGCGGCGGCGGCCCGCGGCACGGCCAGGTCGAGTGCGACGAAGGTGGCGGCCGGCAGCGCGGCCGCCAGCAGCAGGGCAGGAATCAGCCGCATACGGCCTCCGATTCGCGAGGAGTTTCACTGCGCAGGCGCGCCGGGTATTCGACCTGCTGGCCGTCGAACAGGCCGACCACCTGACCGATCACCGTCAGGGTCGGCGGCGTCAGGTGCTTTTCATCGGCCATGCTCGGCAGTTGCTTGAGCGTGCAGCGCACCACCTGCTGGTCCTGGCGAGTACCGTTGCCGATCAGCGCTGCGGGGGTATCCAGCGGCAGGCCCGCGGCGATCAGATTGCGCGAGATTTCGCCAAGGCTGGCCAGCCCCATGTAGAACACCAGGGTTTGTTTGCCTTCGGCCAGCGCGCTCCAGGGCAGGCGCAGTTCGCCGTTTTCCTGCAGATGGCCGGTGATGAACTGGCATGAATGGGCGACATCGCGGTGAGTCAGCGGAATGCCGGCATAGGCACTGCAGCCTGCAGCGGCGGTGATGCCGGGCACCACCTGGCAGTCGATGCCGCGCTCGAGCAGGTACTCCAGCTCCTCGGCGCCACGGCCGAAGATGAACGGGTCGCCGCCCTTCAGGCGCACCACGCGCTTGTTCTGCAGCGCCAGTTCGGCCAGCAGTGCGTTGATTTCCGGCTGCGGCAGGCTGTGGTAGCCGCTGGTCTTGCCGACGTAGTGACGGCTGCAGGTGGCGGGCAGCAGGGCCAGCAGGCCGTCGCTGACCAGACGGTCGTAGACCACCGCATCGGCCTGTTGCAGCAGGCTCCAGGCGCGCAGGGTGAGCAGGCCGGGATCGCCCGGGCCGGCACCGACCAGGGCGACTTCGCCGGGGGCGAACGCGGCGCTCAGCGAGGCGGGTAGCGTGATTGGCTGGTCCATGGGCTCTCCTGAAAATTCTCATCGGGCTGCGGTGTGGCGCTACGCGGCACTTGCCGGCCGCTGTAGTGGATCAAAGGGCGATGCTGGGAATGCGCTGCGGCGTCGGTAGGCCGATCTCTTCATCGGTCAGGTAGCAGCCGGGGTCTTCGGCCCACAGGTTGCCCTCGGCCCAGGCGCGGGTGCGGGTATTGCCGTTGCAGATTGACAGCCAGCGGCAATCGGCGCAGCGGCCTTCGACTGCGCGCGGATGCTGGCGTAGCTGCTGCAGCAGCGGTTGCGGGTTGTCCAGCCAGATGTCGCGGAAGCTCTGCTTGCGCACGTTGCCGACGGTGTGCTGCCACCAGTAGGTGTCCGGGTGCACGTCGCCGATGTTGTCGATGTTGGCGATGCCGCTGCCGGAAGCGTTGCCGCCCCAGGCGCGCAGCATGCCTTCGAGACGCGCGGCGTGCTGCGGCAGATTGGCTTCGACCCACTGCAGCAACAGGATGGCATCGGCATCGTTGTTGCCGCTGACGAAATCGGTCTCGCGGCCGTTCTGCACATCGTCCCAGGCCTGCTCGAACAGCTGACGCATGGCGTCGCGGGTCATCTGATGATGGGCGTCGGCCTTGCGGCTGCGCTTGCCGCGACCGCTGTAGTTGAGGTGCGAGAGGTAGAACTTCTGCACATCGTGTGCGCGCATCAGCTCCAGGATGGCCGGCAGTTGTGGGTAGTTGTTCTGCGTCAGCGTGGTGCGCAGGCCAACGCGGATGTCGTGTTGCCGGCACAGGTCGATGGCATGCATGGAGGCGGCGAAGCTGCCCTTGAGCTGGCGCCAGTCGTCGTGCACGGCTTCCAGACCGTCGATGCTGATGCCGACGTAGTCGTAGCGGGCGGCGACGATCTGTTCGATGTTGCGCTCGTCGATCAGCGTGCCGTTGGTCGACAGCGCGACGAAGAAGCCCTTGTCACGCGCGTAGTCGGACAGCTCGAAGATATCCTTGCGCAGCAGTGGCTCGCCACCGGAGAGGATCAGCACGCGCACGCCGGCGGCATGCAGGTCGTCGATCACCTTGAGCGCTTCGGCGGTTTCCAGTTCGTCGCGGAACTCGCTGTCGGCGGAGGTGGCGTAGCAGTGCTTGCAGGTCAGGTTGCAGCGGCGCAGCAGATTCCAGATCACCACCGGCGGGCGCGCGCCTGTCGCGCTACGGGCACCGAGTACGGGAGTGGTCGGCCGGGCCAGGGCGCGCAGGTAATGGCTGATTCTCAACATGAGCGTTTCTCCTCGGGGAGCGCTTGGCTCCATGGGCACGCCACCCGCGGTGACCTGCCTCGATGGGGTGCAGGATCAACGAGCGCCCGGAGCCTATCCTTGACGAGAAACAATAAAAGACCGGATATGCCACCGCCGCGCCAGAGCGGCGCGACGTGCGGTTGGGGGAGGGGAGGGCAGGGCCTTTCGCCGGCATCGTCGCCGGCGCGCAGGGCTGCGGCTAGTTGCCGCGCAGCATCAGCAGGACGACGATCAGTGCGATCAGCAGCGGCCAGGCGAGCAGCAGCAGGCGCCACAGGCGCGGCGCGTGGCGCAGTTCCATGAAGCCTTCGGTAATCAGCCAGGCCTTGCCCAGTGCCACCAGCAGAATGGTGCCGCCGAGCAGCAGCGTCGAACCGGCGCTGCCGAGCAGCACGGTGGTGATGGAGAGCAGGGCCAGTCCCAACCAGCAGCCGACCAGGACTTTTGAAGCGGACATGGCTACCTCGTCAGTTCAGTACGTACACCAGCGGGAACAGCAACACCCAGACCAGATCAACCATGTGCCAGTAGAGCACGCCGGATTCCATCCCACCGTGGTGTTGCGGTGAGTAGGCGCGGCGCCGGCAGCGCTCGGCCATCCAGCCGAGAATCACCATGCCCAGCAGCACGTGCAGGAAATGGAAGCCGGTGAGGATCCAGTAAAGGGTGAAGAAGCGGTTGTATTCGAGCCCCAGGCCGAGCGAGGACAGATGCCCGTACTCGTTCAGCTTGAGCACCACGTAGACGCAGGATGACAGCAGCGCGGCGAGCAGCAGCAGGCCGGCGCGATTCTGGCGGTCGGCGCGCACCTGCTCGACCGCCAGCGCGGCAAACAGCCCCGAAGTCAGCAGGCTGAGCGTCAGCGCCAGGCCGATAGAGCTGTCCAACGCCTGTCGGCTTTCGGTGAACATGGCCGGATCGAGCAGCTGGGTCACGGCGAAGGCGACGATCAGCAGGGCGAACACGGTCAGCTCGGCGAGGATGAAGAACCACATCGCCAGGTCGCCCGGCAGCCGCCGAACCGGGCGCATGAGCACCTCAGCCGAAGTGGACATCGACGACCTCCATCAGCGCGGCGACGGTCTGCGGGTCGTCCGACAGCGGCTCGGCGAGGCAGGCCAGGCAGGCCTGACGCGGCGTCATGCCGGAGCGGATCATGCGGGCGGTGAAGATTAGCAGGCGGGTGGAGGCGACTTCCTCCAGGTCGTGCTGCTCGAGCCGGCGCAGTGCCTGGCCGAGCTTGACCACTTGCGCGGCGAGCGCGGAATCGACCTGGGCCTCGTTGGCGACGATGCGCTCTTCCTCGGCCTGCGGCGGGTAGTCGAAGCGCATGGCGACGAAGCGCTGGCGGGTGCTGGGCTTCATTCCCTTGAGCAGATTCTGGTAACCGGGGTTGTACGACACCACCAGCATGAAGCCCGGCGGTGCCTTGAGTGCCTCGCCGGTGCGTTCGATGAACAGCTCGCGGCGATCGTCGGCCAGCGGATGCAGCACCACGGCGGTGTCCTGGCGTGCCTCGACCACTTCATCGAGGTAGCAGATGCCGCCTTCGCGTACCGCCCGGGTCAGCGGGCCGTCCTGCCACCAGGTGCCTTGCGCGCCGATCAGGTGACGGCCGACGAGATCGGCGGCGGAGAGATCGTCATGGCAGGCTACGGTATACAGCGGTAAACCCAGGCGATGCGCCATGTGCTGCACGAAGCGGGTCTTGCCGCAACCGGTCGGTCCCTTGATCAGCACGGGCATGCCGTGTTGCCAGGCCTGCTCGAACAGCGCCTGTTCGTTGCCCAGGGGCTGATAGAACGGCGCGTCGGGAGTGTCGGCAACTACGGTCAGTCTTTCGGGCGCATTCACGGGCAATACCTCACTGCGGTAGTCGGTTAATCACGAACGACAAACTACCGCCCACATCACGGCCCCTCAAGGCGTCCGCCGGCAAAGCTTGATCGCGGTCAAGCCCCGCTCGAATTGGTCGCCGCCGGTCCGGCATTCGCTACTCGCAGCGCCAAATGCCGGGCTATCGTCGCCCCCGCGACAAGGCGTCACGCCTGGGGGGTGTCGGGGGGTCTCTTGATTGCCGTCAAGCGCTCGGCGATTTGGGCTCTCCTAGGATGCAACCGCACCAATTAATCACCGGAATTGCCGCACCGCCGTCACTTAGCAGGAATCGCATGAGGCGATTCAGAGGAGAAAACGTATGCGCAAACCACTACTGGCCGGACTTGTCGCCGGCTTTTCGCTGCTCGCTCTGGGCGTAGCCCAGGCGCAAGACACAGCAGAAGACAAAGCCCAGGCCGCTTATAAGAGCCAGGCATCGACCGTCGACCCAGCCAGTGCGCAGGTCGTGCGTTCTCCGGGCGCGCCGGATTTGAGCGCCGGTGAGTTCGAGCAGGCCAAGGAAATCTACTTCCAGCGCTGCGCCGGCTGCCACGGCGTGCTGCGCAAAGGCGCCACCGGCAAGCCGCTGACCCCGGACATCACCCAGGAGCGCGGTCAGGCTTATCTGGAAGCGCTGATCACCTACGGTTCGCCGGCGGGTATGCCCAACTGGGGCACCTCGAACGCGCTGACCAAGGACCAGATCACCTTGATGGCCAAGTATATCCAGCACACCCCGCCGACCCCGCCGGAGTGGGGCATGGCCGAGATGAAGAATTCCTGGAAGGTCCTGGTCAAGCCGGAAGACCGTCCGAAGAAACAGATGAACGATCTCGACCTGCCGAACCTGTTCTCCGTCACCCTGCGTGACGACGGCAAGATCGCGCTGATCGACGGCGAGACCAAGAAGATCGTCAAGACCATCGACACCGGCTACGCCGTGCACATCTCGCGCATGTCGGCCTCCGGCCGCTACCTGCTGGTGATCGGTCGCGACGCCAAGATTGACATGATCGACCTGTGGGCCAAGGAGCCGACCAAGGTCGCCGAGATCAAGGTGGGTATCGAGGCCCGTTCGGTCGAGACTTCCAAGTACAAGGGCTACGAGGACAAGTACGTCATCGCCGGCGACTACTGGCCGCCGCAGTTCACCATCATGGACGGCGAGACCCTGCAGCCGCTGCAGATCGTCTCCACCCGTGGCATGACTGTGGACAAGCAGGAATACCACCCGGAACCGCGCGTTGCGGCGATCATCGCCTCGCACGAGCATCCCGAGTTCATCGTCAACGTCAAGGAAACCGGCAAGATCCTGCTGGTCAACTACAAGGACATCGACAACCTCACCACCACCAGCATCAACGCTGCGCCGTTCCTGCATGACGGTGGCTGGGACAGCACGCACCGCTACTTCATGACGGCCGCCAACAACTCCAACAAGGTTGCGGTGGTCGACTCCAAGGAGCGCAAGCTGAGCGCGCTGGTAGAAGTCGGCAAGATTCCGCACCCGGGTCGTGGCGCCAACTTCAATCACCCGAAATATGGTCCGGTCTGGGCCACCAGCCACCTGGGCGACGAGAGCATCTCGCTGATCGGTACCGATCCGAAGAATCATCCGCAGTACGCGTGGAAGCACGTCGACACCCTGAAGGGGCAGGGCGGTGGTTCGCTGTTCATCAAGACCCATCCGAAGTCCAAGCACCTGTACCTGGATACCACCTTCCACCCGGATGCCAAGGTCAGCCAGTCGGCCGCGGTGTTCGACATCAGCAACCTGGAAGCGGGCTTCAAGGTTCTGCCGATCGGCGAGTGGGCCGGTCTGAAGGACGGTGCCAAGCGCGTCGTGCAGCCTGAGTACAACGAGGCCGGCGACGAGGTGTGGTTCTCGGTGTGGAGTGGTCAGGAGGAGGAGTCGGCCATCGTGGTGGTTGACGACAAGACCCTGAAACTCAAAACAGTGATCAAGGACAAAAGGTTGATTACCCCAACCGGTAAATTTAACGTCCACAACACTCAGTACGACGTTTACTGAGTTTAGCCCCGGGGGCGGGCCTCAAGATCCGCCCCTTCTTTAGCCTTGAGGAAGTACTCATGAAGAAAGTTCTGCTCCCGCTGCTCGCCCTTGGCGGCGCTCTGGCCCTGCAGCCAGCGCTGGCCCAGGACGGCGAAGCGCTGTTCAAGAGCAAGCCCTGCGCGGCCTGCCACAGCGTCGACGCCAAACTGGTCGGCCCGGCTCTGAAGGAAGTGGCAGCGAAGAATGCCGGCGTTGATGGCGCCGTCGATACGCTGGCCGCCAGCATCAAGAACGGCAGCCAGGGCAAGTGGGGTCCGATCCCGATGCCGCCAAATGCCGTGACCGAAGAAGAAGCCAAGGCCCTGGCTACCTGGGTCCTGAGTCTCAAGTAACACCTCTGGAGGACGCCATGACCCGCTCCCGACACGCAGTATCACGTTTGGGGCTGACCCTGGCGTCCCTCCTCCTGATTCCTGCGGCCCTGGCCGCGGCGCCCGCCGCCGAACGCCAGGCGCAACTCGAGCATCTGCTCCTGCAGGACTGTGGCTCCTGCCACGGCCTGCGCATGACCGGCGGCCTCGGCCCGGCGCTGACTCGCGACGCGCTTGCCGGCAAACCCCGTGACAGCCTGATCGCCACCGTCACCCACGGTCGCCCCGGTACCGCCATGCCCGGCTGGAAGGCCCTGCTCGACGAGCAGGACATCGCCTGGTTGGTCGATCTGCTTCTGCAAGGATATCCAAAGCCATGAACCGTCCGTCTTTGCTGCTGGCCGCGGCCTGCCTGTTGCTTGGCGCCTGCGCGCAACAACCGCTGCGTGGCAGCGGCGATCTCGGCGTGATCGTCGAGCGTGCCACCGGCAGCCTGCAAATCATCGAGAGCAGCGGGCAGACCCGCCTGGCGCGGGTCGAGGGTTTGGGCGATCTGTCACACGCCTCGGTGGTGTTTTCACGCGATCAGCGCTTCGCCTACGTGTTCGGCCGCGACGGCGGGCTGACCAAGGTCGACCTGCTCGAACAGCGCATCGACAAGCGTGTGGTGCAGGCTGGCAACAGCATCGGCGGCGCGATCAGCCAGGACGGCACGCTGATCGCCGTCGGCAACTACGAGCCGGGTGGCGTCAAGGTGTTCGACGCCCAGACGCTCGAACTGGTCGCCGACATTCCGGCCACGCCGCTGGCCGATGGCAGCCGCAATTCGCGCGTGGTCGGCGTCACCGACGTGCCCGGCAAGCGTTTCATCTACAGCCTGTTCGATACCAACGAAACCTGGCTGCTGGATTTCAGTCAGGGCAACACCCCGCAGATCACGCGTTTCGACAATATCGGCAAACAACCCTACGACGCCTTGCTGACGCCCGAAGGCCGCTATTACATCGCTGGCCTGTTCGGTGAAGACGGCATGGGCAAGATCGATCTGTGGCACCCGGAGAAGGGCGTCGAGCGCATTCTCGATGGTTACGGTCGCGGCCAGGAAAAACTGCCGGTCTACAAGATGCCGCATCTGGAAGGCTGGACCGTCGCCGGTAACCAGACCTTCGTCCCGGCCATCGGCCAGCACCGCGTGCTGGTGATGGATTCGCAGAACTGGAAGCAGACCGACGCCATCGATGTCGTCGGTCAGCCGGTGTTCGTCATGGCGCGGCCCGATGCGCGGCAGATCTGGGTCAACTTCGCCCACCCG
Source organism: Pseudomonas sp. FIP_A4 (assembly GCF_036701605.1). Classification (NCBI taxonomy): domain Bacteria; kingdom Pseudomonadati; phylum Pseudomonadota; class Gammaproteobacteria; order Pseudomonadales; family Pseudomonadaceae; genus Pseudomonas; species Pseudomonas sp. FIP_A4. The sequence goes on along the minus strand of NZ_JAYDXP010000122.1, from coordinate 523,713 downwards.
GACAATCACCGGATTCAGGTCATCGACAGCGAAACGCACAAGATCATCGCCGACCTCGAGCCGGGACCCGCGGTGCTGCACATGGAATTCACCGCACGCGGCGACCAGCTCTGGCTGTCGGTGCGCGACGGCAACGAAGTCCAGGTGTGGGACCCGTACCGCCTGCAACTGCTCAAGCGCCTGCCGGCCGAAAGCCCGAGCGGTATCTTCTTCAGCAGTCGCGCGCACGAAACGGGGTTGTGACCATGATGATCGACGATCTCAGCCGCCGCCTGATCGACCGCTATCAGCACGGCATGCCCTTGTGCGCCGAACCCTATCGCGCGATGGCCGACGAGCTGGGCTGCGCCGAAAGCGAGGTGCTGGCGCGCCTGGAACAATTGCAGGAGTTCGGCGGCCTGTCGCGGATCGGTCCGGTGTTCGAGCACAGTCGTGCCGGCGCCAGCACCCTGGTTGCGCTGGCCGTGCCGCAAGCGCGGCTGGAACAGGTTGCCGCGCGCATCAGCGCCTTTCCCGAGGTTAACCACAACTATCTGCGCGAGCACCACTACAACCTGTGGTTCGTGCTGACCGGCCCGGACCGCCCGCATCTCGATCGCCTGCTGGCCGAGATCGAGGCCGATACCGGCCTGGTGCCGCTCGACCTGCCGATGCTGCATGCCTACCGCATCGATCTCGGCTTTCCGTTGGGAGAACCGTCATGAGCATTGCGCTGAACGATCTGCAGGCGATGCACCTGCGCCGTCTGCTGGAGGCCGGCCTGCCGCTGGCGGCACGGCCCTATCGGCAGCTCGCCGAGCAGATCGGCAGCAGCGAGGAGCAGGTGCTCGATCAGGTCCGGCTCTGGCAGGAGGACGGCTTGTTCCGCCGCGTCGGGCTGGTGCTCAAGCATCGCGCGCTGGGTTTTCGGGCCAACGCCATGCTGGTGCTGGACATCCCCGATGCCGAAGTCGATGAGGTCGGGCGCCGGCTCGGTCAGGCCGTTGGTGTCAATCTCTGCTACCAGCGCCCGCGGCGGTTGCCGCAGTGGCCGTACAACCTGTTCTGCATGGTTCACGGGCGTGAGCGCGAGCAGGTCTGCCAGCTGATCGAGACACTGCTCGCCGAGCATGGCCTCAGCGAGGTGCCGCACCAGTTGCTGTTCAGCACCCGCGCCTACAAGCAGTGCGGCGGCCGTTATGCCCCGCCGCTGGCCAGAGAGGCTGCGCATGGATGACTTCGACCGCCAGCTGATCAACCGCCTGCAGCATGGTCTGCCACTCGTGCGGCAGCCGTGGCAGGCGCTGGCCGAGGAGCTCGGGAGCAGCTCCGAGGTGCTGCGCGCGCGCGTGCAGGCGTTGCTGGACGACGGTACGCTGACCCGCTTCGGTCCCATGTTCGATATCGAGCGCTTGGGCGGCGCTTTCACGCTCGCGGCTTTGTCCGTTCCGGAGGAGCGCTTCGACGAGGTGGCGGCGATTCTTGACGCCATGCCGGAGGTCGCACACAACTACCGGCGCGAGCACGCGTGGAACATGTGGTTCGTGCTCGGCTGCGCGACCCCGGAGGGGATCGCCGAAACCATTGCGCGGATCGAGGCGCAGACTGGCTTGCCGGTGCTCAACCTGCCGAAGGAGGAGACCTACCATGTCGGATTGCACTTCCCCGTCTGACGCCCAGTTGCATCGGCGTTTGGTCGAGCTCACCGAGGCCGGGTTGCCGCTGGTCGACGATCCCTGGGCCTGGCTGGCCGATGAGCTGGGGCTGGAGGTGGATGCGACGCTCGCCTTGCTGCAGCGCCTGCAGGCGGGCGGAGCGATCCGTCGGATCGCTGCCGTGCCCAACCACTACCGGCTGGGTTACCGGCACAACGGCATGACCGTCTGGGACGTCGACGATGCCCAGATGGCCCGCCTCGGCCCGCTGATCGGTTCCCAGGCCTTCGTCAGTCACTGCTATCGGCGGCCACGCCGCGACGGTTGGCGCTACAACCTCTTCGCGATGGTGCACGGGCGCGACGCGCGCGACATCGACGCCTATCGCAACCAGATCCGAGCGCTGCTCGGCGAAGCCTGCCGGGCGGACGAAATGCTGGTGTCCAGCCGTATTCTGAAGAAGACCGGCCTGCGCGTGGCCGCTCAGCGCGGCGCCTGAGCGTCGGGCTTAAGCCGGGCCGGCGCACCCACTGCCGGCTGCTCTGGCATCGGAGCTGGCGCATTTTTGCGCAGGCGCCGGCTGATTTTCCCTTCGCGTAATGCCCGACTGTTGTGTTCAGGTTTTTCTTGATTGCCATCAAGCAGGTTTCGATAGGCGCCTTCTTAAACTGGCCACGCCAAGCCATGAGGAGGCGACCATGTCCGAGACCTTCACCAAGGGGATGGCCAGGAATATTTACTTCGGGGGAAGCGTGTTCTTCTTCCTGGTATTCCTAGGCCTGACCTATCACACAGAACAGACCTTTCCCGAGCGAACCAACGAGTCGGAAATCACCGAAGCGGTGGTGCGCGGCAAGGCGGTCTGGGAAAACAACAACTGCATCGGCTGTCACAGCCTGCTTGGTGAAGGCGCCTACTTCGCGCCGGAGCTGGGCAACGTGTTCGTCCGTCGCGGTGGCGATGAGGCCTTCAAGCCTTTCCTGCACGCCTGGATGAAGGCTCAGCCCCTTGGGGCACCGGGTCGTCGCGCCATGCCGCAGTTCAACCTGACCGAACAGCAAGTGGACGATATGGCGGAGTTCCTCAAGTGGACTTCGAAGATCGATACCAACAACTGGCCGCCAAACAAGGAAGGTTGAGTTGATGAACGTCTTTGTTTCCGAATCCTTAGGAGGGCTACGAGATGGGCATCATTAACCCGCATCTCAAATTCCAATCGCAGGCTGTTGCCAAACCTTACTTCGTGTTTGCGCTGATGCTGTTCGTCGGCCAGATTCTGTTCGGTCTGATCATGGGTCTGCAGTATGTGGTGGGTGACTTCCTGTTCCCGCTGCTGCCGTTCAACGTGGCCCGTATGGTCCACACTAACCTGCTGATCGTCTGGCTGCTGTTCGGCTTCATGGGCGCGGCCTACTACCTCATTCCCGAGGAAGCGGATCGCGAACTGCACAGTCCCAAACTGGCCATCATCCTGTTCTGGGTGTTTGCCGCGGCGGGCGTGCTGACGATTCTCGGCTACCTGTTCGTCCCCTACGCCGGTCTGGCGGAGCTGACTCACAACGAGCTGCTGCCGACGATGGGACGCGAGTTCCTCGAGCAACCGACGATCACCAAGATCGGTATCGTGGTGGTGGCCCTGGGCTTCCTCTACAACATCGGTATGACCATGCTCAAAGGTCGCAAGACCGTGGTCAGCACGGTCATGATGACCGGCCTGATCGGCCTGGCGGTGTTCTTCCTGTTCTCCTTCTACAACCCGGAAAACCTGGCGCGCGACAAGTACTACTGGTGGTTCGTGGTGCACCTGTGGGTGGAAGGCGTGTGGGAACTGATCATGGGTTCGATGCTGGCCTTCGTCCTGATCAAGATCACCGGCGTTGACCGTGAAGTGGTCGAGAAGTGGCTGTACGTGATCATCGCCATGGCCCTGATCACCGGCATCATCGGTACTGGTCACCACTTCTTCTGGATCGGTGCGCCGACCGTGTGGCTGTGGCTGGGTTCGATCTTCTCCGCTCTGGAACCGCTGCCGTTCTTCGCCATGGTGCTGTTCGCCTTCAACATGGTGAACCGTCGTCGCCGCGAGCACCCGAACCGTGCCGCCGCGATCTGGGCAATGGGCACTACCGTGACGGCGTTCCTTGGTGCCGGCGTGTGGGGCTTCCTGCACACCCTGGCTCCGGTGAACTACTACACCCACGGTTCGCAGCTCACTGCCGCTCACGGTCACCTGGCGTTCTACGGTGCCTACGCAATGATCATCATGACCATGATCAGCTACGCCATGCCGCGCCTGCGCGGACTCGGTGAAGCGCCGGACGCTCGTGCGCAGACCGTGGAGATCTGGGGCTTCTGGCTGATGACTATCTCGATGGTGCTGATCACCCTGTTCCTCACCGCCGCAGGCGTGGTCCAGGTCTGGCTGCAACGCATCCCGGCAGATGGCGCCGCCATGTCGTTCATGAACACTACTGACCAGCTAGCCATCTTCTTCTGGCTGCGCCTGATCGCTGGCGTGTTCTTCCTGATCGGCCTGGTCTGCTACCTGTACAGCTTCAAGCAGCGTGGCCGGGTAACGGTCACCTCGGCAGCCGCTACCGCGGCCTGAGGCGAAGCGTAGTGATGATCGACGGCCCGGCTGGTACTAGCGGGCCGTTTCGCTTTTCAAATGCCTGTACGGAGTAACCCGCCATGGCCTTTACCATCGAAGTGGAAGAGTGGGTCGGCAGTGTCTGGCACCGCTTCATCACCCGCCGCGCCAGCCCGGACTTCCCCGAGGCGTGCGTCGAGCTGGAAAGCATGCAGCGCTCGTTGGCCCTGCTGTTTCGCGCGATGGGCGGGGCCAGCGGCGTCGGTGTCGAAGCTGCCGCAGCGCGGGACATGCTGCTGCGGCGCAACCTGCTGCAACAGGTCGCCGGTACCTGCAAACAGTTGCCGGTGGCCTGGTGTGATCGCAACAACCTTCGGCTTCCGCAAAGCCTCTCGGTGTACCCCGAGGCCGCGCTGAACCAGGATCTCTACCGCTGGCTGGCGCTGCTCGCAGCGCAGGCCGGTGAAATGCGCCACTGGGCGCGTGACAACCAGCACTGGACACAGCAGCTGCTGGCACAATTTCCCGCCATGCGCCCACGGTATCAGCGGCTGGTCGAGGCCCATCTGGCACTGCGCCCGGATCCGAGCCAGTTGCCCAAGGGCGAGGCCGCGCTGGAACGAGCGTTGTGTCAGGCGCTGCGCGAGCCGGGCAGCGTCAGCCAGTTCCCGCGCAGCGAGCGCGCGCCCTGGCCGCTGCCGCTGTGGTTGTACCCGGCGGAAAACCTCGGCGAGCCGCAGGCCGCCGACCGTGGTGAAGACGGCGAGGGCAATCTGGAAACCCCGCCGGGCGGTGAAGCGCGTCAGCGCAAGCGCGCCAAGCGCGTCGAGGAAAGCACCAGCAAGGGCGGGCTGCTGCTGTTCCGCCTGGAAAATCTGTTCAGCTGGTCCGAACACGTCGAATTGGATCGCTGTGGCGACGATACCGAGGACCTGGACGCCGCGCGCGTCGCCGAGGACCTCGACGAGTTGGCGCTGTCGCGCCAGCGCATGCGTCAGGGCGGCGGACTCAAGCTCGACCTGGACTTGCCGGCGGCGGATTTCGATGACGTGCCGCTGGGTGAGGGCATCAAGCTGCCCGAGTGGGATTACCGCAAGCAGGCCCTGCAGAAGGACTTCGTCAACCTGCAGATGATGCTGCCGCGCGGCTCGGAGGCCAAACCGCTGCCGCTGCATCTGGCGCCGCTGGCGCGCCGTTTGCGTCGGCAGTTCGAGCACCTGCGCAATGATCGTCAGTGGCTGCGTCAGCAGCCGCAGGGCTCGGAGCTGGATTTGCAGGCCTGGCTGGACTTCCACGTCGAGCGGCAGAACGGCCAGTGTGCCGAGCGTGGGCTGTTCATGGAGCAGCGGCAGAATCGTCGCGACCTGGCCTGTCTGCTGTTGGCCGACCTGTCGATGTCCACCGATGCGCACCTGGACAACGAGCACCGGGTGATCGACGTGATCACCGACAGCCTGCTGCTGTTCGGCGAGGCGCTGTCGGCAGTCGGTGACCCGTTCGCGCTCTACGGCTTTTCCTCGCTGCGTCGCCAGCAGGTGCGCATGCAGGAGCTCAAGAGCTTCCGCCAGCCCTATGGCGACGAGACCCGCGGCCGCATCCAGGCGCTCAAGCCCGGCTACTACACCCGCATGGGCGCCGCCATCCGCCAGGCCACCGAACTGCTCGGTGCCTGCAAGCAGCGGCGCAAGCTGTTGCTGCTGGTCACGGACGGCAAGCCCAACGACCTCGATCTCTATGAAGGCCGCTATGGCGTCGAGGATACCCGCCAGGCGGTGATGGAGGCGCGCAGGCAGGGCCTGCTGCCGTTCTGCATCACCATCGACCGCGAGGCTGGCGACTACCTGCCATATATGTTCGGTGCCAACGGCTACACGCTGATCAAGGAACCGCAGCAGCTGCCGTTCCGCCTGCCGCAGCTGTACAAGCAGCTGACCCAGCCGTAGCCGCGCAGCACACGGGGCTCATCCGAGGTGAAAACGACAGAGCCGGGCGAAGCCCGGCTCTGTCGTTGCGGCGGCGGACGTCAGAACGCCAGGTTGGCGGACAGCCAGAGCCGCCGCCCCTCGGGGATGTAGCCGGAGGTCGAGCGGGTGCTGTGGCTGTACTCGCTGACGTAGTCCAGGCCGTTGCTGCCGATGTAGGCGTCGCTGCGCAGGAAGTCCTTGTCGAGCAGGTTGTAGATGGCGGCCTGCAGGGTCAGGTTCTGGCTGGCGCGATAACTGGCGCCGAGGTGGAACAGGCTGTACGCGCCCAGTTCGTTGCCGACCTGATCGTAGACCGCCGCATCGTCACCGCTGAGCGTCGAGCGGGCGTCGAGGAAGCGCAGGGTCTCGCTGCGATATTCGTACGCCAGCCAGGTCTTCAGGCGGTCGGTGGCCTGCCAGTTCAGGCGTGCATTGAGCATGTGGTCGGGCGTGTTGGTCAGTGGCCGGCCCTTGTTGTCGCCACTCTTCTGCTCGCTCTCGGTATAGGTGTAGTTGGCGTTGATCCACCAGGCGTCGGCCAGCGGAATGCGGGTCGCCAGTTCGATGCCCTGGGTCTTCGCTTCGCCGACGTTGACCTGCTGGCTGTAGACGCTCTGGCCGGTGCCGACCAGCCACTGACAGCCGCCGGCACCGGGCGTGGTGGCGCAGTTGACGTCCGGGCCGGACATGATCTTGTCCTTGAACTCGGTGTAGAACAGCGTGCCGTTGGCGTTGAAGCCGGCGAGGTTGTCGTAGTACAGGCCGAATTCGTAGCTGGTGGATTGCTCCGGGTCGAGGTCGGGATTGCCGAGGGTCAGGGTGCGGCCCTGGCGCGTCACGCCGTTGATGCCGTCATGCAGGTCGTTGATCGCCGGTGCGCGGTAGCCCTTGCTTACGCCGCCCTTCATGGTCCAGTTGTCGTTGGTGTTCCACACCAGATAGGTGCGCGGCGTGATCTGCCCGCCGAAATCCTCGTGGTCGTCGTAGCGCGCGCCGACGGTCAGGGCGAGGTCGTCGCGGATACGCCACTCGTTCTCCGCGAACAGCGCCCAGGTGGTCTGCTCGAAGGTGTCCAGCGCGATGCCGTCGTCCAGTTCGGCCTCCCACCATTGGCCGCCGAGCGTTAGCAGGTTGGCCTCGCCGAGCGGCATCACCAGCTTGCTGTCGAACACCAGGTTGGTGGCCTTCAGTTCGCGATCGGAGCCGGCGATCACCCCGGGCAGCACGGCATTGGTGGGGTTGCCGAGAGTACCCGGATTGGTACGGCCGATGGTTTCGGTGGTGTTGCGCATCAGGCTCGAATCCAGCGTGCCGAAGGCGAAACGCCCGGTATGCGCCAGCGTCGCCGATTCGCGCTCGAAACGCAGTTCGTCGCGGTAGCCCCAGGCGCTGGTGGACGGCGTGGTGCAGTCGTCCTGATCGAGCCCATCCAGGCTGCCGAGCTGGCAGTTGTCGTTGCCGTAGGTCTGGATCGAGCGATCCAAGTCCAGGGAAATGTCGTGATCCTGGTTGGGGGTGAAGGCTAGCCGGCCGCCGGCGCTCCAGTTCTCGGCTTCTACCGGCGAAGGGCCACGGGTGCTGAGCGGCAGGTGTGAATCGGAGAATGCCAGGCTGGCGCTATCGCGGTCGTAGAAACTGCCGCGCAGCGCCAGGCCCAGCTTGTCCTCGATCAGCGGGCCGCTGCTGTAGAAGTTGATCTTCGAGCTGTCACCGTAGTCGCTGTGCTCCTGCACGGTATGCTCGACGCCAACCGAAGAGGCCCACTCCTTGCCGACCTTGCGGGTGATGATGTTGACGACCCCGCCGAGCGCATCGGAGCCGTAGAGGGTGGACATCGGACCGCGGATGACTTCGATCCGCTCGATCGCCGAGGGCGGCGGCATGAAGCTGGTGGAGGTTTCACCGAAGCCGTTGGGCGCGACGTCGCCGGGAGCGTTCTGGCGGCGACCGTCGATGAGAATCAGCGTGTACTCGCTGGGCATGCCGCGGATGCTGATGTTCAGTCCGCCGGTCTTGCCAGTGTTGCCGTGCACGTCCACGCCTTCGACGTCCTGCAGTGCTTCGGCGATGCTGCTGAAGCGCTTTTCCTGCAGTTCTTCCCGAGTGATCACGCTGATGCTCGCTGGCGCCTCGGTGATCTTCTGTTCGAAGCCGGTGGCGCTGACAACCATGCTGTCCAGCGTGACCGGAGAAGACTGGGCCATGACACCAAGGCTGCTGCCGAGCAGGGCGGCGGCGAGGGCGGTATGGGCAAAGGGAACGGACATGCGAACTCCTATCGATGCGCAGTGCAATTTTGCGGCGCATGATAATTACTCGCAGTTGATATGTTGCATCATTCGCGCCTGAGAAGTTCTCTCTTAAGCGCTCTTGCACGCTACAAGCCGCGCGACACGCGGGCTTGCAGCGTTGTAAGAAATTGTTGCGATGGTTCGCTGGTACCTGCCGTCAGGGCAGCTGCACTTCAATAGTGCCATCGGCCGTGACGCTGATCTCGCGGGTTCCGGCTTCGATCTCTGGCGTGGGCATGGCGTCCCGGCTGAACTTCATCGACGCGCTGCGCATCTCCGGCTGGTATCCGCCGCCACTGCCGAGGTTCAGGTTGACCAGACGATAGCCCGAACCGCCCAGTGCTTCGGTAGCCAGCTGGGCGCGGGCGCGAAAGGCAGCCACGGCATCCTTGAGCAGTGCGTCCTCGTTCTGCTTGCGGATCGGATCGGACACACTGAAGTGCATGTCGCCCATCTTCAGGCTCTTCATCAGCTCACCGGTCAACTGCGACAGGGCCGCGAAATCGCCGCTCTCCAGGCGTAGCTCGGCCCGCTCGCGCCAGCCGACGATCCGCTGGCCCTTGTCGTCATAGACCGGGTAGCTGCTGCGGCTGCCCTGGCTGACGATCACGCCCTTGGCCTGGCGGGCCTGCCGCAGCGCCTGATTCAGCGAGTGGGTAGTCTGCGCGGCAAGCTGGGCTGGATCCTCATGCTGTGCTTCGCTGTAGAGGGTGACGTGCATGCGGTCGTGCGCCACTTCGCTGCTGACTTCGGCGCGCAGCGAGACCTGGTTGTAGCGTGGTTCCGTGGCGCCAGCCGGCAGGCTGGCGCAGCTGGCGAGAACGGCCAACAGAACGGTGGTGCGAGAGATGGGGTAGTACATGAACGCTCCTGGGCTTGAACGCCGGCGATCGCGACGGCAAGTGGAAACTGTAACCGTGACCAACGTTCCGTGCAGCGAATCTCTGCGTCGCGTTGCCGCATGGAGATTGTCCGACGGGTGGCTTGGTTATACTCGGCGCATCTTTGGAGACTCCATGTACGCATCCGTTCAGCTGCTTTCGGCCAGCCGTCAGAACCTTCGGCTTCTGATTCTGATACGTGTCCTCGTGCTGGCTGCGCAGGCCGGTGCGGTGGGGCTCGCCTACGCGACCCAGGCGTTGACTCTGCCTTGGGTAGCGCTGGGCATCACGCTCGCGATCTCCGGCCTGCTGTGTCTTGGCGCGGCGCTGCGCCTGCGCGGCCCCTGGCCGGTGACCGAGCTGGAATATGCCGTGCATCTGGGCTTCGATCTGCTGATCCACAGCGCGCTGCTGTATTACTCGGGGGGCTCGACCAACCCCTTCGTCTCCTACTATCTGGTACCGCTGACCATCGCGGCCGCGACGCTGCCGTGGCTGTATACCCTGGTGCTGGCCGGGCTCGCGCTGGCGGGTTACACGCTGATGCTGGTGTGGTACGACCCGATCACCCTGCCATCGGTTGAACGCGCGACGCTGCTGGTCTATGGCATGTGGCTGAGCTTCGCGCTGGCTGCCGCGCTGATCACCTTCTTCGTTGCGCGCATGGGGGAACAGTTGCGCAGACAGGCGCAATTGCAGGCGCAGCGTCGCGAGGAAAGCCTGCGCGATCAGCAGCTGCTGGCCGTCGCCACCCAGGCCGCCGGCGCGGCGCACGAGCTCGGCACGCCGCTGGCGACCATGAGCGTGCTGCTCAAGGAGCTGCGCCAGGAGTACAAGGAGCCGCAGCTGAACGAGGATCTGGGCCTGCTGCAGTCGCAGGTGCAGTTGTGCAAGGAGAGTTTGCGTCAGCTGGTGCGCGCCGCCGAAGCCGACCGTCGTCAGGCGATCGTCGAGCAGACGGCGCGCGAATGGGTCGACGCGGTGCTGCAGCGCTGGCATCTGATGCGTCCGGAGGCGACCTATCGCTTCCAGTGTGTCGGCCGTGGCAGCGCGCCACGCCTGATGCCGCCGGCCGACCTCAGCCAGTCGTTGCTCAACCTGCTGAACAATGCCACCGACGCCAGTCCCGAGGACCTGGACATCCGCCTCGACTGGGATGCGCAATGGATCAAACTGACCATCCGTGATCATGGCGCGGGTGTTCCTCTGGCCATCGCCGAGCAGATCGGCCGCCCCTTCATCACCACCAAGGGCAAAGGTTTCGGCCTCGGCCTGTTCCTCAGCCAGGCTAGCGTGACGCGCGCCGGCGGAACGGTGAAGCTCTACAATCACGAAGAAGGTGGCACACTTACCGAACTGCGCCTGCCGCATGGTTCGGTGCGCGCCTGACCTGATCGTGACCCCATTGCGAGGAATGCATACATGACCGACGAGTTGCAGCACGAGGGCGAAGAACAACCCCACCTGCTTCTGGTAGATGACGATCCGACGTTTACTCGCGTGATGGCCCGGGCCATGAGCCGCCGCGGCCTGCGGGTGAGCATCGCTGGCTCGGCCGACGAGGGGCTGGCACTGGCCCGCCAGGACATCCCGGATTACGCCGTGCTCGACCTGAAGATGGAAGGCGATTCGGGGCTGGTGCTGCTGCCCAAACTGCTCGAACTCGACGCCGAGATGCGCGTGCTGATCCTCACGGGTTACTCGAGCATTGCCACCGCGGTAGAGGCGATCAAGCGCGGTGCCTGCAACTACCTGTGCAAGCCGGCCGATGCCGACGACGTGCTGGCCGCACTGCTGTCGCAGCATGCCGATCTCGACAGTCTGGTGCCGGAAAACCCGATGTCGGTCGACCGCCTGCAGTGGGAACACATCCAGCGCGTGCTCAACGAGCATGACGGCAACATCTCGGCGACGGCGCGCGCCCTCGGCATGCATCGCCGTACCTTACAGCGCAAGCTGCAGAAGCGTCCGGTCCGGCGTTAAACCCGGCCGCGACGCGGCAGCACTGCTGTCGAAGCTCCAGTTCCCGACGCGGAAGCGTTTACCATAGGCGGCCTCTTCACCAACGAGTCCGCCCATGTTCCCTGTCGTCGTCCAGACCCTGAGCGTCACCGCCCCGGTATTCGCCATGCTGTTTCTTGGCGTGGTGCTCCGGCGCGTCGGCTGGATCGATGCAGCGTTCGTCAACACCGCCTCGGCGTTGGTGTTCAAGGGCACCATGCCGACCCTGATGTTCATCTCGATCCTCAAGGCCGACCTGAACACCGCCCTGCAGCCGGCCTTGCTCGGCTACTTCGTGCTGGCGACCATCGCCACGTTCGCCGTGGCCTGGGGTTGGGCAATCTGGCGCTGTCCGCGGGTGGAGCGCGGAGTCTATGTGCAGGGCGCGTTTCGCGGTAACAATGGCATCGTCGGCTTGGCACTGGCAGCCAGCCTGTACGGCGACTACGGCCTGTCCGCCGGCAGTGTGCTGGCGGGCGTGGTGATCCTGCTCTACAACAGCCTGTCGGCGTTGATCCTGGCGCTCTACAGCGCAGGTGCACGTCCCGATGCGCGCGCCATTCTCCTCAGCATCGCGCGCAACCCGCTGATTATCGGGGTCGTTTCGGCCATCCCGTTCGCCTACTGGCAGGTCGCATTGCCAGGCTGGCTGATGACGTCCGGTCAGTACTTCGCGCAGATGACGCTGCCATTGGCGCTGATCTGCATTGGCGCGACGTTGTCGCTGGCGGCGTTGCGCGACAGTAGCGGGATCGCCCTGAGTTCGAGTCTGATGAAAATGGTCTGGCTGCCGCTTATGGCCACGCTCGGCGCCTGGGCCTGCGGATTCCGGGGGGCCGAATTGGGCATCCTGTTCCTCTATTTCGCCAGCCCGACGGCGTCGGCGAGCTTCGTGATGGCGCGCGCGGTTGATGCCAACCATCAGCTGGCTGCCACCATCATCGTCATCACCACTCTGATGGCCGCCCTGAGCATCAATGCCGGCCTGTTCCTGCTCGGCGGGCTCGGCTGGATCTAGCGCGACAGCGCGTGACGCCGTGATCGTGATCGGGCGGGTGACGATCGCGCTAATCGCCCAACAGAGCGCAGAACATTATCGTGGCGTTGTTGCCGGCGCTTGCGCCAGCACCGCTGGCGGGCGCAGCGGCCGGGCGGCAGCGGTTCAGCGCTGCAGCTTCCAGGCGCGAGCGCCGATCACCAGCAGCGTGATCAGGGTCAGCGGCAGAACGAACCACAGCATGGCCTGACTGAACATGGCCAGCCCCGGTGCGTCGGTGCTGTGCATGATCAGCCAGGAGGTATAGATCACGTAATAGGCGAAGAAGAGCGCGCCTTCCCAGCGGCGAATGCAGTAGCCGGCGAAGAAGATCGGCAGGCACGCGGCCGCCACGGCGATCATCACCGGGTAGTCGAAGGCGATGGCGTTGCCCGAGACGCCGATGGGCGTCGGCGAAACCAGCGAGGCGAGGCCGAGCACCGCCAGCAGGTTGAAGATGTTGCTGCCGACCACGTTGCCCACGGCGATATCGCGCTCGCCCTTGATGGCGGCGATGACCGAAGTGGCCACCTCCGGTAGCGAGGTGCCGGCGGCAATGATGGTCAGGCCGATCACCAACTCGGACAGCCCTAGCGCCTTGGCCAGCGTGACCGCCGCGTCCACCAGCAGGCTGGAGCCCTGCACCAGTAGCACCAGACCAATGGCGATGAACAGCAGATGGCGCAGGCTGGCGAAGCGTCCGGCCGGTTCGTGCAGGCCGTATTCGTCTTCAAATTCCTGATTCTCGTTGTTGCGCGACTTCAGGCTGCTGACGATCAGGAAGCCGGTGTACGTCAGAACTCCGCCGAACAGCAGCACGCCATCCAGGCGCCCGTACTGCTGGTCCATCGCGAGAAACCAGGCCAGCAGGCTGGCGCCGATCATGATCGGCACGTCGAAACGGATCAGCTGGCGCGACACCAGCATCGGGGTGATCAGCGCCGAGAGGCCGAGGATGAATAGCACGTTGAAGATGTTGCTGCCGATCACGTTGCCCACCGCGATATCGCCCTGACCGGACACCGTCGATTGCACGCTGACCGCCATTTCCGGCGCGCTGGTGCCGAAGGCCACGACCGTCAGGCCGATGATCAGCGGCGAAATCCCGAACTGCGCGGCCAGCCGCGCCGCGCCGCGCACCAGCAATTCGGCGCCGGCAACCAGCAGCACCAGGCCGGCGAACAGGTAGACGAAGGTCATCAGGGTCACGGAACACACTCCATAGGTGGAAAGGCGGTTAGCGCTGCCGGCGCCAGGCGCGCATGGCGATCAACGCCAGCGTAACGGCAGTCAGGGGGAAGGCAAACCAGAGCATGGCGACGCGCAGGCGTTCAAGGTCGCCCAGGCCGGTGGCGAACATCACCAGATACAGGCTGTAGGCCAGGTAGTAGGCCACGAACAGCAGCCCTTCCCAGCGATTGATGCGATAGCCGGAGAAGAAGATCGGCAGGCAGGCAACGAATACCGCGAGCATTACCGGGAAATCGAATGCCAGTGCATTCGGTGAGATCGACAGGCCGTCGCCCGCCAGCGCGGCACTGGCGCCCAGCACCAGCAGCAGATTGAAGATGCAGCTGCCCACCACATTGCCGACCGCGATGTCTCGCTCGCCCTTGAACGCCGCCAGCAGCGAGGTCGCCAGTTCCGGCAGCGAGGTGCCGACTGCGACGACGGTCAGGCCGATCACCAGCTCGGAAAGACCGAAGGCGCGCGCCAGCTCCACCGCGCCGACGATCAGCAGATGAGCGCCGGCCACCAGCAAGCCGATGCCAACGATCACCCGCAGCAGTTGCACGGGCCAGGCCCCGGGCTGCGCATGGAATTCCGCGACGAACTCATCGGGACCGGCGCCGGGGCGCTGACGGCGAGCGGCACGAATGAGCAGCGCCGTATAAACAGCCAAGCAGGCGAGCAGCACAGCGCCTTCGCCGCGGCCGACGCGACCGTCCCAGGCCAGCGTATAGACCAGCAGCCCCGCGCCGAGCATCAGCGGCACGTCCAGGCGGATCAGCTGGCGGGAAACCCGCAGCGGCGCGATCAGCGCGCAGAGTCCGAGGATCAACAGAATGTTGGCGATGTTGCTGCCGATCACGTTGCCGACCGCGATATCGCCGCTGCCGGCGAGTGCCGCCTCGAGGCTGACCGCGGTTTCCGGTGCGCTGGTTCCGAAGGCGACCACCGTCAGGCCGATTACCAGCGGCGGGATGCCGAGGCGCGCCGCCAGCTGCGTCGCGCCACGGACCAGACTGCCGGCTCCGAAGGTCAGCAGAATCAGGCCGGCAAGCAGATAGGCAAGGGTGAGCAATGTCATGTGGGTGGCGTGCAATGGGCCGGCGGCGTGCTGGCGCCGCGAAGATAGGGCCCGTAGCCGCCTGGCGCGCTCATTCGACGGTTTCGATCCGCACGGCCACCACGCCCCGCTCGATCATGCCGAGCTGCTGTGCGGCGGCGCGCGAGAGATCGATGATGCGGCCACGGCGAAACGGGCCTCGATCATTGATGCGCACCGTGACCTTGCGGCCGTTGGCCAGGTTGGTCACCTGCACTCGCGTGCCGAACGGCAGCGAGCGATGGGCGGCAACTAGCGCGTTCTGGTCGTGTCGCTCGCCGCTGGCGGTTCGCTGGCCGTGGTGCATCCGCGCATAGTAGGACGCCTTGCCCTGCTGGCTGAAGCCGCGTTCCACCGGCGCCTGCGGCGCTGCCGGTGCGCGCTGTCGCTCGGCGCAGCCGGTGACTAACGCGAGCAACAGTAGCGGGGCAAGCAGGCGTACGAGGTGCATGAACGATCCGTTCCTTGAAGAATTCTGCCAGTCGCAACCGGGTGCTGGCGCGTCGCGCGCACCGATCGCGAGCGGCCGGCTCGACCAGACGGCGCTCCGCGCGCGGCCGGCCGGGAGAGCCAGCTGCGCGGGACTTAGCCTTCGAGTTTCTTCTTCAGCAGTTGGTTCACCTGGCCGGGGTTGGCCTTGCCCTTGGACGCCTTCATCGCCTGGCCGACGAAGAAGCCGAACATCTTGCCGCGCTTGGCTTCATCGCTGGCGCGGTACTGCTCGACCTGTTCCGCATTGGCCGCCAGCACTTCGTCGAGCATCGCCTCGATGGCGCCGCTGTCGGTAACCTGCTTGAGGCCCTTTTTCTCGATGACTTCGTCGGCATTCTCGCCTTCGCCGGCCGCGAGGGCTTCGAAGACCATTTTGGCGATCTTGCCGGAGATGGTGTCGTCCTTGATGCGCAGGATCAGACCGCCAAGCTGCGCGGCGGACACCGGCGACTGTTCGATCTCCAGGCCGTCCTTGTTGAGCAGGCTGGACAGCTCGCCCATCACCCAGTTGGCCGCCAGTTTGGCGTCACCGCAGACCTGTTGCACGGCCTCGAAGTAGTCGGCCAGTTCGCGACTGGCGGAGAGCACCGAGGCGTCATAGGTGGACAGGCCGAACTGGCTCTCGAAACGTGCGCGCTTCTCGCCCGGCAGTTCCGGCAGCTCGCCGCGCACCTGCTCGATGAAGCTCTCTTCCAGCACCACCGGCAGCAGATCGGGGCAGGGGAAGTAGCGGTAGTCGTTGGCTTCTTCCTTGCTGCGCATCGAACGGGTTTCGTCCTTATTCGGGTCGTACAGGCGAGTTTCCTGCACCATCTTGCCGCCGTCCTCGATCAGCTCGATCTGCCGCTGCACCTCGTGGTTGATGGCCTTCTCGATGAAGCGGAACGAGTTGACGTTCTTGATCTCGGCGCGGGTGCCGAACTCGACCTGGCCTTTCGGCCGCACCGACACGTTGCAGTCGCAGCGCAGCGAGCCTTCGGCCATGTTGCCGTCGCAGATGCCCAAATAACGCACCAGCGCGTGGATCGCCTTGACGTAGGCCACCGCTTCTTTGGCGGAACGAATATCCGGCTCGGAAACGATCTCCAGCAGCGGCGTGCCGGCGCGGTTGAGGTCGATCCCGCTCATGCCGTGGAAGTCTTCGTGCAGGCTCTTGCCAGCGTCCTCTTCCAGGTGGGCCCGGGTGATGCCGATGCGCTTGACCGTGCCGTCTTCCAGGGTGATGTCCAGATGGCCCTTGCCAACCACGGGATGATCCATCTGGCTGGTCTGGTAGCCCTTGGGCAGGTCCGGATAGAAGTAGTTCTTGCGCGCGAACACGTTGGTGCGGCCCAGTTCGGCGTCGATCGCCAGGCCGAACTTCACCGCCATACGCACGGCTTCTTCATTCAATACCGGCAGGGTGCCGGGCATGCCGAGATCGACCAGGCTCGCCTGGGTGTTCGGCTCGGCGCCGAAGGTAGTGGCGCTGCCGGAGAAGATCTTCGACTGGGTGCTGAGCTGGGCGTGGATTTCCAGCCCGATCACGGTTTCCCATTGCATGTGTATCGTCCTCAGAATCCGGCCGGAGTGCGGGTGTGCCAGTCGGCGACCTGCTGGTACTGGTGCGCCACGTTGAGCAGGCGCGCTTCCTGGAAGTACGGCGCCAACAGCTGCACGCCCACCGGCAGGCCGTCGATGAAGCCGGCCGGCATGGACAGGCCGGGGATGCCGGCGAGGTTGGCGGTGATGGTGTAGATATCTTCCAGGTAAGCCGAGACCGGATCGGCGTTCTTCTCACCGAGCTTCCAGGCCAGGTTCGGCGTGGTCGGGCCGAGAATCACGTCGACCTCGCCGAAGGCGCTGACGAAGTCGTTCTTGATCAGCCGGCGGATGCGCTGTGCCTTGAGGTAATAGGCGTCGTAGTAGCCGGCCGACAGCGCGTAGGTGCCGACCATGATGCGGCGTTTGACCTCGGCGCCGAAGCCTTCGCCGCGCGAGCGCTTGTACAGGTCTTCGAGGTTGACCGGGTTCTCGCAGCGATAGCCGAAGCGCACGCCGTCGAAACGCGACAGGTTGGAGCTGGCCTCGGCGGGCGCGATGACGTAATAGGCCGGAATCGCGTGCTGCAGGTTCGGTAGGCTGATGTCCTTGACCGTGGCGCCGAGCTTCTTCAGCTCTTCGACCACCGCCAGCACGGCATCGGCGATGCGGCTGTCGAGGCCTGCGCCGAAGTATTCCTTCGGCAGACCGATACGCAGGCCAGTCAGCGGCTGGCTCAGCGTCGCCAGGTAGTCGTCCACCGGCGCGTCGACGCAGGTCGAATCCTTCGGGTCGAAGCCGGCGATGGCGCCGAGCATCAGTGCGCAGTCTTCGGCGGTACGCGCCAACGGGCCGCCCTGATCGAGGCTGGATGCATAGGCGATCATGCCCCAACGCGAGACGCGACCGTAGGTCGGCTTGATGCCGGTGAGGTTGGTCAGCGCCGCCGGCTGGCGGATCGAGCCGCCGGTGTCGGTGCCGGTCGCGGCCGGAACCAAACCAGCGGCCACCGCAGCGGCCGAACCGCCGGAAGAACCGCCGGGCACGCGGGAAGTGTCCCAAGGGTTCTTCACCGCGCCGAAATGGCTGGATTCGTTGGCCGAGCCCATGGCGAACTCGTCCATGTTCAGCTTGCCGAGGCTGACCGCGCCGGCTGCGGCCAGCTTCGCGACCACGGTGGCGTCGTAGGGCGCCTGGAAGTTGTGTAGGATCTTCGACCCGCAGGTGGTCAGCACGCCCTCGGTGCAGAACAGGTCCTTGTGCGCTATCGGTGCGCCGAGCAGGGCGCCGTTTTCGCCGGCGGCGCGGCGTGCGTCGGCAGCCTGCGCCTGGCTGCGCGCCCGCTCGGCGGTGACGGTGATGAAGCTGTTGAGCTGCGGGTCGAGCTGGGCGATGCGCGCCAGCAGGGCGTCGCTCAGTTCGACGGCAGAGAAGTCCTTGGCGGCCAGGCCGCGGGCAATTTGTGCCAGAGTCAGTCGATGCATCACTCGATCACCTTGGGAACCAGATAGAGACCGTTTTCCACGGCCGGGGCGATGGCCTGGTACTCGTCGCGGTGGTTGGTTTCGGTCACCTGATCGGCGCGCAGGCGCTGGGTGGCTTCCAGCGGATGGGCCAGCGGCTCGACGCCGGTGGTGTCGACGGCCTGCATGCGGTCGATCAGGCCGAGGATGTTGTTGAGGGTCTCGGTGGTGCGCGGCAGATCGCCTTCATCCAGACCCAGGCGGGCCAGGTGAGCGATCTTTTCCACTTCGCAGCGTTCAAGCGCCATCGCAGGTCTCCAGCGGAAAACGAATCGGGTTGCCATCCGTCGGCCGGCCGACGGAACGCTGGCGGCATGAGCCGCGGCAAGAGGGGGCTTCGAGCCCGGAAAAGCGGTTGATCTTACATGCACAGGGCGCTTCCCGGTAGCGCGTCTGCAGCGCCGAGCATGGCGACGATGGCCTGACAATTGCGCGCAATGGTGCACGTCTGGCGGCTGTGGGGCGGATTCGCGCCTTGCCCTAACTTGGCACCATTGTTAGAGTTTGCGGCACTTTTTTCCCCACGCGTTTGCCCCAGGGCCCTTTCCCAATGTTCAAGAAACTGCGTGGCATGTTTTCCAGTGATCTGTCGATCGACCTGGGCACTGCCAATACCCTCATCTATGTGCGCGATCGCGGCATCGTTCTCGACGAGCCCTCGGTAGTCGCTATCCGCAGCCACGGCAACCAGAAAAGCGTGGTGGCCGTAGGCACCGAGGCCAAGCGCATGCTCGGCCGCACCCCGGGCAACATTTCCGCGATTCGGCCGATGAAGGATGGCGTGATCGCCGATTTCAGCGTCTGCGAGAAGATGCTGCAGTACTTCATCAATAAGGTGCACGAGAACAGCTTCCTGCAGCCCAGCCCGCGTGTATTGATCTGCGTGCCGTGCAAATCGACCCAGGTCGAGCGCCGGGCGATCCGCGAGTCTGCATTGGGCGCCGGCGCGCGTGAAGTCTTCCTGATCGAAGAGCCGATGGCGGCTGCGATCGGCGCCGGTCTGCCGGTGGACGAGGCGCGTGGCTCGATGGTCGTCGACATTGGAGGTGGTACCACCGAGATTGCATTGATTTCCCTCAACGGCGTGGTCTACGCCGAGTCGGTGCGGGTTGGCGGCGATCGCTTCGATGAGGCCATCGTCACATACGTACGCCGCAACTACGGCAGCCTGATCGGCGAATCGACCGCCGAGCGTATCAAGCAGGAAATCGGCACCGCCTTCCCGGGCGGCGAGATCCGCGAGGTTGACGTACGTGGCCGCAACCTGGCCGAGGGCGTGCCGCGCAGCTTCACGCTGAACTCCAACGAAGTGCTCGAGGCGCTGCAGGAGTCGCTGGCGACCATCGTCCAGGCGGTCAAGAGCGCGCTGGAGCAGTCGCCGCCGGAGCTGGCTTCCGATATCGCCGAGCGTGGCTTGGTGCTGACCGGTGGCGGTGCACTGCTGCGTGATCTCGACAAGCTGTTGTCGCAGGAAACCGGCCTGCCGGTGATCGTTGCCGAGGAGCCGCTGACCTGCGTGGCGCGTGGTGGCGGTCGTGCGCTGGAAATGATGGATCGTCACGCCATGGACCTGCTCTCCACCGAGTGAGCCACAGGCGGCAGTAACCGATGCGGCGAGCCGAAGGCCGAGCCCGACTCTGCTTTCGGCTCGCCGCGTTCAGTTTGTAGCAGGTAGTTTCGAGGGCTTCACGATCAAACCGCTATTTGCCAAGGGACCTTCGCTCGGCGTGCGCCTGCTGGTGTTCGCCGTGCTCTGTGTCGCGCTGATGGTGGTGGATGCACGTTTCGATTCCCTCAAACCCGTGCGTAGCCAGATGGGGCTGGTGCTGACCCCGTTCTACTGGCTGGCCGATCTGCCGGTGCGTGCCTGGAAGGGCGCCACCGAGCAGATCAGCAGCAGCAGCAGCCTGGTCGCGGAGAACGAGAAGCTCAAGGCCGAGGCGCTGCTGCTGCAACGCCGCCTGCAGAAGTTGGCGACGCTCACCGAGCAGAACGTGCGGCTGCGCGAGTTGCTCAATTCCGCGGCGCTGGTCGACGACAGGGTGATAGTCGCCGAGCTGATCGGACTGGACCCCAATCCGTTTACCCACCGGATCCTGATCGACAAGGGCAGCCAGGACGGTGTCTTCGTCGGCCAGCCGGTACTCGATGCCAATGGTCTGATGGGGCAAGTGGTGGAAGTGATGCCGTATGCGGCGCGGGTGCTGTTGCTGACCGACGTTACGCATAGCATTCCGGT
The DNA here is from genome assembly GCF_036701605.1 of Pseudomonas sp. FIP_A4. NCBI lineage: Bacteria > Pseudomonadati > Pseudomonadota > Gammaproteobacteria > Pseudomonadales > Pseudomonadaceae > Pseudomonas > Pseudomonas sp. FIP_A4. Next base: position 503,212 of record NZ_JAYDXP010000122.1, on the reverse strand, counting down.
GCAGGTGAATCGTAACGGCCTGCGCGCGATCGCGGCCGGCACTGGCGATTCGGAGTATCTGGAGCTGCGCCATGTCGCCGAAACGGCGGATATAAAGGAAGGTGATCTGCTGGTCAGTTCCGGCCTCGGCCAGCGCTTCCCCAGCGGCTACCCGGTGGCGCAGGTGAAGGAAGTGGTGCGCGACTCGGGACAACCCTTCGCCATCGTCCGTGCGGTGCCCACCGCCATGCTCAATCGCAGTCGCTACCTGTTGCTGGTTTTCAGTGACTCGCGCAGCCCCGAGGAGCGTGCCGCTGCGGCTGCCGAGGCGCAGGCCAGCGCCGATCGTCAGGCGGCCGAGCGTGCCGAGAAGACCGCCGATCAGTCCGAGGTGAAAGCGCAAGCCGCGCCGGCCGGCGACAGCCAGCCTGCCGTGCCAGCGGAACCGAGTGCCGATGAGGTGCGGCCATGATTGCCGGGCGTGCGCACAACGGCTGGGTAATCTGGCTGTCGCTGCTGGTGGCCCTGCTGCTCAGCATCGCGCCGATGCCGGCGAGCACCGAGCTGGCTCGGCCGCTTTGGCTCGGCCTGGTGATTGCGTTCTGGTCGCTGGCATTGCCGCATCGCGGTGGCATGGGGCTGGCATTCGTCTTTGGTCTGATGCTGGATGTGCTGGCCGGTACACTGCTCGGGCAGAACGGCCTGCCGCTGATCCTGATCGCCTTCCTCGTGCTGAGCCTGCAGCAACGGCTGCGTATGTTCCCGCTGTGGCAGCAGAGCATGGTGTTGCTGGTCGTTCTCGGATTGGCGCAGCTGGTGCAGTTGTGGCTGAACACCCTGACCGGCAATCGGCCGCCGACGCTCATCTTCCTCGTACCGGTGCCCATCAGCGCCTTGCTCTGGCCCTGGATTTTCGTCGTGCTGCACTGGCTGCGTCGTCGTTTCGACGTCAACTGAGCCCGGCACAGTAACCTTCCGCCGCCGCGGCATTCGGGCAGGCGTTCGACCAAGGCCCGCATTGAACCCCGCTTGGTTTTCTGAAATCATGCCGCCTTCATGGCGCTGGGCCATCATTTGCGTATGGTCCAGGGCTACTTCGATACGGCGCAGACAGAACGCGGGCGAGTGGCTATGGATGCTGAGGTTTTGGTGAGTTCCCGCAGAATGCGGTCGTGGCTGGCAGGCGGCGGCGCCCTGGCGATCCTGCTGCTGGTCGGGGGCGGCTATAGCCAGGCCGAAAGCGCCGCACCGACCGCTACGGGCTCCGCCTTGCAGTCATCTGTCGGTACGGCGCAGGCCGAGATGACGCGTGAGGAGCAGCTGAACCGCAAGCAGCGCGAGCTGGAGGCGGCCGGGCAGGAGAAGCAGCAGCTGCAGGAGCGGCTTCGTAGCGAGAAGGGCTCGCTGGATTCCGCCCTGCTGCAGCTTGCCAGCGCCAAATCGCTGATCCACCAGGAGATCGAAGACTTCCTCAAACAACCAGCCGGCCAGGAACGCCTGGACGGACTGCTTGCCGACTACCGACGTGGCTCTGAGGCTGAGCAGGCCGCGCGGCAGCGCGTGCAGGTGGCCGAAGAGGAGCTGGGGCGCCAGCATCTGAAATACGCTCAGCTCACCCGTGAAGTGGAGCGCCTGACCGCGCTGCTGGCGTCCGAGGCGCGCGAGCGCAACGCCAAGAAGGTTCAGGCCATTGCCAGGCGCCTGGAGCGTACCCTGCATTTCAACGAGTCGGTGTCGTTCCGCTGTTCGACCAGCAAGAGCATGGCGGCCTGCCTGGCCGAGCATCGCAACGACAGCCGCATGTCGCAGTGGGTGCAGGAGCGTTACCAGCGCGTGTTGGGTGAGGAGCTGCGCGACGAGATCGACAGCCTGCAGCTGGATCCGAACTGGTATTCCTATCGCGCCAGGGCAGATTTCTCCGAAGCGAGCATGAACCTGGATGGCACGGTCAGTGCCGAAGTGACCATCGAGGCGGCGATCAAGCCGAAGAAGGTAATGCCCTGTGCCATCCTCGGCGTGAGCAGCGAACTGTGCGATGCGCGCAGCTATTCGCTGATCGTGCGCAGCAACCGCTTCAACGATCAGGTGCGTATCAACGACCAGGTTCACGGCGCGACGCCGGTGTCGTTGATCCTCGAGAGCGGCGAGTACGATGTGCAGGTGACGCACGAAGGCGTCACCCAGACGCGCAAGCTGTCGCTGGACGACGATCGCGTCGTCAATTTCCGCTTCTGATTTCCGCGCGCCCGGCTTTCCCGCCGGGCCATTCGCTTCCCTGATACCGGCGCGTGTGCGACCCTTTCCTGCATTTCTCGACAGGGTCCGCAATGAGTAGCTTGTATCTCGCCTCGGCGTCGCCGCGACGTCGTGAACTCCTGCAACAGATCGGTGTGCCGTTTTCCCTCCTGGCGGTGAGCGTCGACGAGACGCCGCTGCCCGACGAGGCGGCCGAGGACTACGTCCGGCGCGTGGCGCTGGACAAGGCCCGCGCCGGACTTGCCGTCCTGCCTGACGCGAATGCCTGCGTGCTTGCCGCCGATACCAGCGTGGTGCTGGATCAGCGCATTCTCGGCAAACCGGCGGATCGGGCCGATGGACTGGCCATGCTGGCCGCGCTGTCCGGGCGCAGCCATCGCGTGCTGACCGCCATTGTGCTGGCGAACCGATGCGCCTGCGAGGTGCGCCTGGTCGACAGCGAGGTCGAGTTTCGCTCCATCGATGCGTCGGAAGCGCAAGCCTACTGGGACAGCGGTGAGCCGCGAGACAAGGCGGGCGGCTATGCCATTCAAGGTTGGGGTGCGGTGTTCGTCAGCCAGCTGCACGGCAGCTATTCGGCGGTGGTTGGCCTGCCATTGTGCGAAACGGCGCAGCTGCTCGACCGCTTCGGATTGCCGCGCTGGAGCAAAAGCGCCAGTTAGAGCCTGTGGCTGTGGCGTTTATGTCGTTAGAATCGGCGCAGACCTGACAGCTGCGGCTGCTTCAAATCCGCTTTTCGGCCGAGAAAAACGACAATGAGCGAAGAGATCCTGATGAACATCACCCCCATGGAATCGCGGGTCGCGGTGGTGGAGAACGGCGTCCTGCAGGAGGTGCACGTCGAGCGCACCCAGCGCCGCGGCATTGTCGGCAACATCTACAAGGGCAAGGTGGTGCGGGTGCTGCCGGGCATGCAGGCGGCGTTCGTCGACATCGGCCTGGATCGCGCGGCGTTCATCCACGCTTCGGAGATTTCAGCGCGCGAAGGCAACGCCGTCGAACCGATCAGTGCCCTGGTGCACGACGGCCAGAGCCTGGTGGTGCAGGTCACCAAGGACCCGATCGGCACCAAGGGCGCGCGGCTGACTACGCAGCTATCGATTCCGTCGCGCTACCTGGTCTACATGCCGCGCACCAGCCACGTCGGCATCTCCCTGCGGATCGAGGAGGAGGCCGAACGCGAACGGCTCAAGCAAATCGTCGCCGAATGCGTTGCCGCCGAAGGGATCGAAGAGGCCGGCGGGTTCATTCTGCGCACGGCTGCCGAGGGGGCCGGGCGCGACGAGATTCTCATGGATATCCGCTACCTGCGCCGGCTGTGGGAACAGATCGCCGGGCAGATGAAGACCGCCACGGCGCCTTCGCTGATCTACGAGGACCTGACGCTGGCGATGCGCACGCTGCGCGATCTGGTCAACCCGCGCATCGAGAAGATCCGCATCGATTCGCGGGAGAACTTTCAGAAGGTCAGCCAGTTCGTTGGCGAGCTGATGCCCGAGCTGCGCGATCGTCTCGAACACTACCCGGGCGAACGGCCGATCTTCGACCTCTACGGCGTCGAGGATGAGATCCAGAAGGCGCTGGAGCGCAAGGTGATGCTCAAGTCCGGCGGCTACCTGATCATCGACCCGGCCGAGGCGATGACCACCATCGACGTCAATACCGGCGCCTTCGTGGGCCATCGGACGCTGGAAGAAACCATCTTCAAGACCAATCTGGAGTCCGCTACGGCGATCGCCCGCCAGCTGCGTCTGCGCAACATCGGCGGCATCATCATCATCGACTTCATCGACATGGAAGACGAGGAGCATCGTCGCCAAGTGCTGCGTACGCTGGAAAAACAGCTCGAACGCGACCACGCCAAGACCAACATCATCGGTATCACCGAGCTCGGCCTGGTACAGATGACCCGCAAGCGCACCCGCGAAAGTCTTGAGCAGGTGCTTTGCGAGCCCTGCGCCAGCTGCCAGGGGCGCGGCAAGCTGAAGACCCCGGAAACCGTCTGCTACGAGATCTTTCGCGAGATTCTGCGTGAGGCCCGTGCCTACCAGCCGGAAGGTTATCGGGTGCTGGCCAATCAGAAGGTCATCGACCGGCTGCTCGACGAGGAATCGGGCAACGTCGCCGATCTGGAAAGCTTCATCGGCCGCTCGATCAAGTTCCAGGTCGAGAGCATGTATTCGCAGGAACAGTACGACGTGGTGCTGCTCTGAGCCGAATGCACGTCAGGCCTGAGCCGCGGAGCGCTGCCGGATGAATCGCCTCGCCCGTTTTCTCGCCGTGCTGCTGCGCCAGTCGCTGTCGATTGCGGCGCTGGGGCTGGTCGTCGCGGCGCTGTATGTCAGCCTGGGCCGGCAACTGGTGCCGCTGGTCGCCGAATATCGTCTGCAGGCGCAAGACAAAGCCGCCGAGCTGCTGGCAATGCCGGTCCGGCTGGGACGCCTCGAAGGGCGCTGGCAAGGCCTGGCGCCGCAGCTGCTGGCGCACGATGTGCTGCTGGGCGAGGGCGCGGCGGCGATGCACCTGGAGCGACTGGTGGTGGTGCCGGATATCGCGGCCAGCCTATGGGCGCGCGAGTTACGCCTGGCGACGCTGCGTTTCGAGGGTGTGCGCCTGAGTCTGACGCAGGATGCCGATGGCCGTTGGCGAGTCGAAGGACTGCCGGCGCGAGACGAGCGGTCGCCCTCCGATCCCGCCAAGCTCCTGCGCTCGCTGCAGAAGATTCGCGCGCTGGTGCTGCTCGACAGCCAGCTGACCGTGGAGCCCTTTGGTGAGGCGCCACTGACGCTGACTTACGCCAATCTCAGCCTGCAAAGCGATGGCGGAAACCTGCGCCTGGACGGGCGCACTGTATTGCCCGATGGCCAGCCGCTGGCGCTGCAGGTTCGGGCGCAGGTGCAGCCCGAGCGCTGGCAGCAGGCAGCGCTCGACGTATATCTGAGCCTGCCGCAGAGCGACTGGGCGGCCTGGCTGCCGAAGAAGCTGACCGCCGACTGGCGGCTCGACCGCGTGCGGGCTGGTGGCGAGGCTTGGCTCAGCTGGCGGCAGGAGCACCTCGCGCGAGCGGTGCTGCGCCTGGATGCGCCGCGGGTCGAAGCGGCTTATGGCGAACGCCCGGTGCAAGGGCTCGACGATCTGGCTTTGACCGCCTATGCCGAGCGCACCGAGCGTGGCTATCGGCTGCTGATCGATGAGCTCGCCTTCAATCTGGGCGATGCGCGCTGGGGCGAGGCGCGCCTGCTTGTCGAGCACGACGAACACAGCAACAGTTGGCAGCTGCAGGCCGATCGTCTGGGAATCGCGCCGCTGGCGACCCTGACGCAAGCGCTGGCGCCATTGCCGGAAAGCGCCGCGCAGATTCTTGTCGACCTCGCGCCACGCGGTACGCTGCGTGCGCTGCAGGCCCACTATCGCCCCGGATTGACCGGCGCCGAGCGACTGCAGTTCGCTGCGCAGCTCGATCAGGTGACGATCGGCGCGCACCACTGGATCCCCGCGGCCGAACATGTCAGCGGCAGCATCCAGGGCGATCTCGCTGGCGGCGAGGTGCGCATCGACAGCCAGGATTTCGCCCTGCATCTGGCGCCACTGTTCCCCCAGCCTTGGCGTTACCGCCAGGCGCAGGGGCGGCTGCGCTGGAGCCTGGATGAGCAGGCCTTCACCCTGGTGGCGCCCTATCTGAGGCTGGACGGCGAGGAAGGTCAGCTGGCCGGTGACTTCCTCATCCGTCTGAATCGAGACCCGGCCGTCGAGGACTACATGGACCTGCGCGTCGGCCTCACGCAGGGCGATGCGCGCTACACGGAGAAATACCTGCCGACCCGTTCGCCGGCGCTGAGTCCGGCGCTCAGCGAATGGCTGCACACGGCAATTCGCGGCGGCGCCATCGAACAGGGCTATTTCCAGTACCAGGGCAGTCTGCACAAGGACGCCGTCGACGGCGCGCGCAGCATTAGCCTGTATTTCAAGGTGCGCGATGCCGAGCTGGCCTATCAGCCGGGCTGGCCCGCGCTGCGCGAAGGGCGTGGCGAGGTGCTGATCGAGGACAGTCGCGTGCGCGTGCGGCTCGCCGAGGGCCGCATTCTCGACAGCCGCGTGCAGAACGCCACGGCCGAAATTCCGCATGCCGCCCCTGGACAGAAGCCGCGTCTGGCGATCAACGGACAATTGCAGAGCAGTGTCGGTGACGGACTGAAGATCCTGCGCGAGGCGCCGCTAGGTGCCGCCGAAATTTTCGCCGGCTGGCAGGGCGAGGGTGAGCTGGACGGCTCGCTGGCGCTGCTGATCCCACTGGCCAAGGGCGAGCCGCCACACGTCCTGGTCGATTTCGCCAGCCGCGCGGCGACGCTGCGCATGGCCAGTCCCGAGCTGGACTTCGCCCAGCTCTCCGGACAGTTCCGCTATGACACCGATGCCGGCTTCAGCGCCCGCGACATCCGCGCGCAGCTGTTCGGGCGGTCAGTGCGAGGCAGTGCCGTGGCGACCGGCGACCGGCGCAATCCGGCGACGCGCATCGAAGCGCAGGGCGATATCGCCCTGCAGCGTCTGGCGACCTGGCTGGGGCTGCCGCGACAGCTGCCCGCCAGCGGCGAACTGCCCTATCAGCTACGTCTGGATCTGGCCGGCGCGGATAGCCGCCTGCAGCTCGACTCTTCGCTGGCCGGGCTGGCCATCGAGCTGCCGGCACCCTTCGGCAAGCCGGCTGGCGAACGGCGCGACACCACCCTGCGCATGACGCTGCAGGGCGCCGAGCGTCGCTACGCCGTGCAGCATGGCGAGCTCGCGTCCCTGAACTTCGCGGCGCCGGCGAGCGACTGGCAGGCCGGGCGTGGTGAATTGCGACTCGGCTCCGGCGCGGCGGCACTGCCGACAGCGCGCGGTCTGCGCGTGCGCGGGCGGCTGGAGCAGCTCGACTGGCAGGCGTGGCAGAGCGTGCGCGAGCGCTATCTGCCGGCCGGCGGTGGCGCGACGACGGTTCCGCTGCTGCGCGAAGCACAGCTGGATATCGGCCGTTTCGATGGTTTCGGTACGCGCATCGACGCGCTTGCTGTCGGACTGCGCCGTACGACCGAGGCCTGGACGCTCAACCTGGGCAGCGATCTGATCAGCGGGGCGGTACAGCTACCGGATGCCGAGGGCGCGCCGCTCGTGGCGGATCTGCAGCGTCTGCGCCTGCCAGTCGCCGAATCCGCTACCGAGCCGGCGCAGCGTAGCGATCCGTTGGCCGATGTCGATCCGACGCGTCTGCCGGCGATGGACATCACCGTCGCCGAGGTGGTGCAGGGCGAGGCGCCGCTGGGTCGCTGGGCGCTGAAGATGCGCCCGGTAGCCAATGGCGTGGCGTTCTCGGCGTTGGATCTGAATCTGAAAGGCTTGCGCATCGAGGGCGCCGGCGAGTGGCGCGCCGGGCGCAGCGCGTTCAAGGGGCGGCTGTCCGGTGGCAACCTGGCGGATGTGCTGTTGGCGTGGGGCTTTGCACCCTCGACCACCAGCGAGCGTTTCCGCATGGATGTCGATGGCAGCTGGCCGGGTTCGCCGGCCTGGTTCGGCCTGGCGCGCTTCTCCGGGAACATGCAGCCGCGGCTGCGCAATGGCCAGTTTGTCGAGGTCGAAGGGAGCGCGCAGGCGTTGCGGGTATTCGGTCTACTCAATTTCAACTCGATCGGTCGCCGGCTACGCCTGGATTTCTCCGATCTGTTCGGCAAGGGGCTGAGTTACGACCGCATGGGCGGCGAGCTGCAGGCCAGCGACGGAATCTACCGCACCCGCGAGCCGATCACCGTGACCGGGCCATCGAGCAATCTTGAGCTCAATGGCACGCTGGACATGGTGAATGATCGCATCGATGCGAAACTGCTGGTCACGCTACCGGTGAGCAACAACCTGCCGCTGGCAGCGTTGATTGTCGGCGCGCCGGCGGTCGGCGGTGCGTTGTTCGTGGTCGATAAGTTGCTGGGCGACAAGGTTGCCCGGTTCGCCAGCGTTCAGTACAACGTCGAGGGTCCCTGGCAATCGCCGCAGATCAGCTTCGACAAGCCATTCGAGAAGCCCAATTGAGGTGGCTGCGCGTTAGCGTTGCCAACGGTTCTTTCTTTGCATTATCGGTGTTCATTCCATGTCGCTCGCGGTCATCCAGATGGTCAGCCAGGCCGATGTCGAGGCCAACCTGCGCAGCGCGCGGGCTCTGCTCGAACAGGCCGCGGCAGCCGGTGCGCGGCTTGCGGTGCTGCCGGAAAACTTCGCGGCGATGGGCCGTAGCGATCTGCCGACGCTCGGCCGTGCCGAGGCGGCAGGCGAGGGGCCGATCCTGCCGTGGTTGAAACAGACCGCGCGCGACCTCAGGTTATGGATCGTGGCCGGAACGCTACCGTTGCCGCCGGACGATCACCCGCAGGCGCGACCGCACGCCTGTTCGCTTTTGTTTGACGAGCATGGGCAGCGGGTCGCGCGTTACGACAAGCTGCACCTGTTCGATGTGGACGTCGCGGATACTCGCGGTCGCTACCGTGAGTCGGACGACTACGCGCCGGGCGATGCGCTGGTGGTGGTCGATACGCCGCTCGGGCGGCTGGGGATGACGGTCTGTTACGACCTGCGCTTTCCCGAGCTGTACACGGCGCTGCGGCTGGCCGGTGCCGAGCTGATCAGCGCGCCTTCGGCGTTCACCGCGGTGACCGGCGCGGCGCACTGGCAAACGCTGGTGCGCGCCCGGGCCATCGAGACGCAGTGCTATATGCTGGCTGCGGCGCAGGGTGGTGCTCATCCCGGCGGCCGGCTGACCCACGGTCATTCGTCTATCGTTGACCCTTGGGGGCGCATTCTGTGCGAGCAGGCCGATGGCGAGGCTGCATTGACGGCCCGGCGCGACGCCGCGGAGCAATTGGCCATTCGCCAGCGCATGCCGCTGACCGGCCACCGACGATTTGAAGTGCCGTGCCTGGTCACGGCGAGTTTGGAGTGACTATGAGTGAACTGCTGTTGCCCGCCGTCGAGCGGCTTCTGACCCCCGGCGGCCTGGGCATTGATGACCTGCCTGTGCTGCTGGCGGAACTCGCCGGGCCGGGTATCGACGCGGCCGATCTGTATTTTCAGGACCAGGTCAGCGAGTCCTGGGTGCTGGAGGATGGCATCGTCAAGGAGGGCGGCTTCCACCTGGAGCAGGGCGTTGGTGTTCGCGCGTTGTCCGGCGAGAAGACCGGCTTCGCCTACAGCAATGCGATCACCGCCGAGGCGCTGCGCCAGGCGGCGCAGGCAGCTCGTTCGATTGCCCGTAGCGGCCAACAGGGCAGCGTGCAGGTGCTGTCGCGGGCGGCCTTTGCGCCGCTGTACAGCCAGGATAATCCACTGGACGGGTTGAGCCGGGCGGAAAAGGTCGAGCTGCTCAAGCGCATCGATGTCGCCACGCGAGCGCTCGACCCGCGCATCAAGCAGGTTACGGTGAGTCTGGCCGGCGTCTGGGAACACATTCTGGTTGCCGGTATGGATGGCGGCATGGCGGCCGATGTCAGGCCGCTGGTGCGTTTCAACGTCAGCGTGATCGTCGAACAGAACGGTCGCCGCGAGCGGGGCGGTCAGGGCGGCGGCGGACGGCTGGGTTATCAGTATTTCCTCAGCGAGGACCGCGCGATGGGCTATGCGCGCGAAGCGTTGCGCCAGGCACTGGTCAATCTCGAGGCGCAACCGGCACCTGCCGGCAGCCTGCCGGTGGTGCTCGGCCCGGGCTGGTCCGGTGTGCTGCTGCACGAGGCAGTCGGCCACGGACTGGAGGGAGACTTCAACCGCAAGGGCAGTTCGGCTTACAGCGGGCGTATCGGTCAGCAGGTGGCCTCGAAGCTGTGCACCATCGTCGACGACGGTACCCTGGCCGATCGGCGCGGCTCGCTTAGCGTGGATGACGAGGGCACGCCGACGCAGTGCACCACGCTGATCGAGAACGGCGTGCTCAAGGGTTACATCCAAGACAAGCTGAATGCGCGCCTGATGGGTGTGGCGCCCACCGGTAACGGCCGTCGCGAGTCCTATGCGCACCTGCCGATGCCGCGCATGACCAACACTTACATGCTGGCCGGCGAGAGCGATCCCGAAGAGATCATCCGTTCGGTCAAGCGCGGCCTCTACTGCGCCAGCCTCGGTGGCGGCCAAGTGGATATCACCAGCGGCAAGTTCGTGTTCTCCACCAGCGAGGCCTATCTGATCGAAGATGGACGGATCACGGCACCGGTCAAGGGCGCGACGCTGATCGGCAACGGCCCGGAGGTGATGACGCGGGTGTCGATGGTCGGTAACGATCTGGCGCTGGACAGCGGCGTCGGCACCTGTGGCAAGGATGGCCAGTCGGTGCCAGTGGGTGTCGGTCAGCCGACGTTGAAGATTGACGAGATCACCGTTGGCGGAACGGGCGCCTGAAGCCGCTGGAGGCGGCTGGACGGCGCGTGGCCTGGCTTATTTCAGCCCGCGCTTGGTTTCATCGAGGTCGCGGATGTATTTGAAGATCTTGCGGCTCGCCGCCGGCGGTTTGTTGTGCGCGGCCTCATGCTGGGCATGGCGGATCAGGCCGCGCAGGTGCTGGCGGTCGGTGTCGGGGTAATCGGTGACGAAGGCTTCCAGCGTTTCGTCGTTGCCGGCGATCAGACGATCGCGCCAGCGCTCCAGGGCATGAAAGCGTTCGTTGTACTGGCGGGTGGAGGCGTCGAGTTGGTCGACCAGCGCCAGGATGGCGTCGATGTCCTGTCCACGCATCAGCTTGCCGATGTATTGGATGTGGCGTTTGCGGGCGATGTGTGCGGTGTGTTTAGGCGCATCGGCGAGCGCCTTGCGCAGCGCGTCGCTCAACGGCAGGCGCTCGATCAGGTCGGGCTTGAGTGTGGTCAGGCGTTCGCCCAGTTCCTGCAGCGCGTGCAGCTCGCGCTTGACCTGGGATTTGCTCTTCTCGTCGAAAACGCCGTCGTCGGAGTATTCAGGCATGGGGATGGTCCATTGGGAAATGCCGCCATGATAACAGCAGCCTTGCCGGGCCGGTTCTGCCGTCGGCGGGCTGAGTCACGATCGAATGCGGGGCTTGGGAGTTCTTATGAGTGAAGTAGAAGGCATCGGTCCGCAGGTTGAGCCGGGCTTGCGCGAGAAAGTCGAGCGCATCATCGAGGAAGCGCGTCGGCAGGGCGCCAGCGCCAGTGAGGTGTCGGTGTCGATGGAGCAGGGACTGTCGACCGCCGTGCGCCAGGGCGAAGTTGAAACCGTCGAGTTCAATCGCGATCAGGGCTTCGGCATTACGCTCTATGTCGGCCAGCGCAAGGGTTCCGCGAGCACCACTGGCAGCGGCGACGCAGCCATCCGCGAAACAGTGGCTGCCGCGCTGGCGATTGCGCGGCATGCGTCCGAGGACGAGTTTGCCGGACTTGCCGACGCTGCGCTGATGGCGCGCGAGCTTCCGGACCTGGACCTGTTCCATCCCTGGTCGGTTTCCCCTGAACAGGCGATCGAAACGGCGCTGCGCTGCGAAGAGGCGGCGTTCGCAGTCGATCCGCGCATCCGCAATGCTGACGGTACCAGCGTCAATACCCATCAGGGGTGCCGTGCCTACGGCAACAGCAACGGCTTCATCGGCAGCTACTGCAGCACGCGCCACAGCCTGAGTTGCGTGATGATTGCCGAGCATGCTGGGCAGATGCAGCGCGACTACTACTACGATGTCAGCCGTCGCGCCGATACATTGGCCGATCCGCTGAACATCGGGCGCCGTGCCGCGGAGCGTGCGGTCAGACGCCTGGGCGCGCGGCCGGTGCCAACGTGCGAGGTGCCGGTGCTATTTTCGGCCGATCTGGCGACCGGACTGTTCGGTCACTTTCTCGCCGCGATCTCCGGCAGCAATCTCTACCGCAAGGCGTCCTATTTGGAGAACGCCCTGGGGCAGACGCTTTTCCCCGAGTGGCTGAGCCTGGACGAGCGGCCGCACCTTGCGCAGGCGCTGGGCAGTGCGTCCTATGATGGCGATGGCCTGGCGACCTATGCCAAGCCCTTCGTGGAAAACGGTCAGCTGATTTCCTATGTGCTGGGAACCTATTCCGGACGCAAGCTGGGTCTGCCGAGCACCGCCAACGCGGGCGGCGTGCATAACCTGTTCGTCAGCCACGGCGAGGAAGACCAGGCCGCGCTGCTGCGGCGGATGGGGCGTGGCCTGCTGGTGACCGAGCTGATGGGGCAGGGGCTGAATCTGGTGACCGGTGATTATTCGCGTGGTGCCGGTGGCTACTGGGTGGAGAACGGCGAAATCCAGTTCCCGGTACAGGAGGTCACCATCGCCGGCAACCTGCGCAACATGTTCCGCCAGATCGTTGCCGTCGGCTGTGATACCGAGACTCGCAGCAATATCCGTACGGGCTCGGTGCTGATCGAGCGGATGACGGTCGCAGGGAAATAAACAGGGTGCCACGGTTGCCCTGACGAATGAGGGGGCGGAACGGCGAGTAGGAATAATCCTGCTCGCCGGGGCGCAAGGCCTATTCGCCTTCCTCGAAATAATCTTCGATCAGTGCGACCAGTGCGCCCAGGGCTGCCTCGTCTTCCTCGCCCTCGGTCTGTAGATGCAGGGCAGTGCCCTTGCTGGCAGCCAGCATCATGACCGCCATGATGTTCTTGCCATCTACCAGGGTGTCGGGGCAGCGTCCGACGCGAATGCTGCATGGATAACGGTTGGCTACGCCGACGAACTTGGCGGCCGCGCGGGCGTGCAGGCCGAGCTTGTTGATGATGGTGACGTCGCGGGCGGGCATGGGGTTGTTCGTCCTAGGCTAGGTCGCGGTGGCGAACCTGCAGATTCTTCAAAGGCGCCTTGAGCGCCTGGCCCAGGCGTTCGGCCAGGTAAACGGAACGGTGATGGCCGCCGGTGCAGCCGATGGCGACCGTGACGTAGGCGCGATTGCTGGCAGCGAAACGGGGCAGCCACTTGCTCAGGTAGCCGTGAATATCCTGGAACATCTCGTCAACATCCGGCTGCGCGGACAGGTAGTCGATGACCGGCTGATCGAGACCGGAATAGTCACGCAGCTCGGCTTTCCAGTAAGGGTTCGGCAGGCAGCGCACGTCGAACACCAGATCCGCATCTACCGGCATGCCACGCTTGAAACCGAACGACTCGATGAGAAAGGCGGTGCCCGGCTCGGGTTGGTTGAGCAGGCGCAGTTTGAGCGTGTCGCGCAGCTGATAGAGATTCAGGTGCGTAGTGTCGATCTTGAGGTCGGCGTGGTCGATGATCGATGCAAGCAGCAACTCCTCATCGCGGATCGCCTCAGCTAGCGAACGCTTGTCGTTGGTCAGCGGGTGGCGCCGACGGGTCTCCGAGAAACGCTTGAGCAGGGTTTCGTCATCGGCATCGAGGTAAATCACGTCGCAGTGGATATGACGGGAGCGTACTTCGTCGAGCAGTTCGGGGAAGCGCTTGAGCTGACTCGGCAAGTTACGTGCATCGATGGACACGGCAACCTGCGGCTGCAGCAGCTCGGTGTGAAGCAGGGCGCGTTCGGCCAGCTCCGGTAGCAGGCCGGCCGGGAGGTTGTCGATACAGTAGAAGCCGTTGTCCTCCAGCACGTCGAGGGCGGTGCTTTTTCCCGATCCGGAGCGGCCGCTGACGATGATCAGGCGCATCTACTGGCCGTTTTGCACATCGACCACAACCTGATAAAGGTCGTCGTTGGTGGGGGCCTGGCGCAGGCGTTGGCGGACGTCTTCGCGGTCGAGCATGCTGGCAATCTGGCGCAGCAGTTCGAGATGTTCATCCGTCGCCGCTTGCGGTACCAGCAAAACGAACAACAGATCGACCGGCGCACCATCGATGGCGTCGAAGTCCACCGGTGCCTCCAGGCGCAGCACAGCGCTGAGCGGCGAATTGCAGCCCGCCATGCGGCAGTGCGGAATGGCGATGCCATTGCCGAAACCGGTGGAACCGAGTTTTTCGCGGGCGATCAGGCTTTCGAAGATCGCCTGAGCATCGAGGTCGGGCAGGTCCTGCGCGATCACCTTGGCGATCTGCTCGAGGACGCGTTTCTTGCTGCCGCCTGGGACGTTCACCAGGGAACGCCCAGGGGTCAGGATGGATTCCAGTCGGATCATGATGCGAGTCAGCGAGCCACTACGCCCTGGGTGTGGTCGAGCTGCTTTTCCTTGTGCTTGATCAGCTGGCGATCGAGCTTGTCGACCAGCAGATCGATGGCGGCATACATATCTTCGTGCTCGGCATTGGCCACCACTTCGCGGCCGGCGATGTGCAGCGTGCCCTCGGCCTTCTGCTTGAGCTTTTCGACCTGCAGGATCACCTGGATGCTGATGATGCGATCGAAGTGGCGGGACAGCCGCTCGAATTTCTCCTCGACATAGCTACGCAGGGCGTCAGTCACTTCCAGATGAAGACCGCTGATGTTGATTTGCATACTGCTTCTCCTAATTGCCTGCTGCGAAGGTGGCCGGTACAGAACCTGCCGCCGAAACATTCAACCTGGCCGCACTATAGCCGCTTGCGCTCGCTTGAGGGAGCGATACCAAGCGATTCACGGTATTTGGCGATGGTACGACGGGCAACCTGGATGCCCTGTGCCTCCAGTAAACCAGCGATCTTACTGTCGCTCAATGGCTTTTTGGGGTTTTCCGCAGCGACCAACTTCTTGATGATCGCGCGGATAGCGGTGGAGGAGCACTCGCCGCCTTCGGCCGTACTGACGTGGCTGGAGAAGAAGTATTTCAGCTCATAAATACCCCGTGGCGTGTGCATGTATTTCTGCGTGGTCACGCGCGAGATGGTCGATTCGTGCATGCCTACCGCCTCGGCGATGTCGTGTAGCACAAGGGGCTTCATCGCTTCGTCGCCGTGTTCGAGAAAGCCACGCTGATGCTCGACGATCTGCGTGGCGACCTTCATCAGCGTCTCGTTGCGGCTCAGCAGGCTCTTGATGAACCAGCGCGCTTCCTGCAGCTGGTTGCGCATGAAGGTGTTGTCGGCGCTGGAGTCGGCGCGCTTGACGAAGCCGGCGTATTGCGCGTTGACCCGCAGGCGCGGCATGGCGTCCTGGTTCAACTCCACCAGCCAGCGATCGTTGTGCTTGCGCACAATCACATCTGGCACCACATATTCTGGCTCGCTGGCCTCGATTTGCGAGCCGGGGCGCGGGTTGAGGCTCTGTACCAGCTCGATCACCTGGCGTAGCTCATCTTCCTTGAGCTTCATCCTGCGCATCAGCAGGCTGTAGTCGCGATTACCCAGAACATCCAGGTAATCGCTCACCAGTTGCTTGGCCTGCTCCAGCCAGGCGGTCTGTTCGGGCAGCTGGCGCAGTTGCAGCAGCAGGCATTCGCTCAGGTTGCGGGCGCCGATGCCGGCGGGTTCGAACTGCTGGATACGGTGGAGCACCACTTCAATCTCGTCGAGTTCGACCTCGAGCTCGGGGTCCAGCGACTCGAGCACCTCTTCCAGGCTTTCTTCCAGATAGCCTTGGTCATTGATGCAGTCGATGAGGGTCGTGGCGATCAGGCGGTCGGTATCGCTCATTGGCGCCAGGTTGAGTTGCCAGAGCAGGTGGCTTTGCAGGCTGACGCCGCTTGAGGTGCGGGTGGTGAAATCCCAATCGTCATCGTCACTGCTCGGCAGGCTGCTGGCGCTGGTCTGGTAGATGTCTTCCCAGGCCGTGTCGACGGGCAGTTCGCTAGGAATGCGCTCGCCCCAGTCGCCTTCTTCCAGGTGGTCGGCGTTATGTGCGGGTTCTTCGTAACGATTGTCGCTGCTTGTCTGGCTGGCAGAGGAGCCTTCGCCGTTCTGGTCGGCGGCTTCGGCCATGGGATCGGCGTGGCTGAAGTCATCGCCGTCCTCCTCGCGCTCGAGCATCGGGTTGGAATCCAGGGCTTCCTGGATTTCCTGCTGCAGATCCAGCGTAGAAAGCTGCAGCAGTCGTATGGCTTGTTGCAGCTGCGGCGTCATCGTCAGCTGCTGGCCCATCTTCAGGACTAGCGATGGTTTCATGGCAGAGGACTTCGAACCTTATGTGCCGGCGCAACCGCGCCTATTCCCAATAGGCGCCAGGCGCCGAATGAAAGCAAATTATATGCCTGCCAGCGAAGCCTTTGCCTAGGCCAGAACTGTTGGATTACGCAAAAAACCGACGTGCCGGACCGCTCACAGGCGGAACTCGTGGCCCAGGTAGACTTCTTTGACCAACTGATTGGCCAGGATGGTTTCGGCGTCGCCCTCGGCTATCAGCTGGCCGTCGTTGACGATGTAGGCCGTTTCGCAGATATCCAGTGTTTCGCGAACATTATGGTCGGTGATCAGAACGCCGATACCTTTGGCCTTGAGGTGTTGGATGATCTGCTTGATATCGCCCACGGAGATCGGATCGACGCCAGCGAAAGGTTCGTCCAGCAGGATGAACTTGGGCGCTGTGGCCAGGGCGCGGGCGATTTCTACCCGGCGTCGTTCGCCGCCGGACAGGCTCATGCCAAGGCTGTCGCGAATATGACTGATGTGAAACTCCTGCAACAGCGCTTCGAGCGCCTGTTGTCGACCGGCGCGATCGAGGTCCTTGCGCGTCTCCAGGATCGCCATGATGTTGTCCGCCACCGAGAGTTTACGGAAGATCGACGCTTCCTGTGGCAGGTAGCCGATACCGGCGCGGGCGCGGCCATGCATCGGCAGGTGGGTGACGTCCTGCTGGTCGATCAGCACGCGCCCCTGATCGGCGCCCACGAGACCGACGATCATGTAGAAGCAGGTAGTCTTGCCGGCACCATTGGGGCCGAGCAGGCCGACGATCTGCCCGCTCTCGATCGACAGGCTGACGTCGCGCACGACCTGGCGACTCTTGTAGCTCTTGGCGAGGTGCTGCGCTTTGAGAACGGCCATTACTGCGCCTGCTCCGCCGGCTGCTCTTTCTTGCGTGGCTGGATGACCATGTCGATGCGCGGCTGCGGCGTGGTCACCGCGGTATTGGTGGCACGCCCGGCGTTGACGATCTGCCGCTGGGTGTCATAGACGATCTTCTCGCCCTCGAAGGTATTGCCTTCCTGCACCACTTTGGCTTGGTCGATCAGCACGATGCGCTCGTTCGCTGCGAAGTACTGGATGGTCAGGCCGTAAGCCTTGACGATCTCTTTGTCTACTGCCGGCTTCTGCTCGTAATAGGCAGGCTTGCCGATGGAGGTGAAGACCTCGACATCGCCATTGCCGTCCTGGGTAATAGTTACGGTGTCACCGGTGATCTTCATCGTGCCCTGGGTGATCACCACGTCGCCGCGATAGACCGCGACGCCCTGCTGGTCGTCCAGTTCGGCCGTGTCGGCCTGAACGCGGATCGGCTGGTTGCGATCTTCTGGCAGTGCCGAGGCAGTGGTACCAAGCAACAATGCGCTCAAACCGAGCAGGAGGGGGAGGGTCTTAACGCAGCTCATGCTTGCCTCTTACATTGGACAGCAGGTGCATCCTGCCATCATCCAGATACGCTTTCATTCCCGTGGCCGTCGTGACGCCGTTGGCGGCCTCGATTCTAACGGCTTGCCGGGTTTCGGCATAATCCTTCTCCGGCCACACCGTCATCCGGCTGGTGGTGAGAATGGTGGGGCGGCCCTTGGCGTCGGTACGCTCGACGCGCACCTGGTCGATCAGTTCGACTTCGCTGCCGCCAGCGGCAACTTCGCCGCGCTCGCTGCGAACATGCCAGGGCAGTTCGGTGCCGCGGTAGGCATACAGGTCGGGGCGTGTCAGCAGGCTGACATCGTTGGCTTTGAGGTGCTCCATCTTGTCCGCGGTCAGCTCATAGTGGCGCTTGCCATCCGGTTGGAACTGTACGGTGCGGGCGTTGAGCACGTAGAAATCGATCGGCGATTCCGCCGGGGCGGCCGCTGCCGGCTGCTGCATGAAGCTCTCCGGGCGGATGTTCCAGTAGCCGACCGCCACCAGTAGGGCGGCAATCAGCATCAGCAGGGCGGGAAAGCGCAGTTTGCGAAGCATCGGAACCTCTACAGGTAGGCCGATTGAGCGGCCGCCAGGTTGCCCTGGGCGTGCAGAATCAGCTCGCAGAATTCGCGGGCCGCACCCTCGCCGCCGCGCGCTCGGGTGACGCCGTGGGCGTGCTGGCGCACGAAGGCATCGGCGCTGGCCACGGCCATGCCCAGGCCGACCCGGCGGATAACCGGCAGGTCGGGCAGATCGTCGCCCAGATAGGCGACTTCAGCGTAGCTCAGTCCCAGTTCGTCCAGCAGCTCGTCGAGCACCACCAGCTTGTCCTCGCGCCCCTGATAGAGATGCTGGATGCCGAGGTTCTGAGCGCGGCGCTCGACCACGGGAGTCTTGCGGCCACTGATGATGGCGGTGCGCACGCCGGAATTGATCAGCATCTTGATGCCGTGGCCGTCCAGTGTGTTGAACGTCTTGAATTCGCTGCCGTCAGTGAGAAAGTACAGGCGGCCGTCGGTCAGTACGCCATCGACGTCGAAGATCGCCAGGCGGATGTCGCGAGCGCGCTGCAGCAGATCCTGTTGCATCACATCACTCCCGCACGTAGCAGGTCGTGCATGTTCAGCGCGCCGATCGGCAGCCCTGTGGCGTCGATCACCACCAGCGAGTTGATCTTGTGATCCTCCATGATCTTCAGCGCTTCGGCAGCCAGCATGTCGGCATTGGCTGTCTTGCCGCCGGCCGTCATGACATCGTCGATGAGTGACTGGCGCACGTCGATCCCCTTGTCGAGGGTGCGGCGCAGGTCGCCGTCGGTGAAGATTCCCGCGAGGCGTCCATCGTGCTCCACCACAACGGTCATGCCCAGCCCTTTGCGAGTCATTTCCAGCAGGGCGTCGCGCAGCGAGGTGCCGCGCTGGACTTTGGGCAGACGCTCGCCGGTGTGCATCACGTGCTCGACCTTGAGCAGCAGGCGGCGGCCAAGTGCGCCTCCCGGATGTGAAAATGCAAAATCCTCGGCGGTGAAACCGCGCGCTTCGAGCAGCGCGATGGCAAGTGCGTCGCCGAGTACCAGGCTGACGGTGGTCGAGGACGTGGGGGCAAGATTGAGCGGGCAGGCTTCCACGGCCACGCTGGCGTCGAGATTGACTGCCGCGGCCTTGGCCAGTATCGACTCGGGATTGCCGGTCATGCTGATCAGATTGAGCCCAAGGCGTTTGATCAGTGGCAGTAGGGTGACGATCTCGCTGGTGGTGCCGGAGTTGGACAGCGCCAGTACTACGTCGTCGCGGGTGATCATGCCCATGTCGCCGTGGCTGGCTTCGGCCGGGTGCACGAAGAATGCCGGGGTGCCGGTGCTCGCCAGAGTCGCGGCGATCTTGCGGCCGATGTGACCGGACTTGCCCATGCCCACGACTACCACGCGTCCCTTACAGGCAAGGATCAGCTCGCAGGCATGCACGAAGCGTTCGTCGATGCGGCTGCGAAGCTGTTCGACGGCTTCGGTTTCCAGCTGGATGGTGCGTTGCGCGGTGTCTATCAGTTGGCTGCTCTGGCTCATCGTGGGCGAGGTCGGTCGATTAAAAGGGCGGGATTATAGCGCCAATCGAGCGCGCGCTGATGAGAAAAATGCCCATGCACAGATTGCGATCGCAGCGTCGGAGGGTGGGCAAAGTCTGCGCTGGACATCTCCGGAAACCCCGGTCGGTTGGGTCGCTGTGAGGGCGGTGCTATAGTGCGCCGCCTAAAACGGTCATGGCAGAAAGTATCCCGCAGCGGTCGGGAGCCGTCTGTTTCGCAGACTGCATGCAAGGAGACCAGATGAGCGCCTGCAACGACTTCGCCGTCGAGCTGAAGGGAGTGACCTTCATGCGTGGTGAGCGAAGTATCTTCGACAACATCGATATTGCCATTCCTCGCGGCAAGGTCACTGCGATCATGGGGCCGTCCGGCTGCGGCAAGACGACCCTGCTGCGCCTGATAGCCGCCCAGCTGATGCCGCATCGTGGCGAGATCTGGGTGGCCGGCAACAACCTGCCGAGTCTTTCGCGTAGCGAACTGTTCGACATGCGCAAGCAGATGGGCGTGCTGTTCCAGAGCGGTGCGTTGTTCACCGATCTCGATGTGTTCGAGAACGTCGCCTTCCCGCTGCGGGTGCACACCCGGCTGCCGGAGGAGATGATCCGCGATATCGTGCTGATGAAGTTGCAGGCGGTTGGCCTGCGCGGGGCCGTCGAGCTCATGCCCGACGAGCTCTCCGGCGGGATGAAGCGTCGCGTGGCGCTGGCGCGGGCTATCGCGCTGGATCCGCAGATTCTCATGTACGACGAGCCGTTCGCCGGTCAGGATCCGATCGCGATGGGCGTTCTGGTGCGGTTGATCCGACTGCTCAACGATGCCCTCGGAATCACCAGTATCGTCGTGTCCCACGATCTCGCGGAGACCGCATCGATCGCCGACTACATCTATGTGGTCGGCGACGGTCAGGTGCTTGGCCAGGGCGTGCCGGCAGAGTTGATGGAGTCTAACAATCCGCGCATCCGGCAGTTTATGACTGGGTCGGCCGACGGCCCGGTTCCGTTTCATTTTCCTGCGCCGGCCTATGCTGACGATCTGTTGGGAGGCGCCGATGCGTAAGCGTTCGCTGTCGGACAGGATCGCCCTGCTCGGTCGCGCGGGGCTCGATGTGCTCGCGGCACTGGGGCGCTCGACGATCTTTCTGGTCCACGCGCTGTTCGGCCGTAGCGGGCTACGCAACGGCCTGGCGCTGCTGATCAGGCAGCTCTACTCGGTGGGTGTGTTGTCGCTGGCGATCATCGTCGTGTCTGGCATCTTCATCGGCATGGTTCTGGCGCTGCAGGGCTACAACATCCTCAGTAGTTACGGCTCGGAACAGGCGGTCGGCCAGATGGTCGCTCTGACCCTGCTGCGCGAGCTTGGGCCGGTGGTTACGGCCCTGCTGTTCGCGGGTCGTGCGGGCTCGGCGCTGGCGGCCGAGATCGGCAACATGAAGTCCACCGAACAGTTGTCGAGCCTGGAGATGATCGGGGTCGATCCGCTCAAGTACATCATCGCACCGCGCTTGTGGGCAGGCTTCATCTCGTTGCCGCTGCTGACGCTGATCTTCAATGTGGTCGGCATCTGGGGTGGGGCAATGGTTGCCGTTGATTGGCTCGGTGTTTATGAGGGGTCGTACTGGGTCAACATGCAGAACAGTGTCGACTTCCGCTCGGATGTGCTCAACGGCGTGATCAAAAGCCTGGTGTTCGCGCTAGTAGTGACCTGGATCGCGGTGTTTCAGGGCTATGACTGCGAGCCGACCTCCGAAGGGATCAGCCGGGCCACGACGCGTACCGTGGTATACGCCTCGTTGGCGGTGCTGGGCCTCGATTTCATTCTGACCGCGTTGATGTTTGGAGATTTCTGATGCGTATCCGCTCACTGGAAATGGGTGTCGGCCTGTTTCTGCTTGCCGGTCTGCTGGCGCTGTTGCTGTTGTCGCTGCGGGTCAGCGGGTTGAGTGTCGGTAATGCCGATACCTACAAGGTGTATGCCTTTTTCGACAATATTGCCGGTTTGACGGTCAGATCCAAGGTGACCATGGCCGGCGTGACCATTGGCAAGGTCACTGCCATCGATTTGGATCGCGATAGCTTCACTGGTCGCGTGACGATGGAAATACAGCAGGATGTCGACATGCTGCCGGTCGATTCCACCGCCTCGATCCTTACCGCCGGGCTGCTCGGCGAGAAGTACATCGGCATCAGTGTTGGCGGTGACGAGGAAGCGCTTGGTGATGGCGACACGATCAGCGACACCCAGTCTTCGCTTGTGCTCGAAGACCTGATCGGCAAGTTCCTGCTCAACTCGGTTAACAAGGAATAAGGAGTGCTTCGAATGATGACTGCCCTGCGTCGCGGGCTGCTGGCTCTGCTGGCCGTACTGCCGCTGTTTGCCCAGGCGGCAGTGAGCCCGCACCAGCTGATTCAGCAGACCACCGATCGGCTGCTGGCCGATCTGAAAGCCAACAAGGAGCAGTACCGCAGCGATCCTTCGGCGTTCTACGATGCGCTGAACGGCATTCTCGGGCCGGTCGTGGATGCCGAAGGCATTTCGCGCAGCATCATGACTGTCAAATACTCGCGCAGCGCTACACCCGAGCAGATGGCGCGCTTTCAAGAAAACTTCAAACGCAGCCTGATGCAGTTCTACGGCAATGCCCTGCTCGAATACAACAACCAGCAGATCCGCGTATTGCCGCCGACCGGCAAACAGGACGGCAAGCGTACCAGTGTCGGCATGGAAGTGGTCGGGCGCCAGGGCGAGGTCTACCCGGTTTCCTACACGATGGTTAACGACGGTGAATGGCGTGTGCGCAACGTGATCATCAACGGCATCAACATTGGCAAGCTGTTCCGCGACCAGTTCGCTGACTCGATGCAGAAGAATGGTGGCGATCTGGACAAGACCATCGATGGTTGGGCCGAGGTCGTGGCTCGCGCCAAGGACACGTCGGCCGGTCAGCAGGCCAGCGGAAATGAATGACGGACGCATCGAAAGCCTGCCCGGCGGAGCATTGCGTCTGCTGGGTGTGCTTGATCTGCGTACCGGTCCGGTTCTGCGTGAGCAGGGTCGGGAGCTGATTCGTGCAGAGATGGGCGCGGCGCTGGTGCTCGACTGTTCGGCGGTGGAGAAGTCCAGCAGCGTCGGCCTGTCGCTGTTGCTGGCCTTCATGCGCGACGCCCGGGCGGCACGGCGTCAGGTGCGCATCACCGGGATGCCGGCCGACATGCTGGAAATCGCCCGGGTCTCCGGGCTGCTGGACATCCTGCCGCTGGATGCGGTATCTGCGGGGGGCGACACATGAGTCTGCGCTGGGCCGAACGCATGCGCGACCAGCTTCATGGCCTGGCCGAAGCGCTGGGCAACCTGCTGGTCGAGGGGTTTCATTATCTTGCGTTGTTCGCTATCGGTGGCGTGACGGCGTGGGCGGCTTTCCTGGCCTTCCTCGGCATGGTCGAGAAGGGGCATATCACGGTCGACGATATTCTGCTGCTGTTCATCTACCTCGAGCTGGGCGCGATGGTCGGCATCTATTTCAAGACCAACCACATGCCGGTGCGCTTCCTGATCTATGTGGCGATTACCGCGCTAACCCGACTGTTGATCTCTGATATTTCCCATCACCATCGCCCGGATATGGGCGTCGTCTACGTGTCCGGCGCGATCCTGCTGCTGGCGCTGGCGATTCTGGTGGTGCGCTTTGCCTCATCGCGCTTCCCGGCGGTGCAAAGCGATAGCGGCCGCCACGCGCGGCGTCCTGAACGCGACCAGGCGGCCGAGACGCTGGAATGAGACGAACCGCGTCTCGCCAGCGCGGTTCGGGGTTCGCAGCCTCCGGGCTTTTTTGTATGATGGCCGGCCCGTGCGCGTCCTGCGCCGATCGAGGTTGAACATGCAGGCCCTAGAAGTGAAGAATTTTCTGGAAGCGAAGCTTCCCGGAGCTGTGGTGGAAGTGGAAGGCGAAGGCTGCAACTTCCAGCTCAATGTGATCAGCGACGATCTGGCCGCCCTGGGGCCGGTCAAGCGGCAGCAGCAGATCTACGCGCATCTCAATCCGTGGATCGCCGATGGCAGCATTCATGCCGTCACCATGAAATTCTTCAGTCGTGCCGACTGGGCCGCGCGCGCCTGAGCGGCGGTCGAGGCGATTCACATTCCAGGCCGCGCGCGTCGCGAAGACCGCGCCACGCCCTTCGACAGAGCTTTCCAGCCTGCGGGTTACGGGAACATTCATGGATAAACTGATTATTACCGGTGGTGCTCGCCTCGATGGCGAGATTCGCATTTCCGGCGCGAAGAACTCCGCCCTGCCGATTCTGGCTGCGACCCTGCTGGCCGACACGCCGGTCACCGTCTGCAACCTGCCGCACCTGCACGACATCACCACGATGATCGAGCTGTTCGGACGCATGGGTGTACAGCCAGTCATCGACGAAAAACTCAGCGTCGAAGTGGACGCCAGCAGTATCAAGACGCTGGTCGCGCCCTATGAGCTGGTCAAGACCATGCGTGCATCGATCCTGGTGCTCGGCCCGATGGTCGCGCGCTTCGGCGAGGCTGAAGTGGCATTGCCGGGTGGTTGTGCCATCGGTTCGCGCCCGGTAGACCTGCACATTCGCGGTCTGGAGGCGATGGGGGCGCAGATCGAGGTTGAAGGCGGCTACATCAAGGCCAAGGCACCGGCTGGCGGCCTGCGCGGCGCAACCTTCTTCTTCGATACCGTGAGCGTCACCGGCACCGAGAACATCATGATGGCTGCTGCCCTGGCCAACGGTCGCAGCGTGCTGGAAAACGCCGCGCGCGAACCGGAAGTGGTCGATCTGGCCAATTTCCTCAATGCGATGGGGGCCAAGGTTTCCGGTGCGGGCACAGACACCATCGTCATCGACGGCGTCAAGCGCCTCGGTGGCGGCCGCTACAGCGTCATGCCCGATCGTATCGAGACCGGCACCTATCTGGTAGCTGCGGCAGCGACTGGCGGCCGTGTGCGCCTGAAGGATACCGACGCCACGCTGCTTGAGGCAGTGCTGCACAAGCTGGTTGAGGCTGGCGCGCACATCGACAGCGGCAGCAACTGGATCGAGCTGGATATGAAGGGCAAGCGGCCGAAGGCCGTCAACGTGCGTACCGCACCTTACCCGGCATTCCCCACCGACATGCAGGCGCAGTTCATTGCCCTCAACGCCATCGCCGAAGGCACCGGCACGGTGATCGAGACGGTGTTCGAAAACCGCTTCATGCATGTTTACGAAATGAACCGCATGGGCGCGCAGATTCTCGTCGAAGGCAACACCGCCATCGTGACCGGGGTCGAGCGGCTCAAGGGCGCGCCGGTGATGGCGACCGACCTGCGTGCATCGGCGAGCCTGGTGATCGCCGGCCTCGTGGCCGAGGGCGACACCCTGATCGATCGCATCTACCACATCGACCGTGGCTACGAGTGCATCGAGGAGAAACTGCAGTTGCTGGGGGCGAAGATTCGCCGCGTTCCGGGCTGATAGCAATCCGCGACGCAGCGGTCGTGTTGCGCTGAAACAGGCTCGGAATGCTCGTTTACGGATTGTAGACTCCGCTTCCTGGCTTGTTCCTGTCATGCATGACGCTCGCTTGCGAGATCGCAGTTGGTCATGTGGCCGTCCTTTCAGGTTGGCCGTTGCCGTTCAAGGAAAACGCTTCATGCTCACCATCGCCCTATCCAAAGGCCGCATTCTCGACGATACCTTGCCGCTGCTCGCGGCTGCGGGCATCGTGCCCACCGAGAATCCGGACAAGAGCCGCAAGCTGATCATCCCGACCACCCAGGATGACGTGCGCCTGCTGATCGTGCGTGCCACCGACGTGCCGACCTATGTCGAACACGGCGCGGCGGACCTCGGCGTCGCCGGCAAGGACGTGCTGATGGAATACGGCGGCCAGGGGCTGTACGAGCCGCTCGACCTGAAGATCGCCAACTGCAAGCTGATGACCGCGGGCAAGGTCGGTGCGCCGGAGCCCAAGGGACGGCTGCGGGTGGCGACCAAGTTCGTCAACGTCGCCAAGCGTTACTACGCCGAGCAAGGTCGCCAGGTCGACATCATCAAGCTCTATGGCTCGATGGAACTCGCGCCGCTGGTGGGATTGGCCGACAAGATCATCGACGTGGTCGACACCGGCAACACCCTGCGTGCCAACGGCCTGGAGCCGCAGGAGCTGATCGCCACCATCAGCTCGCGGCTGGTGGTCAACAAGGCGTCGATGAAGATGCAGCATGCGCGCATCCAGGCGCTGATCGACTCGCTGCGTGCTGCCGTCGAGCGACATCCGCACTGACTTCTGCCTCGGCGCCGCCCTGCTCGCGCCTATCCGTGCCATAGCCGAAAATCTCGGGTACGCACGCGGTCGGCTTGCTAATCTAGCGGCGCTTTAGAGCCTGATCTTCGGGCCGTTGTATGCACAACGACCACGAGCAGTTCCCGATGCCTAGCCAACCATGAGGCCCGCCATGACCGTTCCCGCCGCTATTCGCCGACTCAATGCTGCCGATGCCGATTTCGCCCGGCATCTGGATCATCTGCTGAGCTGGGAAAGCGTCTCCGATGACGGTGTGAATGCGCGAGTGCTGGAGATCATCCAGGCAGTGCGCACCCGCGGCGATGCGGCACTGGTAGAGCTGACCCAACGCTTCGACGGTCTGGAAGTTTCCAGCATGGCCGACCTGATCCTGCCGCGCGCGCGCCTAGAGCAGGCGCTGGAGCGCATCACGCCGGAGCAGCGCAAGGCGCTGGAGCTGGCTGCCGACCGGGTGCGCATCTATCACGAGCGGCAGAAGCAGGATTCCTGGACCTATACCGAGGCCGACGGCACGGTACTCGGACAGAAAGTCACCCCGCTGGACCGCGCCGGCCTCTACGTGCCGGGCGGCAAAGCGTCCTATCCGTCGTCGGTGCTGATGAATGCCATCCCGGCCAAGGTTGCCGGCGTGCCTGAAGTGGTAATGGTGGTGCCGACTCCGCGCGGCGAGGTCAATGAGCTGGTGTTGGCCGCAGCCTGCATCGCCGGGGTGGATCGTGTGTTCACCATCGGCGGCGCGCAGGCTGTAGCTGCGCTGGCCTATGGCACCGAAAGCGTGCCGCCGGTGGACAAGATCGTCGGTCCCGGCAACATCTACGTCGCCACGGCCAAGCGTCATGTGTTCGGCCAGGTCGGTATCGACATGATCGCCGGCCCGTCGGAGATTCTCGTGGTCTGCGATGGACAGACCGACCCGGATTGGATCGCGATGGACCTGTTCTCCCAGGCCGAACACGACGAGGATGCGCAGTCTATTTTGGTCAGCCCGGACGCGGCGTTCCTTGATCGCGTCGCCGAGAGCATTGCCCGGCTGCTGCCGACGCTGGAGCGTGCCGACATTGCGCGTACCTCCATCGAAAGTCGCGGCGCGCTGATCCAGGTCGCCGACATGGCTCAGGCCATCGAAGTGGCCAATCGCATCGCTCCTGAGCACCTGGAGCTGTCGGTGGAAAATCCCGAGCAGTACCTGGAGCAGATCCGCCATGCCGGAGCGATCTTCATGGGTCGCTACACCGCCGAGGCGCTGGGCGACTATTGCGCCGGTCCCAATCACGTGTTGCCGACCTCCGGCACTGCGCGTTTCTCCTCGCCGCTGGGCGTGTACGATTTCCAGAAGCGCTCGTCGATCATCAATTGCTCGGCCGAGGGCGCTTCGGAACTGGGCAAGATTGCATCGGTACTGGCCCGCGGCGAGTCGTTGACGGCCCACGCGCGCAGCGCCGAGTACCGCATCAAGTAAGCCGTAGGGTGGGAGAGGCCGTAGGCCTTTTCCACCACACCTCACTACAACACCGCGCGGTTTTCCATCTACGCCAAGCAGATGAATTTGAGGAGAGAAGGGCGGATGAGCAGATTCTGGAGCCCCTTCGTCAAGGACCTGGTGCCCTATGTCCCGGGCGAACAGCCGAAGCTGAGCAAGCTGGTCAAGCTCAATACCAACGAGAACCCCTACGGTCCTTCGCCGCGGGCGATCGCCGCGATGCGGGCGGAAGTCGGAGACGAGCTGCGGCTGTATCCCGACCCTAACGGCGAGCGCCTCAAGCAGGCGGTAGCCGACTATTACGGTGTGCAGTCGAACCAGGTATTCGTTGGCAACGGTTCCGACGAGGTGCTTGCACATGCGTTCCACGGCCTGTTCCAACACGGGCGTCCGCTGCTGTTCCCTGATGTGACCTACAGCTTCTACCCGGTCTATTGTGGGCTTTACGGCATCGCCTACGAAACCATCGCGCTGGACGAGCAATTCCGCATCGACGTGGCCGATTACGCGCGCCCGAACGGCGGCATCATCTTCCCCAACCCGAACGCGCCGACCGGCTGCCTGCTGCCGCTCGACGCCATCGAGCGGCTGCTGCAGTTCAACCGCGACTCCGTGGTGTTGGTGGACGAAGCCTACGTGGATTTCGGTGGCCACTCGGCCATCGCGCTGATCGGCCGCTATCCGAACCTGCTGGTGACCCAGACGCTGTCCAAGTCGCGTTCGCTGGCAGGTTTGCGCGTCGGCCTCGCGGTTGGCCATCCGGAGTTGATCGAGGCGCTGGAGCGGATCAAGAACAGCTTCAACTCCTACCCGCTGGATCGCATCGCCATAGCCGGTGCCGCCGCGGCATTCGAGGATCGTGCGTATTTCGAGCAGACCTGCCAGCAGGTAATCGCCAGTCGCGAACAGGTCGTTGCGGCGATGACGGCACTGGGCTTCGAGGTGCTGCCGTCATCCGCCAACTTCATCTTCGCTCGTCATCTCCAGCACGATGCCGGCGGGCTCGCCGCCGGATTACGCGAGCAGGGCGTGATCGTGCGTCACTTCCGCCAGCCGCGCATCGAGCAGTTCCTGCGCATCACCATTGGCACGCCGGAGCAGAACCAGGCGCTGCTGGCGGCATTGGGCGGGCTCTGCCGGCGGGCATAACTCGAGCCTGTCGGCAGCGGCGCGCTACTCGGGTTTGGTGGGCTTCGGCGTGGTGGCCGCGACCGGCGGCCGCATGCCGACTTCCGCGGTTAAGGTCAGCGGCTTGCCATTGCGCAGGATGTCGATATCGATCTTGTCGCCTGGACGGGTGCGGGCGACCTGATTCATCGAGCTGCGCCCGTCGCTGGCTTGCTCGCCGTCGATGCTCAGGATCAGGTCGCCGGGCTGCAGTCCGGCGCGCTCCGCCGGCCCATCGCGATAGACGCCGGCGACCACGATGCCCGGGCGGCCTTCCTGGCCGAACGACTCGGCGAGTTCCTGCGTCAGCGACTGTACTTCGACACCCAACCAGCCGCGGATGACCTGGCCGTGCTGGATGATCGAGGTCATCACCTCCAGCGCTAGCTTCACTGGGATCGCGAAGCCGATGCCTTGTGAACCACCGGACTCGGAAATGATTGCCGTGTTGATGCCGATAAGGCTGCCGTTGGCGTCCACCAGCGCGCCACCCGAATTGCCGCGGTTGATCGCGGCGTCGGTCTGGATGAAATCTTCGTAGGTATTGAGGCCCAGCTGGTTGCGTCCGGTGGCGCTGATGATGCCCATCGTCACTGTCTGGCCGACGCCGAACGGGTTGCCGATGGCAAGGGCGACGTCGCCGACACGGATGCTGTCGGAGTGCCCGACCTTGATCACCGGGAGCTCGGCCAGGTCGATCTTGAGCACCGCCAGGTCGGTTTCCGGATCGCTGCCGATGACCCGGGCCAGGGTTTCCCGGCCGTCGCGCAACGCCACCACGATCTGTTCCGAGTTGGCGGTGACGTGGTTGTTGGTCAGCAGATAGCCTTCCGGGCTCATGATCACCGCCGAACCGAGGCTCGACTCCATGCGGCGCTGGCGCGGCAGGCTGTCGCTGAAGAAGCGCTGAAATACCGGATCCTTCGCCAGCGGCTGCTGTTGCGGCTTCTCGACCACCTTGGTGGTGTACAGGTTGGCCACTGCCGGTGCGGCTCCGCTGACGGCTGCTGCATAGGAATTCGGTCCGGGAGTCGTCGTGATGGCTTGCGGCGCACGCGCCAGCGTGTAGCTCTCGGTGGCGCCGCCGACCAGTTGGGGGTAGCGTTGGATGAGCAGCAGCGCGACGAGAATACCTACCAGCAGCGGCCAGCCAATGAAACGCAGGGCATTGAGCATCGCGAAGGGTCCGGACAGGTTGCGAGCGCAGGGAGCGCCCCTTTAAGGTGGCGGCATTATACGAAGCTGTAAATGAAATGCAGCTTCGCTATGCAATGCCGCGGTGTGTGCTGCCCGGTGCCTCAGGCGGGTGCGCCGAGTCGAGCGTCGCTGCCGCGGACTCCGTCCGCTTTCCCATCGAATTCGAGAGGTGCGCATGTCCGTTGCGCTTACGACACTGGTCGCCGAGTGTGATCGTTTTCTGAATGTGGCGAAGATCGCCGACTATTGCCCCAACGGTCTGCAAGTGGAAGGCCGGCCGCAGGTGCGGCGCATCGTCACCGGCGTGACGGCCAGCCAGGCGTTGCTGGATGCTGCGATCGAGGCGCAGGCGGACGCAGTGCTCGTGCATCACGGTTATTTCTGGAAGAACGAGGATGCGCGCATTGTCGGCATGAAGCAGCGCCGGCTGAAGACCTTGCTGAACAACGACATCAGCCTGCTCGCCTATCACCTGCCGCTGGATGTGCATCCGCAAGTCGGCAATAACGCGCAGCTCGCGCGGGTGCTGGACCTGCTGGTCGAGGGGCCGCTGGAACCGGACAATGCGAAATCGGTCGGGCTGGTAGGCTCGCTGCGTACGCCCATATCGCCCGCGGAATTTCAGCGCCGGATCTACCAGGCCCTCGGCCGCGAACCGCTGTTGATCGACGGGCAGCGGCCGATCCAGCGCATCGCCTGGTGCACCGGCGGCGCGCAGGGATATATCGAGCAGGCGGTGGCCGCCGGCGTCGACGCCTACCTGACCGGCGAGATATCCGAGCCGACGGTGCACATCGCGCGTGAGAACGGACTCAGCTTTTTCGCCGCTGGGCACCACGCCACCGAACGTTATGGTGTGCAGGCGCTGGGCGACTATCTGGCCGCTCAGTTCGGCATCGAGCATCGCTACATTGATTGCCCCAACCCGGCCTGACGGTCGGATTCTGCGTCCTGCGCGAGCGTCGCTGCGCGCAAATCTGCAGCTATAAATCTATAAGATTTCGATCTAACTGACGCCCTGATTAGAATCGGGGCGCGTGCTAGAGTTGGCGCCTTTCCACGGCCCTGCGCCGTTCATCTGCACAAACCGCGAGTAGACATGGTCGACAAACTGACGCATCTGAAACAGCTGGAGGCGGAAAGCATCCACATCATCCGCGAGGTTGCCGCGGAGTTCGACAACCCGGTGATGCTCTATTCCATCGGCAAGGATTCGGCCGTGATGCTGCACTTGGCGCGCAAGGCCTTCTACCCGGGCAAGCTGCCCTTTCCGGTAATGCATGTCGATACGCGTTGGAAGTTCCAGGAGATGTACCGCTTCCGCGAGCGGATGGTTGCGGAGATGGGGCTGGAGCTGATCACCCACGTCAACCCGGATGGCATCGCCCAAGACATCAACCCGTTCACTCACGGTAGCGCCAAGCACACTGACGTGATGAAGACCGAGGGGCTCAAGCAGGCGCTGGACAAGTATGGTTTCGATGCGGCCTTCGGTGGTGCGCGCCGCGACGAAGAAAAGTCCCGCGCCAAGGAGCGCGTCTATTCCTTCCGCGACAGCAAGCATCGCTGGGATCCGAAGAACCAGCGTCCCGAGCTGTGGAACGTATACAACGGCAAGGTCAAGAAGGGCGAGTCGATCCGCGTGTTCCCATTGTCCAACTGGACCGAATTGGACATCTGGCAATACATCTATCTTGAGCAGATTCCAATCGTGCCGTTGTACTTCGCCGCCGAACGCGAGGTAATCGAAAAGAACGGCACGCTGATCATGATCGACGACGAGCGCATCCTCGAGCACCTGTCCGATGACGAGAAGGCACGCATTACCAAGAAGATGGTGCGTTTTCGCACCCTCGGCTGCTACCCGCTGACCGGCGCCGTGGAATCCACCGCCACCACGCTGCCGGAGATCATCCAGGAGATGCTCCTGACCCGTACTTCCGAGCGCCAGGGCCGCGTGATCGACCACGATCAGGCCGGCTCGATGGAAGAAAAGAAACGCCAGGGCTACTTCTAAGGATTTCGCACCATGTCTCACCAATCCGATCTGATCAGCGAGGACATCCTCGCGTACCTGGCCCAGCACGAGCGCAAGGAGCTGCTGCGCTTCCTCACCTGCGGCAACGTCGACGATGGCAAGAGCACCCTGATCGGGCGTCTGCTGCACGACTCCAAGATGATCTACGAAGATCACATGGAGGCCATCACCAAGGACTCCAAGAAGGTCGGCACCACCGGCGACGACGTCGACCTGGCACTGCTGGTCGATGGCCTGCAGGCCGAGCGCGAGCAGGGCATCACCATCGATGTCGCCTACCGCTATTTCAGCACTGCCAAACGCAAGTTCATCATCGCCGACACCCCCGGCCACGAGCAGTACACCCGCAACATGGCTACCGGCGCATCCACTTGCGACCTGGCGATCATCTTGGTGGACGCCCGCTACGGTGTGCAGACGCAGACGCGCCGCCACAGCTATATCGCCTCGCTGCTGGGCATCAAGCACATCGTTGTGGCCATCAACAAGATGGATTTGATGAACTTCGATCAGGCCGTATTCGAGCGCATCAAGGACGACTACCTGGCGTTCGCCGAGCGCATCGGGCTGCAGCCGACCTCGCTGTTCTTCGTGCCGATGTCAGCGCTCAAGGGCGACAACGTGGTCAACCGCAGCGAACGCGCCCCGTGGTACGACGGCCAGTCGCTGATGGAGATTCTCGAAAGTGTCGAGATCGCCGGCGATCGCAATTTCAACGACCTGCGTTTTCCCGTGCAGTACGTCAACCGGCCCAACCTGAACTTCCGCGGTTTCGCCGGCACCCTGGCCAGCGGCATCGTGCGTAAGGGCGACGAGATCGCTGTGCTGCCGTCCGGCAAGACCAGCAGAATCAAGTCCATCGTCACGTTCGACGGTGAGCTGGAGCAGGCCACGCCGGGCGAGGCCATTACTCTGACGCTGGAAGACGAGATCGACGTCTCGCGCGGCGACATGCTGGTGCATGCCGACAACCGCCCGCGTATTGCCGACAGCTTCGACGCCATGCTGGTGTGGATGGGCGAGGAGCCGATGCTGCCGGGCAAGAAATACGATATCAAGCGCGCTACCAGTTACGTGCCGGGTTCGATCGCCAGCATCATCCACAGCGTGGACGTGAACACGCTGGAGCGAGCTGCGGCGAGCAGCCTGCAGCTCAACGAGATTGGCAAGGTCCGGGTCAGCCTGGATGCGCCCATCGCGCTGGATGGCTACGCGCAGAACCGCACCACGGGTGCCTTCATCGTCATCGACCGGCTGACCAACGGTACCGTCGGCGCCGGCATGATCATCGCCGATCCGGTGGCTCACGGCGCCGGTGGCCACCACGGCACGCTGGCCCACGTCTCCACCGAGGAGCGAGCGACGCGTTTCGGCCAGCAACCAGCCACCGTGCTGTTCAGCGGCCTGTCCGGGGCCGGCAAGAGCACCCTGGCTTATGCCGTGGAGCGCAAACTGTTCGACATGGGGCGGGCTGTGTATGTGCTTGATGGTCAGAACCTGCGTCACGACCTGAACAAAGGACTGCCGCAGGATCGTGCCGGTCGCACCGAGAACTGGCGCCGCGCCGCACATGTTGCCAAGCAATTCAACGAAGCTGGGCTGCTGACGCTCGCGGCCTTCGTCGCCCCGGATGCGGAGGGGCGCGAGCAGGCCAAGGCACTTATCGGCGCCGGCCGCCTGATTACTGTCTACGTCCAGGCTTCGCCACAAATCTGCCGCCACCGCGACCCGCAGGGGCTGTACGCGGCCGGCGATAACAACATCCCCGGCGAGTCCTTCCCCTATGACGTTCCGCTGAATGCGGACTTGGTGATCGATACCGAAACCTCAACGGTGGAGGAGGGCGCAACGCTGGTGATCCAACTGCTGCGTGAGAGCGGAGCGATCTAGTCTTTGCTGTATCATAAAAAATCCCAGCTTCGCACGGTGCTCTGCTTCGGAGACGGATTTTTAGCCTAAGAATATTTCGAGCTGGGCCGGGAATGCGAGTGCCGGGGCGATACTGAAAGGCAGCTAGCCCAGCGGGAGCTGGTGTCGGTATTTGCAAAAATTAAAATCCCGCCTGAGAAGGCGGGATTCGTTGTATCAGTCAGCGCTAATTAGGGTGCTAGTTCTTAACATAGCCTTCAGTTACACAAGCGCCGCTATATGCCCAAGTGAGGCGCTCGCCGTCAGCCGTGGGGGTGAGAACACAGGTTTCGGTGGCAAGAATACCTTTGTATGCGTTAGGTACTGCTGTAATTACGCCATCAGCTACGCTAAGGCTGTTGAAGGCCTTGGAAGTGCTTGTTGCTGGAGTCGGCGGAAGGCCTCCGGTAGTTGCGCCACCGTTAGTTGCTGCGTCCATATCAGCGAGAGCGGTGCCGTTTTGAAAGTTCTCAGCAACTGCTAGTTTAAACGGAGCCATCTGCCCGACAATTTCAGTATAAGAGGCTCGTTTAACGTAATCCTGATAGGCGGGAAGAGCTACGGCCGCCAAAATGCCAATAATCGCTACCACGATCATCAATTCAATCAGGGTAAAGCCCTTCTGCATTTGCGCTTTCATGTGAATCTCCTTTGAGTGTTAAAAGGCGTTGAGCCTGTTGGAGATAAAGCAGTTGGCATGCCAGCTTGCCATGGATCGGTGCGCGGCACTCAATAATGTGATGTGCAGCAATTAATGACGGCTCCGATGAAGGCTGCTGCGGGTTGCTGGGCGCTCCGTGCTAGCCGTTCCGGCCCAGTTGGCAAGTTTTCCCCCGATTACAGGGTTCGATTGGATTCTTTGCGGGCGATATGTGACCAACAACGTCACCTGTTGCAGGGCCAGTTTGCAGTTGCCGGCTTCTGCGCTATAAGGCGGGCACAATTCGATGCGAGGCCGCCATGAGCGACAATATTTCCCTTTCGGGCCTGGCTCGGCAGATGGTGCTGGCCGGCGTGCTGGATGAAAAGACCGCCCAGCAGGCCCAGGTGCAGGCGTTGCGCAGCAAGGTCTCGCTGGTCAGCTATGTGGTGCAGAGCAAGCTGGCGAAAGGGCGTGTGGTTGCTGAACTGGCGTCCGAGCAGTTCGGTGTCGCGCTGCTGGATCTGTCGGCGGTGGACAGGGATACCATGCCGAAGGAGCTGGTCAGCGAGAAACTGGCGCGCCAGCATCGGCTGCTGCCGCTGGCACGGCGTGGCAACAAGCTCTATGTCGCGGTGTCGGATCCAGCCAACCATCAGGCCGTTACCGATGTCCAGTTCAGCACCGGGCTGCATATCGAGGCCATCCTAGTCGAGGATGACAAGCTCGGCCAGGCGCTGGACAAGTTCTATGAAAGCGATGCGACCGGGCTGGAAGATCTGGGCGATGTCGATCTGGATGGCCTCGACGTCGAAACCGTCACCGATGACGCCAAGGGCGATGAGGGGGGCGGCGACGCCGACGATGCACCGGTGGTGCGCTTCGTCAACAAGATGCTGCTCGATGCGATTCGCGGTGGTTCGTCCGACCTGCATTTCGAACCCTATGAGAAGGCCTACCGTGTTCGGTTGCGTACCGATGGCATCCTGCACGAGGTAGCGCGACCGCCGATCCAACTCGCGCCGCGCATCTCGGCACGCCTCAAAGTAATGGCTGGGTTGGATATCTCCGAGCGGCGCAAGCCGCAGGACGGCCGCATCAAGATGAAGATATCCAAAACCAAGGCCATCGACTTTCGTGTCAACACGCTGCCGACGCTGTGGGGGGAGAAGATCGTAATGCGGATTCTCGATCCATCCAGTGCGCAGATGGGCATCGATGCGCTGGGTTATGAGGAAGCGCAGAAGGAGCTGTACATGAATGCCTTGCGCCAGCCGCAGGGCATGATCCTGGTGACCGGGCCGACTGGTTCCGGTAAGACGGTTTCCCTGTACACCGGTCTGAACATCCTCAATACCATCGATGTGAATATCTCGACGGCTGAAGACCCGGTGGAGATTAACCTGGAGGGCATTAACCAAGTTAACGTGAATCCTCGTCAGGGCATGGACTTCGCTCAGGCGCTGCGCGCCTTCCTGCGCCAGGATCCGGACATCATCATGGTCGGCGAGATTCGCGACCTGGAGACCGCCGAAATCGCCATCAAGGCGGCGCAGACTGGGCACATGGTGATGTCGACTCTGCACACCAACAGCGCTGCCGAGACGCTGACGCGCCTGCGCAACATGGGCGTGCCGGCGTTCAATATTGCGACTTCGGTGAACCTGATTATCGCCCAACGTTTGGCGCGCAAGCTTTGTCCGAGCTGCAAGAAAGAAATCGACGTGCCGCGCGAAACGCTCCTGGATGAAGGTTTTCCTGTCGACCGCCTCGGCACGTTCAAAATATACGCCCCGGTGGGCTGCGATAACTGCAAGGGGGGCTATAAGGGGCGTGTCGGTATTTATGAAGTGGTTAAAATCACGCCCGCGCTGCAGCGCATTATCATGGAAGACGGCAACTCAATCGATATCGCCACCCAGATGCGTAAAGACGGTTTCAATGATCTGCGGACTTCGGCGCTTGCGAAGGCCATGCAGGGCGTTACCAGTCTGGAAGAAGTCAACCGGGTGACCAAGGATTAACATGGCGCAGAAAGCGATAAAAACCAACGTCTTCACCTGGGAAGGAACCGACCGCAAGGGTACGAAGATCAAGGGTGAGCTGAGTGGGGCCAGCCCGGCGCTGGTCAAGGCGCAGCTGCGCAAACAGGGCATCAATCCGCAGAAGGTGCGTAAGAAGTCGGTGTCGCTCTTCGGTGCCGGCAAGAAGATCAAGCCGATGGACATCGCGCTGTTCACGCGGCAGATGGCGACCATGATGAAGGCGGGGGTCCCACTGTTGCAGTCGTTCGACATCATCGGTGAGGGCTTCGACAATCCCAATATGCGCAAGCTGGTAGATGAGCTGAAGCAGGAAGTTGCCGCGGGCAACAGTTTCGCGGCGTCGCTACGCAAGAAGCCGCTGTATTTTGACGACCTGTATTGCAACCTGGTGGATTCCGGCGAGCAGTCTGGCTCGCTGGAAACGTTGCTGGATCGCGTAGCAACCTACAAGGAAAAGACAGAGGCCCTCAAGGCCAAGATCAAAAAGGCAATGAACTACCCGATTGCGGTGATCGTGGTGGCGGTCATCGTTTCGGCGATTCTGCTGATCAAGGTAGTGCCACAATTCCAAGAGGTGTTTGCCAACTTCGGCGCCGAGCTGCCGGCGTTTACGCTGATGGTGATCGGCCTGTCGGAGGCGTTGCAGGAGTGGTGGTTCGTTGTCCTGGCGGGCCTGATCGGTGCGGCCTTTGCCTTCAAGCAAGCGCACCGGCGCTCCGAGAATTTTCGCAACTGGTTCGATCGCGTACTGTTGAAGGTGCCGGTCGTGGGCGACATCCTTTACAAGTCCGCCGTCGCCCGTTTCACTCGTACGTTGTCGACGACCTTCGCGGCTGGCGTACCGCTTGTCGATGCATTGGATTCGGTAGCGGGTGCGACCGGAAACGTGGTGTTCCGCAATGCGACAATGAAGGTCAAGAATGATGTCTCCACCGGTATGCAGCTGAACTTTTCGATGCGCACGACCGGCA
Organism: Pseudomonas sp. FIP_A4; assembly: GCF_036701605.1. Taxonomy (NCBI): domain Bacteria; kingdom Pseudomonadati; phylum Pseudomonadota; class Gammaproteobacteria; order Pseudomonadales; family Pseudomonadaceae; genus Pseudomonas; species Pseudomonas sp. FIP_A4. The sequence continues at coordinate 465,707 of NZ_JAYDXP010000122.1, read as the reverse complement.
CGTTTCCTTCGATGGCAGTGCAGATGACCGCGATCGGCGAGGAATCCGGCTCGCTCGACGAGATGCTGGGCAAGGTAGCCACCTTCTATGAGGATGAGGTGGACAATATGGTCGACGGCCTGACCAGCCTGATGGAGCCGATGATCATGGCGGTGCTGGGCGTGCTGGTTGGGGGGCTGATCATCGCTATGTACCTGCCGATCTTCCAGCTGGGAGCGGTGGTCTGACTCATGATGCTGTTTGATTTTCTGGCCAGCCATGTGCTGGCCTTTGTTTTGTGTGCGGCGCTGCTTGGGCTGTTGGTAGGCAGCTTTCTCAATGTCGTCATCTATCGTCTTCCGATCATGATGCAGCGCGAGTGGCAGGCGCAGGCGCGGGAGTTTCTAGAGCTGCCGGCCGAGTCGGCTGAGGCGACGTTCAACCTATTCCTGCCTCCTTCGCGATGCCCGCATTGCGCACATTCGATTCGGCCATGGGAGAACATTCCGGTACTGAGCTGGATGGCGCTGCGGGGCAGATGTTCGTCTTGCAAGAAGCCTATCCCTGCTCGTTATCCGCTGGTTGAGTTTGCTTGCGGGCTTCTCTCGGGTTACGTGGCCTGGCACTTTGGCTTTACTTGGCAGGCTGGCGCCATGCTATTGCTGACTTGGGGGCTGCTGGCGATGAGCCTAATCGATATCGATCATCAGCTATTGCCGGATTCGCTGGTGCTGCCGCTGCTCTGGTTGGGGCTAATCGTTAATAGTGGTGACCTTTTTGTGCTGCTGGGAGACGCCCTGTGGGGAGCGATCGCCGGATACCTAAGCCTGTGGACGGTTTACTGGCTCTTCAAGCTGGTTACCGGCAAGGAAGGCATGGGGTACGGCGACTTCAAGCTGCTTGCGATGATTGGCGCCTGGGGAGGCTGGCAAGTGCTGCCGCTCACCATTCTGTTGTCCTCGCTGGTGGGGGCGGTGCTTGGCAGCGTCCTGCTGCGCGTGCGCGGTGCTGCGCACGGCACGCCGATTCCTTTCGGGCCTTATCTGGCCATTGCCGGGTGGATCGCGTTGCTGTGGGGTGATCCCATTACTCGTGGCTATTTGCAGTTCGCGCATATATGAGCCTGCGCTGCTTTAATGGTGGGCCGCAAGGCTGGCTGCGGCTTGCACTGGGCGCGGTGATTGAGTACTACTGCGAAACCATTGATTTGCGTGGATGTGTTGATGAGGCCTTGGATTCTCGGCTTGACCGGCGGTATTGGCAGCGGCAAGACTGCGGCGGCCATTCACTTCGCTAGTCTCGGCATACATGTGGTGGACGCCGATCAGGCTGCTCGTTGGGTGGTGGAGCCGGGGCGTCCGGCGTTGCAGCAAATTGTCGAGCATTTCGGCGCGGGCATGCTGCATGAGGGAGCTTTGAATCGAGCAGCGCTTCGCGAGCGGATCTTTGTGGATCCAAGTGAGCGCGTGTGGCTCGAGCGGTTGTTGCATCCGCTGATTCGTGCTGAGGTTGCCACACATCTGGCCAAGGCCGAATCGCCGTACGCGATCATGGTTTCGCCCTTGCTGGTGGAATCGGGGCAGTACCGGGAGGTCGATCGAGTGCTGGTGGTGGATGTTCCGGAGGCACTGCAGATCGAGCGCACCGTAGGGCGGGACCAGGCGAGTGAAGAGCAGGTTCGGGCTATTCTGAAAGTGCAGGCATCACGCGAGGAGCGACTGCGCCACGCTGACGATGTGTTGCTGAATGATCGTGACCTAACTTGGCTGCAGGCAGAAGTGGAGCGCTTGCATCGTTTTTATCTAACGTTACGGGGAGGTCGACCGTGACAGCGACCATGGTCTTGTGCCCTACCTGTGGGGCGCAAGTGGAGTGGGGTGCGCAGAGTCCGTACCGGCCGTTCTGTTGCGAGCGCTGTAAGCTGATCGACTTGGGGGCGTGGGCTGCCGAGGAGCATGCGATCCCCGGGGATGGGGTGGAAGACGAGCTGTTCTCCGCTGATCTGTCGTCGCGCCAGCATTGATGAGGTGCTGTGCGGCGCTCCGTTTGGGGGTGCGGTTGTTAGCGTTCTTCGTCCTTCCAGGGCGCTTGCAGGTAGCGGCTGCGGTTGAAGGTTTCCAGCCAGTCTGGATAGAACACCACCATTGCGGTAACGGCGGTGCCGTTGATGAACGCTTCCGGAAACATCACCAGCCAGAGATAGCCCGCAAAATCTTCGAGCCACGGTGGCATGGGAAATCTGCCGTCCACCAGCAGGATGCCAAGCGAGGCCAGCACGCAGAACATTGCGGCCAGCGCTGCTGGGAAGAATCCGGAAAAGAAGATAAACACGAACAGGTTGCGCGGTTGTGCCCGTTCGACCAGGCGGGCGCAGATTACGGTGACCAGTACGGGAATAAGCACCAGCAGAACGCCGTTCATTCCTAGTGCGACTGAGTGCTGGTGGCCGGTAAGGGTCAGGCCGAGCTGGGCGCTGAACGCGGCGAGGATCGCCAACGGCCAATCCAGCAGGAGCGTAACGGCGGTCAGTCCGATGAAGTGGAAGGACAGCCCCGAATCGAAGTCGCGCCGTACCAGCCAGAGTAGGAAAATCGCCAGCATTGCGCCAAACAGCAGGTGCTGGCGCCTCGTGTCGCTGAACAGTTCGACCCAAGGGGCGCGCCAGGCAGCCCAGAGCAGGGCTAGGGCATAGATCAGCCAGCCCGCGAAAAGGCTGGTCGGCGCGAGCAGGTGCGCGGAAATCATTCGAAAGGCAATCCTCGGTGTTCGGCCTGCGGGCTTCGGGTTTGTTGGCGCGCAGCTTAGCGGCGTGGTAGCGCAGGTGTCATTGGTGGCACTCTGTCGAAAATGCCAACGCGGTGCTGGGCGGCGTCGCAAAAGGCGGTTGCTATTTCTCCGGCAATCAGGATAATTCCGCAGCCTGTCGCCGGGGATGCCTAGCCTGGTGACACAAACAAGGCAGGGGATGCCTAGCCTGCCGAATCACCGCCGTAGCGGACGCGCTGACCCGAGCCCCCGATAGCGTCTGTTTCCGGCTGTCCTGGCCTTGCCAGGGCGAGCACCATTCAGTAAGATTCGCCGTCTTATTTTCAGGGCGGCCCCTGAGGCTATAACGAATGAAGACTTTTACTGCTAAACCGGAAACCGTCAAGCGCGACTGGTTCGTCGTCGACGCTGCCGGCCAGACCCTGGGTCGTCTGGCAACCGAAATCGCTAGCCGCCTGCGTGGCAAGCACAAGCCGGAATACACCCCGCACGTCGATACCGGCGACTACATCGTCGTGATCAATGCTGAGCAGGTGCGTGTTACCGGTGCCAAGACTTCCGACAAGATGTACTACTCCCACTCCGGCTTCCCGGGTGGCATCAAGTCGATCAACTTCGAGAAGCTGATCGCCAAGGCGCCCGAGCGCGTGATCGAGACCGCGGTAAAAGGCATGCTGCCGAAGAACCCGCTGGGTCGCGACATGTACCGTAAGCTGAAGGTGTACAAGGGGGCCAGCCACCCGCACACTGCACAGCAGCCCCAAGAACTGAAGATTTAACGGAATAGTTCATTATGTCGGCGACTCAAAATTACGGCACTGGCCGTCGCAAGACTGCAACCGCACGCGTTTTCCTGCGTCCGGGCACTGGCAAGATCTCGATCAACAATCGTGAGCTGGATAACTTTTTTGGCCGCGAAACCGCTCGCATGGTGGTTCGTCAGCCGCTGGAGCTGACCGATACTGCCGAGAAGTTCGATGTATACGTTACCGTTCTCGGTGGTGGCGTGACTGGCCAGGCTGGCGCCATTCGCCACGGCATCACCCGCGCACTGATCTCCTATGACGAGACCCTGCGTAGTCCGCTGCGTAAGGCTGGTTTCGTCACTCGCGATGCTCGCGAAGTGGAGCGTAAGAAGATCGGTCTGCGTAAAGCGCGTAAGCGTCCGCAGTACTCCAAGCGTTAATACGCTTGCCAAAAGAAGCGCCCGGCTCCGCAAGGTCCGGGCGTTTTTTTATGGGCGAGATATTCGCTGCGACAGCATGTCGCGCGCCAGAAGCCGCGATCTTGTAGGGCTCCAGCCGATTTGTGTCAGGCTATTACCTTGTCAGGTGGGGGGCTTTTCTTTACCATTTGGCGAATTTTTCGCGGCCCGATTTTACGTAGTAAATGCCTGCTTCCACGCAGGTCATAAGAAGCTGATGGGAGACGACTGAATGAGCAATGACGGCGTGAATGCTGGCCGGCGTCGCTTCCTCGTAGCCGCCACTTCGGTGGTAGGTGCTGCAGGAGCGGTGGGCGCCGCGGTCCCGTTCGTGGGATCGTGGTTCCCGAGTGCCAAGGCCAAGGCTGCCGGTGCACCGGTGAGAGTGAATGTCAGCAAGATCGAGCCGGGACAGCAGATGGTCGCCGAGTGGCGGGGTCAGCCGGTATTTATCGTGCGTCGCACCGAGGAGGTGCTCGGCAATCTGGAGAAGCTGACTCCACAGGTGGCCGACCCTGAATCCAAGGCGTCGGTGCAGCCGACATATGTCGACCCGAAGAACCGCGCGATCAAACCGGAACTGCTGGTGGTCGTCGGACTTTGCACCCATCTGGGATGCGCGCCGTCTTTCCGTCCTGAGGTGGCTGCGGCTGACCTCGGTGCTGACTGGCTGGGCGGCTACTTCTGTCCTTGCCACGGCTCCAAATACGACATGGCTGGGCGTGTCTACAAGGCGCAACCCGCTCCGTTGAACCTGCCGGTGCCCCCGCACTCGTACGAAACCGATAATGTCATCATTATCGGCGTGGACCAGGAGAAAGCCTGATGAGCAAGTTCATGGAATGGGTCGATGCCCGCTTCCCCGCGACGAAAATGTGGGAAGACCATCTGTCCAAGTATTACGCGCCGAAGAACTTCAACTTCTTCTACTTCTTTGGCTCGCTAGCTCTGCTGGTGCTGGTCAACCAGATCCTGACCGGTGTCTGGCTGACGATGAGCTTCGAACCTTCGGCCGAAGGCGCCTTCGCGTCCGTCGAGTACATCATGCGCGACGTGGAGTACGGCTGGATCATCCGCTACCTGCACTCTACCGGTGCTTCGGCGTTCTTCGTGGTGGTGTATCTGCATATGTTCCGTGGGCTGCTCTACGGTTCGTACCAGAAGCCGCGCGAGCTGGTGTGGATATTCGGCATGATGATCTACCTAGCACTGATGGCCGAAGCCTTCATGGGTTATCTGCTGCCTTGGGGCCAGATGTCCTACTGGGGCGCTCAGGTGATCATTTCGCTGTTCGGTGCCATTCCGGTCATCGGCGATGACCTGACTCAGTGGATCCGCGGTGACTACCTGATCTCTGGCATCACGCTGAATCGTTTCTTCGCGCTGCATGTCATCGCTCTGCCGATCGTGATTCTGGGCCTGGTCGTGCTGCACATCCTGGCTCTGCACGAAGTCGGTTCGAACAACCCGCTGGGCGTCGATATCAAGAAGACCAAGGACGAAAACGGCGTACCGTTGGATGGTATTCCGTTCCATCCGTATTACACCGTCAAAGACATCGTCGGTGTGGTGGTGTTCCTGTTCGTTTTCTGCGCCATCGTGTTCTTCTTCCCCGAAATGGGTGGCTATTTCCTTGAGAAGCCGAACTTCGAAGTAGCTAACGCATTCAAGACGCCCGCGCACATTGCGCCGGTCTGGTACTTCACTCCGTTCTACGCGATTCTGCGCGCGGTTCCGGACAAGCTGCTCGGCGTAGTGGCGATGGGGGCTTCGATCGCGGTGCTGTTCGTGCTGCCGTGGCTCGACCGCAGTCCAGTCAAGTCCATGAAATACAAGGGTTGGATGAGCAAGATCGCGCTGCTGGCCTTCTGCGTCGCCTTCGTCATCCTGGGTGTTCTGGGCGTTCTCGCGCCTACTCCGGAGCGCACGCTGCTGGCTCGGATCTGTACTGTTATTTACTTCGGATACTTCGTTCTGATGCCGTTCTACACCCGGCTCGAGAAGACCAAAGTGGTTCCGCAAAGGGTGGATGGCTGATGAAAAAGCAATTTGCTGCATTGATTCTCGCGATTCTGCCGGTCTTTGCGTTCGCTGCCGGCACCGAGGCTCACCTGGACAAGGTCGAGATCGATCTGACCGACAAGGCCGCGATGCAGGATGGTCTGAAGACCTTCGCCAACTACTGCATGGGCTGCCATGGAGCGCAGTACCAGCGTTATGAGCGTGTCGCTACCGATCTCGGCATTCCGGAAGACGTCATGATGAAGAATGTCGTCTTCACCGATGCCAAGTTTGGTGATCATATGAAGACTGGTATGAAGGCCGAAGATGCCAAGGTCTGGTTCGGTGCTCCGCCGCCGGATCTGACGCTGGTCGCGCGTGTTCGCGGTAATGACTGGCTCTATACCTACATGCGCAGCTTCTACGAGGACCCAGCTCGTCCGTACGGCGTCAACAATACGGTGTTCCCGAACGTCGGTATGCCGCACGTATTGGCACCGCTGCAGGGCCGTCGCGTGATGGGTTGCAAGCAGGTGCAGGTCGTTGAGGACGGGCGCAAGCAGTTTGATCCGCTGACCGGCACGCCGATCACTCAGGAAGCTTGCGATCAGCTGGTTGTGGAGCCGGGTACCGGCACGCTGACCGAGGCGGAGTATGACGAGAAGATCAAGAATCTGGTGACCTTCCTGGCTTACTCGGCCAACCCGGTCAAGTTGGAAAGTCAGCGTATCGGCACCTATGTGCTGCTGTTCCTGGCATTCTTCTTCGTCTTCGCCTACCTACTCAAACGCGAGTACTGGAAAGACGTTCACTAAGTACTCTGCTGTTCAAGCTGTACCTAACGCGCGCCCAATGGGCGCGCGTGTTTTTTTGCCTTCGGATAACCGCATGAGGAAGGACCTATGGCCGCAGCCAACCGGTTGATCTGCTATTCCGATCCTGCCGATCATTACTCTCATCGAGTGCGCCTTGCGCTTGCGGAGAAGGGCGTCGCTGTCGAGGTCATTGACGTTCAGGCGGGGCAGTGCCCGGCGAGGCTGGCCGAGCTGAACCCCTACGCTGGTGTACCAACGCTGGTTGACCGTGATCTGGTGCTGTATGAGCCAGGGGTCATCCTCGAATATCTAGAGGAGCGTTATCCGCATCCGTCGCTGCTGCCGGTCTATCCGGTGGCGCGCGCCCACACGCGGCTGCTGGTGCATCGTATTCAGCGGGACTGGTGCTCATTGGTTGATCGCATTCTGGATCGGCGTACCCATGAAGAGGCGCGCACGCAGGCGCGCAAGGAACTCAGGGAAAGCCTGAGCGGCGTTTCGCCGATTTTCGCCGAGAAGCCGTACTTCATGAGCGACGAGATGAGCGTAGTCGATTGCGGCCTGTTGCCGATTCTCTGGAGGCTGCCGCTGCTCGGAGTTGAGCTGCCGCGAGCGTCCCGGCCGTTGCTTGACTACATGGAGCGCAACTTCGCCCGCAAGACTTTTCAGGATAGTGTTTCATCCATTGAGCGCACTATGCGTTGAGGAGGACTTTCACATGAATTCGAGTCGCCCTTATCTGGTCCGAGCGCTTTACGAATGGATTGTTGATAACGATTGCACGCCCCATCTGTTGGTCGATGCCGAATACCGTGGGGTTCAGATTCCAGCCGGTTTTGCCAACGATGGCCAGATCGTGCTCAATGTGGCACCGAGTGCGGTGCGTAATCTACAAATGGGCAACGAGGCAATAAGCTTCGAGGGACGCTTCGGTGGCGTCTCGCACTCCTTGCACATTCCCGCTGGTGCGGTGATGGCCATCTACGCGCGGGAGAACGGACAAGGTATGGTCTTTGAAATCGAGCCGACATCCCCGGACGATTCGCCTGCCGATGGGAGCGGCCCGATGGATGGTGAGGGCGGCCAGCGCCCGGCGGGTCGACCGAGTCTGAAGGTTGTTAAGTAGGGAGCGGCGGAATCGGGGTGGGGCGACCAGGCGCGCTGTAACGCGGGAGTTGCTGAGTGCTTCCGGTTCCGGACGGCGACCGTTTCGTTTCTGCTCAGTGGCAGTCGGGTTGCTTTGCACAGCCCGGCCACCTGCCGCTCAATCGCTAATCGATATATTCAAATAGCTTGACGATGCGTTGTACGCCGCCGACACCCTGCACCAGATTGGTGGCGCGATTGCCTTCCTGGCGGGTCACCAAGCCCAGCAGATAGACAATACCGTTCTCGGTGATCACCTTGATGCGCGAGCCGGGAACACTGTTATCGGCGAGCATCTGAGCTTTGATCTTGGTTGTCAGCCAGGTGTCGTTGCTGCGCGCCAGGGCCGATGACGGTTGCAGTACCTGCAGCTCGTTATGGACGCGCTTCACGCGCTGCACGGAACTGGCCGCCTGCTCGGCCATCTGCTTGAGATCGCTGCGCGGCGTTTGTCCGGCCAACAGAACGACACCGTTGTAGCTGGCGACAACAATATGCGACCCCTGATCAAGGTCGGCGTGGGCCTTGGCGATATTGACCGCCGCCTTGGTTTCGATCAGCGAGTCGTCGATGGTGCTGCCGATGGTGCGAGTGCCGCGATTATCTGCAATCGGCTCATCGCGCGTGGCGTTCAATACCGAACTGCAGCCTGTAGCGAGCAGGCATAGGCCAAGAAATGCAGGCAGGTGCAGCGCTTTCATTCTTCACTCCCAAACAACTGATTATCTATCAGGTCGCACAGGCAATGGATCGCCAGCAGATGGACCTCTTGGATGCGTGCGGTGACGTTGGCCGGTACCCGGATTTCGACATCTTCGGGAAGCAGCAGCGAAGCCATGCCGCCACCGTCTCGTCCGGTTAGAGCCACCACAAGCATCTCCCGGTCGTGCGCGGCCTGGATGGCCTGAATCACATTCGCTGAGTTACCGCTGGTGGAAATGGCCAGCAGAACATCGCCCGGCTGGCCCAGCGCGCGTATCTGCTTGGAGAAAACTTCGTTGTAGCTGTAGTCGTTGGCGATAGAGGTCAGCGTCGAACTATCAGTCGTCAGCGCGATGGCGGGCAGGCTCGGGCGTTCGCGTTCGAAGCGGTTCAGCAATTCGGAGGAGAAATGCTGGGCATCGCCGGCCGATCCACCATTGCCGCAGGTGAGAATCTTGCCCTCGCTTAGCAGTGCGTTGACCATCGCCTGCCCGGCTTGTTCGATGCTGGGCGCGAGAACGTCCATCGCTTGCTGTTTGGTGTCGATGCTGGCCTGAAAAAGCTGCCGAATACGGGTTTGTATATCCATCGATGGATGACCTTCAATGATGGGCAAGCCAGGGGAGGCCTGCTGTAAGCGTGCTCGATGCCGCGCTGTGGTAAGCGTTCAGCTGTCAAAGGCGTTGCGGATCCAATGCTGATCCGTGATCGGCTCGTTGGCGTCCAGTGCGATGACGTCGAAGCGGCAAGGATGTCTGGCCCAGCGAGCCTCTTTCTGCAGAAACAGTTCGGCGGCTCTGATCAGCTTTTGCTGTTTTCGGCCATCGACGCTGGCTGCAGCGCCACCCCAGGCCGCGTGGCGTCGGTAGCGAACCTCGACAAATACTACTGTATCGCCGTCCAGCATGACCAGATCGAGCTCGCCGCTGCGGCAGCTCCAATTCTGTGTCAGCAGACGCAGCCCCTGACGGACGAGATAATCGTGCGCCAAGGCTTCGGTGCTGCGTCCCCGTGCCAGATGCTCGCTCATGGTAGAGGATTGAGTGGCAGGCGCTCGACTTGACCGTCGCGGAATTGTGCCCAAGGCAGCTGTCGTTCGATGCGTTGCTGCGGATTGAGACTTAGTGTCCCCGACAGTCCATCCAGTCGTGTGTTCGGCAGGGCCAGCAGCTGATTTAGCCGCGGGGCGAGGAGGTAGGCATCGGCGCCCATTGCGTATAGACGTCCCAGACTGCCCGCGGCTTGCGGCCACTGTCGCTCGATCTGCTGGCGCAGCGGGAGCTGCGGATCGAGTAGCCATGGCGTTTCAGCGAAGCGGATGCCGTCGAGATCGAGATACTGGGTGCGGTTCTGATTCGCCGCGTGCAAGTGGGATGTGGCGTATACCGGGATGTCGCCGGCGTACTGGAAGATCAGTGTCGGGCGGACCTGCTGAGCTTGCTGCGGGGTGGCCGCAAGGAAGATGAAGTCGACATCCTGGCGGCGTGTGGGCTGGCTGGTCACATCCTTGCCGAGCGTGTTCTGCACGCTTTGCGCGCGCGATTCGCTGTTGCGCAGCTGGAGCAGTGCGGCGATCTGGTTGGCCAGTTCGACGGGTTCTGCCAGCGGCTCGGCGGCGACCAGCGTACCGCCGGCGTCCTCCCAGCTCTGGCGGAAGGCTGCGAGGATTCGCGCACCCCATTCGCCGCGTGGGGCTAAGGCTATAGCGCGGCGATGGCCGTCCGCCCATGCGCGCCGGGCCACTTCGCGCGCTTCGTCTTCGGCTGCCAGACCGAACTGGAACAATTGCGGCGGTGTGGTCCGGCCCGCGTCGCTGTAATTGAGCGCCAGTGTTGTGATCGGCAGTCGCTCGCGCTCGCTTAGCTGGCGGACCAGATCTTTTTCCAATGGACCGATGATGAGTTGGACGCCATCTGCTTGCGCCTGCTGGTAGACCGCGTCCAACGAGGTAATGCGCGAGCTGTCGTAGAGTTCGATCCGTAGGTCGGTTGCGCCTGCTTGCTGGGCCTGCAAGTGTGCGGCAAGGAAGCCGTCGCGCAGTGCCTGCGCTACGGACGCCAGCTGGCCCTGCATGGGCAGCAGCAGTGCGACGTGCGTAAGCGGCTGATCGGCGAGCTGGCGTAGCTGCTCGAGCGCCGCAGGTAGCTGTTTGGCGGCGGGGTGTTGAGGGTGCTGCGCAATCCAGCTGTCTATCGCTCGTTGCTGCTGCGCAAGGGTGCCGGCCTGCTTCACTGCTGTTGCGAGGGACAGCCAGCCGTCGAGATCGGTATCGCCACCAGCGCCTTGGCTTTCCCCGGCTGGCAGCGCGGAAAGCAGGCCCCAGATCGCCTCATGATTTTCCTTTGCTGCGGTGCCGCTGAGCAGCGGAGCGGTGAAAATGCGCTCGCGTGCGGCGGCCAGCGTCTGTCCCGTGGCTTCCAGTGTCCGGGCGCGAACCGTCTGGCTGCGAATTTGCTGGTCGACCGGTAGCTCGCCGAGGCGCTCGAAAGCCGGATGTGCAAGTGCTTGCTGAGCCTGTTGTGGTTGCCCTTCGATCAGTGCAATTTCGGCCAAAAGGGTACTGGCGAAGATCTGCTGGGCGGGCTTCAGGCTGTCCAGTGGCACCTGCTCGAGAATGCCGCGGGCGCGCGCTGCCTCACCCTTGGTTAGGCTCTGATCGGCCGCCGCCAGGCGCAGCTCGGCGGCTTTCGCAGGGTCGCTCTGGTCGGCCTGCTGCAACAATTGCTGCGTCGTCGCCTGCGGTGTGCGCGGCAGCTCGCCCAGCGTGGATGAAGGGGAGCTGGTGCAGGCCGTGAGTAGTGCGGCGAGGCCGAGAATCAGCAGCGGGCTTAGGCGAGCCATCATGTAGTGTTCCTGAAAGGCAATGGCGAAATGCGCGGATTGTACCCAAGCACCGGCGCGGTCGCGATGTTACGGCCGGCAATAGGGCTACAATGCTTGCTTTTGTGATGAGGTAAGCCCTGTGACTGCCACGGTCGCTGCGAATTCCGGTGCGGGTACGCTCTATGTGGTCGCTACGCCCATCGGCAATCTGGAAGACATCAGCGCGCGGGCGCTGCGAGTGTTGGGCGAGGTCGCTCTGATCGCTGCCGAGGATACTCGCCACTCGGCGCGTCTGATGTCGCATTTCGGAATCGCCACGCCATTGGCGGCTTGCCATGAGCATAACGAGCGTGACGAGGGGGGGCGTTTTCTTGAGCGTTTGCAGGCGGGCGACGATATCGCGCTGATTTCGGATGCCGGCACGCCGCTGATCTCGGACCCCGGTTATCATCTGGTACGGCAGGCACGCGCGGCCGGTATTCGCGTAGTGCCGGTGCCGGGGGCGTGTGCGTTGATTGCGGCGCTGTCGGCGGCCGGGTTGCCCTCGGATCGCTTCATCTTCGAAGGATTTTTGCCGGCCAAAGCTGTCGGGCGCAGAGCGCGGCTGGAGTTGTTGAAGGAGGAGCCGCGCACGTTGATCTTCTATGAGGCACCGCATCGGATTTTGGAGTGTGTGAACGATCTCGAAGCAATCTTTGGCGCCGATCGGCCTGCCGTTCTCTGTCGTGAGCTGACCAAGACGTTTGAAACATTAAAGGGGCTGCCGCTCGGGCAGTTGCGCGCCTGGGTCGCCGGCGATAGCAACCAGCAGCGTGGTGAATGCGTGTTGCTGGTAGCCGGTTGGCAGGCGCCGGAGGGCGACCAGGCTGTCAGTGCCGAGGTGGTGCGTGTGCTCGATTTGCTACTGGGTGAGCTCCCGCTCAAGCGGGCTGCAGCTCTGGCGGCCGAGATCACCGGCGTACGCAAGAACCTGCTCTACCAGCTGGCACTTGAGCGCAAGACTTGAAATGGCTGCAGCGCCAGGTGGTCCGCAACGACCGCTACGCATCGGTCCGCCTTGCAGCGCCCTGCGCGCGACGGTACTCTGACGGCTGGAGAGTCGATCGGACAGTCGCTGTCTCTTTTTGTTCCGGCAAAAGGGGAGGGAGGAAAGTCCGGGCTCCATAGGGCGAAGTGCCAGGTAACGCCTGGGAGGCGCGAGCCTACGGAAAGTGCCACAGAAAATAACCGCCTAAGCGCTTCGGTGCCGGTAAGGGTGAAAAGGTGCGGTAAGAGCGCACCGCACGGCTGGCAACAGTTCGTGGCTAGGTAAACCCCACTTGGAGCAAGACCAAATAGGGATCCATTGGCGTGGCCCGCGCTGGATCCGGGTAGGTTGCTAGAGGCAGTCAGCGATGGCTGTCGTAGAGGAATGACTGTCCTCGACAGAACCCGGCTTACAGATCGACTCTCCGATTTTTCTGCGCTCCAACAACTCCGCAATTATTCCGAAAGATTATTGCTCTTAACAAAGCACTTTAACTTTGTTGGGTAACTCCTTCCGCCATCTCGTTTTTGATTTTCAGAATCCGTCCTTTTATTCCGTCTGTCCCGCTTAGCGACGCTAAATAACCGCGCCATAAGGGTTTTTCCCGTCGGGCTCGCCTTGACGGTGGGGGGCGGGCATTTCTATAGTGCGCCCAAGTGGTAGAAAGTGGCACGAAGTGGTTTATTTGGGCATGGATAGCTAATTCAGGGGAAGCGCAGCCGTGTTTCGCGGAGCCAACGCCATCAGTCTCGACGCCAAAGGCCGGCTGGTTATGCCCAGTCGGTATCGTGACGAGCTGAATTCGCGTGGCGAAGGCCAGTTGATCGTCACGATCGACGCGGTTGACCGCTGTCTGTGCATCTATCCCTTGCCCGAATGGGAACTGATCGAGGCGAAGCTGCGTGAGCTGCCCTCGCTGCGCGAAGAGACCCGCCGGCTGCAACGTCTGCTCATCGGTAACGCTGTGGACGTGGAGATGGACGGCAGCGGTCGCGTGCTGGTGCCGCCGCGCCTGCGCGAGTACGCCCGGCTCGACAAGCACGCGATGCTGGTTGGGCAGCTGAACAAGTTTCAACTGTGGAACGAGGACGACTGGAACGCGATTTCTGACGCGGATCTGGCGGCCATCAAACAACCCGGCGGTCTGCCGGAAGAACTACGTGACCTAATTCTGTGAGCCAGATCAGCGAGCTGCGACATATCACCGTGTTGCTCGACGAAGCCGTCGCGGCGCTGGCCGTGCGGCCAGACGGTCGCTATCTGGACGGTACGTTCGGGCGCGGTGGGCACAGCCGGCTACTGCTCGAACAGCTTGGCTCGGAGGGGCGGTTACTGGGGTTCGACAAGGACCCGCTAGCGATCGCTACGGGGCAAGCACTGGCGGCCGAAGACGGCCGCTTTGTCGTTGTGCAGCGAAGCTTTGCGGAGCTCGGTGACGAAGTGGCGCAACGCGGCTGGACCGGTACGCTGAGCGGTATCCTGCTGGATTTGGGGGTTTCCTCACCGCAGCTGGACGATCCGGAGCGCGGTTTCAGTTTCCTCAACGACGGCCCGCTGGACATGCGCATGGACCCGTCGCGCGGCGTCAGCGCGGCCGAGTGGATCGGTCAGGCAAGCGAAGAAGACATTGCCCGGGTCTTCAAGGATTACGGCGAAGAGCGCTTCGCCAAGCGCATGGCGCGTGCTGTGGTACAGCGGCGCGCGGAAAAGCCGTTCGAGCGCACGGCTGACCTGGCCAAGGTCCTGACCGACGCCAATCCCGCCTGGGAGAAAGGCAAGAATCCGGCGACTCGTGCGTTTCAGGGCCTGCGCATCTATATCAACAACGAGCTGGGTGATCTTGAGACTGGTTTAGACGCTGCCCTCGAAGCGCTCGAGGTCGGTGGTCGGCTGGTGGTGATCAGCTTCCATTCGCTGGAAGATCGCATCGTCAAGCAGTTCATGCGGCGTCACGCCAAAGGTGAGGCGGACCAGTTGCCGCGTGGTCTGCCGGTCATGCCGAAGCCTTTCGAACCGCGCTTGAAGTTGATCGGCAAGGCGCAGTTTGCCTCCGAAACCGAAGTCCGCGCGAATCCCCGTTCGCGCAGCGCCGTCATGCGCGTCGCGGAGAAAGTGCGATGAGTCGCCGGCTTTCCGCGATGCCGCGTGGCAGCCTGCTCATGCTGGTGCTGTTCGTCTGCGTGCTGCTGTCTGCGATTGCGGTTGCCTACAGTGCACACTGGAATCGTCAGTTGCTTAACGAGATGTATGCCGAGTTGAGCGTGCGCGATAAGGCGCAGGCCGAGTGGGGAAGGCTGATTCTAGAGCAGAGCACCTGGACTGCTCACAGCCGTATCGAGGCGCTCGCAACCGAGCAATTGAAGATGCACATACCCGCGGCGGCGGATGTGCAGTTGGTGGCGCCATGAAACTCGACGGCGCGCTGTATCCCTGGCGGTTTCGTATCGTTCTGGCCCTGCTTGCGCTGCTGGTCGGCGTGATCGCCTGGCGTATCGTCGATCTGCAGGTGATGGATCAGGCTTTCCTGCAGGGCCAGGGTGATGCGCGCAGCGTGCGGCATATTCCTATTCCGGCGCATCGAGGGCTGATCACCGACCGCAACGGCGAGCCGCTGGCCGTCAGCACCCCTGTCACGACTCTGTGGGGCAATCCCAAGGAGCTCCAGGCCGCGCGCGCGCGCTGGCCGGAACTGGCCGCTGCGCTGCGGCAGGATCCCGCCGCATTGAGCGAGCGCCTGCAGCAGCTGGCAACGCGCGAATTCACTTACCTAGTGCGCGGCCTGACGCCCGAACAGGGCCAGGCCGTGCTCGACCTGAAGATTCCCGGCGTTTATGCGCAGGAAGAGTTCCGCCGCTTTTATCCGGCTGGCGAAGTGACTGCTCATCTGGTGGGTTTCACCGACATCGACGATCGCGGCCGTGAGGGCATGGAGCTGGCCTACGACGAGTGGCTGGCGGGCGTGCCGGGCAAGCGGCAGGTGCTCAAGGACCGTCGCGGGCGTCTGATCAAGGATGTGCAGGTCGTCCAGAACGCCAAGCCGGGCAAGCCGATGGCCCTGTCAATCGATCTACGTCTGCAATATCTGGCTCACAGCGAGCTGCGCAATGTCGTGCAGGAGTACGGCGCAAAAGCCGCCAGTCTGGTGATGGTTGACGTCGAGACCGGCGAAATCCTCGCGATGGCCAACCAGCCGACCTACAACCCCAACAACCGCCGCAACCTGCAGCCAGCAGCGATGCGCAACCGCGCGATGATCGATGTGTTCGAGCCTGGCTCGACTGTCAAGCCGTTCAGCATCGCCGCCGCTCTGGGAACCGGCAAATACCAGCCCGATTCGGTGGTCAATACCTTGCCGGGCTGGATGCGCATCGGTCGCTACACCATTCGCGACGTCTCGCGTGGCGGCATGCTCACGCTGACCGGCATCTTGATGAAGTCGAGCAACGTCGGCATCAGCAAGATCGCCCTGGATATCGGTGCCGAACCGGTCTACACGGTGATGCAACAGGCCGGTTTCGGCCAGGACACCGGTCTGGGCTTTCCTGGCGAGCGCGTCGGCAATCTGCCCAATCATCGCAAGTGGCGTGATGCCGAAACCGCCTCGCTGGCCTACGGCTATGGCCTTTCCGTGACTGCGGTGCAGCTCGCGCATGCCTATGCCGTGCTCGGCAACGAAGGCGTCAACGTGCCGCTGTCGCTACTGCGTCTGGACCGTACGCAGGAAGGCGTGCAGGTCATCGACAAGCAGATTTCCAGCACCGTGCTGCAGATGCTGCAGGCCGTCGTCGAGGAAGAGGGCGGTGGCGGTGCGCGCGCGCAGGTGCCGGGTTACCACGTCGGTGGCAAGAGTGGCACCGCGAAGAAGATCTCCGGTACCGGCGGCTACACCAAGGACGCCTACCGTTCGTTCTTCGCCGGCGTCGCGCCGCTGTCCAACCCGCGCATCGCCGCCGTGGTGGTGGTCGACGAGCCGAGCAAGGGGCAGTACTACGGCGGCCTGGTGGCCGCGCCGGTGTTCGGCAAGGTGATGGCGCGGGCGCTGCGGCTGATGAACGTGGCTCCGGACAATCTGCCACCGCCGGCGCCGGTCCAGACCGCCGAGGCCACCACGAGCAAGGGAGGGCGTGGCTGATGCCGATGCCATTGAACCAACTGCTGCCCCAGGCCGACAGTTCCGTGCTGATCCGCGAGCTGACCCTCGATAGCCGCAAGGTGCTCCCGGGCGACCTGTTTCTCGCCGTTCCCGGTCTGCAGCACGACGGTCGCAGCCATATCGCCGACGCCATTGCACGTGGCGCCGCGGCCGTTGCCTATGAATCCGAAGGCGCTGCGCTGCAGCCTGCCGGCACTGATGCGGTGCTGGTGCCGGTTCGCCAGCTCGCCAGCCAGCTGTCGGCAATCGCCGGCCGCTTCTACGGCGAGCCGAGCCGCAGCCTGCATCTGCTCGGGGTGACCGGCACCAACGGCAAAACCAGTGTCAGCCAACTGATCGCGCAGGCGCTGGATCGTCTCGGCGAGCGCTGCGGCATCATCGGTACGCTGGGCCACGGCTTTCATGGGGAGCTGGAGCAGGGCTACCACACCACGCCGGACGCCATCGGCGTGCAGGCGACGCTGGCCAGCCTGAAGCAGCACGACGCGCGCGCCGTGGCGATGGAGGTCTCCTCGCACGGGCTGGAGCAGGGCCGCGTGGCCGCGCTGGCGTTCGACGTGGCCGTATTCACCAACCTGTCGCGTGACCATCTGGATTACCACGGCAGCATGGAAGCCTACGCGGCGGCCAAGGCGCGTCTGTTCGACATGCCGGGTCTGCGTTGTCGTGTGATCAACCTGGACGATGCCTTCGGCCGTCGCCTGGCTGCGCAGCCGCAAGAGTCGCGCCTGATCACCTACAGCCTGGAGGACGCCTCGGCCGATCTGTACTGCCCGGATCCGCAGCTGGACGACGACGGCATTCATGCGCGACTGATCACGCCGCAGGGCGAGCGCTCGCTGCGCAGCCCGCTGCTGGGGCGCTTCAATGTCAGCAACGTGCTGGCAGCCGTCGGCGCGCTGTTAGGCATGGACTGGCCGCTGGATGAAATTCTCGCCGTGCTGCCGGAACTGCACGGTCCGGCCGGTCGCATGCAGCGTCTGGGCGGCGGCGACCTGCCGCTGGTGGTGGTCGATTACGCCCATACGCCCGATGCGCTCGAAAAGGTGCTCACCGCATTGCGTCCACATGCGCGCGGACAACTGGTTTGCCTGTTCGGCTGCGGGGGCGAGCGCGACCGCGGTAAGCGTGCGCTGATGGCGCAGGTCGCCGAACGGCTGGCCGATCGGGTGGTGGCGACCGACGACAATCCGCGCAACGAGCCGGCCGACCAGATTCTCGAAGACATTCGCCAGGGCTTCGCCCAGCCGGAGCGGGTTCAATTCCGCCCGGGACGTGGAGCCGCGATCGCCGCGGCGATTGCCGCCGCGCAGCCGGAGGATGTGGTGGTGCTAGCCGGAAAGGGGCACGAGGACTATCAGGAGATCTGCGGCGTGCGTCAGCCGTTCTCCGACCTGGATGAGGCTCGCAAGGCCCTGACCGCCTGGGGGAAGCATGATGCGTGATGCCATGCGCCTGAGCGCGCTGACGCTCCCACTCGCTGGCCGGCTGGTCGGCTCTGATGCTGTCTTTACTGCGGTCAGCACCGACAGCCGCGCCATCGAACCGGGGCAGCTGTTCGTCGCCCTCAGCGGTGCGCGCTTCGACGGCCATGCCTATCTCGCCGAGGTGGCGGCCAAGGGCGCAGTCGCGGCACTGGTGGAGCGCGAGATGCCGGACGTGGCGCTGCCGCAGCTGGTGGTGGCAGATACCCGTCTGGCACTTGGGCGGCTCGGCGCGCTGAACCGCGACGGCTTCGATGGCCCGGTGGCGGCGATCACCGGCTCCAGCGGCAAGACCAGCGTCAAGGAAATGCTCGCCAGCATCCTGCGTGCCGCCTACGGCGAAGACGGCGTGCTGGCCACCCGCGGCAACCTGAACAACGACCTCGGCGCGCCGCTGACGCTGCTGGAGCTGGGTTCCCGGCATCGTGCCGCGGTCATCGAACTGGGTGCCTCCCGTCTCGGCGAAATTGCCTACACCGTCGCGCTGGTGCGCCCGCAGGTCAGCGTGATCACCAACGCCGGTACCGCCCACGTCGGTGAGTTCGGCGGACCGGAAAAAATCGTCGAGGCCAAGGGTGAGATTCTCGACGGCCTGCCGGCGGACGGTATCGCTGTGCTCAATCGTGACGACAAGGCGTATTCACTATGGGCTGCACGTGCCGCCGGCAAGCGCATCGTCAGCTTCGGTCTGCAGAGCCCGCTGGCGGATTTCCATGCCGAGTCGATTGCCTTCGATATCCGCGGTTGCGCCAACTTCGTTCTGAACGGCCCGCGCGGCACCGCACATGTCCAGCTCAACCTGCTGGGACGCCATAGCGTCGCCAATGCTCTGGCTGCCGCCGCCGCGGCGCATGCGCTGGGTGTCGCACCGCAGGCCATCGTCGATGGGTTGCAGAACCTGCAGCCGGTCAAAGGGCGCGGCGTCGCGCAGATGCTCGGCAGCGGCATGCGCCTGATCGACGACAGTTACAACGCCAACCCGGCTTCCATCTGCGCGGCGATCGACGTTCTCAGTGGTTTCGCCGGGCGCACCGTCCTCGTCCTCGGCGACATGGGTGAGCTGGGTGAATGGGCCGAAACGGCGCACCGCGACGTGGGTGCCTATGCACGCGGCAAGGTCGATGTGCTCTACGCGGTCGGTCCGCTGATGGCGCATGCGGTAACGGCATTCGGCGCCGGAGCCCGGCATTTCGCCGATCAGGCAAGCCTGATCGAAACGCTGCGTAGCGAGCAGGGCAACACCACCATTCTGGTCAAGGGCTCGCGCAGTGCGGCGATGGACAAGGTTGTCGCCGCCCTGAGCGATGTCGTCATGGAGAAACATTGATGCTGCTGCTGCTCGCCGAGTACCTGCAACAGTTCCACAAGGGCTTCGCGGTCTTCCAGTACCTGACCCTGCGCGGGATTCTTGGTGTGCTTACCGCACTGGTACTGTCGCTGTGGATGGGCCCCTGGCTGATCCGCACCCTGCAGCTGCGCCAGATCGGCCAGGCGGTGCGGACCGATGGCCCGCAGTCGCACCTGTCGAAGTCCGGTACGCCGACGATGGGCGGGGCGCTGATTCTCAGCGCCATCGCCATCAGCACGTTGCTCTGGGCTGATCTGTCCAATCGCTACGTCTGGGTTGTGCTGGCGGTAACCCTGCTGTTCGGAGCCATCGGCTGGGTCGATGACTACCGCAAGGTGATCGAGAAGAACTCGCGTGGCCTACCGAGCCGCTGGAAGTATTTCTGGCAATCGGTGTTCGGCCTCGGCGCCGCGGTCTTCCTCTATACGACCGCGCAGACGCCGGTGGAAACCACGCTGATCCTGCCGCTGTTGAAGAACATCGAGATTCCGCTGGGCATCGGCTTCATCGTGCTGACCTACTTCGTGATCGTCGGCGCGAGCAACGCGGTGAACCTCACCGACGGCCTCGATGGCCTGGCGATCATGCCGACGGTGATGGTCGGTGGCGGTCTGGGCATCTTCTGCTACCTGTCGGGCAACATGAATTTCGCCGAGTACCTGCTGATCCCCTATGTGCCGGGTGCGGGTGAGCTGATCGTGTTCTGCGGTGCGCTGACCGGCGCCGGCCTGGGCTTCCTCTGGTTCAACACCTATCCGGCCCAGGTCTTCATGGGTGACGTTGGTGCGCTGGCGCTGGGTGCCGCGCTGGGCACCATCGCCGTCATCGTCCGCCAGGAAGTGGTGCTGTTCATCATGGGCGGTGTGTTCGTGATGGAAACCCTGTCGGTGATGATTCAGGTCGCCAGCTTCAAGCTGACCGGCAAGCGCGTGTTCCGTATGGCGCCGATCCACCACCACTTCGAACTCAAGGGCTGGCCCGAACCGCGGGTGATCGTGCGCTTCTGGATCATCACGGTGATCCTGGTGCTCGTCGGCCTGGCCACATTGAAACTGAGGTAATAGAGAGTGCTGATCGCTTCCGACCAGTTCCGCATCGTTGTCGGTCTCGGCAAGAGCGGCATGTCCGTGGTTCGCCATCTGGCGCGCCGCGGTCTGCCGTTCGCGGTCGCCGACACGCGCGCGAATCCGCCGGAGCTGGCCACGCTCAAGGCGCAGTACCCGGGCGTGGAAGTGCGCTGCGGTGAGCTGGATGTCGAGTTTCTCTGTCGCGCCAGCGAACTGCTGGTCAGCCCCGGGCTGGCCATCGCCACCCCGGCGCTCCAGGCGGCTGCCGCGCGAGGCGTGAAGCTCTCCGGGGATATCGACCTGTTCGCCCGCGAAGCGAAAGCACCGATCGTCGCCATCACCGGCTCCAATGCCAAGAGTACCGTGACCACGCTGGTCGGCGAGATGGCGGTCGCGGCCGGCCGCAAGGTCGCCGTGGGCGGCAACCTTGGCACGCCGGCGCTCGATCTGCTGAATGATGAGGTCGAGCTGTACGTGCTGGAGCTGTCCAGTTTCCAGCTCGAAACCACCGACCAGCTGAACGCCGAGGTCGCCACCTGCCTGAACGTCAGCGAAGACCATATGGATCGCTACAGCGGGCTGCCGGCGTACCACCAGGCCAAACACCGCATTTTTCGCGGTGCCCGGCAGGTGGTGATCAACCGTGACGATCGTCTGAGCCGCCCGCTGATCGGCGAGGATGTGCCGGTCTGGTCGTTCGGCCTCGGCAAGCCGGATTTCAAGGGCTTCGGCCTGCTCGAGGAGGGCGGCGAGAAGTATCTGGCGTTCCAGTTCGAGACGCTGATGCCGGTCGGCGAGCTGAAGATTCGCGGCGCGCACAACCAAGCCAATGCGCTGGCGGCTCTGGCGCTGGGGCATGCGGTTGGTCTGCCGTTCGACGCGATGCTGCAGACGCTGCGTTCGTTCGCCGGTCTGGCGCATCGCTGCCAGTGGGTCGGTGAGCGCGGCGGCGTGGCGTTCTACGATGACTCCAAGGCCACCAATGTTGGCGCTGCGCTGGCAGCTATCGACGGGCTGGGTGCGGATATCCCCGGCAAGCTGGTACTGATTGCCGGTGGCGACGGCAAGGGCGCGGATTTTTCCGCCCTGCATGCACCGGTGGCGCGCTATTGTCGTGCTGTCGTTCTGCTCGGACGCGATGCCGACGTGCTGGCCGCCGCGCTGGACGGCGCCGCGCCGCTGCTGCGCGTGCGCACGCTGGAAGAGGCCGTACAGCAGGCGGCGACCTGCGCCACGACCGGCGATGCGGTGCTGCTATCGCCGGCCTGCGCCAGCCTGGACATGTTCAAGAACTTCGAGGAGCGCGGCCGCCTGTTCGCCGCTGCGGTGGAGGCGCTCGCCTGATGTTGGCCTTCCTGCGTGGTGCGCCTTCACCGCTGTTCGGTCCTCGCGGCCTGGATCTGGACTTCCCGATGCTGGCCGGTTGTCTGGCGCTGCTCGGCCTTGGGCTGGTGATGATCACCTCGGCTTCGTCGGAAGTGGCGGCGGTGAATTCGGGCAACGCGCTGTATCACATGACCCGCCACATGGTGTACGTCGCGCTCGGCCTGGGCGCCGCCGGCCTGATGCTACTAGTGCCGGTTTCGACCTGGCAGCGGCTGGACTGGATGCTGCTGCTGGCGGCCTTTGGTCTGCTGATCCTTGTACTGATCCCAGGTATCGGCCGCGAAGTGAACGGTTCGATGCGCTGGATCGGGTTCGGTGCGTTCAACGTACAGCCGTCCGAGCTGGCCAAGGTGTTCGTGGTGATCTATCTCGCCGGCTATCTGGTGCGTCGCCAGGAAGAGGTACGCGAGAGCTTCTGGGGCTTCGCCAAGCCGTTCCTGGTACTGCTGCCGATGGCCTTCCTGCTGCTGATGGAGCCGGACTTCGGCGCCACCGTGGTGATGATGGGCTCGGCGGTGGCCATGCTGTTCCTCGGTGGCGTCGGCCTGATCCGCTTCAGCCTGCTGGTTGCGGCGGCGGTCGGTGCGGTGTTCGTGCTGGTGCAGACGCAGGAATATCGCCTGCAGCGCCTGATTACCTTCACCGATCCGTGGGCCGACCAGTACGGCGCCGGCTACCAGCTGACCCAGGCGCTGATCGCCTTCGGCCGCGGCGAATGGTTCGGCGTCGGGCTGGGCAACAGTGTGCAGAAGCAGTTCTACCTGCCCGAGGCGCACACCGACTTCGTGTTCTCCGTGCTGGCCGAGGAGCTGGGCATGGTCGGCGCGTTGCTGACTATCCTGCTCTTTGCCTTCGTCGGCGTGCGCGCGTTGTACATCGGCTTGCAGGCCGAGAAGGCGCGCCAGTTCTTTGCCGCCTACGTCGCCTGGGGCATGGCATTCCTCTGGCTGGGGCAATTCCTCATCAATGTCGGGGTGAACATTGGCCTGCTGCCGACCAAGGGACTCACGCTGCCGTTTCTCAGTTATGGCGGCAGCTCGCTGGTGGTGACCTGCGCGAGCATGGCGTTGCTACTGCGTATCGAGTGGGAAAGCCGCACGGTGCTCGGCAGCGAGGATGTCGAGTTCAGCGAAGCCGACTTCGAGGAGGCGCCAGCCGCCAAGGAGGTCGTCCGTGGCCGCTAACGTACTGATCATGGCCGGCGGGACCGGCGGCCACGTGTTTCCGGCGCTGGCCTGCGCCCGCGAATTCCAGGCTCGCGGCTACGCGGTGCACTGGCTGGGTACGCCGCGTGGTATCGAGAACGAGTTGGTACCGGCCGCCGGTCTGCCACTGCATCTGATCCAAGTCAGCGGATTGCGCGGCAAGGGCATCGCTTCACTGATCAAGGCACCGCTGCAGCTGATTCGCTCGCTGTTGCAGGCGCGTCGCATCGTACGCGAGCTGCAACCGGTATGCGTGCTGGGGATGGGCGGCTATGTCACCGGTCCGGGCGGTCTGGCGGCCTGGCTCGCTGGCGTGCCGCTGATCATTCACGAGCAGAACGCCGTCGCCGGCACTGCCAATCGCAGTCTGGTGCCGCTGTCGCGCCGTGTCTGCGAGGCGTTCCCGGATACGTTCAAAGCCAGCGACAAGCGTCGCACCACCGGCAATCCGGTACGCGAGGAGCTGTTTCTCGAAACGCCGCGCGACGCCCTGGTCAACCGCCGTCCGCGCCTGCTGGTGCTCGGCGGCAGCCTGGGCGCCGAGCCGCTCAACAAGCTGCTACCTGCTGCGCTGGCGCGTGTGCCGGGCGAGCTGCGTCCCGAGGTGTTCCACCAGGCCGGTAAGCAGCACGCTGACATCACAACCGAGCGTTACGCCGAAGCTGGCGTCGCCGCCGAAGTGGCGCCGTTCATCAAGGATATGGCGCGCGCCTACGCCTGGGCCGATCTGGTGATCTGCCGCGCTGGCGCGCTGACCGTCTGCGAGCTGGCAGCCGCGGGTCTGCCGTCGTTTCTGGTGCCGCTGCCGCATGCGATCGATGACCACCAGACGCGCAATGCCGAATATCTGGCGAAGGAGGGCGCGGCCGTCCTTCTGCCGCAAGCCAAGACCGATGCTGCCGTCCTCGCCGCGCAGCTTGAAGAGGTACTGATGCACCCGGAAAAACTCAAGGTCATGGGCGCCACCGCTCGCCGGCTGGCGCGACCCGATGCGACGCGGCGCGTCGTCGATATCTGCCTGGAGGTGGCCAATGGCTAAGTCCCCGGCTGCGGTAAAGGCTGAAGTCCGGCGCATGCGGCGCATTCGCCGCATCCATTTCGTCGGCATCGGCGGCGTGGGCATGTGCGGCATCGCCGAGGTGCTGCTGAACCTGGGCTACGAGGTTTCCGGTTCGGATCTGAGGGAATCGGCCAGCACCGAGCGCCTGCAGAGTTTCGGCGCGCATATCTTCATCGGCCATCAAGCCGGTAACGTCGCCGGTGCCGACGTGCTGGTGGTGTCCAGCGCCATCAATGCCAGCAATCCCGAGGTCGCACTGGCACTGGAACAGCGTATCCCGGTGGTGCCGCGCGCGGAAATGCTCGCCGAGCTGATGCGCTACCGCCACGGCATCGCGGTGGCCGGTACCCACGGCAAGACCACCACCACCAGCCTGCTGGCTTCGGTGTTCGCCGCCGGCGGCCTGGATCCGACCTTTGTCATCGGTGGCCGGCTGACCGCGGCGGGCACCAACGCCCAGCTCGGCGGCAGCCGCTATCTGATCGCCGAGGCGGACGAAAGCGACGCCAGCTTCCTGCATCTGCAGCCGATGGTGGCGGTGGTCACCAATATCGACGCCGATCACATGAGCACCTACGGCGGCGACTTCGGCAAGCTGAAGAAAACCTTCATCGAATTCCTGCACAACCTGCCGTTCTACGGGCTGGCCGTGCTCTGCGTGGACGACCCGGTGGTGCGAGAAATCCTGCCGCAGATCGGCCGGCCGACCACCACCTACGGCATTAGCGAAGACGCCGACGTGCGCGCCATCAATATTCGCCAGGAAGGCATGCGCACCCATTTCACCGTGCTGCGCGCCGGCTGCGAACCGCTGGACGTGACGGTGAACATGCCCGGTACCCATAACGTGCTCAACGCGCTGGCGACCATCGCCATTGCCACCGACGAAGGCATCGATGACGAGGCCATCGTTCAGGGACTGTCGCAGTTCGCGGGCGTGGGGCGGCGCTTTCAGGTCTACGGTCAGCTGCCGGTTGAGGGCGGCAGCGTGATGCTGGTGGACGACTACGGCCACCATCCGCGCGAAGTGGCTGCGGTGATCAAGGCCGTGCGTGGCGGCTGGCCGGAGCGCCGACTGGTGATGGTCTATCAGCCACATCGCTTCAGTCGCACCCGCGATCTCTACGACGATTTCGTGCAGGTACTGGCCGACGCTAATGTGCTGTTGCTGATGGAGGTCTACCCGGCCGGCGAGGAGCCGATTCCGGGGGCCGACAGTCGCCAGCTCTGCCACAGCATCCGTCAGCGCGGCCAGCTCGATCCGATCTATGTCGAGCGAGGCGCCGACCTGGCCTCGATCATCAAGCCGCTGCTGCGCGCTGGCGACATTCTGCTTTGCCAGGGGGCTGGCGATATCGGCGGCGTAGCCCCGCAACTGATCAAGAGTCCCCTGTTTGGCGATGCCGAAGGCACCGCGAGGAAACAACCATGAGCGCCCTGCATTCGACCCGTGACCCGCAGGCGTTCGGCCGGGTTGCCGTGCTGTTCGGCGGCAAGAGCGCCGAGCGCGAAGTATCGCTGAAGTCCGGCGCGGCCGTGCTGCAGGCACTGCAGGCAGCCGGTGTGGATGCCTTTGGCATCGATGTCGGCGACGATCTGCTGCAGCGTCTTGATCGCGAGCGTATCGACCGGGCGTTCATCGTTCTGCACGGACGTGGCGGCGAGGACGGCAGCATGCAGGGTCTGCTGGAGTGCGCCGGCATCCCCTACACGGGCAGCGGCATCCTGGCGTCGGCGCTGGCAATGGACAAGCTGCGGACCAAGCAGGTCTGGCAGAGCCTTGGCCTGCCGACTCCGCGTCACGCCGCGCTGGCCAGTGTCGAGGACTGCCACGCGGCGGCTGTCGAGCTGGGGTTCCCGCTGATGGTCAAGCCGGCCCACGAAGGGTCGAGCATCGGCATGGCCAAGGTGGACGACGTCGAGGCGCTGATAGCCGCTTGGCGTGAGGCCAGTCGCTTCGATTCGCAGGTGCTGGTCGAGCAGTGGATCCAGGGCCCGGAGTTCACCATTGCAGTGCTGCGCGGCGAAGTACTGCCGCCGATTGGCCTGGGCACGCCGCACAGCTTCTACGACTACGACGCCAAGTACCTGGCCTCCGACACCCAGTACCGTATTCCCTGCGGGCTCGATCCGGTGCGTGAACAACAGCTCAAGGACTTGTCGGCTCGCGCCTGCGAAGCGGTCGGCGTACGCGGTTGGGCACGGGTCGACGTGATGCAGGACGCCAACGGCGACTTCTGGTTGCTGGAGGTGAACACCGTACCGGGGATGACCGACCACAGCCTGGTGCCGATGGCGGCACGGGCCGCGGGTCTGGACTTCCAGCAACTGGTGCTGAGCATTCTCGACGACAGCGTCGGGGCGGAGAACTGAGATGATCACCACGCTGCGTCACTCGCAACCGGGAGGCGGCCGTGCGCTGCGCAAGCCGGCGCCGCGTGGGGCCAGCCGGCTGGTGGCCCGCGAGCCGCTGTCCGCACGGTTGCCGCGACCGAATCTGACGGGGCTCAAGCGCGCTGTCTGGCCATTGCTGCTCGTCGGTCTGGCCTTCGGCCTGTACGAGCTGGGCGAGCGCCTGCTGCCCTACGCTGACCGGCCGATCGCCAAGGTCAGCGTGCAGGGTGAGCTGAGCTACGTGGCGCGTGAGGCGGTGCAGCAGCGTATTGCGCCGTTCGTCGAGGCGAGCTTTTTCAAGGTTGATCTGAACGGCATGCGTCACGATCTCGAGCAGATGCCCTGGATCGCCCATGTGGAAGTGCGCCGTGTGTGGCCGGACCAGGTGCAGGTGAATCTTGAGGAACAGCTGCCGATTGCCCGCTGGGGCGACGAAGCGTTGCTGAACAACCGTGGGCAGGCCTTCGCACCGAATAACCTCAATCATTATGAACACTTGCCGCAATTGCATGGTCCGAAGCGGGCTCAGCAGCGGGTCATGCAGCAGTACCAGATGCTCAGCCAGATGCTGCGGCCGCTGGGCTTTTCCATCGCGAGCCTGGAACTGCGCGAGCGTGGCAGCTGGTTCCTGACCACCAGCCAGGGCATCGAGCTGCTGCTGGGACGGGACCACGTGGTGGAAAAAATGCGTCGCTTCAATGCCATCTATCAAAAGGCGTTGCAGGCGCAAAGCGAGAAAATTGCAAGGATCGACCTGCGTTACGCCAACGGCCTCGCCGTCGCCTGGCGCGAACCGATCCCGACTGCGACGGACATGACCGTCGCGGCGAAGAATTGAGGAATGAAACACATGTCTAGCGTGCAAAGCGGCAAGATGATCGTCGGTCTCGATATCGGCACCTCCAAGGTGGTCGCGCTGGTGGGCGAGGTCACGGCCGACGGCGATCTGGAAATCGTCGGTATCGGTACTCACCCGTCCCGTGGCCTGAAGAAGGGCGTGGTGGTGAACATCGAGTCGACCGTGCAGTCGATCCAGCGTGCCATCGAGGAAGCCCAGCTGATGGCTGGCTGCCGCATTCACTCGGCGTTCGTCGGCCTCGCCGGCAACCATATCCGCAGCCTTAATTCGCACGGCATCGTCGCGATTCGCGACCGTGAGGTCAGCACCGCCGACCTGGAACGGGTGCTCGATGCCGCCCAGGCCGTGGCAATCCCCGCGGACCAGCGCGTGCTGCACACGCTGCCGCAGGATTACGTGATCGACAATCAGGAGGGTGTGCGCGAGCCGCTGGGCATGTCAGGCGTACGCCTGGAGGCCAAGGTGCACGTGGTGACCTGTGCCGTGAACGCCGCGCAGAACATCGAGAAATGCGTGCGTCGCTGTGGCCTGGAAGTGGACGACATCATCCTCGAACAGCTGGCCTCCGCTCATGCGGTGCTGACCGACGACGAGAAGGAACTGGGCGTGTGCCTGGTCGACATCGGCGGCGGTACCACCGACATCTGCATCTTTACCGAAGGCGCGATTCGCCACACCGCGGTAATTCCGATCGCCGGCGACCAGGTCACCAACGACATCGCGATGGCCCTGCGCACCCCCACGCAATACGCCGAGGAAATCAAGATCCGCTACGCCTGCGCGCTGGCCAAGCTGGCCGGTGCCGGCGAAACCATCAAGGTGCCCAGCGTCGGCGATCGCCCGCCGCGCGAGTTGTCGCGCCAGGCTCTGGCCGAAGTGGTCGAACCACGCTATGACGAGCTGTTCACGCTGATCCAGGCCGAGCTACGGCGCAGTGGCTACGAGGATCTGGTACCGGCCGGCATCGTGCTTACCGGCGGTACGTCGAAGATGGAAGGCGCGGTCGAACTGGCCGAGGAAATCTTCCACATGCCGGTACGCCTGGGCGTCCCGCATACGGTCAAGGGGCTCAATGATGTGGTGCGCAACCCGATCTATGCGACTGGCGTTGGCCTGTTGCTGTACGGCGTGCAGAAGCAGGTCGATGGCATCGGTCCGCGTGGCACCGGCAGCCTGAACGAAGAACCCAAAACGTCTGTTCTGGATCGGCTCAAGGGCTGGATTCAGGGCAATTTCTAATCAGTAC
The DNA here is from genome assembly GCF_036701605.1 of Pseudomonas sp. FIP_A4. Lineage (NCBI taxonomy): Bacteria > Pseudomonadati > Pseudomonadota > Gammaproteobacteria > Pseudomonadales > Pseudomonadaceae > Pseudomonas > Pseudomonas sp. FIP_A4. The sequence continues at coordinate 437,042 of NZ_JAYDXP010000122.1, read as the reverse complement.
GCGGCAACCCAAAACTAGAAAGCTGGAAGGAGAGAGGGCCATGTTCGAACTCGTAGATCATACCCCGCAGAGTGCAGTCATCAAGGTCATCGGCGTCGGCGGTGGTGGCGGCAACGCCGTCAATCACATGGTGCGCAACAACGTCGAAGGCGTGGAATTCATCTGCGCCAACACCGATGCGCAGGCGCTGAAGAAGATCGAAGCGCGCACCGTGCTGCAGCTCGGTTCGGCCATCACCAAGGGCCTGGGCGCCGGCACCAATCCAGACATCGGTCGCCAGGCGGCGATGGAAGATCGTGAGCGCATCGCCGAGGTGCTCGAAGGTGCCGACATGGTGTTCATCACCACCGGCATGGGTGGCGGTACCGGTACCGGCGCTGCGCCGATCATCGCTTCGGTGGCCAAGGAAATGGGCATCCTCACCGTTGCTGTGGTCACCCGTCCGTTCCCGTTCGAGGGCCGTCGCCGCATGCAGGTGGCCGACGAGGGTATTCGCGCGCTGTCCGAATGCGTCGACTCGCTGATCACCATTCCCAACGAGAAGCTGCTGACCATCCTCGGCAAGGACGCCAGCCTGCTGTCCGCCTTTGCCAAGGCTGACGACGTGCTGACCGGTGCGGTGCGCGGCATCTCCGACATCATGCAGCGTCCGGGTCTGATGAACGTCGACTTCGCCGACGTCAAGACCGTCATGGGCGAGATGGGCATGGCGATGATGGGTACCGGCTGCGCTACCGGCCCGAATCGTGCGCGCGAGGCCACCGAGGCGGCGATCCGCAATCCGCTGCTGGAGGACGTGAATCTGCAGGGCGCCCGCGGCATCCTGGTGAACATCACCGCCGGCCTGGATCTGTCGCTGGGCGAATACGCCGCGGTTGGCGAGATCATCGAGGCCTTCGCTTCCGACGAGGCAACCGTCAAGGTAGGCGCAGTGATCGATCCGGATATGCGTGACGAGCTGCACGTCACCGTGGTGGCTACCGGCCTGGGGCCGCGCAATGAGAAGCCGGTCAAGGTCATCGACAATACCCTGCAGGCTTCGGTTGCTCCGTCCGCACCGGTTGCACCGCGTCAGGAGCAGGTGGCAGTCAACTACCGTGACCTGGAGCGTCCGACTGTCATGCGCAATCAGGCCCATGCCGCGGCCACTGCCGCCAAACTGAACCCGCAAGAGGATCTGGATTATCTGGACATCCCGGCGTTTCTGCGTCGTCAGGCCGATTGACTGAAGTTATCAGGAGTATTGTTGTGATTGGTGTTCAGCAAAGTTGGCATCTGCTATTATCGCCGGCAATTGTTGAAAACAATTCGCAACTAGTGCAATAGCGAACCAAAGGCCATGATCAGACAACGCACCCTGAAGAACATCATTCGCGCCACTGGCGTCGGCTTGCATTCGGGAGAGAAGGTTTACCTGACCCTGAAACCGGCGCCGGTGGATACCGGAATCGTGTTCTGTCGCACCGATCTCAACCCGCCCGTGGAGATTCCCGCGCGGGCCGAGAACGTCGGCGAAACCACCATGTCCACGACGCTGGTCAACGGTGACGTCAAGGTCGACACAGTGGAGCATCTGCTTTCGGCAATGGCCGGGCTGGGAATCGACAACGCCTACGTCGAACTCTCCGCCTCGGAAGTGCCGATCATGGATGGCAGTGCCGGGCCGTTCGTATTCCTGATTCAGTCAGCCGGCCTGCAGGAGCAGGACGCGCCGAAGAAGTTCATTCGCATCAAGCGCGAAGTCACCGTTGAGGAGGGCGACAAGCGTGCGACCTTCCTGCCGTTCGACGGCTTCAAGGTGAGCTTCGAGATCGATTTCGACCATCCGGTGTTCAAGGGCCGTACCCAGACCGCCAGTGTGGATTTCTCCAGCACTTCCTTCGTCAAGGAAGTCAGCCGTGCGCGAACCTTTGGCTTCATGCGCGACATTGAATTCCTGCGCTCGCACAATCTGGCGCTCGGCGGCAGCGTGGATAACGCCATCGTGGTGGACGAGAACCGCGTGCTCAACGAAGACGGCCTGCGTTATGAGGACGAGTTCGTCAAGCACAAGATCCTGGATGCTATCGGCGATCTGTATCTGCTGGGCACCAGCCTGATCGGCGAGTTCCGTGGCTTCAAATCCGGGCATGCATTGAACAACCGCCTGTTACGCACCCTGATGGCCCAGAAGGATGCGTGGGAGCTGGTCACTTTCGATGACGCTCAGACCGCCCCGATCTCCTACATGCGTCCGGCGGCAGCCGGCTAAGCAATACCTCCTTCCTTAAGTATTCTTGAGCCACCTTCGGGTGGCTTTTTTTATGCCGTGGTGAACGCGTTGCCTTGCTCGGGCTCGCGCGCAGGCGGTTTTTTCGACCGGTGGCGGCTGGCGCGGGTCGTCGATCGGTAGCGGCTCGCCCGGCTCCTCGCGCTTGGGGTTGGTAGTGGGATCGGGTGTGGTCGGGCAGTCAGGCGCGTGCATGTGTTCGCTCAGCTCAACGCGTGCAGCAATTCGGCTTTGCGCATCTTCGAGCGTCCGCGGATGCCGCGCTCGCGGGCCTTCTGCAGCAGTTCGTCGCGCGTCATTTCGGCGAGAGACGTACTGGCTGCGCCGCCGCGCTGACGTGTCGAGCCGCGATTGGGCGAGGTGCCGGCGCGCGTCTGCGCGGCGCGGTGTGCCGAGTCCTTGCGGTCAGCGCGCTTGGCCGTCTCGCTTTTCTTGCGGCCCGCGCCGCCCTTGCGCTCGCCGCCCCCGGATTGCTTGTTGACCGTGGCCCAGGCGCGCGCTTCGGCCTCCTTCGGCGCTACGCCGCGTTCTTCGTAGCTCTCCTCGATGTGTTCGGCCTTGCGCTGCTGCTTGTCGGTGTATTTGGATTTGTCACCGCGGGGCATCGGAACCTCCTTCGCGCGGTTGCGCGCGGGTGTCTTGATTGGGGGTGGGGGTTACGCGCCAGACACGGTTGCCGACATCATCGGCCACCAGCAGCGCGCCGCTGCGGTCGATCGCGACGCCGACCGGACGCCCCTGAGCGTCGCCGTCCGGGTTGACGAAACCGGTCAGCACGTCCTCGGCCGGACCGGCGGGCCTGCCGTCGCGAAACGGCACGAAGACCACCTTGTAGCCGCTGAGCGGCTTGCGGTTCCAAGAGCCGTGCTGTCCGACGAAGGCGCCTTTGGCATAGCGTCCGGGCAGCAGGTCGCCCTCGTAGAAGGCCAGGCCCAGCGACGCGGTATGCGCGCCCAGCGCGTAGTCGGGCACGATGGCCTTGGCGACCAGGTCCGGGCGCGGCGGTTCGACTCGCTTGTCCACGTGCTGGCCGTAATAGCTGTAGGGCCAGCCGTAGAAGCCGCCTTCCTGTACCGAGGTCATGTAGTCGGGCACCAGATCGCTGCCGATCTCGTCGCGCTCGTTGACGGTAGTCCACAGCTGGCCGCTGTCGGGCTGCCAGGCCAGCCCGTTGGGATTGCGCAGCCCTGACGCGAACAGGCGCAGCGTTTTGGCTTGTGGATCGACTTCGAGAATCGCTGCGCGGTTTTCCTCGGCCTGCATGCCGTTTTCCGCGACGTTGCTGTTCGAGCCGCTGGTGACGTACAGCCGCGTGCCATCCCGGCTGGCGATGACATTCTTGGTCCAATGGTGGTTGATCGGCCCTGCCGGGAGGTCGACGACCTTCTCGCCAGCGGCCAGCTCCAGGCGCGTGGCGCCTTCCCGGTATGGAAAGCGCAGCAGGGCGTCGGTATTGGCGACGTACAGCTGGTCGTCGACCAGTGCCATGCCGAACGGCGAGTTGAGTCCTTCGAGAAAGACGCTGCGCTGTTCCGGTCGGCCGTCACCGTCGCGGTCGCGCAGCAGGGTGATGCGATTGGCGCTCGGTGTTCGCGAGCCGGCGCGGGCCATTACCTTGTTCATGATCCAGCCGCGGATGCCCTGGCTACCTTCCGGTTTGGGCGGAGCATCTGCTTCGGCAACCAGAACATCGCCATTGGGCAGCACGTGAATCCAGCGCGGATGCTTCAGGTCGTCGGCAAACGCGGCGACTTCCAATCCGGGCGCGGCCTGCGGTTTGCCGCCTTCGGGCCAGCCTTTGGCCGGGGCGATGTTGACGGTCGGCAGCAGCGTCTTGTTCGGAGCCGGTAGCGCCGGATCAGGACCATAGCCGGCTTCGACTGGCGTTTTCGCGGTATCGCCGCAACCGCCCAGGGCGAGGGCGAGTGAGGTGGCGATCAAACAGGGGCGGGCAGCGGGCATGGTCTCGGCTCCGGGACGCGGACTGTCTGATTTACGACCCCCCTGGCGGCGTCATCGTTCGCGCGTTCGTCAGGACGGCGGCGTGTCTTTCCGCTTGTGTGCCGCGTGACGTTCCACCGACGGCATGAGCAGCAGCACCAGCAATGTCAGCAACGTGCTCAGCACTGCGGTCGCCTCGTGACCGAGGCCGGCGGCGACACCGATGGCCGCCGTCATCCAGATATTGGCGGCGGTGGTCAGCCCCTGCACGTCTTCGATGGAGGTGCCCTTGAGGATGGTCCCTGCGCCGAGAAAACCGATACCGGTGATGATGCCCTGCATCACCCGCGAAACCTCCACGCCGGCATGCGCCGGCACCAGTACGAACAGTGCGGCACCGAGCGCCACCAGCATGTGCGTGCGCAGGCCGGCGGCGCGGCGTTTGAGTTCGCGTTCGTAGCCGAGCAGGCCGCCCAGCAATGCAGCGAGCAGCAGGCGCGTGGCGATGCGCACGGCCTCGTCCAGATCGGGGATATCCGCGAATTCCGCGGCGATCGTCCGGGCAACGATGTCCCACCAGTCCATGTCAGCCTCCGATTCGCGCTACGCTTTCTCGTTAGGAGTAGCGGCGCGCACGGACGTTCGCTATTCGCTGACCTCGAAGCGCAGCATGCCGATCATCTGGCCCGCCTCCGTCACGACCCGTACGCGCCACTTTCCGGTCGATTGCGGCGGGAAGTTGCGCTTGTGCGTCCAGGCGCGGTAGCCAGCCTCGCGGCCGCCGCTGATGTCCAGGGCGATGCGGTCGACCTGACGTCCTTCGTGCAGCCACTCGTGGTAAATGCGTTCTTTCAACCCGCGCGGGGCATTGATCGCGGTGAAGGCGTAGAGGCCGGTGGCGTGCAATTGGGCGCTGCTGAGCTGGCGCAGACCCTTGCCCGGCTTGCGCTGACGGTCGTCCAGGTGAGTCGTTACGGCGACATCGGTGAGCCACAGCGTCGCCGGCGGCACCCAGGTGCGCCCGAGCCAGCCTGCGCCCGCGAGCGCGACAGCCAGGCCGGCGATGCCAAGCAGGCTGCGCCAGCTCCACTGGCGGAACAGGCTGCCCAGGCTGGGCAAGGCCAAGAGCACCGTCACGGCGAGCGCCAACTGATAGCTCTGTGGCGTGGACAGATGAAGGATGATCGGTAGCGCGGTGAGCAGCACGGCGAACAGCGTCACGGCATGAAAGCCCAGGTAGACCCAGCGGCGTGGCGCCAACCAGCGGTAGTACAGCGGATCGATCAACGAGATCAGCGCCGCGCCGCCAAGCAGCCCGGTGAACACCGCCTGCCCGCTGTTCCAGGTCGTGGTGATGGCGAAGAACGGGATGATGAAGAACAGGCTTTCCTGGTGGACCATCTGCGTCGCATAGCGCAGCAGCGGCGCCGGCAACTGCCAGCCGAACCAGCGCTTCAGGCTGCGCCGCAGGCTGTGTTCGAGGGTCAGCCAGACCCAGCTCACCAACATGATGACGGCGATGCCCTTGGCCAGCCCGGCATGGCGCTCGACCAGCAGGAAACTGGCCACGCCCGAGCAGAAACCGAACAGCGCAACGGTGCCGGGGAAACGGCGGATGAGCGCGCTGATTCGGTCGATCAGCAGCGCCAGGCGGGATTTCAGGCGCATGCGAGGATCACTTCGAGCCGGTGGGTTTATCCGTTTGGACAGTGCAGGAATGCTGAGATTGCATGCGGCAGGCGTGCTGCCCGCACATGCGGGCGGCACAATGGCCCGCTGCGACGGGCCGGTCAAGGGGGTTGTCAGGGTGTCGTCGCGGCACGCTCGGGCATTGCCGACGAGTGATGACTGCTGATCAGCCAGCGCGCCTGCTGCGGATCCCATCGGTAGGTGAAGGTATAGCGTGCCTGCACCGCCGAACCATCACCGAAGCGGAAGGTGTAGAGCCCGGTATCCAGCGCGGTGCGGCAGTCGATGCGGATCATGCGCGAGTCGATGCGCCCGTCCGGACGCTTGGCCATGAAGTGCGAGAAGTAGTCTTCCTTGCCCTCCGCGGTTTCGCGTGGGGTATTCGACAAGGTCGGCAGCAGCAGCGAGTCGGTCGCATAACGTTGGACTACTCGCTTGGGATCGCCGCTGCGCAGGTCTTCGTTCCATTGCGTGAACAGTGCGGCGATATCGTTCTCACTGGTGCTCGGACAGGCATCGTCGGCGGCCTGCACGGTGAATGGCAGCAGTGCCGCCGTGGAGATGATCAGGGAGAGGGCGTATTTCATTCTTTTTTTCCGGATCGGTTGTTGGAAGCGGACGGTGTCCGTCGCCGGCAAGGCCGACCCGGTTGTGACCGCACGGTCGCCTCGGCAGTGCCCGCTCCGGTCGGGACAAGTCAGCGCACCAGGCTTATCCACCCGTGCTGTGCGCTACCTTGTGGATAACGTCTGCATGGATGCGTGCACCTCAATCGTGGCGGGCGCTTGCCGCAATTGCTCGCTTTCTGAGCAGGTGCGTCGGATGGACATCATCGCGAGGGCGCAGCGCGAGTTCCGTTATCCACGAATGCTGTGCAGTGATTTGTGGATAAGGTGGGCAAACAGCGCCGTACACCCGGCAGCATGAGAGCTACGGCGCATTGGGTAATATTTGAGCAACGATAGCTTTGGGGTTATTCGTCCGCGCAGGTACCGCTGACAGCCGAGGCATAGTTGGCGAAAAGGCATTGCAAGATGGCATGACTGATCATGGCGTGACTCCGGGCTGCGACTGGCAGCTGAAGGTTACGCCTGCACCCGGCCGAAGACTGGTTGATTTAGGCCATGGCGGTAATAGCCATACGGCAATCGTGTTATCCCCGCGATCTGTGCAGCGTTCTGTGGATAACCTTTGGAGCGATGCTCGCCGAGATGATGGCGCCTGGCCTGTGAAGGACTGCTCGATTTTTGATCGATTCGCTTTTTTGGCTTGATACCCCTAGTTAAATCAGCTGCTTGCAGTTTTCCAGCGAGCGCTGCTATGTGGACGCGCGTGAAGTTTTTTATCCCCGAAAACTGTGGATGTCGCTGTGGATAAACTGCTGGAAAAGCGGGCGAAGCGCCGTGGCATCGGGGCTGCGGGCCTGCGGTACAAAAAACGATCAGTGGACATGATCGACCGTTATGCCGGTCTATTCATTTCGAGGCGTTTGATTGTCGCGGCACCGGGCGGCGGGGAGACTCGCGGCATTCATGACCGAGGAGCAGTCCATGACGCAACCCATTCGTTTTGAAGACAAGGTGGTCATCGTGACCGGAGCCGGTGGCGGCCTGGGGCGCGCCCACGCGCTGCTGTTCGCCCGGCACGGCGCGCGGGTGCTGGTCAACGATCTGGGCGGGACTGCTCAGGGCGAGGGTGCCAGCAGCTCCGCCGCAGACCGGGTCGTCGAGGAGATCCGCCAGGCCGGCGGTACCGCTGTGGCCAACCATGACTCGGTGACCGACGGCGAGCGTATCGTCGAGCAGGCGCTGGATAGCTTCGGGCGTGTCGACGTGGTGGTGAACAACGCCGGCATCCTGCGTGATCGCACGTTCCACAAGATGGAGGATGCCGACTGGGATCTGGTCTACCGCGTGCACGTCGAGGGCGCCTACAAGGTCACGCGCGCCGCCTGGCCGCTGATGCGCGAGCAGGGGCACGGGCGGGTGATCTTCACCGCGTCCACCTCCGGCATCTACGGCAACTTCGGTCAGGCCAACTACGGCATGGCCAAGCTCGGCCTCTATGGCCTGACCCGCACGCTGGCGCTGGAAGGACGCAAGAGCAACATCTTGGTCAACGCCATCGCGCCGACCGGGGGCACGCGCATGACCGAGGGGCTGATTCCGCCGCAGGTGTTCGAGCAGCTCAAGCCCGAGCTGGTGAGCCCGCTGGTGGTGTATCTCGCCAGCGAGCAATGCCAGGACAGTGGTGGGTTGTTCGAGGTTGGCGGTGGCTGGATGGGCAAGGTGCGCTGGGAGCGCAGCCTGGGCGTCGGCTTCGATCCGCGCACCGGTTTCGCGGCCGAGGACGTCGCCTCCAACTGGTCGCGCATCTGCGACTTTCACGAGGCAGCGCACCCAGCGGACAACCTCGAGGCGCTGCGGGAAATGATGGCCAACCTGCAGAAGTACGCCGGCTGACCATCACCGTGGCATTGGCTGCCGCGCGGCCCTCAGGCCGGCTGCGGCAGCGGTTTGTCCTCGTCCTGCAGCAGACGCAGGGCCTTTTCCCGCGCCTGGGTCAGATCGCGTACGTATAGCAGGCGACCCGGCAACCGGTGGATGCCGGCACGCCGCAGCTTCAGCCGCACGCGCGCATTGCTGCCGCTGAGAATCAGCGTGACGCCGAGCCGCCGGTAATCCACCAGCACGTTCTCCAGCGCCGCCAGGGCGGTCATGTCCAGCATGGGCACGGCGCTGATGTCGACGATGACCACCCGCACGTCGGGATTGAAGCGGCGCAGTGCGCCCAATGCCTTTTCCGCGGCGCCGAAGAACAGCGGACCGCGGATGGCATAGGCCGCCACGTGCTCCGGCAGGTCGGCCAGGACGCGACGCTGATCGCGTGACAGTTGACCGGTGTCGGTCAGCTCGCTCATGCGCTTGATGAACAGCCCCGCGGCCAGCAGCAGGCCAACGCCCACTGCCAGTACCATGTCGAACAGCACGGTCAGCACCAGGCAGGTCAGCAGCACCAGCACGTCGCTGCGCGGCGCGATGCGCAGCACATGCACAACGTGCGGCGCTTCGCTCATGTTCCAGGCCACCATCAGCAGCAGCGCCGCCAGCGCAGCCATCGGCAGATAGCTGAATAGCGGTGCCAGCCAGAGAATCGCGACCAGCACCACGCCCGCATGGATGATCGCCGCCAATGGCGAGAAGGCGCCGGCGCGGATGTTGGCGGCGCTGCGTGCAATGGCGGCAGTGGCGGTGATGCCGCCGAACAGCGGGGCGATCAGGTTGCCCAGGCCCTGGCCGATCAGTTCGCCATTGGGTTCATGGCTACTGCCGGTCATGCCATCGGCGATCACCGCGCAGAGCAGCGATTCGATGGCCCCCAGCATGGCGATAGCGAACGCCGGTGCGAGCAACTGGCGGAACAGCTCGTAAGTCAACTGCAGTGGCTGGCCGTCCGCGCCCGGGAGCAGCCACGGCCAGGTGAAGTCCGGCAGCAGCGGCGGGATGCCCGGATGACGGATGCCATCGAGTTCATAGCTGAAGCGTTCGCCCAGCGTGGCGACCGGCATGCCGGACGATTCCAGGGCGAGGCCGACCAGTGCGCCGATCGTCAGTGCGACCAGATGGCCGGGCACGCGCGGCACCCAGCGTGGCCAGAGAATCAGAACAGCCAGGCAGACGATAGCGACCAGCCCATCACCTACCTGCGCCCCCGGCAGCGAGCGCGCCAGCAGTACGACCTGGTCGACGTAGTGTTGGGGCTGTTCGCTAAGCGTCAGGCCGAACAGGTCCTTGACTTGCAATGTGGCGATGACGATGCCGATGCCGGCGGTAAAGCCCAAGGTGACCGGATAAGGAATGAAAGCGATCAGCCGGCCGGCGCGCAGCACACCGAGCGCGATCAGGATCAGCCCGGCGAGCATGGTGCACAGCAGCAGGCCGCCGACGCCGAACTGCTGGGTGATCGGCAGCAGGATCACCACGAACGCGGCGGTCGGACCGCTGACGTTGAAGCGCGAACCTCCGGTCAGCGCGATCAGCGGCGCGGCTATCAACACCGTGTACAGGCCGTGCTGCGGCGGCGCGCCAACCGCGATCGCCAGCGCCATCGCCAGCGGAATGGCGATGATGCCGACGGTCAGGCCGGCGCTGAGATCGCCACGTAGCTGCGTCGGGCCGTAACCCAGGCGCAGCGTCTGACGCCAGGCGGCGAATAGAGGCGGTAGGTTCATGCCGTGACGCTCCTTGTACGCAATGCAGCAGTATAAGCACCGGCGTGGCGCTCGGATCGATGGTAATCCCCTGTCCGGGTACGCCGCTGCGAGTACGACCTTGGTCGCAAGCCGCCCTGGCGCGTTGAGCGTGCCGGCCGCGAGGAGTAAACTGCCGCCCCGGTAAGAAACCGCGGAGCAGAATCGACATGCGTAAAGACAAGAAGCAGGTGATTGGCGAGGAGATCGGCGACGAAGCGATCAAACTGTTTCTTCTGCCGGAACCGGCTGACGATACGCCGCCGTCGCTGCACAAACTGATCAAGGCCTATCGCGGGCTGCGCATCGATGACTTCGAGCGCTACATCGGTTTCTTCCAGGCCGCCGGCTACGACCTCGGCGCACGTGACGCCAAGGGGCGGGATTTCATCGAGCTGGTCGCTGATCAGCATCAGGCGCGGCCATACATCGAGGTGATCGAAGCGGCTCTTGGCTGACGAGGCTGCACCTACGCATTGGATATCCGGTGATCGGTGAGCGCGTGGCGCGCTCGGTATCGATCGCCAGCAGGATTCGCAAATCGTTTTTTTCGCCGCATCCGGCTGTAGAGCCCGGGTCTAACCCCGCTCCGGTCCGATCGAGGCGTCAGGAAGGAAGCCAAAAGCCGTCCTTCCAACAGCTGGCAGGCGTTCTTCTCGCCTGTTCTCGGGCACAGATATCCCGAGCAGCGGATACAGAGACTTCCTCCGTTTCTGGCCGTCTGGCTGGTGGGGTTATACGCGGCCGCGTACTGCGGACGTGACAGTTTAATGCTGTGATTCTGGAGAACGCGTTAATGACGCAACACGATAGCGAAGCAGTGGATATGGTGTTGGTGGGGGCCGGCATCATGAGCGTTACCCTCGCGGTACTGCTCAAGGAACTCGACCCCAGCATCAAGCTTGAGATCGTCGAACTGCAGGAATCCGGAGCCATCGAAAGCTCCAATCCCTGGAACAATGCCGGTACCGGCCACGCGGGGCTTTGTGAGCTGAACTACACCCCCGACAGCAAGGACGGCACGATCGATATCAAGAAGGCCGTCCATATCAATACCCAGTTCGAGGTCTCGAAGCAGTTCTGGGCATATCTCGCCGATCGCGAAGGCTTCGGCTCTCCCCGCGACTTCATCAATGCCGTACCGCATCTGAGCTTCGTGCGCGGAGCCAAGAACATCGATTTCCTCAAGCGCCGCTTCGATGCGCTGAAGACCCACCACGCGTTCGCCGACATGGTTTATTCCGAAGACCGTGCCACGCTGGCCGAGTGGATGCCGCTGATGATGCCGGGACGCGCGGCCGACGAGCCGATTGCCGCGACCCGTGCGATGAACGGCACCGACGTCAACTTCGGCGCAGTCACCAACCAGATGCTCAGCTATCTGTCGCGCAGCGCCGGCGTCAAGGTCTCCTACAACCAGAAAGTCACCGGACTGGCGCGCACCGCGACCGGCTGGAAGGTCGACATCAAGAACACCCGCAGCGGCGAGTCCCGTGAAGTGGCTGCCGGCTTCGTATTCCTCGGAGCCGGTGGCGCCGCTCTGCCGCTGCTGCAGATGTCCGGCATCGAGGAAGGCAAGGGATTCGGCGGCTTCCCGGTCAGCGGTCAGTGGCTGCGTTGCGACAACCCGGAAATCGTCGCTCAGCACCAGGCCAAGGTCTACAGCCTGGCCGCGGTCGGCGCCCCACCGATGTCGGTGCCGCACCTTGATACCCGCGTAGTCGATGGCAAGAAGTCCCTGCTGTTCGGCCCCTACGCTGGCTTCACCACCAAGTTCCTCAAGCGTGGTTCCTTCATGGATCTGCCGCTGTCGATCCGCCCCAGCAACATCGGCCCGATGATGGCGGTGGCGCGCGACAACATGGATCTGACCCGCTACTTGATCAAGGAAGTGATGCAGTCCATGGAAGATCGCCTGGAAACCCTGCGCGGTTTCTATCCCGAGGCGAAGGCGGAGGACTGGCGTCTGGAGATCGCCGGGCAGCGCGTGCAGATCATCAAGAAGGATCCGAAGAAGGGCGGCATCCTGCAATTCGGTACCGAACTGGTTGCCGCGAAGGACGGCAGCATCGCCGCGCTGCTCGGCGCCTCGCCGGGTGCCTCGGTGACGGTTTCGATCATGCTCGAGCTGATCGAGCGCTGCTTCCCCGAGCAGTACCGGTCGCAGGCCTGGTCGACCAAGCTGGGCGAGATCTTCCCGGCACGCGAAAACCAGCTGCAAAGCGACGCGACGGCCTATCGCGAGATCAGCGCGCTGTCGGACAAGCGCCTGGGCCTGGCGGACTGATCACTGCCGCGTTCTTTGGCTGAACGAAAAACCGCCCTGTCTCCTGGAGGCAGGGCGTTTTTTTTGCAGGTGTTGCGACCTTGGCCGGTTCAGCGGCCTGCGAGGATCGCGTCGGCCGGCAACGGGCGGCCGATCCAGTCGAGCCGGACTTCGCCTACTTCGATCCAGCGATGGCCCCGCGGGCGGTTGGTGGCGGTGCACAGCATGCGACAGCAGCCTTGCTCGTCGACGAATGCGTAGTGCTGGCGTGAGCGCAGGCGCAACAGGCGGCGCAGGAAGTTCATGATCGGACACCTCAACGGAAGCGGTGCGCGCTTTATCGCAGGTGTCGATGACAGGCGAATGACGGAACGCGCCGGCCGGCCGGTCGGTCTGAAGCGCATCACTGTCGGGGTACGGAAGCGCCCGGTATACTGCGCCGCGTTCGTCATCCCCCTCACTTGGAGAAAAACAGCATGCTGCAGCGCCTGTTGTTCGGACTTGCCGCGGTTATTGGACTGGCTCTCGCAGGCTGTGCCCACAGCCCGCAGCAGCTCGATCCCAGCCCCAAACTGCTGGGCACCATCAATCCGGTCGGCCAGGGCCAGCCGGTCGTCGTGCGGGTTGTCGACGGACGTCCGTCGCCCACGCTGGGTACGCGTGGCGGTCTGTACCCGGAAACCAGCGCGGTGATCGTGCCGAGCGAGAAACTGCTGCCCAAGCTGCAGGCGCAGACCGAAGCGGCCGTGCGCCTGCTGGGCTTCACACCTTCGCCCAATGCCTACAACGCACCGCAATTGACGCTGACCCTGGCCGAACTGAAGTACCAGTCGCCCAAGGAAGGCCTGTACGTCACCGAGGCCAACATCGGCGCAACCCTGCGCGTCGACGTGCAGAACTCCGGTCGCCGCTACAGCGGACGCTATGGCGCCTCGCTGAATCAGCGCTTCGGCATGGCGCCCAACGAGCAGACCAATACCAAGCTGGTCAGCGACGTGTTGAGCGATGCGCTGACCCGCGTGTTCAAGGACCAGAGCATCGGTCAGTTGCTGGCCCAGTAAGTGCTGACGAGGCACTTGCCGCACCCATGAAAAAGCCCGCAATTGCGGGCTTTTTCGTTCCTACGAGTTGGTGCTGGCGGAATGGACGCCCGGTCCCCGGGCGTGTTTCCTGTGCCTCAGCGGACCCCGGCGTTGCGCAGGGCGGCCGGGGTGTACTGGTTGGAGTTGGCCTTGTAGTTGTAGGTGTAAGGCGTCTTCTCCTCGTTCTTCATGCCCATCACCAGGTAGCGCCCGGAGATCAGGTCATACAGGGTTTCCACGGCATACAGCGGCACCTGCACGTTGTAGACCTGCTGCGCATGCGCCTCGGCAACGCGCCACAGCTGGTTGCGGCCGTCGTAGTGGTCGATCACCGCGGCCTGCCAGGTGTCCTCGTCGATGAACAGGTGGCGCTTGGCGTAGATGTGGCGGTCGCCCGGCTTGAGCGTCGCCTCGACTTCCCAGACGCGGTGCAGCTCGTAGCGCGTCAGGTCCTGATTGATATGGCCGGGCTTGACGATGTCGTCGTACTTCAGCTGCGGCGAGTCCAGGCGGTAGGAGTTGTAGGGAATGTACAGCTCGCGCTTGCCGACCAGCTTCCATTCGTAGCGATCCGGCGCGCCGTTGAACATGTCCAGATTGTCCGCGGTGCGCAGTCCGTCGGCCGCCGTGCCGGGGCCGTCGTAGGCCACCTGCGGAGCGCGGCGCACACGGCGCTGGCCGGCGTTGTAGATCCAGGCCATGCGCGGTTCTTTCACCTGATCGAGAGTCTCGTGCACCAGTAGCACATTGCCCGCCAGGCGCGAGGGCTCGGTCACCTGCTGCTTGAAGTAGAACAGCACGTTGCCATGCTTTTCGGCGTTGTAGTCGGTCAGGGTATTGGCGTAGACCACCTCATCGATGAATTTGACGAGGCTGTAACTACCGTTGACCTGCGGTGTGGCCTGTGCGATCACGCGGCGCACGGAGGCACCGCGATAGCGGGTGATGTGGTTCCAGACCACCTGCAGGCCGTCCTGCGGGATCGGGAAGGCCAGTGCCGTGTCGAAGTTCTCCAGGCCGTTGCCGCCACGCACCAGCGTGGTGTTGCGCGCGTTGCGCGCCGCGGCATCGTAGATGTGCTGCGGCAGCGCGGCGCTGCGGCGGGTTTCGTATACCGGCAGGCGATAGGTTTGCGGATAGCGCTTGAGCATGGCGATCTGGCCGGGGCTCAGGTTGTCCTGATACTGCTCGTAATTCTGTGCGGTGATGGTGAACTTCGGCTGGTCGGCGGCGAACGGATCGCCGACGAAACCCTCGGCGCTCACCGGCGCGGCATCCACGGAAAGGCCGCCGGTCCAGGCCGGAATGGTGCCGGCGGCATTGCCGGCGCGCTCGGCGCCCACCGGGGTCAGGCTGTCGCCGAGCTTGGCGGCGTCCGCCTCGGATACCGCCGCGCTGGCGCTGCCGGCCAACAGGGCGAGTGAAAGAGTCCCCAATTTGAAAAGTGTCGTGCGCATCGTTGTGGTCCTGTGATCCTTGTTGTTGTGTCCCGGCGAAATGCCTGCGCAGTGCCGCATGCGAACCCTCATCGCGCGCGGCGCAGGCTGGTGGCGGGCCCCTCGAATTGCCTTCGCCGCCTGGGCGGAGGCTCTAGTTCGCCCCTTCGGGGTATTCGGAGGGTGAGGGTGGGGAGCCCGCCACGTCAAGCCGATCCGGCGAAGGGCGGAGCATCAGCGGCATCAATAATGCAGCCGTGCCTCTTGCCAATTGGCACGGCACGGCATGGACAGCGGGAGCGCCGGCGCGGCGCCCCCTTCAGAGGGGGAGGCCGGCGTTCAGACGGTACTGGTTGCGGACCGGGTTGGCGTACTGCTGGATCAGGTAGGGTTGCTGCTCGGGCGGGCAGGCGGCCAGGCGCGCGCTCCACTGCGCCTCGGCGCGTTGCAGCTCGGCCGGCTCGAACAGCTCGGCCGCGCTTGGCACGCTGATCGCGGGATCCTGCGCGTCCCACATGCGGTACGCCAAGTAGTGCACCGGAAACAGCCGGTAGCCGCAGAGAATTTCGCGGTCGAGGGCGGCGGCCAGCTCCTTCGGATCCTCCGCCACCTGGCTCATCGGTGCGCCGAAGTGCACGTGTACCCGGCCCTTGTAGCCGGTGATGCCGAGCGCGATGCTGGCGTCGTCCTCGCCCGGCGCCTTGGTGTAACTGCCGGTGGTGGCGCGGGTATACAGCTCGCGCGCCTTGGCCAGGTCGCAGGGGTCGTATTCGTAGCTGATCGCCACCGGTGTCGGTTGCAGCGCCGCCAGCACCTCGGCGAAGGGCTGGTCCTTGCGGCTCATGTGCAGCATCTTGAGGATCGCCGAATCGGTGCGATCATCACCGTCCTTGGCACGCCCCTCGGCCTGGGCGATCCATACCGATTCGCCGTCCTCGCGAATGGAGTGGTTGATGTACGCCGAGAGTACCTGGTAGGCCGCGAGCTTCTCGCGTCGCGCGGTGATCGAGCGGCGCACGATGAAGCTCTTGTTCAGCCGCATCAGATCGCTGACGAAGGGGCGTTGCAGGAGGTTGTCGCCGATGGCGATGCGCGGGGTGCGGATGCCGGCGTGGTAGACCGCGTAGTTGACGAACGCCGGGTCCATCACGATGTCGCGGTGGTTGGCGAGAAACAGGTAGGCGCGTCCGCGTTGCAGGTGTTGCACGCCTGAATAGGTCACCC
The DNA here is from genome assembly GCF_036701605.1 of Pseudomonas sp. FIP_A4. NCBI lineage: Bacteria > Pseudomonadati > Pseudomonadota > Gammaproteobacteria > Pseudomonadales > Pseudomonadaceae > Pseudomonas > Pseudomonas sp. FIP_A4. The sequence goes on along the minus strand of NZ_JAYDXP010000122.1, from coordinate 420,886 downwards.
CGTCGGTGGCACGTTCGATGGTCCGGTCGACGTAGGCTTCGATCTTGTGCTGCAGCGCGTCGACCGAATCGATCGTGGCGAATTCGCGGCGCAGACGATGCGCGATGATCGGCTTGAGCAGCCAGCCGAAGGTGTTGGCCAGCCGCGGGAAGCGAAAGCGCAACAGGATGTCGAGAAAGTCCCGATCGGTGAACAGGCGGGACATGACTGCCGGTACTTCGGCGTCGGCATAGGGTCGGATGGCTTCGAATTCGTCCATCATGCTCTCTGGTTGGAAGGAAACGGCGCAAGACCGTGCGACCTCACTGCGACACGGACGCGCTATACAGTAGGAAGGCGACGGCGCATGACCCGCGCCAACGCGGATGCGCCCCGATCCTGCTGTCCGGCCGTGCCTGCCGGATTGTCACGGCGAGTTGCGGTAGTGGGCTGAAACTGGACGGCGATTATAGCGGCAAGTCACGAGGGAGACGTCCATGCTGGAATCACAGCTTTACCAATGTCCGTACTGCGGCGAATCGGCCGAGGCGCTGCTCGATCTGAGCGGCGGCGATCAGCAGTACGTCGAGGATTGTCCGGTGTGCTGCCGGCCGGCGGTATTCGATCTGAGCGTCGATGGCGAAGACTGGCAGCTGCAGGTTCGCCGGGAGGACGAGTGATGCAGCGCATCTACGAGCCGCGCGATCTGCTGGAGGCGCAGATGCTCACCGGCATGCTGGCCGATGAGGGCGTCGAGGCGTTTCTTGCCGGCGGCCATCTGGTCGGGGCGGTGGGCGAGCTGCCGGCGATCGGCCTGCTCGGGCTGATGGTGGCGGACCGCGACGCGGCGAGGGCGCAGCAGCTGATCGCCGCGTACAATGGCGCGCTGCCGCTGCCGGATGATGAACCGCAGAGTTATCCCGGCGAACTGATCTGCTGACGAGTGCCGTTATGTGTGGCCGCTATGCCTTTTTCCGCTGGAGCCCGGCGTTTGCCGCGTTGCCCGGGTTTCCCGCCGACCAGGCGCCGCACTGGAACCTTGCGCCCGGCGCACAGGTGCTGCTGTTGCGTAGGTGTGAGGACGGCCTCAGGCTTGATCGCGTGCGCTGGGGGCTGACGCCTGCCTGGCTCAGTGACCTGACTCGCACGCCCGCGCAGGCACGCGCCGAGACGCTGGCCGAGCAGCCGATGTTCCGCGAAGCCTTCCGCCTGCGTCGCGGGCTGCTGCCGGCCAACGGCTTCTACGAGTGGCGCGGCACGGCGCGCAAGCGCCCGTACTGGATGACCGCCGAAGGCTCGCTGATGTACTTCGCGGCGCTGTGGGAGGCCTATCCGGTCGAGGGCTACACCTACCTCAGCGCCGCGGTGGTCACCGTCGCGGCCGCTAACCAGCGGCGACCGTTGATTCTCGACGAGGCCGCGCAGGCCGCCTGGCTCGACCCGCAGGCTTCGCCGCAGATGCTGCATGCACTGCTCGGTCAGGTGCAGCCGCCGCTGCGCGAGCGCCCGCTGGCGACGTTGGTCAACGACCCGCGCCTCGATGCACCGGAGTGCCTGACGCCGGCCAACTGAGGCGGCCGAACGGCGCTCAGCCGGTCGCCAGACCAGCGCCGGCAGCCGGCCAACAGCCTTGGTTGCCTGAGCGGCGACGCCGCTCTAATCTACCGCGCAGATTCCCCGGAGAACGCTCCATGCCCAAGCTGCAACCCTTGTCCGTGCTGATCGCCGCCGCGCTGCTGGCCGGCTGCCAGGCCGTCAACACCACCAGCGGCGGCGCCGTCGGCGTCGACCGTAAGCAGTACATGTTCAGCATGCTGTCGACCGAACAGGTCAACCAGATGTATGCCCAGTCGTATCAGCAGACCCTGAGCGAAGCCTCCAGCAAGGGCGTGCTGGCCAAGAGCGGACCGCTGACGCGGCGTGTCGACGCCATCGCGCAGCGCCTGATCGCCAAGGTTCCGGTTTTCCGCCCGGATGCGGCGCAGTGGGACTGGGCGGTCAACGTCATCGACAGCCCGGAACTCAACGCCAATTGCGGCCCGGGCGGCAAGATCATCTTCTACACCGGGCTGATCGAGAAGCTTCAGCTCAGCGACGACGAGATCGCCGCGGTGATGGGGCACGAGATTGCCCACGCCTTGCGCGAGCACGGCCGCGAGGCGATGTCCAAGGCCTATGGCGTGCAGATGGCCACCCAGCTCGGTTCGGCGATGGGGGTCGGTAGCGGCAGCCTGCAGCTGGCGAACATGGGCGTCGAATACCTGATGACGCTGCCCAACAGTCGGGGCAACGAGAACGAGGCGGATCTGATCGGTCTCGAGCTGGCCGCGCGCGCCGGCTACAACCCCAACGCGGCGCTGACCCTGTGGGAGAAAATGGCTTCGGCGGGCGGTTCGGCGCCGCCTGAGTTCATGAGCACCCACCCGTCTTCCAGCACGCGTACCGCGACGCTCAAGGCCAACATCCCGAAAGTGATGCCGCTGTACGAGCAGGCGCGTCGCTGACTGTCGTCCGGCCGCCGCTCAGCTGGCCGGGATAAACCCGGAGAGCGCGCTATGCAGCCCGAGCTGCAGGCGCGCATTTTCCAGATCGATCAACGTGCTGATTTCCTCGATGTCACCGGCGCTGTTCAGCGTCCAGGTGCTGATCGCCGCGATGGCGAGAATCTTGTCGCTCGCCGGCCAGCCCAGCAGCGGTTGAGTCAGGGTGCCCATCACCGTGCTGGTGGTGATGACCTTGTGGCCTTCGCAGAGACACTCATCGACCATCACTTCCAGGTCCGGCATCGCACCGCGAACGGCGCGCACCAGCTCAGCGAAGCCGGCCGCGTTCAGGGGCTGGCTGAGCAGCGAGCTCTTGTAGCTGAAATAACGGCTCTGCAACTGCTCGGAAAGGGCCAGGCGGCCCTTGTTCCAGCTCAGATCGATATGAGTGCAGACTCGTTTCTTGCGTCCATCCGCTGACATGCAGCCGGTCTCCTCGGGGTGCTGGGTGCTGCGGCTGAGCACTCTAGCAGCTCCCCCGATTCGCGGATTTGCGCTGCGTATCAGCCTGAGAGCATGCCGCTGAGCTTCAGCGCCTCGTACACGGCATACAGCGCCAGCAGACCGAAGCCGGCGGCGGCCACGCGGCGGATCAGCGTCAGCGGCAGGCGGTCGGCGGCGAAGTGGCTGACCAGCACCACCGGCACGTTGGCGATCAGCATGCCGGCGGTGGTGCCGAGAATGACCAGCAGGAAGTCCGGGTACTGGGCGGCGAGCATCACGGTGGCGATCTGCGTCTTGTCGCCCATCTCTGCAATGAAGAAGGCAATCACCGTGGCGACGAAGGGGCCATAGGGTCGGCCCAGCTTGGCTTCGTCTTCATCCAGCTTGTCTGGCACCAGCGTCCACAGCGCGACGGCGGCGAAGCAGGCGGCGAGAATCCAGCTCAGTGCGGCGGGCGAGAACAGCCCCGAAACCCAGCTGCCCACAGCACCGGCAGCCGCGTGATTGGCCAGCGTGGCGACCACGATACCCCAGATGATCGGCCACGGGCGCCGATAGCGGGCGGCGAGCAGAAGGGCAAGCAGCTGCGTCTTGTCGCCGATCTCGGCGAGCGCAACGATCAGTGTGGGGATGAAGAACGATTCCAAGCGATATTCCTCAGGGCGGGTCGACATGAACACCATGACATGCACGACCTGCCCGCCCCGGGCCAGGTGTTCATGTCATGGGTCTTGTCAAACCGACGGCGAAACGTGGTGGTCACGATCGCGCGGGTCGCATGCGCCATGATCTGCCGATCAAGTGTGTTGACGCATGCCAGGCGGGCTGGCGCTCGCCCGAGACTACTCCCCCAGGGACGGGCGCGAGTTTGCCCAAGCGCTACGGGTTTCGCAACCGCTACGGCTGATGTACGGCGCGGTAGATGCGAAAACCGTCGGCCTCGGCGAGGGTCTGGCAGTGGCCCAGATGGGTCTCGATCAGCGGCGGATAGCGCAGAAAGGCGTTGGCCACCAGACGCAGCTCGCCACCAGCGGCCAGGTGCCGCGCGGCGCGTTCGAGCAGCGCTTCGCTGGCCTCGTAACTGGTGTGCACGCCGTGGTGGAACGGCGGATTGCTGACGATGGCGCTCAGCTCGAACGGCGCCGCGTCGATGCCGTCGCCGGCGATCAGCGTCGCCTCCAGACCGTTGGCGGCCAGGGTCAGGCGGCTGCTCTCGAGGGCGAAGGCATCCACGTCCAGCAGGAACAGCTCGCTCTGCGGATAGCGCCGCTTCAGGGTGGCACCGAGCACGCCGGCGCCGCAGCCGAAGTCCAGCAGTCGGCCGGTCGCGGGCAGGTCGTCGAGGTGTTCGAGCAGCAGGGCGCTGCCGCGATCCAGCCGGCCGTGGCTGAACACCCCGGGCAGACTGACCACCTGCAGCGGACCGTCCGCCAGCTCCAGCTGGAAGCGTTCGGCCAGCGCGCTCAGCTCGGGGTGGGCCGGGGTCTGCTCGACCTGCACCTGCCAGAGCTGGCAATGCCGCGCGCTGTCGAGCTTGCGTGCATGGCCGAAGGCGGCCAGCTGGCGCGCGGCGCGCTCCACGCCGGCGCGTTTCTCGCCGACCAGATACAGCGGGCGGCCGGCGAGGCGCGCGGCCAGCGTCTGCAGCAGGTACTCGGTCAGCTCGCGGGATTTGGGCAGGAACAGCACGGCGGCCTCGAAGTCGCCGGCCGGCGCATCGACGCCGAAGCTGCAGCGTCCGGCAAAACGCCGCTGCAGACGCTGCTGCTCGCCCGCATGCCAGCTCCAGCCGGACGCCTGCGGCAGCTGACCGAGCAGGTCGTCGGCCGGCAATCCGGCCAGCAGCAGCTTGCCGTCGAACAGCTGCGCCTGCCGCAGCAATACTTCGCTTCGCGGGTCCATGAGGCCTCCGAAAAAGCGGCGAGCTTAACAGCCTTTACCCACCGCCATCAGCGCCCGTCGCTTCAGTTCACCTGCCGCGTCGGCGTGCCGGTGGCGAATGCCGTGGCGTTCTCCGCCAGCTGGCCGACGATGCGCTGGCGTGCCTCGCGGCTGCCCCACGCGCTGTGCGGCGTGACGATCAGCCGTGGCACATCGGCGGCCAGCAGCGGATTGTCATCGCTGGGTGGTTCGCTGGTCAGCACGTCGGTGGCCGCGCCGCCCAGGTGGCCACGGCGCAGGGCGTCGGCCAGCGCCTGTTCGTCGACCAGCCCGCCGCGCGCCGCGTTGATCAGAAATGCGCTGGGCTTCATCAGCTGCAGTTCGCGCGCGCCGATCAGGTTGCGGGTCTGCTCGGTCAGCGGGCAATGCAGTGTCAGCGCATCGACCTGCGGCAACAGCTCCTCCAGATCCAGGCGTCCCGGACGTGGCGGACGCCCCGGCAGGTTGCCGGTCAGGACGCGCATGCCGAAGGCTTCGGCCAGGCGCGCCACGGCGCTGCCGAGTTCGCCGTGACCAAGCAGGCCGAGCGTCTTCCCCTCCAGCTCGACGATTGGGAAATCCAGCAGACAGAACTGCCCGCTCTGCTGCCAGCGCCCGCCGGCGACGGCGGCCTGGTAGTCCGGCAGGCGGGTAGCCAGAGCCAGCAGCAGCATCAGCGTGTGCTGGGCCACGGTCGGCGTGCCGTACGCCTGGCAATTGCAGACGGTGATGCCGCGCCGGCGCGCCGATTCCAGGTCGACGTTGTTGGTGCCGGTGGCGGCGATCAGGATCAGCTTGAGGTCGGGGCAGCGGGCGAGCGTTTCGTCGGTCAGGGCGAGCTTGTTGACGATCGCCACCTGCGCACCCTGCAGGCGCTCGACGATCTCTTGCGGCGCGCTCTGCGTGTGGCAGATCAGCTCGTCGAAGGCGGTCCGCAGCGGGGCGAGATCGAGATCACCCTGGTCAAGCGGGGCGAGATCGAGGAAAACGGCGCGATAAAGGGTCATCAACTGTACCTTTCGAAGTGGCACGGACTGGTCGAAAATACAGCCCGAGACGAATGAGCGAGGGATAGATCGTGTACTGGATGGAGTTTCTGACCGTGGCGTTGGTGCATCTGCTCGCTGTGGCCAGCCCCGGACCGGATTTCGCGGTGGTGGTGCGCGAGAGCGTGACGCAGGGGCATCGGATCGGCAGCTGGACGGCGCTGGGCGTCGGCTGCGGCATCTTCCTGCATGTCGCCTACTCGCTGCTCGGGATCGGCCTGATCGTCTCGCAGTCGATCGTCCTGTTCAACCTCTTCAAATGGCTGGCGGCCGCCTATCTGCTCTATCTGGGCTGGCGTGCGCTGCGTGCCCGGCCGCAGGCACCGACCGACGTGACGGCTGCCGGTGGAACGGTACGTTCGGCCGGCAGCGCCTTCGCCATGGGCTTCGTCACCAACGGCCTGAATCCCAAGGCCACGCTGTTCTTCCTGTCGCTATTCACGGTGGTGATCGACCACGATACGCCGCTGTTGGTGCAGGCCGGCTACGGCGCCTACCTGGCGATTGCGACGATCTGCTGGTTCCTGCTGGTGGCCTGGCTGTTCAGCCGGGCCCGCGTGCGCGCTGGCTTTGCGCGCATGGGGCACTGGTTCGACCGCGCCACCGGAGCGCTGCTGATCGCCCTCGGCGCACGGCTGGCACTCAGCGAAATTGGCTGAAGCGCCATGGTGGCACGACGGAAAAATCCTACTTTGGACTGATTTTGCCCCGCTTGCGACGCTCTAGAGTGCAGCTACAACTCCAAGAAAAAGGATGCCCTCATGCTGCAGACCCGCGTGATCAAGCCCGCCGCGAGCGCCTATCAATACCCTCTGTTGATCAAGCGCCTGCTGCTGTCGGGGCTGCGTTACGAGCGCAGCCGCGAGATCGTCTACCGCGACAAGCTGCGATTCGACTACCGCACACTCAACCAGCGCATCGCGCGGCTGGCCAACGTGCTGACCGCCGCTGGCGTCAAAGCGGGCGATACGGTGGCGGTGATGGACTGGGACAGCCACCGCTACCTCGAATGCATGTTCGCCATTCCGATGATCGGCGCGGTGGTACACACCATCAACGTGCGCCTGTCGCCGGACCAGATCCTCTACACCATGAACCACGCCGAGGACCGCTTCGTGCTGGTCAACAGCGAGTTCGTGCCGCTCTACCAGGCCATCGCCGGGCAGCTGAGCACCGTGGAGAAGACCCTGCTGCTCACCGACGGTGAGGCCGTCACGACCGATCTGCCGGGCTGCGTAGGCGAATACGAAAGCCTGCTGGCGGCGGCCGAGCCGCATTACGACTTCCCCGACTTCGACGAGGATTCGGTCGCCACCACCTTCTACACCACCGGCACCACCGGTAATCCGAAGGGCGTGTACTTCACCCATCGTCAGCTGGTGCTGCATACGCTGGCGGCGGCGGTGACCGTCGGCTGTCGCGAGAATCCGCAGCTGATGGGCGCCGGCGACGTCTACATGCCGATCACGCCGATGTTCCATGTGCACGCCTGGGGCCTGCCGTACGTCGCTACCATGCTCGGCCTCAAACAGGTGTATCCGGGGCGCTACGACCCGGATTTCCTCATCGAGCTGTGGCGCCGCGAGCAGGTGACCTTCTCCCACTGCGTGCCGACCATCGTGCAGATGCTGCTCAATGCCAAGGCCGCGCAGGACGTGGACTTTGCCGGCTGGAAGATCACCATCGGCGGTAGTGCGCTGACGCGCGGGCTCTACGACGCGGCCCGTGCCCGCGGGATGAACCTGATCGCCGCCTATGGCATGTCGGAGACCTGCCCGCTGATCTCCGGTGCGCACATTAACGACGAGCTGCTCGCCGCCGATGACGAGACCCGTATCGCCTATCAGCTCAAGGCCGGCGTGCCGGTGGTGCTGGTGGACGCCGCGATCCAGACGCCGGATGGCCGCTTCCTGCCCGCCGACGGCGAGTCGCAGGGCGAACTGGTGCTGCGCGCGCCCTGGCTGACCCAAGGCTATTTCAACGAGCCGGAGAAGAGCGAGGAGCTCTGGGCGGGCGGCTGGCTGCACACCGGCGATGTGGCGGTGATCGACGAGATGGGCAACATCGATATCCGCGACCGCCTCAAGGACGTGATCAAGACCGGCGGCGAGTGGGTTTCCTCGCTGGCGCTCGAAGGGCTGATCAGCCAGCACGCGGCGGTCCGCGAAGTGGCGGTGGTGGGCGTGCCGGACGAGCGTTGGGGCGAGCGGCCGTTCGCCCTGCTGGTGCTGCGCGAAGGGCAGACGCTGACTGCCCAGGCGCTGAAGACCTTCCTCGAGCCCGCCGTGGCGCAGGGGCATATCAACAAGTGGGCAGTGCCGCAGCAAATCGCGGTGGTCGGCGAGATCCCCAAGACCAGCGTGGGCAAGCTGGACAAGAAGCGTATCCGCGTGGATATCGCGCGCTGGCTGGAGGAGGGGCACGCGGCGATCTCGGGCCTCTGAGACTGCGGCTGACGTCCATGGGGCGCTCCTGTTAGGGTCGATACACACCGTCGACAGGAGCCCTCCGATGATTCACGGCAAGACACTCGAAACCTGGTGCGCCAGCCACCCGCTGCTCAGCGAGCTGCTGGCCCTGCGCGAAACCGCCTGGTTCAACCCGGCCATCGCGCCGGTCGCGACGGCACTGGCCGATGTCGGTCTGACGGCGGAGGACGTCGCCGCGACCAGTGCCCGCCTGCAGCGCTTCGCGCCCTATCTGGCCAAGGTCTTCCCGGAAACCGCGGCGGCCGGCGGCATCATCGAATCGCCGCTGGTGCCGTTGCCGACGCTGGGGCGTCAGCTGCTGGACGAGATCGGCGTGGCCGCGGGCGGCGCGCTGTGGCTGAAGGCGGACAACCAGCTGCCCATCTCCGGCTCGATCAAGGCGCGCGGCGGTATCCATGAAGTGCTCAAGCACGCCGAAGATCTCGCGCTGCAGGCAGGCCTGATCCGTCCCGGCGATGATTACGCCGCGCTGGCCAGCGACGCCGCCCGGGCGTTCTTCGGCCGCTACCGTATCGCTGTCGGGTCCACCGGCAACCTGGGCCTGTCGATCGGCATCGTCAGTGCCCGGCTGGGCTTTCAGGCGACCGTGCACATGTCGGCGGACGCCCGCCAATGGAAGAAGGACCGGCTCAGGGCCAGCGGCGTGACGGTGATCGAATACGCCTCGGACTACAGCGTTGCAGTGGCCCAGGGGCGCGAACAGGCGGCGAGCGATCCGAACTGCTATTTCGTCGACGACGAGAACTCGCCGCAGCTGTTTCTCGGTTACGCGGTTGCCGCCGAACGGCTGGCGCGGCAGTTCGAGCAGGCCGGCATTCAGGTCGATGCCGAACACCCACTGTTCGTCTATCTGCCCTGCGGCGTCGGCGGCGGTCCCGGTGGGGTTGCCTTCGGCCTCAAGCTGGCCTTCGGCGATGCGGTGCATTGCCTGTTCGCCGAGCCGACCCACTCGCCGTGCATGCTACTGGGCGTCTACAGCGGGCTGCACGATGCGGTCTGCGTGCAGGATTTCGGCATCGACAACGTCACCGCCGCGGATGGGCTGGCGGTCGGGCGACCGTCCGGTTTCGTCGGCAGGGCGATGCAACGGTTGATCGACGGCTACTACACGGTGACGGATGAGACGCTCTCGCGCCTGTTGGCCAGCGCCTGGGAGCTGGAACAGGTGCGCCTGGAGCCTTCGGCGCTGGCGGGGATGCCGGGCCTGCAGCGCGTGCTGCGCGCGCCCGACTATTTGCAGCGGATCGGCGTCGATCCGGCGCGGTTGGCGCGGGCGACGCATCTGGTCTGGGGAACCGGTGGCAGCATGGTGCCGGACGCGGAGTTCGCCGCCTATCTGGCCCAGGGGCGCGCGCTGCAACGGTAGGCATGAACCGGTGCGTCCCACGCCGCGCGGTTCTGCTGCCTTGGTTGCAGTCCTGCGACGTTGGCCGGTGTTAATCTAGCGCTGCGTTCGGGGCGCGCCGGCACGCTGCGCGCCCTGGTCACTGACGAAACGAAGGAAGTCCATATGAAAAAGCTGAACTTGACTGCCGCTGCGGTGGCCGTTGCCCTGCTGGTCGGTTGCACCACCAACCCTTACACCGGTGAACGCGAAGCCGGCAAGGCTGGTATCTATGGCGGCATCGGGGCGGTCAGCGGCGCGGTGATCGGTGCGGCGACTTCCAGCAAGAAGGACCGTGCCAAGGGCGCGCTGATCGGTGCGGCAGTCGGTGGCGCGGCCGGTGGTGGCTACGGCTATTACGTCGACACCCAGGAAGCCAAGCTGCGCCAGACGCTGCAGGGCACCGGCGTGCAGGTGCAGCGTGAGGGCGACAACCTGACCCTGATCATGCCGGGCAACATCACCTTCGCCAGCAGCTCGGCGGACATCGCCAGCAACTTCTATCCGACGCTGAATTCGCTGGTACAGGTGTTCAAGGAGTTCGACAAGAACGGTGTGGATATCGTCGGCCACACCGACAGCACCGGCTCACTACAGCTGAATCAGGACCTGTCCAACCGTCGCGCGCAGAGCGTGGCGTCCTACCTGATCAGCAACGGCGTGCCGTCCTCGCGCATCTCCGCCTCGGGTGTCGGCCCGAGCCAGCCGGTCGCCAGCAACGACACGGCCGCCGGCCGCGCGCAGAACCGCCGCGTCGAGATCAATCTGCGTCCGCTGTAACGCCCGCAACATCCGGCGGAGCCGCAACGGCTCCGCCACTGCCGGAAAGCCGGCGTCATGGAATTCTCCCGCCGTTCGTCGCACGGAACCTCTGTCCGCTTCGTGACTCTCAAGCACTTGAAGCACGCCAGTAATGGCGCAGAGGAGGTCGAATGGATGATCGTCCCGCTCTCCATTCCCGCAAGCCTTGGCTGCCATTGTTCGTCACGCTGGCGTTGATGGCGGGGCTTGGTGGATGGATCGGCTGGCAATGGCATGCTCAGGAAACGCGCAACCGCATCGAGCAGGAACAGCGCTTCACCTTTGCCGTCGATGACATCGAGCACACGCTGCGCGAGCGCATGCGTGCCTATGAAATGGTCCTGCGCGGCGTGGCCGGTCTGGTCGCGGGTAGCGACAGCGTTTCCCTGGACGATTGGATGCGCGCGGCCGATCAGCTGCAGCTGCAGGATTTCTACCCGGGCATCCAAGCGGTGGCGCTGGCGCGCTATGCCACCAGCCAGACGGTCGAAGCGCAACTGCAGGCGATCCGCAAATCCGGGCGCGAGCGCTTTCGCATGTATCCGCCCGGCGTGCGCGACGAATACCTGATCGTCGACTACATCCATCCCGTCGACTGGCGCAACCGTCGGGTGTTGGGGTTCGATCTGTTCAGCGAGACGTTCCGGCGCGAGGCCGCTGCGGCGGCGCGAGATAGCGGCAATCCGGTCCTGACCGGGCCGTTGCGGCTCAAGCAGGAAACCGAGCAGAACGTGCAGACCGGCGTGCTGCTCTACCTGCCGCTGTACCGCGCCAACGCGCCGACCACTACCGAGGAGGAGCGGCGCAGCGCCTTTGTCGGCACCTTGCATGGCGCCTTCCGGTTGACCGACCTGATGGAAGGCATCCTCGGTTCGCGCAGCAGCGCGCTGCAACTGCAGCTACGGGACGCCGCTGCACCCGACGTGCCGCTGCTCGCCGGGCGCCGGCCGGCCAATGAGGAGGCCGGCTTCCAGCGCACGCGCAACATCTACATGTATGGCCGCAGCTGGCAGCTGAAGGTGGCGAGCACGCCCGAGTACGAAGCGGTGCTGCGCCACAGCAATCGCACGTTCGATCTGGTGTCGCCGCTGCTCGCGGCTGCGCTGTTCTCGCTGCTGATCGGCGGCTATCTCTATCTGCGCGAGCGCGCGTTGCGGGCCAGCCAGCGGTTGAGCGTGCAGGCGCAGGAACGCGAGGCGCGCTTTCGCCAGCTCATCGAGCAACTGCCGGTGGCCACCCTGCTGTGCAATGCCGCCGGACGGATCGAGCTGGCCAACCAGAGCGCCGCCAGCCTGCTCGGCTCCAACGCCGGGCTGCTGGCCGGCGAGCGGGTCAGCCGCTACCTGCCGTTCCTGCTGGGCGGCGATTCGCTGGCCCAACGCAGCGGGCTCCATCAGCAGGAAACCCAGGCGCTGCGCGAGGACGCCAATCCGGTGCCGGTTGCGCTCAGCCTGACCAGTTTCAACCATGACGAGGCGCGCTACTACGTGCTCAACCTGCTCGACCTGCAGGCGCGCAAGCGCGACGAAGAGCGATTCCGCAACGTGGTCGAGGCGTCGCCCAATGCCTTCGTGCTGGTCGACAGCGAAGGACGCATTGTCATGGTCAATCGCCAGACCGAGTTGCTGTTCGGCTATGAGCGCGAGCAGCTGCTCGGCCAGCCGGTCGAATTGCTGTTGCCTGAAGCGGCGCGCGAGGCTCACCGGGGGGTTCGCCAGGCATATGTTGCGCATCCCGAACCGCGGCGGATGGGCGGCAACCGCGAGTTGTTCGGCCGCCATCGCGACGGCAGCCAGGTGCCGGTGGAGATCGGCCTGTCGCCGCTGCGCCGCGGCGACGAGCAATTGGTGCAGGCGGTGATCATCGACATCAGCCATCGCAAGGCGGCCGAGCGCCGCCTGCGTGACCAGGCCGACCAGCTGGTGGTCGCCAATCGCTACAAGTCGGAATTCCTCGCCAACATGTCCCATGAGCTGCGCACACCGCTCAACAGCATCCTGATCCTCAGCGACCAGCTGCGTCAGAACGGTGCCGGCAACCTCACCGACAAGCAGGTACGGCATGCCGACATCATCTACCGCGCCGGCCACGATCTGCTGCAGCTGATCAACGACGTGCTCGACCTGGCCAAGATCGAGGCCGGGCATCTGCAGCTCAAGCTCGAGCCGCTGAATCTGCGCGACCTGTTGGCCGAGACCGAGGCGGCGCTGGCGCCGATGGCGCAGCAGAAGGGCCTGAAGCTGACGCTGGAAGTGGCGTCGAACGTCCCCGAGCGGCTGGAAAGCGACCGCCTGCGCCTGCGGCAGATACTGCATAACCTGCTGACCAATGCGCTGAAGTTCACCGAGCACGGCGAGGTGCAGGTACTGGTGCGTTGCCTTGCGCAGGGCGGCGCGAGTGGTGGCGATACGTTGCAGATCGAGGTGCGCGACACCGGCATCGGTATCGCCCGGGACCAGCATGAGCGGATCTTCCAGGCCTTCCAGCAGATCGATGGCTCGATCAGCCGGCACTACGGGGGTACCGGCCTGGGGCTGGCGATCACCCAGCAGCTGGTGACCGTACTGGGTGGCCGGATCGAGCTGCAGAGCGAGCCGGGAAAGGGTTCGCGCTTCACCGTCGAGCTGCCGCTGCCGGAGCGTCGCCTGGCGCTGCCGAGCACCGAGCGGCCACGCGGCGACGAGCCGAGCCTGCTGATTGTCGAGGGCGATGGCGTGTTTGCCGCGCTGCTCGATGAAGTCGGCCAGAGCCACGGCTTCGTCAGCACGCGCTGCGCCACCGGCAACGAAGGACTGGCGATGCTGCGCGAACGGCGTTTCGCAGCAGTAATACTCGACATCCTGCTGCCGGATATCAGCGGCTGGCAGGTCTATCGCGAGCTGCGCGCCGAAGAGCGTTTGCAGGGATTGCCGGTCGCGATCATTTCCAGCGTGCCGCAACCGGGCGACTGGCACGACGATGACGCGCGCTACCTGACCAAGCCGGTCGACCGGGTGACGCTCGAACAACTGTTCATCGAGCTGCGCCGCCAGGGCCACAACCCGCTGCGCCTGCTGCTGGTCGAAGGCGATCCGCAGCGGCGACGGGAGATTCGCGACTGTTTCGAGACGCTGGGCTACAGCGTGACGGCCACCGGGCACAGTGAGTCGGCGCGCCTGGCGTTCGCCGAGCAGGCGTTCAGTGCGCTGGCTATCGATTTCGATCTGGCCGATGGCAACGGCCTGGAGCTGCTCGAGGCGCTCGAGCGCCTGCGGCCGCTGCAGGGCATGCCGGTGCTGGTGAGCAGCCAGGCACCGCTGGACGACGAGCAGCTACAGCGTCTGCGGCGCTATTCGGCGGTGCTGCTGGCGAAATCCGACAGCCCCGAGCGCATCGGCGAGTTGGTGCGCCAGGCCTCGGCGACGGAGAGGTCCGAGACGATGCACCAGACTCCGCGCCCGGAACTGGGTCGTCAGGTGCTGCTGGTCGGCGACGACGTGCGGCTGATCTATTCGCTCAGTGCCGATCTCGATCAGCTGGGCCTGCAGGTCGAGCCGGTGACCAGTGCCGAGTCGGCGCTGGCACGGTTTGCCGAGGGTGCCTTCGATCTGGTGCTGCTGGACATGAGCCGAGCGGACGCGGAAGGTGTGATGTTGCCCGCCGCGCTCAAGGGCGAACACGGCTGCCAGGTGCCGATCATCGCCCTGGCCGAGGATGCCGGCGAGGAGCAGCGCCAGCGCTGTCTGGCGCTCGGCGCCGATGATGTGCTGGCCAAACCCGTGGAGCGCGCCGCGTTGGCGACGCTGTTGCAGCACTGGCTGGGCCTGCAGGCGGAGCAGGGCAAGGCTGAAGAGGAGTAGGGGAGCGGTGGGAGTAGACGCTGGATTGGCCGCAAACAGGTACGGCGCCGTGACGCGCGAGGGTGCCCGCGTGCACGTGCGCACAGCGATGCAGGGAGGCTTCTATGGGCCGAGCGCAGCTTAGAACGCAGCCGCGCAGCCGCACGCTGCTGGTGGTGGATGATCGCGAGGCCAATCTGGTCGCGATGGAGGCCCTGCTCGGCGACGGCGACTGGCAGGTGCACAGCGTCAATTCCGGCGAGGCGGCGCTCAAGGCGCTGCTCGAACTGGACGTCGAGCTGGTTCTGCTGGACGTGCAAATGCCCGGCATGGATGGCTTCGAGGTCGCCCGGCTGATGCGCGGCAGCCCGCATACGCGCTACACGCCGATCATTTTCGTTTCGGCCATTGCGCACACCCGCGAGTCGGTGCTGCGCGGCTACGCCAGCGGCGCGGTGGATTTCATTCTCAAACCGTTCGATCCACAGGTGCTCAAGCACAAGATCAACACGCTGCTGGCACACGAACACAACCGTCGCGACCTGCAGTTGCTTTCCCAGCAGCTCGACAGTGCCCGGGCCTTCAACGCCTCGGTGCTGAGCAACGCCGCCGAGGGCATCCTGGTGGTGGGTGAGGACGGCTATGTCACGTTCGCCAATCCGGCCATCGCCGAGATGCTGCACGCCCGCGTGGAGGACCTGCAGGGCACCGCGCTGCTGGCGCATTTGGCGGTGCCCGAGGTGGGCGTGCCGTGGCGCGAGTCGGAGTTCTACGAGCACTGGCGCAACGGCGCGACCTACCGTCTGCACGAGGCGCAGCTCTACAAGAGCGACGGCTCGACGCTGCCGGTGGCGCTGTCCAGCTCGCCGTTGCCACGCCAGCAACGCTCGATGGTGGTCATTGCGCTGGATATGTCGGTGGTGCGCAACCTGCACGTGCAGCTGGAGACCCAGGCGGTGACCGACTCGCTGACCGGGCTGCTCAATCGCCGCGGTTTCCACCAGGCGCTGGAGTCGGCGCTGGCGCGGGTCGACCGCAACGGCAAGCGCATGGCGATCCTGTACATCGACCTGGACGGCTTCAAGCGCATCAACGATTCACTCGGTCACGACGCCGGCGACGAGATCCTCTGCAAGGTGGCGCGGCTGTTGGAAACCTGCATGCGGCCCTACGACATCATCGCGCGCATGGGCGGCGA
This sequence comes from Pseudomonas sp. FIP_A4, assembly GCF_036701605.1. Classification (NCBI taxonomy): domain Bacteria; kingdom Pseudomonadati; phylum Pseudomonadota; class Gammaproteobacteria; order Pseudomonadales; family Pseudomonadaceae; genus Pseudomonas; species Pseudomonas sp. FIP_A4. Next base: position 405,264 of record NZ_JAYDXP010000122.1, on the reverse strand, counting down.
CGAATTCACCGCGCTGCTGGACTCGCTCGATCATCCGGAAGATGCGGCGCGCGTGGCGGAGAAGCTCATCGAGCTGATCTCGGTGCGTCACCGTGTCGAAGGCACCGAGGTCACCCTGGGCGCGAGCATCGGCATCGCGCATTTTCCCGACAGCGGGCAGAGCGTCGACGAGCTGCTGCGCTCGGCGGACATGGCCATGTACGAGGCCAAGCGTGCCGGGCGCCGGCAGTATCGCTTCTTCTCCGACGAGATGAACGGCCGTGCCCACACGCGCCTGATGATGGAGGAGAACCTGCGCAGCGCCATCGAACGCAACGATTTTGAGCTGGCCTACCAGCCGCAGATCATGCTCGAGAGCGGCCGGCTGCGTGGTTTCGAGGCATTGCTGCGCTGGCCCAACGGGCAGAGCGGGCAGGTCGAGCCGGGGGTGTTCATTCCGCTGCTGGAGGAGACGCGGCTGATCGAGCGAGTCGGCGACTGGGTGCTGCGCGAGGCCCTGAATCAGCATCGCCTGTGGCCGCAGGCGCTCGACGAAGGGCTGATTCTCAGCGTCAACGTCAGCCCGGTGCAGTTTGCCCGCGCCGGCCTGCTGGACAGCCTCCAGCGCCTGCTCGACGAGTACCAGCTGCTGCCGGCGCAGCTCGAGCTGGAGGTCACCGAAGGCACGTTGATGCAGGATCTGGAGCAGAGCTGCGACAAGCTGCGGCGCCTGCGCAAGCTGGGGGTGCGCGTGGCGATCGACGATTTCGGCACCGGCTATTCGTCACTGGCCTACCTGCGCCACTTCGAGCTGGACACGCTGAAGATCGATCGCTTGTTCATCACCAACATGCTTGACTCTCCACGCGATGCGGCGGTGGTCAATGCCATCATCGACCTGGGACGCAACCTGGGGCTGGAGGTGATTGCCGAAGGCGTCGAGAGCCTGGCGCAGCGCGAGTGGCTGCTCGCCAATGGCTGCGATGTGATGCAGGGTTTCTTGGTCTCGCCGGCGGTCGCCCCGGCACAGGCAACCGCCTTTCCGGCGCGGGTGAGCTGGGAGTCGTGCTGAGACCGCCTCAGCGCGGCGGGAATTGCGCGTGCAGGCTGGCCAGCTGGGCATCCTTGGCGGTCCACAACTGGTTGACCCACTGCTGGAACGCCAGCCGATACGCCTCGTCCTGATCGTAATTGCGGCCGAGAAACTCGCCCGGAATCTCCCGCCGTTCGATGCGCAGCACCACCTGGCGGATGCGTCCGGCGAGCAGGTCCCAGAAGCTGGGGCGACCGTCGGGATAGTGGATAGTGATGTCGATCAGTGCGCTCAGCTGTTCGCCCATCGCGTCGACCACGAAGGCGATGCCGCCAGCGCGCGGCTTGAGCAGGTGGCGGAACGGCGAGTCCTGCTGGTCGTGCTTGGCGGGTGTGAAACGCGTGCCTTCGAGGAAGTTGAACACCGACACCGGATTGGTGCGGTAGCGCTCGCAGGCGCGGCGGGTGGTGGCGAGGTCCTCGCCGCGTTTTTCCGGGTGCTTGGCCAGGTATTCCTTGCTGAAGCGCTTCATGAAGGGGAACTCCAGCGCCCACCAGCACAGACCGATGACCGGCACCCAGATCAATTCCTGCTTGAGGAAGAACTTGAGGATCGGCATGCGGCGGCTGAGCTGGTACTGCAGCACCAGAATGTCGGCCCAGCTCTGATGGTTGCTGGTGACCAGATACGAATGGTGCATGTCGACCAGCTCGCGGCCTTGGACATTCCAGTCGATGGTCCGCGCCAGGTTCATCCAGAAGCTGTTCACCGACATCCAGGATTCGGCGATCCAGTGCATGCCGTAGCGCAGCGTGCGCTGGATCGGCGCGAAGGGCAGCACCAGCTTGAGCAGGGCGAGGGCGAACAGTGGCCAGCACCAGAACAGGGTATTGAGCGCGAGGATAAGCGCGGAAAGTACGCCGCGCAGCGGCGCGGGAAGAAAGCTAAGCATGGCTGGCTCATCGATACGGCTGAGTCGAGTCGCCAAGAGTAGCGATTATGCAGGCATCTGTAACTATCTGAAGTGACAGTAAAAAGCCCGCCCGCGCGAGGCGCGGGCGGGCTTTTTGGGGCGCGGACGTCAGGCTTTCCGGTTGGCCGCCTGCAGTGCGGTGAGGGCGATGGTGAAGACGATGTCCTCGACCAGCGCGCCGCGCGACAGGTCGTTCACCGGCTTGGCCAGGCCCTGCAGCATCGGGCCGACGCTGAGGCAGTTGGCGTTGCGCTGCACAGCCTTGTAGGTGGTGTTGCCGGTGTTCAGGTCGGGGAAGATGAACACGGTGGCTTGACCGGCGACCTTGCTGTCCGGCGCCTTCTGCTTGCCGACGCTGAGTACCGAGGCGGCGTCGTACTGCAGCGGGCCGTCGATCGGCAGCTGCGGTGCGCGCTGTTGGGCGATGCGGGTGGCTTCGGCGACCTTCTCCACCTCGGCACCACTGCCGGAGCTGCCGGTGGAGTAGCTGATCATCGCCACGCGCTGCGGCACGCCGAGGGCGGCGGCCGATTCGGCACTTTGCAGGGCGATTTCGGCCAGTTCGGTGGCGCTCGGGTTCGGGTTCACCGCGCAGTCGCCATAGACCAGCACCTGATCCGGCAGCAGCATGAAGAACACCGAGGACACCAGGCTGTAGCCCGGCGCGGTCTTGATCAGCTGAAGGGCTGGGCGGATGGTGTTGGCTGTGGTGTGCACGGCGCCGGAAACCAGGCCGTCCACCTCATCCAGCGCCAGCATCATGGTGCCGAGTACGACGGTGTCCTTGAGCTGCTCGCGCGCATCTTCGGGCGTCAGGCCCTTGGCCTTGCGCATTTCGCACATCGGCTCGACGTAGCGGTTGGCGATCAGATCCGGATCGAGGATTTCCAGGCTGGCAGGCAGGTTGATGCCCTGCTCGCGGGCGACCTGCTCGACTTCGGCCGGCTTGGCCAGCAGCACACAGCGGGCGATGCCGCGCTCCTGACAGATGGCCGCGGCGCGAATGGTGCGCGGCTCGTTGCCTTCCGGCAGGACGATGCGCTTGTTCGCGTCTTGCGCACGCTTGACCAGTTGATAGCGGAACGCAGCCGGCGACAGACGCGGCTCGGCACGCGGGACGCTGCAGCGGGTGTGCAGGAATTCGGGGTGCAGGTGCTTGGCGATGTAATCGGTGACCAGGCTGGCGCGCTCGATGTCGTCCGACGGGGTTTCCTTGTTCAGGCCGAACAGGTTGTTGGCCGTGTCATAGGAGTTGGTGCTCACCATCATCACCGGCAGGCCACCGGCCAGTGCGGTCTTGCACAGTTCGAGAATGCGCGGGTCCGGCGTGAAGTCGCCGGTCAGCAGCAGGCCGGCGAGCTTCTCGCCGTTGAGCGAGGCCAGGCTGGCGGCGAGGATGATGTCGTCGCGGTCGCCGGGCGTCACCACCAGTACGCCAGAGCGCAGCAGCTGCACGGTGTTCGGCACGGCGCGGGCGCACAGCACGATCTTGCCGACGCGGCGCTGATCGGCTTCGCCGGCGTTGAGCACCTGCGCACCGAGCAGTTCGACGATGTCACGGGTACGCAGCGCGTTGAGTTCTTCGGCGAAGGGAATAGCGCCGAGCAGCTGGAAGTCGGAGCTGCCGAGCAGCGGCAGATGTTCCTTGAGGCGCTCGACGAAGGCCGGCACGCCGTCCTCGCTCTTGACCTTGTTGAGGATCACGCCGAGCACCTTCGGGTCCTTGGCGCCGCCGAATTGCTGCGCCTGGATCTCGATGCGCTCGGCCATGCGCTTGATGCTGTCCTTGCCCTGGGCGGCGATCAGGATGATCTCGGCGTCCAGGCTCTTGGCCAGCTGGGTGTTGATGCGCGAGGTGTAGTCGGAGCTGGTGGTCGGCACCATGCCTTCGACGATGACCACGTCCTTGCCGGCAGCGGCCTGCTGGAAGCGGCTGACCACTTCCTCGAGCATCAGGTCCAGCTCGCCGTCGGCCAGCTGGCGCTCGACCTGTTCCAGCGCCAGCGGTTCGGGCGAGGGCAGGTTGAGGGTCTTTTCGACGAGGATGCAGGAGCGCTCACGGCCCTGGTCGACCGGGAAGGGTTGTGCGATCGGTTTGAAGAAACCGACCTTCAGGCCGGCGCCTTCGAGCGTGCGAATCAGGCCGAGGCTGATGGAGTTCAGACCGCCGCCGAAACCGGTTGGGGCTAGAAACAGAGTGTGCATGGGTTCTCCTTCAGGGGAGCGGGGAGCTCTGGCTGCAGAATGCGGGTCCGCAGGCGGGACGAGCGAAGGCCCGGCGACCTTTCGGTCTCCGGGCCTGCGAGACAGGCATCCCGCCTGTCGGGGGCGAATCAGGCGTCGAGCAGCGCAAGGGTGTCCAGAGCGATCTGGCGCTCTTCGTTGGTCGGCACCACCAGGACGCGACGGCTGCCTTCGGCCTGGATCTCGCCGGACACACCGCGGGTGCAGCGGGCGTTGGCCGCGTCGTCAAGCTTGAAGCCGAGCAGCTTGAGGTGCTGGAGGGTGCGTTCGCGCACGGCAGCGGAGTTTTCGCCGATGCCGCCGGTGAATACCAGGCCGTCCAGGCTGTCCAGGCCGCAGGACATGGCTGCCAGCGACTTGGCCAGGCGATAGCAGAACACCTCGAACGCCAGCACGGCGCCCGGATGACCGGCATTGCGGGCGTCGGCGAGGGTGCGCATGTCGTTGGACAGGCCGGACAGGCCCTTCAGGCCGCTTTCCTTGTTCAGCAGGTTGTCGATCTTGGCCAGATCCCAGCCGAGGGTGCGGTTGAGGAAATAGTGCAGGCTCGGATCGACATCGCCGCTGCGGGTGCCCATCACCAGGCCTTCCAGCGGGGTCAGGCCCATGCTGGTGTCGCGGCTCTCGCCGTTCTGCACCGCACAGGTGGAGCAGCCATTGCCCAGGTGAGCGACCAGCCAGCCGCTGTTCTCCACCGGCAGGCCGGTCATTTCGGCGGCGCGTCGGCTGACGAAGCGCAGGCTGGTGCCGTGGAAGCCGTAGCGACGCACGCCGTGCTCCTCATAGAGGAAGCTCGGGATCGCATAGCGATAGGCATGCGGCGGCATCGTCTGGTGGAACGCGGTGTCGAACACGCCGACCTGCGGCAGTTCGGGGAACAGGTTGATGGCTGCGTGGATGCCGCTCAGGTTGGCCGGGTTGTGCAGCGGTGCCAGCTGGATGTTGGCTTCGATGCTGGCCAGGGTTTCGTCGGTGAGCAGAGTGGAGGCGAAGAACTTCTCGCCGCCGTGCACCACGCGGTGGCCGATGCCGTCCAGATGACCGCCGGCGGCGTCTTCGACGCGCGGCAGGATCTGCGCGAGCGCGGCCTGGTGGTCGGCGTTCGGCACCTTGACGCTTTCCTTGCCGGCAGCGCTCTCGAAGTGGATGACAGCCTCTGCGGTACCGATGCATTCGGCGAGACCTTGCAGCGGGAAGGTAGCTTGCGCTTCGTTGACCAGGGCGAACTTGATCGACGAGCTGCCACAGTTGATCACCAGGATGTTACGAGCCGGCATCGGTGCTCCTTGATTCACTGAAAGTTATTGATATGAAGTGACAAAAGAATCTCAGGCAGCCGGATTCTTGCATAACCATAGTAAAAGCGATGCCATCCAAAGGTTGTAGTCGGGCTGTCGATGGCACTACACGATTTGCTCATCGGGAACCACGCTGTCCGTTGCTCGGCCTTCGGTTCACATTCGGCCTGGCGCGCGGTTAGACTGTGTCGTCCATTTCCCCAAGCAAAGGTTTGAGCCCATGCTGATCGCCGCTAACAAGGCTGTCTCAATCGACTACACCCTCACCAACGACGCCGGTGAGGTGATCGACAGCTCCGCCGGCGGCGCGCCGCTGGTCTACCTGCACGGTGCAGGCAACATCATTCCCGGCCTTGAAAAGGCGCTGGAAGGCAAGCAGGGCGGCGACCAGATTCAGGTCACCATTGAACCGCAGGACGCCTATGGCGAGTACAGCCCGGAACTGGTCGCCACGCTGAACCGTGCCATGTTCGAAGGCGTCGACGAGCTGGAAGTCGGCATGCAGTTCCATGCCTCCGGCCCGGATGGCGGCATGCAGATCGTCACCATCCGTGACGTCGAGGGTGATGACGTGATCGTCGACGGCAACCATCCGCTGGCTGGCCAGCGTCTGAGCTTCGACGTCAAGATCGTCAGCGTCCGCGACGCCAGCGAAGAAGAAGTGGCCCACGGCCATGTGCATGGCGAAGGCGGTCATCACCACTGATCGGCACGCCCGCGGCGCCGGTCATTCGAGACCGCGCCAGGTCGAGCTGATCGTGTAGAAGGCGCTCCGGTCGCGGCCGGGGCGTTTTTTTTTGTCTGGAGGGAAGACATGAGCGCATTTCATCAATTGGTCCTGCCGGGGCTGGGTGGTCAGGAGCTGCCGCTGGCGTCGTTCGGCGACAAGCTCACGCTGGTGGTCAACGTTGCCTCGCAATGCGGTTTGACGCCCCAGTACGCGGGCCTCGAGCGACTGCACCAGCAGTATCGCGAGCGTGGCTTCAGCGTGCTCGGCGTGCCGTGCAACCAGTTCGCCGCGCAGGAGCCAGGCAGCGACGAAGAGATTCGTGCGTTCTGCAGCCTCAATTACGGCGTCAGCTTCCCGCTGACCGGCAAGCTCGAAGTCAACGGGCCGCAGCGTCATCCGCTGTATCGCCTGCTGGCAGGCGAGGGGGCGGACTTTCCTGGCGACATCAGCTGGAACTTCGAGAAATTCCTGGTCGACCGTGACGGCCGCGTGCTGGCGCGTTTCTCGCCACGCACCAGCCCGGATGACCCGGCGCTGATCCAGGCGATCGAGGCGGCGCTGCCCTGATCCCCACGCCCCGGCGTCTGCAACGGGCGTCGGGGTATCGGGATTGCGCGCTCGCCGAGAAAGCCGGTAGCGCCTTCGTAACACATCGCGGCCGATAAGCCCGGGTGATGATTCTAGGCTGGCGAGACGACCGGTCATATCCTCGCCGCATGACCACTCAAACCCGCAACGACAAGCACGCATTGATCCTCGCCAGGGGTGCCCAGGTGATGATTCGTCGCGGCTATCACGGCACCGGCGTGCAGGAGATCGTGCAGGCCGCGGGCGTACCGAAGGGCTCGTTCTATCACTACTTCGCCAGCAAGGAAGACTTCGCCCTGCAAGCGCTCGAGGCGTTGTATTGCCCGCGCCTCGAACGTTACCGGGTGGCGCTCAACGAGGCGCCCGGCACCCCTTGCCAGCGCATTCTCGCCTATTACCGCGAGCTGACCGCGCACTTCTCGCGCCAGGAAAAGCCCGAGTACCACTGCTTCATCGGCAGCCTGAGTTTCGAGATGGCCGAGCTGTGTCCGCCCATCGGTCAGAAGGTATTGGCGATTCTCGGGCAGTCGGTCGAGCTGCTGGCCGACTGCCTGGAACAGGCGTGTCGACAGGGCGAAATAGCCGCCGACAGTGATTGCGCCGCCATCGCCGAATTCATCGGCAACGCCTGGGAAGGCGCGCTGCTGCGCATGAAGGTCAGCGGCAGCGTGACGCCGCTGCAGCGTTTTCTCGATCAGCTGGCGCGGCTGCTGGAGTGCCAATGAGCCTGCGCCCCGCACCGTCGCAACACACACAACAGGAGAGTCGCATGACCGCTACCGCAAATGCCTTGTTCCAGCCGTTCGAGCTGGGTTCGCTGCACCTGCCGACCCGCGTGGTGATGGCACCGATGACCCGCTCGTTTTCGCCCAACGGCGTGCCGACCGCCGATGTGGTCGAGTACTACCGGCGGCGGGCGGCATCCGGGGTGGGGCTGATCATCACCGAGGGCACCACGGTCGGACACGCGGCCGCCAACGGCTATCCGCAGGTTCCGCGGTTCTATGGCGCCGATGCACTGGCCGGCTGGAAGCAAGTGGTCGACGCCGTGCACACCGCCGGTGGACGCATCGTTCCGCAGCTCTGGCACGTCGGCAACGTGCGCCGCATCGGCACCGAGCCGGAGGCGAGCGTGCCGGGGTACGGCCCGATGGAAAAGCTCAAGGACGGCCAGGTCGTCGTGCACGGCATGACCAAGCAGGATATTCAGGACGTCATCGCCGCGTTTGCCCAGGCCGCCCGCGATGCTCAGGCGATCGGCATGGACGGTGTGGAGATCCACGGCGCTCACGGTTATCTGATCGACCAGTTCTTCTGGGCCGGCAGCAACCAGCGTATCGACGAATATGGCGGCAGCCTGGCCAACCGTTCGCGCTTCGCCATCGAACTGATCCAGGCGGTACGCGCGGCTGTAGGGCCGGACTTCCCGATCATCTTCCGCTTCTCGCAGTGGAAGCAGCAGGACTACAGCGCACGGCTGGTGCAGACCCCCGAGGAGCTGGGCGAATTCCTCGCGCCGCTGTCGGCGGCGGGTGTGGATATTTTCCACTGCTCGACGCGGCGTTTCTGGGAGCCGGAGTTCGAAGGTTCGCCGCTGAACCTCGCTGGCTGGACGCGCCAGCTGACCGGCAAGCCGACCATCACCGTGGGCAGCGTCGGCCTGGACGACGAGTTCCTGCAGTACATGGTCAAGACCGACAAGGTCGCCCAACCGGCGAACATCGAAGGTCTGCTGGAGCGCCTGAACCGGCAGGAATTCGATCTGGTCGCGGTGGGGCGTGCGCTGCTGGTCGATCCGGACTGGGCGCAGAAAGTGCGCGAAGGGCGGATGCAGGATGTGCTGCCGTTCAGCCGCGAGGCGTTGAAGACGCTCGCCTGACGCATTCGTCGCGATGCAAAAAAGGCCGGAACGCTTGCGGCGTTGCGGCCTTTTTCTTTTTCGCCCGGCGCTAGCTCGGGCGTTTGGCCAGCGCGTGACTTTGGCCACCTTCGCGGACCCACAGCAGGGTCGCTCCGGCGACGGCGGCCGGCATGATCAGCAGGTTCAGGCCGGGCACCAGCAGCGCCGCATAGGTCACCGCACCGAAGCTCAGGCTCTGCCAGCGGCGCTGGCGCAGCCAGGTCAGCATCTCGGCCCAGCTCACCCGGTTGTTGTCCGCCGGATAGTCGATGTACTGCACGGCCATCATCCAGACGCCGAACAGCAGCCACAGCGGCGCGGCGACAAGGTTCAGCACCGGAATGAACGACAGCACCAGCAGCGCCAGCGCGCGTGGCGCGAAATAGGCCAGCTTGCGCGCTTCGCGGGCCAGGGTGCGCGGCAGCATGGCCAGCAGTTCGGCCCAGCTGAACGGCGGCGCCGTATCCTCACCGCGCGCCACCACCTCGACCTTCTCCGCGAGGAAGCCGTTGAACGGCGCGGCGATGACGTTGGCGAGCAGGGTGAAGGTGAAGAACACCATCAGCACGACCAGCGCGACGAACAGTGGCCAGAGCAGGTATTCGAGAAAGGTCAGCCAGTCCGGCAGGCTCGGCATGAACGCCTCGACCCAGAGTCCGAACTGACGCATGGCGAGCCAGATCAGGCCGACGAACAGCAGCACGTTGACGGTCAGCGGCAGGAGCACGAACAGCCGCAACCCCGGGCTGAGGACCAGTTTCAGGCCTTCACGAAGGTACTGCGGGCCGGAAAGGGCGGGCAACGACATGCGCAAGCTCCAGCAGAGGAAAACGACGGGACCATACCGGCTTTGCCCGACGGCGCAAAGTCGCGTCGGCGAGCGATAGGCTAGGTCTATGAAGAGGATGGACGGGTTGAATTTTACCGGGCAGCGCGGGGTGCCTAGAGTGGCGCCATCGGTTTCCCAAGGGCCATCCACTCACAGCCTTCCCCTAGCGCTTTGGGATGGCCCTTTTTTCTTCTGGCGACGCGGTGCTCAGCGCCGGCTGAGCGGCTGCCGGTCGAAGCGAACGCCCGGCAGGCCGGTTTCCATCAGCGCGCGGATGTTGCGATGGTCGGAGCCGGTCGGCGAGGCCAGTACGGCCTGGTAGTGCTCGCCGAAGGCCAGCAGCGCTTCCTCGGTGGAGAAGCCTTCCAGCAGCGCGAGGCCCAGCGTCTTGCAGGAACCTTCGTTCTCCCCCGCGGCGTTTTCCACACCACCGTTGATGAAGCGGCTCGGCTGGTAGTCGTAGTGCTCAGCGATGAACGCCAGCGTGGCGCTGAACGGGTGGTTGCGGTTGCGCAGGCTGGCGCGGAAGTCCTTGAGGCTGTTCATGGCTTCTGGCCCTTGTCGAAGGCGGCCTGTTGCTCGGACGTCGCTTCCTTCTGGTAGCGCTTCTTCCATTCGGCGTAGGGCATGCCGTACACCTCCTCGCGCGCCTCGTCGACGCTGACGGCGACGTCGAGGTCGTCGGCGGCGGCCTTGTACCACTTGGACAGGCAATTGCGGCAGAAGCCGGCGAGGTTCATCAGGTCGATGTTCTGCACGTCCGGACGGCTGCGCAGGTGCTGGACCAGGCGGCGGAAGGCGGCGGCTTCCAGTTCGGTGCGTTCTTGCTCGTTCATGTCTGCTTCTCGGCGTTGGCTGAGGTGGGCCGGATCATAACCTCGGTGTTGGGCAGCGACCAGCCTCGCCAGTGCCGGCTACGCGAGGCGCTGAGCCGTCGCGCTTCAGTCGCGGTGCGCGGCCAGGGTGATCGAGACGGACTCGGCGAAGCGCAGCGCGTGGGGCTTGTCGACTTCCACCTCGGCATAGCGCACCTGCGGGTGCTGCATGATCAGGTCGAGGATTTCCTGGGTGAGGCGTTCCAGCAGGGCGAAGCGGTTGTCCTCGACGTGACGGATGATCGCCTTGGTGATGGTGCGGTAGTTCAGCGCGTGGTCGATGACGTTGTCACGCACCGCATCGGCGGCGGGGTAGAGCATGGTCAGGTTGATCAGCACGTCCTGCTTGTTGAGGATCTCCTCTTCCTTGATGCCGATGAACGTGCGCAGGCGCAGGTCTTTGACGCGGATGCGTGCCATCGAGGGTTCCAGTCTGGGCATGGGGCCTCCTTGTGGGCGGGTCAGATCAGGTGGCGGCCGCCGTTCACCGTGAGGATGGTGCCGGTGACGTAGGGATTGTCGAGCAGATAGCGCAGACTCTGGTAGATCACCTCGGCGCCGGGCTCGATGCCCAGCGCCGATTTGGCCAGGGCCTTGCGCCGGTAGGCCTCGTCATCGTCGGGATTGAACTGGATCAGCGCCGGAGCGATGCCGTTGACCTTGATCTGCGGCGCCAGGCTGGCGGCGAACGACAGCGTGAGGTTGTCCAGGCCGGCCTTGCTGGCCGCGTAGGCGATGTGCTTGCTGCTGCCGCGGCGGGTGACGTCGTCGCCGATGTGCACGATGTCCGCGGCGCCGCCGTGACGTAGCAGCGCGGCGCCGTGCAGGTTGATCAGGTATGGCGCGAGCATGTGCACGCTGAACATGCGCTGGAACAGCTCGGCTTCCTGGTCGGGTGTTTCGCTGTGCCATTCCGAAGCGTTGTGCACGATGGCACGCAGGCCGTCGGTGTGCGCCTTGAGTGTTTCGATGAAGGCCTGAATGCCAGCCGCATCGGCGAAATCGGCCGCCAGCGTGATCGCTCCGCGGCTGCGCAGATGCGCCACGCCTTCGCGTTCGCGGCGGTAGCTGATGATGACGGAGTGGCCGTCGTCGAGCAGGCGCTCGGCGCAATGCAGGCCGATTCGCTGGCCGGCGCCGGTGATCAGGATGGGAAGCGGGGATTGGCTCATCGGGCGCCTCGGTCGGTCAGGCGCTGTCGTCATGCCGGTGCGCAGCGCTGGCCGGCCAGCTTACACCAGATCGGCGGACGACTCGGGATGCAGGCGCCGATGCTGGCGGTAGAGGAAGCTGCGGATGCGTTCGGCATCCTGCTCGCCGTTGAACTCCACCTCGTAGGCCGCCAGGTCGTCGTCGATCTCGCGTACCCGGTGCGCCTCGACTTCCAGCGGCGCGTCGTCGGGCAGCGCCAGGCACAGATGGAAGTGTTTGGGGGGCTTGCGCCCGCGGCCGGCCTTGACCAGCAGCCCGTGCGAGGACAGCTCGCAGACGCGCAGCGGACTCGCCTCGCCGTCGCGCTTGAGCAGTGCCAGCGGCTGTTCGAGGTGCAGGCGCCAGGCCCGGTTGATCGGGCCGCGCTCGAAGATGACCGGCGGCGCCAGATGCAGATGCAGGCTGTGAAATTCGTCCTCCTTGAGCTGCACCGGGAAGCTCATGCGGAACTCGGCGGTTTTCGCTTCGAGCGAAAGCTCCGCGTGGGTCGCCAGCGCCAGCAGCAGCTCGTTGGACTGCGGTCCGCCATCGAGGCGAAAGCCGGCGGTGCGCTCGCCATGGCCATTGGCCGCGCGATGCATGAGCTTGTTGATGAAGGCCAGCTCATCGCTGGTCAGGACTGTCCGTTCGGCCATGTCACTTCCTCGAGGAGTCGGCGCGGCGGGCGCCGACGACCGCGGCACGGCGATCCGTGCCGGGCGGTTTGTTGCGCGCTGTGATCGTGATTTCCAAGAGTAGTTCAGTACGGTTGTCGGATTTTGGCGATTCGCTGCCTCGGGATGTCCGACAGGCGAGCGCCTTGCGGCATAATGGCCGGCTTCAATTTGCGGAGATTCCCTCATGAAAGTCGCCATCCTTTCCGGCAGCGTTTACGGCAGCGCCGAGGACGTCGCTCGTCATGCCGAGCGCCAGCTCAAGGCCGCCGGTTTCGATGCCTGGCACGATCCGCGCGCGCAACTGCCGCAGGTGCTGGAGTTCGCGCCGCAAGCGCTGCTGGTGGTGACCTCCACCACCGGCATGGGTGAGCTGCCGGACAGCTTCGTGCCGCTGTATTCGGCCATCCGCGAACAGTTCCCGGCCTGGCACGGACTGCCCGGCGGGGTGATCGCCTTGGGTGACGCCAGCTATGGCGATACGTTCTGCGGCGGTGGCGAGCTGGTGCGCGAGCTTTTCGCCGAGCTGGGCGTGCGGGAAGTGCAGGAAATGCTGCGGATCGATGGCAGCGAGACGGTCACGCCGGAAGTCGATGCCGAGCCCTGGCTGGCGCGCTTCGCCGAAATCCTGCGCGGCTGAGACGGGCGCTCAGCCCGCGGCGCGGCGGGCGAAGGCGCACAACTGCGGATAGAAGGCGCGAAAGTCATCCTGCAGCGGCGCGTACAACTGCTGCAGTTCCTCCAGGCCGCCGGCGAGGCCTTCCGGGCGACTGAGCCTGCGGCTCATGCCAGCCAGCACCTGTTCCAGCACGGCGAACTCGCGGTAGCTGCCCAGCCAGTCCTGCGCCGCCATGCGCGGTGCGATCAACGCCAGCTTGCCGGGCAGCTGCGGTTCGTTCTGCAGCACGCGGTAGACACGCAGGGTGAACTGCTCCAGCGGCTCGCTGGAATAGTCCGGCCAGTTGGCTGCCAGGCAGTGATCGAAGAACAGATCCAGCAGGATGCCGGCGTAGCGCCGCCGCTCGGCCGGGAAGCGCGCCTTGGCCTGCAGCACCAGCGGATGGCTGTCGGTGAAGGCGTCGATCTGCCGGTGCAAGCGAATGCCGGCTTCAATCTGCGCCGGCCAGCGGCCCTGCAGCGGTCCCTTGACGAAATCGCCATAGAGGCTGCCGAGCAGTTCGGCCGGCTGAGCGCCGCCCAGGTGCAGGTGTGCGAGGTAGTTCATCGGTCGAGCTTAACCAGTTGCCGGCCGCCGGCGCTAGGCCGCTCGCTGCAGTTGCGGGGTGTCGCCGAACAACCGCAGGGCGATCGCTTGCTGCGCCTGGCGTGCCAGTTCACGCGGGCTGCGGTCATGGCTGGCAATTGGCGGCAGCAGGTAGATTTCCACCTCCGCCACCTCGGCGTCGAGCAGACGCAGCAGGTGCGCGGGCAGCTCGTCGTCGCCGATGAACGGCGCCAGCGGATCGGCCTGGCCGTCGCGCCGATAGCGGATCGCAACGGGCTGAACCGGACAGCCGCATTCCACCGCGCAGGCGAACAGCCGCGAATGGAAGGTGCGCAGGGTGCTGCCATCGGTCGAGGTGCCTTCCGGGAAGATCAGCAGATGCCGGCCCTGGTGCAGGTGCCCGGCCAGTTCGCGGCTGACCCGCCCCGCATCGCCGGCGCCACGGCGGATGAACAGCGTGCCGGCCTGCTGCGCCAGCCAGCCCAGCACTGGCCACTGGCGCACCTCGGCCTTGGCCAGGAAGGAGATCGGCAGCAGGGCGCCGAGCAGCGGAATGTCACTCCAGGAAATGTGGTTGGCGACCCACAGCATCGGCTCGCGCGGCCGGTCGCCGATGATTCGCACGCGCAGCGGCAGTGCCCGCGCCAGACGGGCAAGGAACCAGCAGGTCAGGCGCTGCTTGCGCGCCATCGAGGTCTGCACGCCGATCCATCGGCCCAGCTCGATGACGCTGGCGAGCGCCAGACCCGCCAGCAGCACCGTGGCGATCCGTGCCAGCCGCCGGTAGCGGCGCAGTCGCCGCATCACACCGCCGCCTTGAAGTGCCGCGCGTAACGCGGGCAGAGCTCGTCGCGCTTGAGCAGGATGAACACGTCGGCGACCTGGAAGTCCGCGTCCCAGCACGGCTCGCCGCAGATCTTCGCGCCCAGGCGCATGTAGGCCTTGAGCAGCGGCGGCAGCTGCGCGGTGACGTTCGCTGCCAGCTCCAGCGCGGGCAGCGGCGTCTTCGGTTCAGCGCGCAGCAGTTCGGTGCTCAGATGGCCCTCGCGCAAGCGCTGCATGATCGCCTGCGCCTGCACGCCGCCATCACGCATGGAGATGCTGGCGCAGCCCATCAGGTAGCGATAGCCGCCCTGGTTGAGCACCTCGGCCAGCTCGCCCCAGAGCACGGCGATGGTGGCGCCGTTGCGATAGGCAGAATCGACGCAGGTACGGCCGATCTCCAGCACGGGCTCGTCCAGCGCTGCCAGCCCGTGCAGGCTGAACTCCTGCTCGCTGTAGAAATGGCCGATGCGCCGCGCGGTGAGGTGATCGAGCAGGCGCGTGGTGGCGACCAGCGCGCCGCTGGACAGATCGCGCACGCCGATGTGGCTGCAATGCGCATCGTAGTCATCGATGTCCAGACCGAACTCGGCGCCTTGCAGGCGAGCGTCGAACTCGCTGCTGAACACGCGGTAGCGCAGCGCCTGGGCTTCGCGCAGGGCGGCGGTGCCGACCAGGCGCTCGGCCTGCAGTTGACGGGTGCTGCGGGGGTGAGCGATGGCGTTCATGCTGTCTACTCCTGTTCCGCCCGGCTGTGGCGGGTTGGTAATCGGCGGCGCCTGGTTGTTATGGTTGCGCTCGGTCGATCTGATGGCCGGGTCAGGCTAGGTAGCTGGCGTGTCACGCCTGTGACGGATCGGTGATGGTTGGGTGACGCCCGCAGCGGGCGGTTCGGGAGGCAATATGGCTTGGCATGAATGGCTGGGGCCGCTGGCGCGGCTGCCGGCAGACGGGCGTCTGGAAGACTGGTACGCCGCGGTGCAACAGCGTGTGGCTGGCACCGAACCCTTCGCCGGTGCGCTGCTGGGTGGCCGGTTGGCGGCGACGCCGGGGCTGGCCTTTCTCGCCGGCTACCAGCAGGCGTTGCGGGCACTGTGGGCGGACGCACCGGCGAGGCTCGGCGCGCTTTGCGCCACGGAGAACCGGCGGTTGCGCCCGGCCGACATGACCACCCGCCTGCGTGACGGCCGTCTGGACGGCCGCAAGGATTTCGTCACCGCCGGCGATGCGGCCGCCTGGCTGCTGGTGCCAGCCCGCGAAGAACGCATCGGCGATGCACCGCGGCTGGGCATGTACGTGCTCGCGGCCGACGCTGGCGGGGTGGTGCTCGAAGCCGGCGCACCGCTGCCGCTGCTGCCGGATATCGCGCATGGGCGGCTGGTGCTGGTCGAGGCCATCGGCGAGCGTTTGCCGGGCGACGGCTGGGCCGACTACGTCAAACCCTTTCGCACGCACGAGGACCTCTACGTGCTGGTCGCGCTGCTCGGCTGGCTGTACGGCGTGGCGCTGGAGCATCGCTGGTCGCAGGCGCTGCTGCTGCGCCTGGTCGGGTTGCTGGCCGGCGCGGCGGAAGTCGCGCGCCAGCCGGTCGAGGCTGCCGCCACGCACGTGCTGCTGGCGGCGTTGAGCGAGCAGTTTGCCGCGCTGCAGGCGGAACTCGAAGGCGCCCTGGCGGCGACGCCCGGCGAATGGTCGGCGATGTGGCTGCGCGATCGCGGTGTGCTCGGACTGGCGCGTGCCGCGCAGGCCGAACGACTACGCAAGGCCTGGCTGCGGCTCGGGCTGGCGGGCACGGAGGAAGAAATTCAGGGGAACTCGACTCGCGGCGGCGCGCCTATATAGACGGGCGGCGATATCTGCCGGACGACTCGCCAGCGCGCGTGCTGGGCCGGTGGCAGCTCTTTGCCGGGACCGGCGGACTGGTTAAGCTGCCCCGGCCTCAGTCACACCGCCATGGCCGTCCTCGCGGCGACTCGATCGGAAAAAGGATTTCATGACACTGTTTCGTTTGCCTGCCCTTGCCGGCGTATCCACCGGGACTGGTCGTCGATGATGCTGGCCGGCTCGGTATTTCCCTGGCGCAAGGCCAATCGTTTTCGCCTGCTGATCGACGGCCCGCAGTTCTTTCCGGCGATGCTCGAGGCCATCGCCCGAGCCGAGCGGCGGGTGGATCTGGAACTCTATCTGGTCGAGGACGGCCGCTGCCTGGAGCGTCTGCTGGAGGTGCTGCTGGCAGTGGCAGCGCGGGGCGTGCGGGTGCGCTGTCTGTTCGATGGCTTCGGCTGCCTGAAGATGGGCCAGGCCAGCCGCGACCGTCTCGCCGCCGCGGGCGTTGAGCTGCGGTTGTACAACCCGCTGGCGCTGCGCTTGAAGTTCCGCAACCTGCACCGCGACCACCGCAAGCTGTTGCTGGTCGACGGCTGCACCGGTTTCGTCGGCGGCGCGGGTGCCACCGATCAGTTCTGGAACCCGCAACGTCCGGACGAGCATTGGCACGAGGTGATGGTCGAGATGAGCGGGCCGCTGCTGCAGGACTGGCAGGCGCTGTTCGATGCGCAGTGGGTGAACTGCCAGCGCCGACGCATCTGGCAGCTGCCGCTGCCGCGCAAGATCCCGCGGATTCCGCTGCTGCCGACCGGCTCGGGTCTCGGTCGGGTGGCCTATGCAGCGGCGCGCCAGCACACCGATATTCTGCACAGCCTGTTGCACAACCTGCGGCGCGCGCAGACGCGCATCTGGCTGGCCACACCCTATTTCCTGCCTACCGGCAAGGTGCGCCGCGCGCTGATCTACGCGGCCCGGCGCGGGGTGGAGGTGCGCCTGCTGCTGACCAGCCGCAACACCGATCATCC
Source organism: Pseudomonas sp. FIP_A4 (assembly GCF_036701605.1). Lineage (NCBI taxonomy): Bacteria > Pseudomonadati > Pseudomonadota > Gammaproteobacteria > Pseudomonadales > Pseudomonadaceae > Pseudomonas > Pseudomonas sp. FIP_A4. Next base: position 388,051 of record NZ_JAYDXP010000122.1, on the reverse strand, counting down.
GCCGGTGCGCTATGCCGGACAGCGGTTCTACCCGCGGTTGCTGCGCGCCGGCGTGCGCATCCACGAATACCAGCCACACTTCTCGCACCTGAAGATGGTGCTGGTGGACGACTGGGTCAGCGTTGGTTCGTGCAATTTCGATCACTGGAACCTGCGCTGGAACCTGGAGGCGAACCTCGAAGCGATCGATCCGGCGCTCACCGAGCAGGTCGTGCAGAGCTTCGAGCGCGACTTCCAGCAGAGCCAGGAAATCGATCTGCGCAGCTGGTATGCCCGACCGCTGCACATGCGTCTGTATCAGCGCATGTGGGGTTGGCTGGATCGCCTGCTGGTCAACATCTTCAACCGCGGCGGCTGATCAGCCGATGGCCGCCCTGCACCGGAGCGCAGCTCCCTATCTGGAAAAGAGGACGATCCAATGGCAGCGAAGAACATCCTGATGCTGGTCGGTGACTATGCCGAAGACTACGAGACGATGGTGCCGTTCCAGGCGCTGCAGATGGTCGGCCACCGCGTGCACGCGGTGTGCCCGGACAAGCAGGCCGGCCAGACCGTGCGCACCGCCATTCACGATTTCGAGGGCGATCAGACTTACAGTGAGAAACCCGGGCACAACTTTGCGCTGAACTTCGACTTCGCCGCCGTGCGCGCCGAGGACTACGACGCGCTGGTGATTCCCGGTGGCCGCGCGCCGGAGTACCTGCGCCTGAACGAGCAGGTGCTGGCGCTGGTGCGTGCCTTCGATGCGGCGAACAAGCCGATTGCCGCGGTTTGCCACGGTGCGCAGCTGCTGGCTGCCGCCGGCGTGCTCAAGGGCCGCGCCTGCAGCGCCTACCCGGCCTGCGCGCCGGAAGTGAAGCTGGCCGGTGGCGAGTATGTCGACATTCCGGTGGATCAGGCGCATACGCAAGACAATCTCGTCAGTGCGCCCGCCTGGCCGGCACATCCGGCGTGGCTGGCGGGCTTCCTCAAGCTGCTCGGCACCGAGATAACCCTGTAGCATGCCGGACCGCCGCGCGCCGGCGGCCACGCTTTCGTCACCAACAAGGAGAACCGCAGGTGAGCAGCGCCCCGAACAATCCACTGCACGGCGTCACCCTCGAGGCGATGCTGGTCGAACTGCAGGCGCACTACGGCTGGGAAGGGCTGGCGCAGCGGGTCGATATCCGCTGCTTCAAGAGCGAGCCGAGCATCAAGTCGAGCCTGACGTTCCTGCGCCGCACGCCGTGGGCGCGGCAGAAGGTCGAAGCGCTGTTCGTGCAGCTGCGCCGCCGCGGCTGATCCGCGCGATGCGAAAGCAAAAAGCCCGGCACTAGCCGGGCTTTTCGTTTGCCGCTGAGACGATTACTGCACTTCCACCGCCAGGCTGTCGGCGATCTTCTGCTTCCAGATCGCCGGGCCGGTGATGTGCACCGATTCGCCCTTGGTGTCGACGGCGACGGTAACGGGCATGTCCTTCACCTCGAACTCGTAGATCGCTTCCATGCCCAGTTCGGCGAAGGCCAGCACCTTGGACTTCTTGATCGCCTGGGCGACCAGGTAGGCGGCGCCGCCGACGGCCATCAGGTACACGGCCTTGTTGTCCTTGATCGCCTCGATGGCGATCGGGCCGCGCTCGGACTTGCCGATCATGCCCAGCAGGCCGGTGCTTTCCAGGATCTGCCGGGTGAACTTGTCCATCCGCGTGGCAGTGGTCGGGCCAGCCGGGCCGACTACTTCGTCACCGACTGGATCGACCGGGCCGACGTAGTAGATGAAGCGGCCCTTGAGGTCCACCGGCAGCTCCTCGCCCTTGTTCAGCATGTCGACCATGCGCTTGTGCGCGGCGTCGCGGCCGGTGAGCATCTTGCCGTTGAGCAGGATGGTCTCGCCCGGCTTCCAGCTCTGCACTTCTTCCGGGGTGATGGTGTCGAGGTTGACGCGGCGAGCGCTCGGGCCGGCTTCCCAGACGATTTCCGGGTAGGCGTCCAGCGACGGCGCTTCCAGGCTGGCCGGGCCGGAGCCGTCGAGCACGAAGTGCGCGTGGCGGGTGGCGGCGCAGTTGGGGATCATGCACACCGGCAGCGAAGCGGCGTGGGTCGGATAATCCATGATCTTCACGTCGAGCACCGTGGTCAGGCCGCCGAGGCCCTGGGCGCCGATGCCCAGCTGGTTGACCTTCTCGAACAGCTCCAGGCGCAGCTCCTCGATGCGGTTCTGCGGGCCGCGGGCCTTCAGCTCGTGGATGTCGATCGGGTCCATCAGGACTTCCTTGGCCATCACCGCGGCCTTTTCGGCGGTACCGCCGATGCCGATGCCGAGCATGCCCGGCGGGCACCAGCCGGCGCCCATTTCCGGCACGGTCTTGAGCACCCAGTCGACGATCGAGTCGGACGGGTTGAGCATGGCCATCTTCGATTTGTTCTCGGAGCCGCCGCCCTTGGCTGCGACGTCCACTTCCACCTTGTCGCCGGGAACGATGGAGTAGTGGATAACGGCCGGGGTATTGTCCTTAGTGTTCTTGCGGGAACCTGCCGGGTCGGCCAGGATCGAAGCACGCAGCACGTTTTCCGGCAGGTTGTAGGCGCGGCGCACGCCCTCGTTGATCATGTCGTCCAGGCTCATGGTGGCGCCGTCCCAGCGCACGTCCATGCCGACGCGGACGAACACGGTGACGATGCCGGTGTCCTGGCAGATCGGCCGGTGACCGGTGGCGCACATGCGCGAGTTGATCAGGATCTGCGCCATCGAGTCGCGCGCGGCCGGCGATTCTTCACGCAGGTAGGCTTCGTGCATCGCCTGGATGAAGTCGACGGGGTGGTAGTAAGAAATGAACTGCAAAGCGTCGGCGACGCTTTGAATCAGGTCGTCTTGCTTGATCACGGTCATGCAGCGCGTCCTCTTGACGGGGCGGGGATTCGGCGCGTCGAGCGTGGCAGCCGGCGTGCCGAGTGAAAAAGGCGCGGCAGTATAACGCGTCGGGCTGGCGGGTACACGGATGGACCGGGAGCGAAGGGATGTTGGCTAGGTTTTTGAAATTTGCTCGCGTAGAGTGCGACCCATTGCCACGGCGGGATGGATCCCTATGAGTGCGCGTGTCGAGCTTGATCAGCAGGCGTTGCAGCAGTTGGTAATGAAACGGTTCGCGCTGGCGGCGCTGACCTACGGGCTGGCGTTGCTGCTGACCTGGGTGTCGGTTGCGGCGGGTTTCTATACCGCGCCGGTCTCCGTCGCGCTGGGCAGCTCGCTGCTCATCGTGCTCAGCCAGCTGGTGTTCCTCGCGCTGTTCTGGAGCGGCTTCAACCAGCGCTTCCGGGACCCGAGCCTGACCCAGCCGCAGGTGCTGGTGGCGCTGCTGTGGCTGACCTGCCTGCTGTTCAACCTGGGTAGCGCTCGCGGTTCGCTGCTGGTGCTTTACCTGCTGGTGCTGATGTTCGCGGTGTTTTTGCCGCCGAGAATCTTCATCCGCTATGCCGTGCTGGCGTTTCTCAGCTTCGTCGGGCTCACCCTGCTGGACTTCCACCTGGGGCGCCTCGCCGAGCCGGCGGCGTTCCTGCTCGAGGCGTCCGTACTGCTGGTGACGCTGGTGTGGATGTGCCTGTTCGTCAACTACGTCTACCAGCTGCGTCAGCGCATGCGCCAGCGCCGCTTTGCCCTGCAGGTCCACCAGGACACATTGCGCGGCATGTTGCGCCAGCTCGAGGATCTGGCGTCCACGGACGAGCTGACCGGCCTCTACAACCGCCGGCGTTTCCTGCGCATCGCCGAAGGTGAGCTGGCGCGGCTGCGCAAGGGGCATCAGATCGGCCTGGCGCTGATCGATCTCGATCATTTCAAGCGGATCAACGATGTGCACGGTCATGCCGCAGGCGACCGGGTGCTGCAGACCTTTGCGGCGATTGCGCGGGCCTGCCTGCGCGACGGCGACGTGCTGGCCCGCTACGGCGGCGAGGAATTCGTGCTGTTGCTGCCGGATACCGACGCCGAACAGTTCGGCATCTGCTGCGAACGCTTGCGCGAGGCGTTCGCCAACGCCCAGCCGGTGGACCCGGGCATCCCGGTGGGGCAGCTGAGTCTGTCGGTCGGGCTGACGCTCCTGAACGCCGGCGACGATCTCGATGCCTCCCTGCAGCGCGCCGACGAGGCGCTGTATCGCGCCAAGCGCGGCGGGCGCAACCGCTGCGAGGCGGCCTGGACGTCCGACAATGCCTGAACTGGCGTGTGCCGGTCGGCGCTGGACGGTGGCAACCGGCAGCAATCTGCTCGATGCGCTGAATGCGGCTGGACTGCGCGTGCCTTACAGCTGCCGGGCGGGCAGCTGCCAGGCCTGCATGGTGCGCTGCCGCGGTGGCGAACCGCTCGATGAGCGTCCCGAGGCGCTGCCGGCCACGCAGCGCGAGCAGGGCTGGCGATTGGCCTGCCAGTGCCGGATCGATGGCGATCTGCAGGTGGAGCTGTTCGATCCCGTCCGCGATGGCCTGGCGGCGCAGGTGCAGGCGGTCGACTGGCTGCGGCGCGACGTGCTGCGCCTGCGCCTGTTGCCCGAACGACCGCTGCGCTACCGCGCCGGCCAGCACCTGCTGCTGTGGACGCCGGACGGCATCGCGCGACCCTACTCACTGGCGAGCCTGCCGGACGACGATCGCTGGCTGGAATTTCATCTCGACTGTCACCGCCCGGGTGCCTTCAGCGAGGCGGCGCGCCGCTTGCGCACTGGCGATGGCCTGCGGCTGGGGCAGCTGCACGGTGGCGCATTGCATTACGACCCGGACTGGGCGGAGCGCCCGCTGTTGTTGCTTGCCAGCGGTACGGGCCTGGCGCCGCTCTGGGCGGTGCTGCGCGAGGCGCTGCGCCAAGGCCATGCCGGGCCGATCCGCCTGCTGCATCGCACGCACGGCACCTCCTACCTGGCCGAACCGCTGCTGCAGCTCGCGCAGCAGCATGATCTCGACGTGCAGTGGCTCGACGCGGATCAGCCGTGGAACGATCAGGCACTGCGAATCGCGTCGCGACAGGAGATTGCGCTGGTCTGCGGTCATGCCGATTTCGTTGCCGCGTGCTGCCGACGGCTGTTTCTGGCCGGCCTGCCGCGCGGACAGGTGTTCAGCGACACCTTCATCGAGCGGAATGTGAGCGAGGACTGAGTGCTCGGCCGAACTGCGATGGGCAGCGGCCATGCGTTGCAAGGGAAGGCGCGAGCCGGCGGGCCGGCTCGCGTGGTCGATCAGTTCAGCGGAGCGCCGACCTGAAGGATCTTCAGCGTGTTGGTGCCGCCGGTGCTGTCGTGGTAGCTGTCGCCCTTGGTCAGGATCACCCAGTCGCCGGGCTGCACCATGTTGCGCTTGAGCAGCTCCTCGACCGCCATCTGGCTGACCTTGTCGGCCGGCAGCACGGCCGGATCGAAGGGGATCGTCTGCACGCCACGGAACAGCGCCACGCGGGCCTGGGTTTCGCGGTGCGGCGAGAAGGCGAAAATCGGCACCGCCGAGCGGATGCGCGACATGATCAGCGGGGTGTAGCCGCTTTCGGTCAGGCTGATGATGGCCTTGACGCCCGGGAAGTGGTTGGCGGTGTACATCGCCGCCAGCGCCGTGCTCTCGTCGCAGCGGCTGAAAGTCTGCCCCAGACGGTGGCCGGATTTGGTACTGGTCGGATGCTTCTCGGCGCCGCAGCACACGCGCGCCATGGCCTTGATTGCCTCGACCGGGTACTCGCCGGCGGCGCTCTCGGCCGAGAGCATCACCGCGTCGGTGTAGTCGAGCACGGCGTTGGCGACATCGGACACTTCCGCGCGGGTTGGCATCGGGTTGTGGATCATCGACTCCATCATCTGGGTCGCGGTGATCACCACCTTGTTGTTGCGCCGGGCGTGCAGAATGATCTTCTTCTGGATGCCGACCAGCTCGGCGTCGCCGATTTCCACGCCCAGGTCGCCACGCGCGACCATCACGCCGTCGCTGGCGCGGATCAGGCCGTCCAGGGCTTCATCGTCGGCGACCGCTTCGGCGCGTTCGATCTTGGCGATCAGCCAGGCGCTGGAGCCGGCCTCGTCGCGCAGGCGGCGGGCCAGATCCATATCGGCGGCGTCGCGCGGGAAGGACACGGCCAGGTAGTCCAGTTCGAGGTCGGCGGCCAGTTTGATGTCGGCTTTGTCCTTGGCGGTCAGCGCCGGCGCGGTGAGGCCGCCGCCACGGCGGTTGATGCCCTTGTTGTCCGACAGCGGGCCGCCGATCAGCACGGTGCAGTGCAGTTCGTCGGCGGTGGCGGCGTCGACACGCATGACCACGCGGCCATCGTCCAGCAGCAGCTCGTCACCGACGCCGCAATCCTTGACCAGGTCCGGGTAGTCGATGCCGACCACTTCCTGGGTGCCGGCATCGCGCGGGTGAGTGACGGAGAAGCGGAAACGGTCGCCTTCCTTCAACTCGATGCGCTTGTTGGCAAACTTGGCGATGCGGATCTTCGGGCCTTGCAGATCGCCCAGCAGCGCGACGAAGCGGCCGTGGCGGGCGGCGATGGTGCGCACCAGTTCGGCACGGGCGCGATGTTCATCGGGCGAGCCGTGGGAAAAGTTCAGGCGGGCGACGTCCAGCCCGGCGAGGATCATCTTTTCCAGGACTTCGGGCGAGCTGCTGGCCGGGCCCAGGGTGGCGACAATCTTGGTGCGACGCGGTGTCATTCGATGGCTCCTTTTTCGGTCTGGCCGCGAGGCTACTATGCCCGTTCGCTGTAGTCATCGTTATGCGGCACTACTCTTTCGCCCATGCGAAAGGCCGCCGGATGGCCTGCAGTTTTTTACCCCGCGGCCGATAAGCCGGCGCCGGAGGAGCTATCCATGCGTACCCTGATTATTACCTGTCTGACCCTGTTCACCGTTGGCTGCAGCAGCCAGCACGCCGTTGATCGCCAGCTCAACGAGGCTTACAGCCGTTACGAGGCCGGCGACTGCGGTGGCGCCATGCTCGCCCTGTCGCAGGCCGAGCGCCGCACGCGCGGACGTGGCGAGGTGCAGCCGGAAATTTCCCTACTGCGTGGCCAATGCCTGGAGCGTCAGGGGCTGTACGTCGATGCGGCACAGACCTACCGCTTCATCCGCATGCGCTACCCGGCCAGCGAATACGCCTATCGCGCCGCCGCGCGACTGGAGACGCTGCGCCAGCTCGGGCACTATGAGCCCGCCGAACCCGCGATCAGCCACCCGGCACGCCCCTGAGGCGCATCGCGAGCAGCTCATCCACGGAGGGAATGATGCGCGTGCTGTTATTGCTGCTGGCTCTGGCGCCCATGCTGGCGATGGCCGAGATCTACCGCTGGACCGATGCCCAAGGCCAGGTGCATTTCGGTCAGCGTCCGGCGGCGGGCGCCGAGCGGGTCGACGTGCGACCGCAGGTGGTCGAGCGCGACGAGGCGACGCGACAGCGCGAACAGCGCAGCGAGAAGTTCTTCGAGGCACGGCGCGAGGAGCGCCAGCTCGCCGGCGAGCGGGCCGGGCAGCAGCGGGCGCAGCGCGAGCGTGAGTGTCAGGTGCTGCGCGAGGAGCTGGAGGTGCTGCAGCGTGGCGGACGTTACTTTCGTACCGATGCAGCGGGTGAGCGCGTCTACTACAGTGAAAACGAAATTGAGAAAGCCCGGCAGCAACTGGCCAGCCGTATTCGCGAACGATGTGACTGAGCGAACTGGAAGCAGTGGCAGGGGCGTGCGCACAGGCAGGCTCGAACCATGAATATCTCGAATCAGCGTCGCATCCAGCGGCACCAGCTGCCGTATTACCTGAACGTGTTCAATCGCCATACCGACAAGCCGCTGGGCTTCATCGGTAACCTCTCCGAGGGTGGCCTGATGCTGATCAGCCGCTATCCGATGATGCTGCAGGAACGTTTCGACATGCGCCTGAAGATTCCCGGGCAGGTCGGCCAGCTGCGCTTCGTGGATTTCAGCGCCATCAGCCTGTGGTCGCGCGAGGACGTCACTCCGGGCAGCTACGACACCGGCTTCGAGCTGATCACGCCGCCGGCCGAGATCATGGAAATGATCGCCGTGCTGCATCATTACTTCAGTTTCCAACCGAGCCCGCATGCCCCGCTGACCCAGCCGCCGCCCTTCGCGGCCGATCGCTCGCCCGATCACGACTGCTGCTGCGGGCGCTGACGGGGCGGTTCAGAGCACGCCAGCGCGTTTCCAGGCCAGGTAACGGCTGAGCAGCTCGGGCGCCACCTCGCGCGGACGTGCATCCAGCACGTGCAGGCCGTGCGCGATCAGGCGCCGGGACAGGGCCTCGCGCCGCTCCAGATGCGCCAGCGTTGCGCAGTAGCCGAGGGCGTCGTCGAGGTTAGTCACCGGCTGCTGACGCACGCGGTCGAGGACGTCCTCGCGCAGGCTGACCAGCAGCACCCGATGCCGGCGCGTCAGGCGCCGCATGGCGGCGAGCAGCTCGTCGTCGTCCTCGTCGCGCAGGTTGCTCAGCACGATCACCAGCGCGTGGCGCCGCTGCTGCGCCAGCAACTGATCAGCCGCGGCGGCGAAGTCGGCCGGCTGCAGGGTGCATTGCAGATCGTAGACGCTGTCGAGCAGCTGGCTGAGCTGGGCCTGGCCCTTGGCCGGGGCGACGCGCCGTGGCATATCGCTGGCGAAGGTCTGCAGCCCGACCGCGTCGCCCTCGCGCAGCGCGGCATAGGCCAGCAGCAGGCTGGCATTGAGCGCATGGTCGAAATGCGCCAGCTCGTCGTCCTGACTGCGCATACGCCGACCACAGTCGAGCAGCAGGATGATCTGCTGGTCGCGCTCATCTTGGTATTCGCGTGCGATGGGCGTGCGCATGCGCGCGGTGGCTTTCCAGTCGATCTGCCGCAGGCTGTCGCCGTCGCGGAATTCGCGCAGCTGATGGAACTCCAGGCCGAGGCCGCGGCGTGGCTGCTGGCGGACGCCGAGCCGGCTCAGCCAATGATCGACGCCCTGTAGGCTGGCGCCATGCAGTTGAACGAAGTCCGGGTAGACGCGGGTGCGCCCGGGCAGTTCCAGCAGGCGCCGGCCGCGCCACAGGCCGAGCGGCGACTGCAGACGGATCTCGCAGTGGGCGAAGGTGAATTGCCCGCGCTGCAGTGGACGCAGCCGGTAACTGAACGCGCACCGCTCGCCGGACCGCAGCGAAACGTGCCGCGGCAGCTGGTCGAAGGCCATCTGCGCCGGCGGGTGGTCGAAGATTTCCAGCTGCAGTGGCGCGACGCCGCGATGCTCTAGCTGCAGGCGTACCTCGCTCCAGTGTCCCAGCGGCAAGCGCGCCGGTAGCAGGCGTTCGACCTGCGGCGTGGCAATACGCCGTAAACGCAGCGCATCGGCGGCGGCGAGCAGGCCGAGCGCCAGCAGCAGCCCCCACCACAGCGAGCGCCAGGCGCTGGCCGGCGCATGGCCGAGGGCATCGAGCACGCCCAGCGGCAGCCCCGCTATCAGCAGCACGGCGACAGCAGCGAGCAGACGCACGGACGGGTTCACGAGCGCACCCGGCAGATCACAGACGGGCGATTCACAGGCGCGGCGCCGCGACCTGGTCGAGCAGCTGGCGCAGCACGCGTTCCACCGACAGCCCCTCGATATCCATCTCCGGCGTCAGCCGCACGCGGTGGCGCAGCACATCCGCCGCGCAGCCCTTGACGTCGTCCGGCGTGACGAACTCGCCACCGCGCAGCAGCGCCCGCGCCCGTGCGCCGCGCACCAGGGCAATCGAGGCGCGTGGCCCGGCTCCCAGCGCCAGCCCCGGCCAGTCACGGGTAGCACGCGCCAGGCGCACGGCGTAGTCGAGCACCTGGTCGTCCAGCGGCAGGTCGCTGGCGATCTTCTGCAATGCCAGCACATCCTTGGCGCTGAGCTGTGGTCGCAGCGCGCTGACATCCAGCATGTCGGCGCGGGCCGAGCGGGTCACCTGGCGCACCAGCCGCAGCTCCGCCTCGGCGTCGGGATAGTCCATGCGCAGCATGAGCATGAAGCGGTCCAGCTCCGCTTCCGGCAGCGGGTAGGTGCCTTCCTGCTCGATGGGGTTCTGCGTGGCCATCACCAGAAACGGCTGCGGCACCGCCAGCGCGCGCCCTTCGAGCGTCACCTGGCGTTCCTGCATCACCTCCAGCAGGGCCGCCTGGGTCTTGGCCGGGGCGCGGTTGATCTCGTCGGCCAGCAGCAGGTTGGTGAACACCGGCCCCTTGCGCAGCTTGAACTGCTCGCTCTGCAGGTCGTACACCGCGTGGCCGGTGACGTCGCTGGGCATCAGGTCCGGGGTGAACTGGATGCGGCTGAACTCGCCGGCGAAGCAGCGGGCCAGGGCGCGCACCAGCAGGGTCTTGCCCAGGCCCGGCACGCCTTCGACCAACACGTGGCCGCCGGCGATCAAGGCGGTCAGCACGCCGTCGATGACCGCGTCCTGGCCGATCAGGGCCTTGCGCAGTTCCTCGCGCAGCGCCTGTGCCAGCTGGCTCGCGCGTTGGCGTGGGCTGGCGGTGGCGCCGGGAATGGGTTCGGCATGGGATTCGCTCATAGGGCATTCCTGAGTGCTTGCAGGTCGGCGACCTGCCGGGTGAAGTCGATGGCGCTGGCGTCCGCCGCCGGGCGCATGGCCTGTTCGATGGTGCCGGCCGGCAGTCCGCTCAGTGTGCCGAGCAGTTCGTGCTGCTGCGCGGCCGGTAACTGGTCGAAACCGGCATGACGGTGGCCGGCGCGCTGCAGGATGTCCTGCTGCAAGCGCTGCAGCAGCACCGCGCGCCCGCCGTGGCGCTGAATGAACTCCGCCGAAGCCAGCAGGTGTTCCTGCAGCCGGCGGCGGGCGCGTCCGGTCGGCGCTTGCAGCGGGCCGTGGCGCTGGCCGAAGTGCCAGGCGCTGAGCAGGACGAGCAGCACAAGGGCGGCCAGCACCTCGGGAAAATGACGCAGCAGCAGACGGGGCAGCCCCGGGTGATCGGCGCGGTAGACCAGGGTGACCTGGCTGTCCTGGGTCAGGTACCACAGCAGCCAGGCATGGTCGTATTCACCGAGGCGGTCGTTGTGCCAGATCCAGGCGTCCGTCAGGGCGGTGACCAGTCCCTCGCCGTGACGCAACTGCAGCATGTGGGTAGCGCCGGCGCTGTTGGCCCAGGCATGAGCGCGCTTGTCCGCATCGTAGAGGTGAAAGCTGGTATCGAAGGCGAGAAAGGCCGGGCTGGCTTCGTTGTCCAGGTAGAGCCGCGTCAGTTGCGGCTGCTGCTCGTCGCTGGTCGATTCGCCCTGGGTGTTCGCGGTATCGCGGTTCTCGCTGGCGTACTGCTGCAAATTGAGGCGATCCGCCAGCAGATCGCCGCTCTTGCCGTCGGCTTCGCTCCATAGCCGTTCGGCGACGAACAGCAGGTGGCCTCCGCGCGCGGCCCAATCGAGCAGCCGCTGGGTCTGCCGCGGCGTCAGCTGGCTGCGATCACCGAGCAGCAGCAGGCTATGCCCCTTGGCCGGCGCCTGGTCGAGATCGGCCAGGTGCTCGTTGTGGCTGACCGGGCGGCCGATATCGGCGAGAAAGTGTTCGGCTGCCAGATAGGGGTTGGCACGTGCCTGCGGCGCCGGCCCGTGATCGACGATTTCGTCGTAGGGCTGCAGCGTGGCCAGCAGGCGTACGCCGGCTAGTAGCGCCAGCGCCATGCCGAGAAACACCAACAGGCGCCGTTTCATGGCCGCGACTCCGGCTCGAACAGCCTGCGCCAGGCAGCGCACAGCGTGACCCACGCCGCGTCGTCGGGTGTCTGCCGGCCATAGGCGAGGCCTTGCCAATGGCGCGTGAGGGTTGCGGCGAAGGTGGTCAGCTCGGGTTGCGCCAGGGTGCGCACGGCCTCCAGCACTTCGCCTTCGGTATGACCGGCCACCAGCGGTAACCGGTGGTCATGCAGCAGGCGGCTGAGCATGGCGCGATAGAGCAGGCCGAGCGCCTGACGGGGCTGTGTCGGCCAGAGCCGTTCGGCCGCGCTGGCGACATCGTCCGGCAGGCTTTCCGGGGTTACGGCAAGGCCGAACAGCTGTGCCGGCGGCTGATGACGTCTGTCACGTCGCGGCAAGCGCCGACCGAAGGCCTGCAGCCAGTCGCGACGGTGCCACAGCAGCAACGCGACCAGCAGTGCCAGCGCGCTCCACAGCAGGGTCTCGATCAGCAGCGTCAAGCGTTCGCGACCGTGCCAGAACGAGTCGAGCCGCAGCAGGTTCTCCAGCAGACGCGCCAGGACGCCGGGCTCGGCATCGGCCGGCGATTCGGCGAAACGCCAGCGGGTGACGGCCTCGCGCTGGGTGAAGGGAGGCTGATCGAGCAGGTCGCGCACTCGCTGGCGGGCCTCGTCGCGGCTCAACGGTGCGGGGGCGGTTGCGGGGGCGGCAGCGCCGTCGCTCGCAGCCCACGCAGGGGTATTCGGCGACAGCAGGCAGAGGCCGAGCAGCAGCGCCGGCAGTGCCGTCAGCAGGTGTGCGCGCAGGCGGCGGAAGGCCAGTTCCAGGTCCCAGGCTTCGAGCCGGGTGCGGCGATTCAGGTAGAGGCTGAAGCCGCAGGCGACGTAGATCGGCTCCCAGACAATCAGCACCAGCACGTAGAGCAGGTTGGACAGGTGCTCCAACCACAGCCAGTCGTCGTTCGCGCGCAGCAGGTCCTCCCAGCTCCAGCTGTCGTAGGCCAATTGCGCCGGCAGGAAGAAATACAGCAGCGCCAGCAGACCGAGCCAGAGCGCGCCTTCCAGGTGCATGCCGACCACCGTGAGCCAGCGCGCCACGCTGCGCTCGCGCTGGCTGAGTACCGCCAGGCGGCGCTGGCGGGCCGCACCGGCGAGCCCTTCCAGCTGCAGCACCGGCAGATCGAAGCTGCGCGTCGAGCTGAAGCGGCGCCAGGTCAGGCTGGCCAGCCACTGCGGGCGCAGCACGCCGGGCAGCGCCCGCAGACTCTGACGCACGCCGGGCGTCTGGCCGAAGACCGCCTGCGAGAGAATATGCAGCGGCAGGCGTTCATAGAGGGGTTTGAGCCACCAGAACAGCAGCAGCGCCAGGCTTGGCTGCTGCCAGCACAGCGCGCTGAGCAGGCCGAACACCGGCAGCGTCAGCGCCGCCCAGGCGAACATCAGTACACCGGCATGGCGTCGCGCCAGCAGCGTGCCCAGATCCAGCGCCTCCCAGGCGCTGCGCGGGCGGATCGTCAGGTTCGCCTCAGCCGGACGCATGGTGATTCCTGCCCGCGAAGAGGAAATAGAGCGCCACCAGCAACCAGAGCAGGGCACCGACCGCGTACTTAACGCCGGCCGGGCCGTAGGTCATCGACGACCAGTACGCTTCGATGAACGCCGCGATCAGCAGCATCAGCGTGGCACCGGCAACCAGCCGCACGCCGCGTTCGGCGGCCTGGCGCAGTGCTTCGCTACGGCGCAGTCGACCGGGTGTGAGCAGCGCTGCGCCGAGCTTCAGGCCCGCCGCACCGGCCAGGGTGATGGCCGTGAGCTCGAAGGCGCCGTGGCCGATGACGAACGACCAGAACGGTTGGTGATAGCCGATCTCGCTCAGGTGTCCGGCGACTGCGCCGATGGTCAGGCCGTTGAACATCAGAAAGAACAGACTGCCGACGCCCAGCAGCAGGCCGCCGGCGAAGGTCTGGAAGGCGATGCCGATGTTGTTCATCACGTAGTAGCCGAACATCATCCAGTCCTCGGCCGAGCCGCGCTCGCCGAAGCGCCCGAGCCGACTGGCGTCGGGGTCGTAGAGGGTTTCCATCTCGGCGACCTGATCGGCCGACAGCACGCTGTAGGCCAGCTCGGGGAACGCATAGACCAGCACGCCCATACCCAGCAGGCTGCCGTAGAACAGCAGGCTGGCGGCGAATACGCCGCGCCATTCCTCGCGTGTCAGGCGGGCGAAGCCGCCAAGGACGAAGCCCAGCAGCCGGCCGAGCAGCGGACTGCGCTGGCGATAAAGCTGCTGATGGCCGCGCAGCACCCGCCGGCGCAGCTGTTCCAGCAACGGGCTGCTGTAGCCGCGCTGCTCGGCCAGGGCCAGCTGCTGGCATAAGCGACGGTAGGCGGCGGGGAAGTCCATGGCCTCGTCGGGGGCGGTCCGGCGACGTTCGAGAGCATCCAGATGGGCGTCGAAGCGCTCCCATTCGGGCTGATGCCGCTGCTCGAACTCTTCCTGCTTCAGCGTCACGCGCAGCAGCCCCTGGGCCATCGCGAGCAAACCGGGTACGGCCTGCGTGGCGGGCAGGTGCAGGGGCTCGGCTAGCAGCGCGGCCAGCTCCTGGGCGCGCTCCGGGCTCAGCGATGCCTGGCGTTCGGCGAAATCGAGCAGCGCCCGCTGGCCATCGCGATCCAGTTCGACCGGTGGCCGCTGTGCCTCCACGATCGGCAGGGCGGGACGCCTGCCGGGGCGCTCGACGTAGACCACCAAAGTGCCGGCGGCCAGATCGCCGAGGCGCTTGAATGCCGGGTGCGCCAGGCAGCTCAGGGCGCCGAGGAAATAGCCGAACGGCAGCATGTCGACGAAACGCAGCAGGTTGCGCGTGAGCGAAGCGGCCCAGCCGACCGGAGTGCCGTCGTCGTGCACCACGCGAAGGCCCAGCCACTGCTTGCCGGGGGTGCGGCCCTGGTTGAGCACTTCGAACAGCACCATGTACCACCACTGCACGAGAAAGAGCAGCAGCGCGCTCAGCCCGCTGCCGAACTTGCCAAGCAGGCCGAAACCGAGAAACAGCGCGAGCAGGATCGCCGCACGCAGCGCCAGATCCACGGTAAACGCCAGGGCGCGCGGCACCAGCCCGGCCGGCCGCAGCAGCAGGTCGATACCCTCGGGCGTTTCGACCCGATGGCGATTATCCAGCGGCGGGGAGGGTTGGGGGGAGGGCAAGACGAGGGCTCTGTGCGCGCGGCGGAGGCTGATGCTATGCGGCAACCGCCCGCCGGATCAATGCGCGACGGCTGCGGCTGTGGCGCGCGTGGCACTGTTAGACTGGCGGCCGATGACTGAGAAGGACCTTCGCGTGAGCCCGAGCATCTACTGGTACGACTACGAAACCACTGGCATCTCGCCGCGCCGCGACCGGCCGCTGCAAGTCGCGGGCATTCGCACCAACGAGGCGTTGGAGGAGATAGGCGAGCCGCTGAACCTGTATTGCCGCCCCGCCGACGACATCCTGCCGCACCCGGCGGCCTGCCTGGTGACGGGCATCACGCCGGGCGTCTTGCAAGAGCGCGGACTGTGCGAAGCCGAATTCATCACGCGCCTGCATCAGGAGCTGGCGCTGCCCGGCACCTGCGGCGCCGGTTACAACAACCTGCGCTTCGACGACGAGATGACCCGTTACAGCCTGTATCGCAACTTCTTCGATCCCTACGCGCGTGAGTGGCAGGGCGGCAACAGCCGCTGGGACCTGATCGACCTCGTGCGCACCGCCTATGCGTTGCGTCCGGAGGGCATCGAATGGCCACAGGAGAACGGCCGGGTGACCCTCAAGCTCGACCGCCTGACGGTCGCCAACGGGCTGGAACACCTGCATGCGCACGATGCGCTGTCCGATGTGCGCGCCACCATCGCGCTGGCGCGGTTGTTGCGCGACCGGCAGCCGCGCCTCTACGACTATCTGTACCAGTTGCGGCGCAAGCAGGCGGTGCTGGACCAGATCGAGCTGCTCAAGCCGCTGGTGCATGTGTCCGGGCGTTTTTCGGCCGAGCGTCATTATCTGGCTGTGGTGCTGCCGCTGGCCTGGCATCCGCTCAACCGCAATGCGCTGATCGTCTGCGACCTGCAGGCCGAGCCGGCGCTGCTCTGCGATGAAAGCGCGCAGACCCTGCGCGAGCGTCTGTATACCCGCCGCGACGAGCTGGCCGCGGAGGCGCTGCCGGTGCCCTTGAAGCTGGTGCACGTCAATCGTTGCCCGGTGCTGGCGCCGTTGAGCGTGCTGCGCGAAGGCGACCTGGCGCGTCTGCAGCTCGATCTGACGCAGTGCCTGCAGCGCGCCCGCTGGCTGTGCGAAACCCGGGAGGCGTGGTTGCCGAAACTGGGGCAGATCTACGAACAGGAAGCCTTCGAGGAATGCCTCGATCCCGAACAGCAACTCTACGATGGCTTTCTCGGTGACCGTGATCGGCGGTTATGCGAGCAGGTGCGCAGCCTCTCGGCGGCAGAATGTGCCGCGCGCCGCTGGCCATTCGATGATCCGCGTCTGGCTGAGCTGCTGTTTCGCTACCGCGCACGCAACTTTCCCGAAGCGTTGTCGGCGGCCGAGCGGGAGCAGTGGGCGAGCTTCTGCCGGCAACGCTTGATCGAGGCGCGGTATGGTGCGCCGAATACCCTGCAGCAATTCGAGGAAGGACTTCGACAATACGCGGTCACGGCAACTGCGGCGCAGAGCGAAGTACTGGAGCAGTGGCGCAGCCATGTCCAGCAGCTGCGCGAGCGCTATGCAATAACCGACTGAACTGTTTTGGCAGGAAAACAAAAACGCCGCAGCCCAGTGAAGGGATGCGGCGTTCTGTTATTTCGTCCGAGAAATCAGTCGAGCAGAGTTGCCCAGCTTTCCACGGTGTCGGCGCCCCACTTGGCTTTCCACTCTTTCAGAGTCTTGTGGTTGCCGCCTTTGGTTTCGATAACTTCACCGGTATTCGGGTTCTTGTATTGCTTGACGCGGCGTGCGCGCTTGCTGGCGGTCGGCGCCTTGGCTGCACCGCGCGGAGCCTTGGTGCTGCGAGCGTCCGGATCGAGCAGGGCGATGATGTCGCGCAGCGACTTCTGGTATTCGCCCATGAGTTCGCGCAGTTTTCCTTCGAACTCCAGTTCCTTCTTCAGCTTGTCATCGGCAGAGAGGGATTTCAGCCGCTCTTGAAGTTCCTTGATGGCTTCTTCCGTGGCGCGGTATTCACTAATGAGAGACATATGGCTTCCTTGGGATAGGGTGTACGCAAGTGGCGTCAATCATAGTCATGCACAATCTGCAAGTAAATATAGCCGCTGCCGGAAAATGTGTTTTTTATTTGTATATAAATCATTCTTCGAGGCGCCCTTTGCTGCCAATAAAAAGGGATACGTACAACTCAAGACCTGCGGCGAAAAGCTACGTACCTTGATAATTGCCGTAACGCACCGAGGCAGATTCGCTAGTTATAACGACTATGCGCTTGCGAATCGCCGAAGCGATCCGGTCGGGCGCACGGCCGACCGCCGATATCCATCGATTGTCCCGATGGGCGCCAGTTGGTGGCTGGGCTAGAATGCCGCGTCTTTTGTTTAGAGCGGAGTCATCTTTAATGCGCACTTTCAGGCTGGTTATTGCCTGTCCCGACGGCGTCGGCATCGTGGCCAAGGTCAGCAATTTCCTCGCGACCTATAACGGCTGGATTACCGAAGCCAACCACCATTCGGATCATCAGAGTGGCTGGTTCTTTATGCGCCACGAGATTCGCGCCGACTCGTTGCCGTTCGATCTGGACGGCTTCCGCCAGGCATTCGCACCGATTGCCCGCGAGTTCTCGATGGAGTGGCGCATCACCGACTCCGAGCGGCGCAAACGCGTGGTGCTGATGGCCAGCCGCGAATCGCACTGCCTGGCCGATCTGCTCCATCGCTGGCACAGCGGCGAGCTGGATTGCGATATTCCCTGCGTGATTTCCAACCACGACGACCTGCGCAGCATGGTCGAGTGGCACGGCATTCCCTATTTCCACGTGCCGGTCGATCCGGCCCGCAAGGAGCAGGCATTCGCTGAAGTGACCCGACTGGTGCGTGAGCACGAGGCGGACGTCATCGTGTTGGCGCGCTACATGCAGATTCTGCCGTCGGAGCTGTGCGAGGAATTCGCCCAGCGCGTGATCAACATCCACCACAGCTTCCTGCCGTCCTTCGTCGGTGCCAAGCCGTATCACCAGGCGTCGCTGCGTGGCGTGAAGCTGATCGGGGCGACCTGTCATTACGTGACCGAGGAGCTGGACGCCGGCCCGATCATCGAGCAGGACGTGGTGCGCGTCAGCCACCGCGACAGCGTCGAGGACATGGTGCGGCTGGGCAAGGACGTGGAAAAGATGGTGCTATCGCGCGGCCTGCGCTATCACTTGCAGGATCGCGTGCTAGTGCACAGCAACAAGACGCTGGTATTCAACTGATCGTGGAGCAGCCATGACCGACCCGCTCGCTCGCGCCACGGCCGAGGCGCCACCGATCATCGGCAGTGGCTGCACGCAACGCTACGACCCCGCTGCGCTGGGTACCGAGCTGGGCACTGAATTTCCCGGTGCCGCCGAACTCTGGGAGCGCCTGCGCGCCGCCGGTGAGCAGGCACCTGCCGTTGTCTCGCGTGGTACCGGGCTACCGGTTGGCCGCGACCAGGAAGCGCTCGACTGAGCGCGCGTTTCCCCGCCTTGGAGAACCCTTGATGGAAGCATTCGCCGATCATCTGGTACTGGGCGCCGATGCCCACGGCCAGCCCAGCCTCCACCCGCTGCGCCTGGCCAACCGCCACGGGCTGATCGCCGGCGCTACCGGGACCGGCAAGACGGTCACGCTGCAACGCTTGGCCGAGCAGTTCAGCGATGCGGGAGTCGCGGTGTTCGCCGCTGATATCAAGGGCGACCTGAGCGGTCTGGGCGCCGCCGGTGCGCCGACGGGCAAGATCGCCGAACGCATCGCCAGCATGCCCTGGCTGGGGCACCAGCCGCGCGCTTATCCGGTGACGCTGTGGGACGTGCAGGGACGCAGCGGCCATCCGCTGCGTACCACCCTCAGCGAGATGGGGCCGTTGCTGCTGGGCAACCTGCTGGAGCTGACCGACAGTCAGCAGGCGGCGCTCTACGCCGCGTTCAAGGTGGCCGATCGTGAAGGCCTGCTGCTGCTCGATCTCAAGGATCTCAAGGCCCTGCTGGGGCACCTGCGCGACCATCCCGAGGTGCTCGGCGAGGATCGTGCGCTGTTCACCGGCGCCTCGTCGCAGGCCTTGCAGCGGCGCCTGGCGACGCTCGAGCAACAGGGCGCCGAGGCGCTGTTCGGCGAGCCGGCGCTGCAGCTGGAAGACCTGCTGCAGCCGGACCGCGACGGTCGCGGTCGCATCCACCTACTCGACGCCAGCCAGCTGGTACACGAGGCCCCCAAGGTTTATGCGACGTTCTTGCTCTGGTTGCTGG
This sequence comes from Pseudomonas sp. FIP_A4, assembly GCF_036701605.1. Lineage (NCBI taxonomy): Bacteria > Pseudomonadati > Pseudomonadota > Gammaproteobacteria > Pseudomonadales > Pseudomonadaceae > Pseudomonas > Pseudomonas sp. FIP_A4. The sequence goes on along the minus strand of NZ_JAYDXP010000122.1, from coordinate 368,945 downwards.
CCGAGCTGTTCGAGCAGCTGCCCGAGCGCGGCGATCAAGAACGGCCGCTCCTGGCGCTGTTCTTCGACGAAGCGCATTTGCTGTTCAACGACACGCCCAAGGCGCTGCAGGAGCGTCTGGTGCAGGTGGTGCGGCTGATCCGCTCCAAGGGCGTGGGCGTCTACTTCGTCACCCAGTCGCCGGGCGACCTGCCGGACGATGTGCTGGCCCAGCTCGGCCTGCGCGTCCAGCACGGCCTGCGGGCGTTCACGGTGAAGGAGCAGAAGGCGCTGCGCTCGGTGGCTGACGGCTTCCGCGAGAATCCGGAGTTCTCCGCGCTTGAAGTGCTCACCGAGCTGGGTATCGGCGAGGCGCTGGTAGGCGGTCTGGAGGCCAAGGGCACGCCGGCGATGGTGCAGCGGGTCGCGGTGGCGCCGCCGCAATCGCGCGTGGGCGTGCTGAGCGAGGCCGAACGTGCGGAGCTGATCGCGCACTCGCCGTTACGTGGCCGTTACGACCAGCCGGTCGATCGCGAATCGGCCTACGAGATGCTGACGGCGCGCGCACGCCAGGCAACCGAAGCGCCATCTGAGCCTGCGCCGGCAGACGCGGGCAAGCGCGGCAGCGAAGGCGGTGCGGTCGGCGACTTCGCCGGACGGGTACTCAAGAGTGCGTTGAACCAGGCGGCCAGCCAGATCGGCCGGCAGATCGTGCGCGGCCTGCTTGGCTCGCTGCTGGGTGGCAAGCGCTGAGTAACGGTGGCCGCTGAGCACCCGCGGCGGGTACTCAGCGGTTATCGATGTCCGGCGCGTGGTTCCGGCCGTATTGAAAGTTGCCGGCCTTGTCAGCGTTGCGCGTCTGCTTCCTGCCGGGCTTTTTCTTTTTCCATCTTCTGCAGTTCTTCCTGGAAAACCCGATCTTGCAGGGTTGCCTTCTTGCGCCAGGGTTTGCGCTCCGGCTCGGTCTTGGCTGCATAAGTTGTAACTTCGCCGCCATAGATATCCTGGTAGCGCTGCGCCTGACGCTCGAGTTCGATGCGCAGTTGTTCTTTTGTCACGTAATTGGACCTGTCTGTTTGTGTACGAATGAGTAAGGGTGCTGAAGCGGTACATTGCCGTACCGTCAATCGAATGTGGCGGCGCCGCAGCCCGCGTGCATCTTTTCAGGCGTTGTAATGCCGGGGAAGTTCTGCCGTCTGGCATCTCTTCTTGCATTCGGGCTTGAAAAACGGGTAGCAGTTCAAAGAACTGGCAAAAGGTTTTGAAGCAAACCTGCGGACTCTGGAACGTGGAAAACGCATGTCGCATGAGTTCGCTGCGGACTTGCCATGCTTCAGCAGACCGCATTATGCGCCGGATCGTGGAGATTGGGCGACTTTACTTTGCAGCAAAATAAAACCCGCGGCGATGCGCGGGTTTTATTCGGCGTGAAACTTCGGTCAGCGAGCGACCTTGGCTTCGGCTCCCTCGGTGCGACCGTAAACATCATCCAGGCGTTCGATATCGTCTTCGCCCAGATAACTTCCGGACTGCACTTCGATGATCTCCAGCGGAATCTTGCCCGGGTTGGCCAGACGATGTACCGAAGTGACCGGAATATAGGTCGACTGGTTTTCCGTGAGCAGGAACGTCTTTTCGTTGCAGGTCACCTGTGCTGTACCGGAGACGACGATCCAGTGTTCGGCGCGATGGTGGTGCATCTGCAGCGACAGGCTGGCGCCCGGGTTGACGCAGATCCGCTTGACCTGGAAGCGTCCGCCCATGTCGACCGAGTCGTACCAGCCCCACGGGCGATACACGGCGCAATGGTTCTGCGTTTCCGGGCGTGCCTGTTCATCCAGCCGGGCGACGAGTTTCTTGACGTCCTGCACCTTGTCCTTGTGGGCGATCATGATGGCGTCCTTGGTTTCCACCACCACGACATCTTCCAGCCCCAATACGGTTACCAGCTTGCCGTTGCCGTGAACCAGACAGTTACGGGTGTCTTCGGCGATCACGTCGCCCTTGAGCACGTTGCCGTTGGCGTCCTTGTTGTGCACGTCCCAGATCGACGACCAGGAGCCGACATCGCTCCAGCCGGCGGACATGGGCACCACGCAGGCGAGACTGGTCTTCTCCATCACCGCGTAGTCGATGGAATTGTCGGGGCAGCAGGCGAAGGTGGCCGGGTCGATCAGCAGCTCGTCGCCATTGAGCGTGCTGCGTTCGAGCGCAACGCAGCAGGTGTCGTAGATGTCCGGGTCGTGCTTCTTCAGTTCCTCCAGGAACACGCTGGCGCGGAACAGGAACATGCCGCTGTTCCAGTAGTAGTCGCCGGATTCGACATAGCTCTGCGCGCGGGCTTCGTCCGGCTTCTCGACGAACTGGCTGACGCGGCTGATGCCTTCCGGCAGCCCGCTGTTGTCGTTCGGATCGCACTTGATGTAGCCGTAGCCGGTTTCCGGGCGTGTCGCCGGAATGCCGAACAGCACCATCTCGCCGTTTTCCGCAGCGTTGGTGGCCAGGGCTAGCGAGCGCTGGAAGGCGCGCTGGTCGTCGATCACGTGATCGGCCGGCAGCACCAGCAGCAGTTCGTCGCGACCTTCTTCGACGAGCTTCATCGCGGCGATGGCGATCGCCGGGGCAGTGTTGCGTCCGAAGGGCTCGAGCAGCATGCCCTGGACCCCCAGCTTGCGTGCGGCCAGTTGCTCCTTGACGATGAAGCGATGCTCCTTGTTGCATACCAGCAGCGGCTGCTGGATGCCCTCGAAGGCCAGGCGCTCGACGGTTTGCTGAAACAGCGTCTGCTCACCGGTCAGGGCGAGAAACTGCTTGGGGAACAGCTTGCGCGAGAGCGGCCACAGTCGCGAACCGCTACCGCCTGAAAGAATTACCGGAATCATGTCGTCTCTCCTGCATCGTTAGAGCGTTCTGTTGCGAGCACACCGTCGGCATGCTCGGGAAAATGGGATGGGTCGAGCGGGATCAGGTGCGTGGTCGGCGCGCAGAACGCAGGCAGTGGCTGCGTGTTCGGCCGCGGCGCGCGCCACCTGCGCTTGGCGCGGATGCTCCGCCGCGGCGAGTCAGCCGTCTGATGGCTGCTTGGTGCGCGACGACGGGGGCAGGCCAGGCGCGGTTGCCAAGCCGGGCGAGCGTTGGAGCGAGGCCCGTCTGAATTCGGGCGGCATCACGCGCCGCTGCCGTTCGTGTCGCCAGCCGCTGGAGAGGCTGGCAGTGGTCAATGTTCGAGAACCCGAGCACGTTCATGTGCGACGTTCCTTTCCAGTCTGGAGTTGTCGGTACGCGCTTTATGATTCTCGGCGTCGCTCGATAGTTCCCGCGGGGAGAACCGTTGATCGGCCAGCATGAGGAGAGGGGCGGGGGAGCTGCGTCGTACCGGGTCTACGACGCGCTCGGGAGGCGTGCGGCGCGCCACACGCGGCGGATCAGGCGGCAGGGGTGTCGCGCAGGAACACCAAGTGATCATCCGAGGAGTCGGCGGCGCTGAACCGATAGCCTTCGTAGGCGAAGTCACGCAGGTGATCGACCGTCTGGATGCGTTCTTTGATGACGTAACGTGCCATCAGTCCGCGGGCCTTCTTGGCGTAGAAGCTGATGATCTTGTACTGGCCGTTCTTCAGATCCTTGAAGTCCACGTCGATCACCCGCGCCTGCAGCGCCTTGCGCTTGACGGCCGAGAAGTACTCGTTGGACGCCAGGTTGAGCAGCACTTGATCGCCTTGCGCCTGCAGTGCCTGGTTGAGCCATTCGCTGATGCGCTCGCCCCAGAATGCGTAGAGGTCCTTGCCTCGCGCGTTGGCGAGTTTCGTCCCCATCTCCAGGCGATAGGGCTGCATCAGGTCCAGCGGTCGCAGCAGGCCATAGAGTCCGGACAGCATGCGCAGGTGCTGCTGCGCGAAGTCGAAGTCGGCTTCGGAGAAGTCTTGCGCGGCAAGTCCGGTGTAGACGTCGCCCTTGAAGGCGAGCAGGGCCTGTTTGGCGTTCGCGCGGGTGAAGGGCGTGCTCCAGCTGCCGAAGCGGGCGACGTTCAAGGCCGCCAGCTTGTCGGAAAGGTGCATCAGCTCGGCAATCTGTGCCGGCGAGAAGTCGCGCAGCTGTTCGATCAGCAACTGCGAATGCTCGAGGTGTTCGGGCTGGGTGAAGCGCTGGGTTACTGGTGGAGTCTCGTAGTCGAGGGTCTTGGCTGGGGAAATCACCATCAGCATGTAGTTGCTCTCCTGTGTGCAGCGGCGATTCTAGGCGCGATGGCGAGCCCGCCTCCAGCTATCGTGCCCATTGAGGGCGGTTGACCTTCTCCAGGGGGCAAGGTGCAAGCTACGTCCGCCCGATGATGAGGAGGCGGTATGAGTACGTGCGATCACTCGAACTGGCAAAGCTCACACGATTACCGTCCGCTGGAGCAGGGCGCCGAACGCCAGACCTGGGCGGTGGCGCTGCTTACCGGTGTGACGATGGTGGTGGAGATCGCCGCCGGCTACTGGTTCAACTCGATGGCGCTACTTGCCGATGGCTGGCACATGTCCTCGCACATGGTGGCGATCGGCCTGGCGGCGCTGGCCTACATGCTTGCCCGGCGTTATGCCGATGATCGGCGTTTCGCCTTCGGTACCTGGAAGATCGAGGTGCTGGCGGGCTTTTCCAGCGCGCTGTTCCTGGTCGGCATCGCGCTGATGATGATCTTCGAATCGCTGCTGCGGTTCTGGTCGCCTGCGAACATTCGCTTCGATGAGGCGCTCTGGGTCGCGGTGATCGGCCTGCTGGTGAACCTGGCGTCCGCCTGGCTGCTGCACGATGGACATGATCATGGCCACGCTCATGGTCATCACCACGACCACGACCACGACCACGACCACGACCACGACCACGAGCACGAACATGCTGCGTCCAGGCACGGGCGCGATCTCAATCGTCACGCCGCATTCATCCATGTGCTGACCGACGGGCTGACCTCGGTGGCGGCGATCGTGGCCCTGCTGGGTGGCAAGTTCTTCGGCTGGAGCTGGCTGGACCCGCTGATGGGCGTGATCGGCGCGTTGGTGATCCTGGTCTGGGCCAAGGGTCTGCTGGTGGAGACCGCCAAGGCGTTGCTGGATCGGGAAATGGACGATCCGCTGGTGCGTCGCGTGCGCAGGCAGCTGGAAGCGGTGCCGGATACCGAGGTGACCGATCTGCATCTGTGGCGCGTGGGTCGCGCCCAGTACAGCTGCATCCTCAGCGTGGTCACGCATCAGGACTACAGCGCCGACGATTACAAGCGTGCCCTGCAGGACCTGCCGCAGCTGGTGCACGTGACCGCCGAGGTAAACCGCTGCGGCGAATCGGCGCACCTGGATTCCCGACTGTAGTCGGCTGGATTCCGCACGCCAAGGGCGTTCCGTCGATACGGGCAATAAAAGCGGAAATCGCACAAAAACGCTTTTGCCCGTCATCGGTTTTGGGTTATTACCGAATCAGACCGCCGAACCCTGCGACACAGGTGGCGGCCCCTGGGTGGCCCCGAACCCCGCCTCCCAAGCCCGTTCATCTGCCAGCACGGTGGTCTTTCTGCGGCGGAGCGCCTATGGCTCTCCGTCGACTGACCCAACGAAAAGGTGATCGGTATGGATGATTTCGGCAGATCCCGCGCGACTCAGCCCACCCTGTATGTTCTCGACACCAACGTCCTGATCCACGATCCCAACGCCTTGCTCAACTTCCAGGAGCACCAGGTCGCGATACCGATGACCGTGCTGGAGGAACTCGATCAACTCAAAACTGGCAAGCACAGTGTCGCCGCCGAGTGTCGCCAGGCGATTCGCCTGATCGACCGCCTGCTCGGTAATGCCACGCCCGCCGAGGTGGAGGCGGGCGTACCGATTCAGCGCGACAAGAGCGGGGCGCGCGGCAGCTTGTCCATCCTGATGACCCAGCGGCTGGAGAATGGCCTGCCGGAGGACCTGAACGACAACAAGATCATCAACCTGGTGGTCGCGATCAGCAAACAGCGGCCCGGTGTGCCGGTGGTGCTGGTCACCAAGGACATCAACATGCGCCTCAAGGCGCGGGCCTGCGGGGTGGCCGCGGAGGATTACCACACCGATCAGCTGGTCGACGACGTGGGTCAGCTGTCGCGCGGCTATCACAGCCTGAGCGGCTCGTTCTGGGACCGCGTGAGCACGGTCGAGACCCATCAGGGGCACGGTCGTACCTGGCATCGCGTGCAGCTGATCGACAACCTGCCGGCGGTGCATATCAACGAGTTCATCCTCGACGAGCAGGGTTTCGTCGGCTGGATCAAGGGCATCAAGGAAGACGAGCTGCTGCTGCTCGACATGCACCAGGAGCCGCTGCTGCATCAGGAGGCCTGGGGCCTGCGTCCGCGTGACATTCATCAGGCGCTGGCGCTGTTCGCCCTGCTCGATCCGGATATCCACCTGGTCAACCTGTCGGGCGCGGCCGGTTCGGGCAAGACCATTCTGGCGCTGGCCGCCGCGATCGAGCAGACGGTGGTGAGCAAGCGCTACCGGCGCATCATCGCGACCCGCAGCGTGCAGGGGCTGGACGAGGACATCGGCTTCCTGCCCGGGACCGAGGCGGAGAAGATGGAGCCCTGGCTCGGCGCGATCACCGACAACCTCGAAGCGCTGCACATGGACGACGAGAACACCCCCGGCAGCATCGATTACATCCTGCAGAAGGTACCGTTGCAGTTCAAATCGCTGAACTACATCCGCGGGCGCAGCTTCCAGCAGAGCCTGATCCTCATCGACGAGTGCCAGAACCTCACGCCGCACCAGATGAAGACCATCATCACCCGCGCCGGCAACGGCTCCAAGGTGGTCTGCCTGGGCAACCTGGCGCAGATCGATACGCCATATCTGTCGGCCACCAGTTCCGGCCTCACCTACCTGACGGAGCGTTTCAAGGACTTCTCCCACGGCGTACACATCACCCTGCAGGGCGTGCCGCGTTCGATTCTGGCCGAGTACGCCGAGGCGCACATGTAGCTCGCGGTCGCGGCGAAGGGGTGTCGGTGGTACCCCTTCCGGGAGCGGGCCGAGCGTGGCTGGCTGGGTTAGACTCGCGGCTTTCCCAGCCAGGAGCGTCATATGCTCACCCATCTCGATTCCCAGGGCCGTGCCAGCATGGTCGATGTGACCGAAAAGGCCGTCACCGCGCGCGAGGCGACGGCCGAGGCGCGCGTGCGGATGCTGCCGCAGACGCTGCAGATGATTCAGCAGGGCGGCCATCCCAAGGGCGATGTGTTCGCCGTGGCGCGCATCGCCGGCATCCAGGCGGCGAAGAAGACTTACGAACTGATCCCCCTGTGTCATCCGCTGCTGCTGACCAGTGTGAAGGTCGAGCTGCAAGCCGAAGGCGACGACAGCGTGCTGATCCGCGCCACCTGCAGGCTGGCCGGGCAGACCGGGGTGGAAATGGAGGCGCTGACCGCCGCCAGTGTTGCTGCCCTGACGATCTACGACATGTGCAAGGCGGTCGACCGCGGTATGTGCATCGAAGGCGTGCGCCTGCTGGAAAAGCGCGGCGGCAAGAGCGGGCATTGGCAGGTGCAGGCATGATTTGCGTACAGTTTTTTGCCCGTTACCGCGAGGCGCTGGGCAGCGATGGCGAACGCCTTGACTGGGACCCGTCGCTCACCTGCCTGGATGACCTGCGCCAGCGCCTGCTCGCCCGCGGCGGCGCCTGGGAGGTACTCGGTGAGCAGAATCTGATGTGCGCGCGCAATCAGGAGCTCTGCGGCCTGGACGAACCGCTCGTCGATGGCGATGAAGTGGCGTTCTTCCCGACCGTGACCGGAGGTTGAAATGAGTGTTCGGGTACAGCAGGCGGCCTTCGATCCCGGGGCCGAACTGAACGCGTTGCACGCGGCTAATCTGGGCATCGGTGCGGTCGCCGCCTTCGTCGGCTACGTGCGCGATTTCAATGACGGTCATGAGGTCGCCGGCATGTTCCTCGAGCATGCGCCGGGCATGACGGAGAAGGCGCTGGGCAAGATCGTCGCCGAGGCCGAGGAGCGCTGGCCGCTGCTGAGCATCGACGTGCTGCACCGCGTCGGCTCGCTGGAGCCGGGTGAGCCGATCGTGTTCGTCGGCGTGACCAGCGCGCATCGCGAGGCGGCGTTCGATGCCTGCCGTTTCGTCATGGATTACCTGAAGACCCGCGCACCGTTCTGGAAGAAGGAGAACACGCCGGACGGCGAGCGCTGGGTCGATGGGCGCGACAGCGATCAGGCCGCCGCCGAGCGCTGGCAGCGCTGAGCGCCGTCGGCGTTGGCGCTGGTCGCGGCGGCCGGGCGGTCAGTGGAGCGCGATGTACAGCTTGAACGACACCGTGGAGAACATGACGATGATGCCCAGGCTGAGCAGCACGATGCCCCATTGCCGGTCGCGGTTGGCGAAGCCGGCGCACAACAGTACGAAGCCGGTAAGGATGAGCAGCAGCAGCCAGTCGAGGTTTTCCATGAAATCTCCTTGTACGTGCCGTCAGTACTTGTACGGTAGTTCCGTTTCGGTGGTGGCCGGCTGACCTGGGTCACGCACGGCGCAGCGCACAGAAAAAAGGCGAAGCCGCGGCTTCGCCCGTTGTTTTTCCGTGAGCCTCAACGGCTGCGTGGTACCGGCACCAGCAGCTCGGCCGGCGGCATCTCGCAGTGAATCTTGCGCCCGATCAGCTCCTCGATCGGCGGCAGGGCGAAGGCGTCATCCTCGCCGGCGAAACTGATCGAAGTGCCGCTGGCGCCGGCACGGCCGGTACGACCGATGCGGTGCACGTAGTCGTCCGGATCTTCCGGCAGGGTGAAGTTGATCACGTGGCTGATGCCGTCGACGTGGATGCCGCGGCCGGCGACATCGGTGGCCACCAGGACGCGGATCTTGCCCTCACGGAAGCCTTCCAGAACCTTGATGCGCTTGTGCTGTGGCACGTCACCGGACATCTGCGCGGCGCTGATGCCGTCCTTGGTCAGGCGTTCTTCGATGCGCCGGACTTCGTCCTTGCGATTGGCGAAGACCATCACTCGGGTCCAGTCGTTCTGGCTGATCAGGTTGTAGAGCAGCTTGTACTTGTCGCTGCCGGCCACCGCGTAGACGTGCTGTTCGACGGTGTCGCTGGCGACGTTTTCCGGCTCGATCTCGACGATGGCCGGGTTCACCGTCCACTGGCGGGCGAGGTTCATCACGTCCTCGGTGAAGGTCGCGGAGAACAGCAAGGTCTGGCGTTCACCCTTCATCGGCGTTTGCCGGATGATCTGGCGCACCTGCGGGATGAAGCCCATGTCGAGCATGCGATCAGCCTCGTCCAGCACCATCACCTCGACCATGTCCAGATGCACCTCGCCGCGCTGGTTGAAGTCCAGCAGGCGGCCGGGCGTGGCGACCAGAATGTCGCAGAAGCGCGATTCGAGCTGCTTGAGCTGCTTGTCGAAGTCCATGCCGCCGACGAAGCTCATCACGTTCAGGCCGGTGTACTTGGCCAGGTCCAGCGCGTCGTTGGCGATCTGCACCACCAGCTCGCGGGTCGGCGCGATGATCAGCGCGCGTGGTTCGCCCATGTAGCGTTCCTTGGGCGGCGGCGTCTGCAGCAGCTGGGTGATGGTGGAAATCAGGAAGGCCGCGGTCTTGCCAGTGCCGGTCTGCGCGCGGCCGATGGCGTCCTGACCCTTGAGCGTGAAGCCCAGCACCTGCGCCTGGATCGGCGTGCAGTACGGGAAGCCCAGATCCTGAATGGCGTGCATCAGCTCGGGGGCGAGCTTGAAGTCATGGAAGCGGGTCTTGCCTTCGACCGGCTCGACTACGAAGTCTTCGAGCTTCCAGGCCGGAGCGGCCGGTTTGCTGTGGCGCGGGCGACGTGGCTTGTCGGCGGCGCGCTCGGCTTTCTTGGTGTCCGGCTGCGCGGGCTGGGTGTGCTGCGTCTGGGCAGTGTCGGCGGCGGAGCTGCTGGCGGCGGGCGTTATGGGCGCCGGCTGGGGCTCGTCCTTGGCAAAGATTTTCTTGAGTGCTTTGAGCACGGCCTTCTCGTTCATCAAATGGGAAATTCGCGCGCCAGTGTAATGCAAGAAGCAGGCATGGCGAAGTATTGGCCCTTTTCCGGGTTGACAGCGTTGCCGTTCAGACGCACAGGCGGTTTCGGCCCTGTTGCTTGGCCTGGTAAAGCGCCTTGTCGGCGCGATCGATCAGGTTGGTCAGCTCGTCGTCTGCCTGCATCTGCGCCAGCCCAATGGACACGGTGACGCCCGGCAGGGCGCCGATGGCGGTATCGAATGTGCTCACCTGTTCGATGCTGCGCAACAGCCGCTCACCGATCAGCCGGGCCTCGGCCGTGTCCAGCTCCGGCAGCAGGATGACGAACTCCTCGCCGCCGAAGCGGATCAGGCTGTCCTTGGGCCGCAGCTGGCCGCCCAGCGTGCGGGCGACCATCAGCAGCGCGTGGTCGCCGGCCAGGTGGCCGTATTTGTCGTTATAGGCCTTGAAGTGATCGACATCGAGCATTAGCAGACACAGCGGCAGCTGGCTGAATGCACAGCGTGCGCGCTCGCGTTCGAAGATGTGCTCCAGCCAGCGCCGGTTGAAAACGCCGGTGAGCATGTCGACGTTGGCGTTGTGCTCGCTGTCGATGATCAGCCGGTCGCTCAGGCGAACGCGCTCGCAGAGCAGACCGACGAGATTGCGCATGAGCCGGGGCGAGGTTGTCAGGCAGACGAAGTCCCGGTTGTGCAGGCGCAGCAGCCGGCTCGGCTGGCTGGCGACGACATAGGTAGGCGGCGGAAGCCGGTCGATGAAGCTCACTTCGCCGGCGCACTCACAGGGCTCGATCAACCGCAGCGCAGGACTGTCCAGCGTGTCGAGGTGGACCGTCAGTTGGCCCTCGAGCAGCAGATAGAGGAAGCGGTTGACGCTGCGCGGCGACAGCAGCACCTCGTCGACCGCCATTTCGCACAGCTCGAACCGATCGGCGAGCATGCGCAGATGGCCGATGTCGACGTGCTGCATCAGGCGCATCTGGCTCAGTTGCAGCAGGTCAACCGGTTGTTGGAGCAGCTTCATCGCCGCGGGCCCGTATCGCGGCGACACTCTCTGGCGGTACTCATCGCGCCCCCTCCCACGCGCCGCGAACTGGCGGACGTGCGTCACGCGCAACGACTCCGAAGCATTCGGCCTTGCGACAAGCGTAGCTCCGTAACGTCGGCCGCGCCGCTTCGCTTTGCCGGACGAATTTTCAGGCCAGGCGTTCGGCCAGCCACTCGCCGATGTCGCGGATTTCCTGCGGCAATACCTCGTGGCCCATGGGGTAGTCCCGCCAGGACGCCGCGACGCCCGCGGCCTGCAGGCATTCATAGGCCGCGCGCCCCATCGGCAGCGGCACCACGTCGTCACGGCTGCCATGCAGGCAGAGCACCGGCTGGCGGCGCGCCGTTTCGGCGAGCTGGAGGTTTTCGCTGAACGTCGGGGCGTAGGTGGACAGCGCGATGACACCGCCCAGCGTGCCCGGCCAGCGCAGGTAGGCGGTATGCAGCACGACCGCTCCGCCCTGGGAGAAGCCGGCGAGGAAGATGCGCGCCGGATCGATACCACTGTCGCGCTGCGCCTCGATCAGGCGGATGACCAGCTCGGTGGATTCCTCCAGTTCGTCGCGGTTGATCGCGCGTGCCGGGCTCAGCGCCTGGATGTCGTACCAGCTGGGCATCTGCCAGCCGCCATTGATGGTGACCGGGCGGGTTGGCGCCTGTGGCAGCACAAAGCGGGTGCTGAGCAGACGCTGCTGCAGGGCTTCGGCGACCGGCTGGAAATCATAGCGGTCGGCGCCCAGACCGTGCAGCCAGATGACGCAGGCATCGGCCTGCCGGGTTGGTTCGATGATCAGGGGTTCGCTCATGGGATGGCTCCGGCGGCTGAAGGCGGCATCGCCCTATCTTGGGGCGCGGGCGAATCGCCCGTGGTGAAAGTCGTGCGAGGTTACCCGGTTGTGCGGCACCGGTGCACCCGTGGCACCGCGCAGCCTGGCGTTGTGGACGCTGGTACGCCGCTTGCAATCGCCTGCATTGTCGCCGCCAGCGTGCCGGGCGCCTTCGCTGACGGCGAGATCAGGGCAGATCGACGACATTGCCGATCACTCAGCTGCGACTAGACTCAGGTCTGGCTCTGCCGTTACGCGCTCGCGCGACGGCAGACGGCCCCGACCCGAGAATAAGAAAGCAAACTGGAGGTTTCGATGATGAGGGTGAAATCCACACTGGCCGTGCTGAGTGCTGCGACGCTGTTCGCCATCAGCGGGGCGGCGCATGCCGGGGCGACCCTGGATGCCGTGAAGAAGAAGGGCTTCGTGCAATGCGGCATCAGCGACGGACTGCCGGGGTTCTCCTTCGCTGACGCCAAGGGGCAGTACAAGGGAATCGACGTGGATGTCTGCCGCGCGGTGGCGGCCGCGGTGTTCGGCGATGCCGGCAAGGTCAAGTTCAGTCCGTTGACGGCCAAGGAGCGCTTCACCGCGCTGCAGTCCGGCGAGATCGACATGCTGTCACGCAATACCACCTGGACCAGCTCGCGGGATTCGGCGATGGGGCTGAATTTCACCGGGGTGACCTATTACGACGGCCAGGGCTTTCTGGTGAACAAGGAACTCGGGGTCAGCAGCGCCAAGGAGCTGGATGGTGCCACCGTCTGCATTCAGGCCGGTACCACCACTGAACTCAATCTCTCCGACTACTTCCGCTCCAACGGCCTCAAGTACACCCCCATCACCTACGACACCTCCGACGAAAGCGCCAAGTCGCTGGAGTCCGGGCGCTGCGACGTGCTGACCTCCGACCAGTCGCAGCTCTATGCGCAGCGCATCAAGCTGGCCAATCCCGATCATTATGTCGTGCTGCCCGAGGTGATTTCCAAGGAGCCGCTCGGCCCGGCCGTGCGCCAGGGCGACGAGGAATGGTTCGATATCGTGCGCTGGACGCTGTTCGCCTTGCTCAACGCCGAAGAGCTGGGCGTGACCTCGGCGAACGTGGAGAAGACCGCCAAGGAAACCAAGAACCCGGACGTGGCGCGCCTGCTCGGTGGTGAGGGCGAGTACGGCAAGGACCTCAAGCTGCCGGCGGACTGGGCGGTGCAGATCGTCAAGCAGGTGGGCAACTATGGCGAGATCTTCGAGCGCAACGTCGGCGCCGGCAGCGAGCTGAAGATCGAGCGCGGCCTCAATGCCCTGTGGAATAAGGGCGGATTGCAGTACGCACCACCGGTGCGTTGAGGTATCCGGGGCCGTCAGCCAGCGCTGCCGGCCCGTTTCCAGGGAACGGCACTGACGGCGCGCGCGGCGTTCCGGCGGTGCCGCACGAGGGTTTTCGATGCGCAGCACTGAATCAAGGCTGGTGCGACGCTCGCCGCTGACCGATCCACGTGTGCGTGCCTGGGTGTTCCAGGTGCTGGCGGTGGCCGTGGTGGTGGCGTTCGGCTGGTTCCTGTTCATCAACACGCAGGCCAATCTGGCCCATCGCGGTATCACCTCCGGTTTCGGCTTTCTCGATAATGCCGCCGGCTTCGGCATTTCCCAGCACCTGATCGACTACAGCGAAAGCGACTCCTATGGCCGGGTATTCTGGGTCGGGTTGCTCAATACGCTGCTGGTGAGTGTCATCGGCATCATTCTCGCGACGCTCATCGGTTTTGCGCTCGGCGTGGCAAGGCTGTCGTCGAACTGGCTGATTCGCCAGCTGGCGACGCTGTATATCGAAACGTTCCGCAACATCCCGCCGCTGCTGCAGATCTTCTTCGTCTATTTCGCGGTGATCGGTCCGCTGCCCGGCCCGCGCGACAGCCTGAGCCTGGGGGGCGTGATCTTTCTCAACAACCGCGGCGTGCAGCTGCCGGCGCCCAGTGCCGCGGAAGGTTTCTGGCCATTCTGGCTGGCGCTACTGGTGGCGGTGCTGGCCGTCGTGGTGCTCGCGCGCTGGGCGCGTGCGCGTCGGCATGCGACCGGGCAACCGTTTCCGTTGCTCTGGTCCAGCCTGGGGTTGCTGGTGGCGATTCCGACCTTGAGTGTGCTGCTGTGGGGCGCGCCGTTCGACTGGGAGGTGCCGCAGCTGCAGCGCTTCAATATCCGCGGCGGCTGGATCGTGATTCCCGAACTGGTGTCGATTGTGCTGGCGCTCGCGGTCTACACGGCGGCGTTCATCGGCGAAACCGTGCGCGCCGGCATCCAGGCGGTCAGCCACGGGCAGAGCGAGGCGGCTGCATCGCTGGGGCTGCGTACCGGGCAGACGCTGCGGCTGGTGATCATCCCGCAGGCGCTGCGGGTGATCGTCCCGCCGCTGACCAGTCAGTACCTCAACCTGGCGAAGAACTCCTCGCTGGCGGCGGCCATCGGCTACCCGGATATGGTCTCGCTGTTCGCCGGTACGGTGCTCAACCAGACCGGCCAGGCGATCGAGACGATGGCGATCACCATGAGCGTGTACCTGGCCATCAGCATCAGCATTTCCCTGTTGATGAACTGGTACAACCGGCGCATCGCGTTGATCGAACGGTGAGGACCAGGCCATGACGACTCATCGTTTCAAACCTGACCTGCCACCGCCATCGAGCAACCTGGGCGCCATCGGCTGGCTGCGGGCGAACCTGTTCTCCGGTGTCGGCAATACGCTGCTGACTCTGCTGGGGCTGTATGTAGTCTGGCTGGTGATTCCGCCGCTGCTGGACTGGGCGGTTTTCAGCGCCGATTGGACGGGCGAAACCCGCGCCGACTGCACGCGCGAAGGTGCGTGCTGGGTCTTCGTGCAGACGCGCTTCAGCCAGTTCATGTACGGCTTCTATCCGGCGGAGCTGCGCTGGCGGGTCGACCTCAGCGTGTGGCTGGCGATCCTCGGGGCGACGCCGTTCTTCCTGCGCCAGATGCCGCACAAGGTGCGCTACGGGTTTGCCTATCTGCTGATCTACCCAGTGCTGGCGTACTGGCTGCTGCATGGCGGCTTCCTCGGCCTGCAGACGGTGCCGACCAGTCAGTGGGGCGGCCTGATGCTGACCATCGTCATCGCTGCCGTGGGCATCGCCGGCGCGCTGCCCATGGGCATTCTGCTGGCGTTGGGCCGGCGTTCCGACATGCCGGCGATCCGCGTGTTGTGCGTGACGTTCATCGAGTTCTGGCGCGGCGTGCCGCTGATCACCGTGCTGTTCATGTCGTCGGTGATGTTGCCGCTGTTCCTGCCCGAGGGCATGAATCTGGACAAGCTGATGCGCGCCATGCTGATGGTGATCTTCTTCGAGGCGGCCTATATCGCCGAGGTGGTGCGCGGCGGCCTGCAGGCGATTCCGAGGGGGCAGTACGAGGCCGCCGCGGCAATGGGGTTGGGCTACTGGCGCAGCATGCTGCTGGTGATCCTGCCGCAGGCGCTGAAGCTGGTGATTCCCGGCATCGTGAACACCTTCATCGCGCTATTCAAGGACACCAGCCTGGTGATCATCATCGGCCTGTTCGACTTCCTCAACAGCATCAAACGCGCCACGGCGGACCCGGCCTGGCTGGGCATGTCCACCGAAGGCTACGTATTCGCCGCGCTGGTGTACTGGCTGTTCTGCTTCGGCATGTCGCGCTATTCGATGCACCTGGAGCGCAAGCTCGATACCGGTCACAGGAACTAGGAGAGGGTTATGAGCGATACCGTGGCACGACCGGAGCAGGCGAGCGAGCCGGTCATCCAGATGCAGGGCGTGCACAAGTGGTACGGCCAGTTCCATGTGCTCAAGGACATCAACCTGAGCGTGCGCCAGGGCGAGCGCATCGTGCTCTGTGGGCCCTCCGGCTCGGGCAAGTCGACCACCATTCGCTGCCTGAACCGGCTGGAAGAACACCAGCAGGGACGCATCGTCATCAATGGTGTGGAGCTGACCAGCGATCTCAAGCAGATCGAGGCGATTCGCAGCGAAGTCGGCATGGTGTTCCAGCATTTCAATCTGTTCCCGCACCTGACGGTGTTGCAGAACTGCACGTTGGCGCCGATGTGGGTGCGCAAGCTGCCGCGCCGCCAGGCCGAGGAAATCGCCATGCATTATCTTGAGCGGGTGCGCATTCCGGAGCAGGCCGGCAAATATCCCGGCCAGCTCTCCGGCGGCCAGCAGCAGCGCGTGGCGATCGCCCGGGCGCTGTGCATGAAGCCCAAGATCA
This sequence comes from Pseudomonas sp. FIP_A4, assembly GCF_036701605.1. NCBI lineage: Bacteria > Pseudomonadati > Pseudomonadota > Gammaproteobacteria > Pseudomonadales > Pseudomonadaceae > Pseudomonas > Pseudomonas sp. FIP_A4. The sequence continues at coordinate 352,821 of NZ_JAYDXP010000122.1, read as the reverse complement.
TGCTGTTCGACGAGCCGACCTCGGCGCTCGATCCGGAAATGGTCAAGGAAGTGCTGGATACCATGATCGCCCTCGCCGAGAGCGGCATGACCATGCTCTGCGTCACCCACGAGATGGGCTTTGCCCGCACCGTGGCCGACCGGGTGATCTTCATGGACCGCGGCGAGATCGTCGAACAGGCCGAGCCGGAGGTGTTCTTCAGCAATCCGGTCAACGACCGGACCAAGCTGTTCCTCAGCCAGATCCTGCATTGAGCGAGGGCTGGGCGGAATACTGCTGCGCGGCGTCGCCCGGCCTTCGGTTGACGCCGGTCATGGGGTTGCGTTTGCGCCTGGCATGTAATCGTTGCCCATCGTCGCAGTTCGGGAAGCGGGCCATGTCCAGGCGCAGAAAAAGTGGTGTCATGCGGTCGCTGCAGGGCCTGGTCGCCGGACTGCTGGCGAGCCTGCTGGCCACCGCCGCGCAGGGGCAGGAGTCGTGGCGCGAGCAAGACATCCGCGCGTCCCGCCAAGTGCTGCGCGAGGCCACGATGGCGCAGGCGCCGGTCTACCAGGCCGATCCGCTGGGGCTGATGCTGGTGGTCGAGACTGGCGATTCTCACATCACGATCCTCGATGGCGACAAGTTCGAGCCCTTGCATCGCTTTGCCACCCGGGCGCAGCTGCATGGCAGTCCGACATTCACCCGCGACGGTCGCTACGCATTCTTCGTGTCCCGCGATGGCTGGGTGACCAAGTACGACCTGTGGACGCTGGAGGTCGTGGCCGAGGTGCGCGCGGGGCTGGACACCCGCAACATTGCCGTCGACCCGACGGGCGAGCACGTCGCCGTGGCCAACTACCAGCCCCATACCCTGGTGCTGCTGGATGGCGACCTGAACCTGCTCAAATCGATGCCGGCGCTCGACCAGAAGACGCAGCGCAGCTCCCGGGTGTCGGCGGTCTACAGCGTGCCGTCGAGACGGTCCTTCGTCGTGGCGATGAAGGACATCGCCGAGTTGTGGGAGGTCAGCTACGACCCGCAGGCTGAAGACATGGCGATCGGTCTGGTGCACGACTTCCAGTATCGGGAGGGCACCTTCGTCACGGGGTATCTCAATCCACGACGCATCGAGCTGGACGCGCCGCTGGATGATTTCTTCTTCAATCCAGATCAGGCCGAGCTGTTCGGCGTGTCGCCGCAGGGCGAGGTGCAGGTGATTCACCTGGATGCACGCCAGCGAATCGGCGGCTTGCCTTTGCAGGGGCGTCCGCACATGGGCACGGCCGTCACCTGGCGCCGCCAGGGGGTGACGCTGATGGCCAGCACCAACCTCAAGCTGCCGGAAGTTGCGGTGGTCGACCCGCAGCGGCGCGAACTGGTGCAACGTATCGCCCTGCAGGGGCCGGGCTTTTTCCTCGCCGGCCATGAGAACAGTCGCTACCTGTTCGTCGATTCGATGCTGGCGGCCGATTCGCGGCATGTGCTGCAGGCGATCGACCGGGAAACCCTGGAGGTCGCGCGACACTTCGCGGCCGAGCCGGGCGATACGCTGGCGCACGTCGAATTCACCCGTGACGGCCGCTACGCGCTGGCCAGTCTGTGGCGCGATGACGGTGCCGTGATCGTGTTCGATACGCAGAGTCTGGAGGATGTCAAACGCCTGCCGATGAAGCGGCCGGTGGGCAAATACAGCGTCTGGCGTGGCATCGAGTCCCAGCAGGGCGCTGCGCGTTAGCGTCGGTCGGGCTCGGGCGCTCGTCGGCGGCTGCGCTTGCAGCGGGTCGCTGCCCCTTTGACCGCCGTCATGGGCTAGAATACGCGCCCCGACTGCTCCCCTCTTCGAGGCTGTTCCGACGATGTTGATTCTGCGCGGCGCTCCCGCTCTTTCCGCCTTCCGTCACGGCAAGCTCCTGGCACAACTGACCGAGAAGGTCCCCGCCGTGAGCGGGCTGTATGCCGAGTTCGCCCATTTCGCCGAGGTTTCCGGCGCGCTTGGCGCGGAAGAGCAGCAGGTCCTGACCCGCCTGCTCAAGTACGGCCCCAGCGTGCCGGTGCAGGAGCCGGCCGGTCGGCTGTTCCTGGTGGTGCCGCGTTTCGGCACCATCTCTCCCTGGTCGAGCAAGGCCAGCGACATCGCCCACAACTGCGGCCTGGAGAAGATTCAGCGCCTGGAGCGCGGCATCGCCTACTACGTGCAGGGCGAGCTGTCCGACAGCGACGCCGAGCTCGTCGCCGCCGCGCTGCATGACCGCATGACCCAGCTGGTGCTCGGCCGCTTCGAGGAAGCCGCCAACCTGTTCAGCCATGCCCAGCCCAAGCCGCTCACTGCCGTGGATGTGCTCGGCGGCGGTCGCGCCGCGCTGGAAAAGGCCAACGTCGAGCTGGGCCTGGCGCTGGCCGAAGACGAGATCGACTATCTGGTACAGGCCTTCACCGGACTGGCACGCAACCCGCACGACATCGAATTGATGATGTTCGCCCAGGCCAACTCCGAGCACTGCCGCCACAAGATCTTCAATGCCAGCTGGGACATCGACGGCGAAAGCCAGGACAAGTCCCTGTTCGGCATGATCAAGAACACCTACCAGCTGCACAACGAGGGCGTGCTATCGGCCTACAAGGACAACGCCGCCGTCATCGTCGGCAGTGTTGCTGGCCGCTTCTATCCGAATCCGGAGACGCGCGAGTACGCTGCGAGCCAGGAGCCGGTGCACATCCTGATGAAGGTGGAGACCCACAATCACCCGACGGCCATCGCGCCGTTCCCCGGTGCCTCCACCGGCTCCGGCGGCGAAATCCGCGACGAGGGTGCGACCGGCCGCGGCGCCAAGCCCAAGGCCGGCCTGACGGGCTTCACCGTCTCCAACCTGAACATTCCCGGCTTCGAGCAGCCCTGGGAGAAGCCCTACGGCAAGCCCGAGCGCATCGTCACGCCGCTGGACATCATGATCGAAGGCCCACTGGGCGGCGCCGCGTTCAACAACGAATTCGGCCGCCCGGCGCTGACCGGCTATTTCCGCACCTTCGAGCAGGCGATCGACTCGCCGCGCGGCGAGGAAGTACGCGGCTACCACAAGCCGATCATGCTTGCCGGCGGCATGGGCAACATCCGTGAAGATCATGTGCAGAAGGGTGAGATCTCGGTCGGCGGCAAGCTGATCGTGCTCGGCGGCCCGGCCATGCTGATCGGCCTGGGCGGCGGCGCGGCGTCGTCGATGGCCACTGGTACCAGTTCGGCTGACCTGGACTTTGCCTCGGTGCAGCGCGACAACCCGGAAATGGAACGTCGCTGCCAGGAAGTCATTGACCGCTGCTGGCAACTGGGCGAGCGCAACCCGATCAAGTTCATCCACGATGTCGGCGCCGGCGGCCTGTCCAACGCCTTCCCCGAACTGGTCAACGATGGCGGTCGCGGTGGTCGCTTCGAGCTACGCAACATCCCCAACGACGAACCCGGCATGGCTCCGCACGAGATCTGGTGCAACGAATCCCAGGAGCGCTACGTGCTCTCGGTCGATGCCGCCGATCTGGAGCGCTTCGCCGCCATCTGCGAGCGCGAGCGTTGCCCCTTTGCGGTCGTCGGCGAGGCCACCGAGGAAGCGCACCTGACCGTCGCCGACAGCCACTTCGGCAACAAGCCGGTGGACATGCCGCTCAACGTGCTGCTCGGCAAGGCGCCGCGCATGCATCGCAGCGCACAGCGCGAAGCCGGGCAGGGCGATGATTTCAACGCCGCGTCGGTCTACCTCGACGAGGCCGTGGGCCGCGTGCTTCGCCACCCGGCGGTGGCGAGCAAGAGCTTTTTGATCACCATCGGCGACCGCAGCATCACCGGCCTGGTGGCGCGCGACCAGATGGTCGGCCCCTGGCAGGTGCCGGTGGCCGATTGCGCAGTGACCGCCGCCAGCTATGACGTCTGCACCGGCGAGGCGATGGCGATGGGCGAGCGCACGCCGCTGGCCCTGCTCGACGCGCCGGCCTCGGGGCGCATGGCGATCGGCGAGACGCTAACCAACCTGGCCGCAGCACGCATCGAGAAGCTCTCCGATATCAAGCTGTCGGCCAACTGGATGGCTGCTGCCGGCCACCCGGGCGAGGATGCGCGGCTGTACGACACCGTGCGAGCCGTCGGCATGGAGCTGTGCCCGCAACTGGGCCTGACCATCCCGGTGGGCAAGGACTCGATGTCGATGAAAACGCGCTGGTCGGACGAGGGCGCCGAGAAGAGCGTGACCTCGCCGCTGTCGCTGATCGTGTCCGGCTTCGCGCCGGTGGTCGACGTCCGCCAGACCTTGACCCCGCAGCTGCGTCTGGACAAGGGCGCCACCGACCTGATCCTGATCGACCTCGGCCGTGGGCAGAACCGCCTGGGCGGCTCGATCCTCGCCCAGGTCTACGGCAAGCTCGGCCGTGAAGTGCCGGATGTCGATGATGCCGAGGACCTGCGCGCGTTCTTCGCGGTCATCCAGGGGCTTAATGCCGATGGCCTGCTGCAGGCCTATCACGATCGCTCCGACGGCGGCCTGCTGACCACCGTGCTGGAAATGGCCTTCGCCGGCCACTGCGGCCTCGATCTGAATCTCGATAGCCTGCTGGACGACGCAGACGACGTACCGGCCGTGCTGTTCAGCGAGGAACTGGGTGCGGTCATCCAAGTGCGTCAGGACGATACTGAAATCGTGCTGGCGCAGTTCAGCGCCGCCGGCCTCGGCGATTGCGTCGCGGTGATCGGTCAGCCGACCAACAACGGTTACGTGTCGATCCGTCTCGCCGGCAGTGAAGTGTTCAGCGGCGACCGTCGCCTGCTGCAGCGCCAGTGGGCCGAAACCAGCTACCAGATCCAGCGCCTGCGCGACAACGCCGACTGTGCCGATCAGGAATTCGATGCGTTGCTGGAGGAAGACAACCCCGGCCTCAGCGTCAAGCTTGGCTTCGACGTCAACCAGGACATCGCCGCCCCGTACATCAAGCGCGGCGTGCGTCCGCAGGTGGCGGTGCTGCGTGAGCAGGGCGTCAACGGCCAGGTGGAGATGGCAGCGGCGTTCGATCGGGCCGGCTTCGCAGCGGTGGACGTGCACATGAGCGATATTCTCGCCGGGCGCGTCAGTCTCGAGGCGTTCAAGGGGTTGGTCGCTTGCGGCGGCTTCTCCTACGGCGACGTGCTCGGTGCCGGCGAAGGCTGGGCCAAGTCGATCCTGTTCCATGCTGGCGCGCGCGACGCGTTCCAGGCCTTCTTCGAGCGCAAGGACAGCTTCGCTCTCGGCGTGTGCAACGGTTGCCAGATGATGAGCAACCTGCACGAGCTGATTCCGGGCACCGAGAACTGGCCGCACTTCGTGCGTAACCGCTCGGAGCAGTTCGAGGCGCGCGTAGCGATGGTCCAGGTGCAGGATTCGCCGTCGATCCTGCTGCAAGGCATGGCAGGGTCGCGTATGCCGATCGCCATCGCTCATGGCGAGGGGCATGCCGAGTTCGCCAGCGAGGAGGCTCTGCTGCAGGCCGATCTGTCCGGCACCGTGGCGCTGCGTTACATCGACAATCACGGCAAGGTCACCGAGCGCTATCCGGCCAACCCCAACGGCTCGCCGCGCGGCATCACCGGCCTCACCAGTCGTGACGGCCGGGTGACCATCATGATGCCGCACCCCGAGCGGGTGGTGCGTGCCGTGACCAACTCCTGGCGCCCGGACGAGTGGCGCGAAGACGGCGGCTGGATGCGCCTGTTCCGCAACGCCCGCGTCTGGGTGGATTGATCACGCGGATCGATCCATAACGCACAAGCCCGATGGACCCCGTGGCCATCGGGCTTTTTTGCGCCCGGGTGCTGTCGCCGAGGAGGTGAACCCGGATCGTCTTACCGCGTCTTAGCTTTGATCGACCGCACCGTTTCGCTGTGCATCGTCATGCCAAAATGCCATCCATTGTCGGTGGGCACTGGTCCACCTCCCGTCTGGAGAACCCGATGTACAAGCTGTGTTTCTACGTTCCGGAGAGCCATCTGGATGCAGTCAAGAAAGCAGTGTTCGCAGCCGGTGCCGGCCGTATCGGCGCTTACGATAACTGCTGCTGGCAGACGCTCGGGCATGGCCAGTACCGTCCGCTGGAGAACAGCCAGCCTTTTCTCGGGCAACTGGGGCAGGTGCAACAGGTCGCTGAGTGGAAGGTCGAGCTGGTGGTTGCCGACGAGCTGATTCATGACAGCGTCAAAGCGTTGAAGAAGGCGCATCCCTACGAAACGCCGGCGTTCGATGTCTGGCGTCTGTCGGACATGCAGTTCTGACGGAACGAAATCGGGCGTCAAAGGCGCCCGCGGTGATTCAAGGCCGGATTTCGATCAGCGTACCGTTGCGCACCAACTGCCAGATTTCCTGCATGTCGGCGTTCTTCAGCGCAATGCAGCCCTCGGTCCAATCGAGGGTGTGGAAGAACCACTCAGGATACTCCTCGTCCAGCGGCGTGCCGTGCAGCATGATCATGTCCCCGGGCGGCACGCCCTGCGCCTCGGCGCGAGCGAGGTCGCGGGCGTTGGGGTAGGAGATGTGCATGGACAGATTGAATTTGTCGCTGGGCTTGCGCCAATCGATCCAGTAGAGCCCTTCGGGAGTGCGCTGGTCACCCTCGCGCAGCTTGGCGCCGGCTGGCTGTTTGCCGAGCGAGACGCGATAACTCTTGAGGGTCTTGCCACGGCTGAGCAGATGCAGCTGGCGTTCGGACTTGATGACCAGCACCTTGTCGATCGACGTCCCGTCCAGATGCGGCGTTGCATTGGCATGGGAAAGAGTGGCGAAGGTAAAACAGAAAACGGCGAACAGCCAGCGCATCTGAACTCTTCCTGCAATACGACGACATCAGACCTGGGGTTGCGATGGCATGGCGCCTGCTCGTACCGGGAGGGTCTGCTGCACCCGGTCAGTGAGGCGACATTCTAGGTTACCGGTGGATGCGCGCAAAGGCGGGCCGACCGGGAGCGCGTCTGCGTCGGCTCTGGGGATTCGGATATCGCCAGCGCATTGGCGAGCGACGCGACGGGCTGCAACATTCCAGGCGCTTTGCGGGTCATTGCTACGGAACACACGAGCCGGATCATCGGCTCCGCGCAACGACCCGCGTGCTGGTCCGGCACGCCGTTCAGGCTGGCGTACAGGGCGCTGCGGCGGGCCTTGGGCGGTTGCGCCTTTCATGCCATGATGCCGGTCAAAGATGAATTGAGATGATTATGCTGGATACCATTCTTCGCCGGGTGCGCGACTACTCTCCGCATCTTCTGGAGCCGGAGGGGCGACTGCCCGAGGCGGCCGTCCTGATGCCCATCACCCGAAGCGAGGATCCGGAGCTGGTGTTGACACTGCGCGCCAGCGGGCTGTCGACGCATGGCGGCGAGGTGGCGTTTCCCGGGGGGCGCCGCGATCCGGAGGATCGCGACCTCATGCATACAGCGTTGCGCGAGGCGGAGGAGGAGGTCGGTCTGGCGCCGGGCATGGTTGAAGTCATCGGGCCGCTGAGCAGCCTGATTTCGGTGCATGGCATTCATGTCACGCCCTACGTCGGCATCGTTCCCGATTACGTGGAGTATCGCGCCAACGACGCGGAGATCGCCTCGGTGTTCTCCGTCCCGCTGAGCTTCTTCTGTCAGGACCCTCGCGAGGTCACGCATCGTATCGATTATCAGGGGCAGAGCTGGTACATCCCATCTTACCGATATGGCGAATACCAAATCTGGGGGCTGACGGCGATCATGATCGTCGAGCTGGTGAATCTGGTTTACGACGCCGGTATCGAGATGCGCAAGGCCTCGGCATCTTTCATCGATCTCACCGGGCGCGCCGCACGCTGACAACCACCAGCACCGCGCCTTTTTCGTCGGAATTCAGAGAGGATCCGCATGTGAAATACCGTCTGGGAGAATCGCGCGTCCAAGCCCACCCGCAGAGCTGGGTTGCTCCGACGGCGACGCTGATCGGCAAGGTTCGTCTCGATGAAGGGGCGAGCGTATGGTTCGGCGCCGTGTTGCGTGGCGACAACGAGCTGATCCATGTCGGCCCGAACAGCAACGTTCAGGATGGCAGCGTGATGCACACCGACATGGGGCATCCGCTGACGCTGGGCACCGGTGTTACCGTCGGTCACAACGCCATGCTGCATGGCTGCAGCGTCGGCGATTACAGCCTGATCGGTATCAATGCGGTGATCCTCAACGGCGCGAAGATCGGCAAGCACTGCATCATCGGCGCCAATACGCTGATTGCCGAGGGCAAGGAAATACCTGACGGCTCGCTGGTGGTGGGCTCGCCAGGCAAGGTGGTGCGCGAGCTGAGCGAGGAGCAGAAGAAGATGCTCGAAGCCAGCGCTGCGCACTACGTACACAACGCCCAGCGCTACGCGCGCGAGCTGGAGGCGGACGAGTGAGCGACCGCGACAAGCCTGTCAGCTCGCCCTGCGTCAGCCTCTGCGCGTTGGGTGAGGACGACGTGTGCGTGGGCTGCCAGCGCAGCGCCGATGAGATTCGTCGCTGGGGGCTCATGGACAACGATGAGCGACGCCAAGTGTTGCGCCAGTGCGCCGAGCGAGCCCGCGCCAGCGGACAACTGATTTAGGTATGCGCATCGTGCGCCGCTGATTGACGAACGACGAGGACTTCCATGCCCCGAATTGGCACCCCGCTAACTGCCAGCGCCACGCGCGTCCTGCTGTGTGGCTCCGGCGAGCTCGGCAAGGAGCTGGTGATCGAGCTGCAGCGTCTGGGCGTGGAGGTGATCGCGGTGGATCGCTACGCCAACGCTCCGGCCATGCAGGTGGCGCATCGCTCCCATGTGATCGACATGCTCGTTGGCGCGGCGTTGCGCACTGTGATCGAGCAGGAGCAGCCGCACTACATCGTCCCGGAAATCGAGGCCATTGCCACTGCCACGCTGGTTGAACTGGAGGCCGAAGGTTTCACCGTGATCCCAACTGCGCGTGCCGCTCAGCTGACCATGAATCGCGAGGGTATTCGGCGCCTGGCAGCGGAGGAACTGGGCTTGCCGACGTCTCCCTATCATTTCGCCGACTCACTGGCAGAATGCCGGGCGGCGGCACTGGCGCTGGGCTTTCCCTGCCTGATCAAACCGGTGATGAGTTCGTCCGGCAAGGGGCAGACGCTGCTGCGCAGCGAGGCGGACATCGACGCCGCATGGGAATACGCGCAGGCCGGCGGGCGCGCCGGGCGTGGTCGGGTCATCGTCGAGGGATTCATCGATTTCGATTACGAGATCACGCTGCTCACGGTGCGGCATGCCGGCGGCAGCACCTTCTGCCAGCCGATCGGACACCGGCAGCAAAAGGGCGATTACCAGGAGTCCTGGCAACCGCAACCGGTTTGCGCTGCGGCGCTTGCCCAAGCCGAGCGAATTGCGCTGGCGGTGACCGACGCACTGGGTGGCCGTGGCGTGTTCGGTGTGGAGTTGTTCATCAAGGGCGAGCAGGTCTGGTTCTGCGAGATTTCGCCGCGTCCGCACGATACCGGCCTGGTTACGCTGGTATCGCAGGACCTTTCGGAATTCGCCTTGCATGCGCGGGCGATTCTCGGCTTGCCGATCCCGGCGATTCGCCAGCTCGGTCCCTCCGCCTCGGCCGTCATTCTGGCGGAGGGCGAGTCGACCGAGGTCTGCTTCGGCAATCTGGAAGGAGCGTTGTCTGAGCCGGACACGTCGCTGCGCCTGTTTGGCAAGCCGGGTGTCAGCGGCCAACGGCGGATGGGAGTGGCGCTGGCCCGCGACGTGTCGCTCGAGACTGCGCGGGCAAAGGCTCAACGCGCCGCGGCGGCGGTCAAGATTCAACTCTAGCGGTCGGGCCAGAGCGCCGCTTACTCGTCTCGAGGAGGCTCGATGGCCCAGGCGCGAACGCTTTTCACCCGGTTGTCCGCGGCCTGCAGGATTTCCAGCCGGTAGCGGCCGATCTGCAGGCATATACCGCTGTCGGGAATGTGTTCGAGGGCTTCGGTAATCAGCCCGTTGAGCGTCCTGGGCCCGTCGCAGGGAAGCTGCCAGCCGAGTGCCCGGTTGATCTCGCGCAGGTACGCGGCGCCATCGATCACCTGCGTGCCGTCGTCCTGAGGATGGATGTCTGGGCTGCGCAGGGTGTCCTGGTTGCTGAACTCGCCGACGATTTCTTCGAGGATGTCTTCCAGGGTCACGATCCCCATCACATCGCCGTACTCGTCGACGACGATGCCGATGCGGCGCTTCTGTTTCTGGAAATTGAGCAGCTGGGTGGAGAGCGACGTGTTCTCCGGCACGAAGTACGGCGGGCTGCAGGCCTCGAGCAGGCTGTCGCGGGTCAACTGATCATGGCTGAGCAGGCGGGCGATGTGCCGCATGTGGATGATGCCTTCGATCTGGTTGATGTCCTTGCGGAATACCGGCAGACGGGTGTGCGAGGTCGTGCGCAGTTGGCCGATGATGGTTTCCAGATCGTCTTCGAGATCGATGCCCGCGACTTCGTTGCGCGGAATCATGATGTCGTCCACTGTCACCCGCTCGAGATCCAGGATGCCGAGCAGCATGCTCTGGCGATTCAGCGGTAGATCGCTGCCGGACTCACGGACTACGCTGCGCAACTCCTCACTGGACAGGCTGTCGCTGCGTTTGGCGGTCGGATCGATGCCGGCCAGGCGCAGCAGGCCGTTGCTGATCCAGCCGAGCAGGGCGACCACCGGATACAGCACCTTCTGCAGTGCGGCCAGCGGCAGGCTGACTGGATAGGCCACCGTTTCCGGATGCAGCGCGGCGAAGGTCTTGGGCGCGATTTCGCCGAAGATCAGCAACAGCAGCGTCACGCCGAGGGTGGCGATGGCGATACCGGCTTCGCCCCACAGCTGCACGGCGATCACCGTAGCGATCGAAGATGCGAGGATGTTGACGAAGTTGTTGCCGACCAGAATGGTGCCTAGCAGCCGATCCGGTCGCGCCAGCAGGTCGATGGCGCGCCTGGCTCCGCGATGGCCTTCTCTGGCGCGATGGCGCAGGCGATAGCGGTTGAGGCTGAGCATCCCGGTTTCGGAGCTCGAAAAGAACGCGGAACATAGGATCAGGAAAACCAGCAGTCCGACCACTAGGCCGGGATGTAGATGTTCCACGTATCTGTCCCGTGTCTTAGATGTGCAGGATGAATTCGCGAACCAGCTTGCTGCCGAAGTACGCCAGCATCAACAGGCAGAAGCCGACCAGGGTCCAACGGATGGCCTTGTAGCCACGCCAGCCGAGCTGGTGGCGGCCCCACAGCAGCAGGCCGAAGACCACCCAGGCGACCACCGACAGCAGGGTTTTGTGCACCAGATGCTGGGCGAACAGGTCGTCAAGGAACAGCCAGCCGGACAGCAGCGAAGCCGAAAGCAGCAGCCAGCCGGCCCAGAGGAAGCCGAACAGCAGGCTTTCCATGGTTTGCAGCGGCGGGAAGTTGCGGATCAGCCCGGATGGGTGCTTGTTCTTCAGATGGTGATCCTGCAGCAGCAGCAGCAGCGCCTGGAACACCGCGATGGTGAGCATGCCGTAAGCCAGGATCGACAACAGGATGTGTGCCAGGATGCCCGCTTCTTCAGTAATCGCTGGCGCGGTGCCGGTCGGCGCGAACTGTGCGAACAGAACCGTCAGGCAGCCGAGCGGAAACAGCAACACCAGCAGGTTCTCAACCGGCATCCGTTGCAGGGCCAGGAGAATCAGCAGGATCACGGCGGCGGCGATCAGGCTTGAGGCATTGAAAAAGTCCAGGTGCAGGCCGCTCGGGGAAAGCAGCTGCATGAACAGGCTGGCGCCGTGCGCCAACAGTGCCAACGCGCCGAGAACGAGCAGCAGACGTTTGTCCGGGACAGAACGTTGTGCCAGACGCAAACTTTGATAGCCCGTGACGCCAGCATATAGAAGAGCGGCAGTGAGGCTGGGCAGCAGAGGGTGCATAGGTTCTGGTAGCGACTCGAAAGGCCGTGAGTGTGGCACAAACCCCCAAGGTGCAAAAGCGGCGGGAGGTCGCTTACATGAAAAGCATCATTGCCGGGGTACCGGCCGGATGCCCCGAGTCTCTATAATCGCTGCCTTCACCACATCCAACGTGGAACGCCTCATGTTCGAAAACCTAACCGATCGCCTGTCACAAACCCTTCGCCATGTCACGGGCAAGGCGAAGCTGACCGAGGACAACATCAAGGACACCCTGCGCGAGGTGCGGATGGCCCTGCTCGAGGCCGACGTCGCGCTGCCGGTGGTCAAGGACTTCGTCAACAAGGTCAAGGAGCGTGCGGTCGGCACCGAGGTGTCGAAGAGCCTGACGCCGGGCCAGGCGTTCGTGAAGATCGTGCGTGCCGAGCTCGAGGAGCTGATGGGTGCCGCCAACGAGGATCTGGCGCTGAGTGTCGCGCCGCCGGCAGTGGTGCTGATGGCAGGTCTGCAGGGTGCGGGCAAGACCACGACCGTGGGCAAGCTTGCGCGGCTGCTCAAGGATCGCAAGAAGAAGTCGGTGATGGTCGTGTCGGCCGACGTCTACCGTCCGGCGGCGATCAAGCAGCTGGAAACGCTGGCTGGCGAAGTGGGTGTGACCTTCTTCCCCTCTGATATCAGCCAGAAGCCGGTAGAGATTGCCCAGGCGGCGATCCGCGAGGCGCGGCTGAAGTTCATCGACGTGGTGCTGGTGGATACGGCTGGCCGTCTGGCCATCGATGCCGACATGATGGCCGAGATTCAGGCACTGCATGCGGCGATCAATCCTGTCGAGACGCTGTTCGTAGTGGACGCCATGACCGGCCAGGATGCCGCCAATACCGCACGTGCCTTTGGCGACGCGCTGCCACTCACTGGCGTGGTGCTGACCAAGGTCGATGGCGATGCCCGTGGCGGTGCCGCGCTGTCGGTACGTCACATTACCGGCAAGCCGATCAAGTTCCTCGGTATGGGCGAGAAGAGCGACGCGCTCGAACCGTTCCATCCTGACCGCATCGCATCGCGCATCCTCGGCATGGGCGACGTGCTCAGTCTGATCGAGCAGGCCGAGCAGACCCTCGATCGCGAGAAGGCCGAGAAGCTCACCAAGAAGCTAAAGAAGGGCAAGGGCTTCGACCTCGAGGACTTCCGCGACCAGTTGCAGCAGATGAAGAACATGGGCGGGCTCGGCGGGCTGATGGACAAGCTACCGTCGATCGGTGGCGTTAACCTTGCGCAGATGGGCAATGCCCAGGGCGCGGCAGAAAAGCAGTTCAAGCAGATGGAGGCCATCATCAACTCGATGACGCCGGCCGAGCGCCGCAATCCCGATCTCATCAGCGGTTCGCGCAAGCGTCGCATCGCGCTAGGCTCCGGTACCCAGGTGCAGGACATCGGTCGGCTGATCAAGCAGCACAAGCAGATGCAGAAGATGATGAAGAAAGTCACCGGCAAGGGTGGAATGGCCAAGATGATGCGCGGTATGGGCGGCATGTTCCCCGGTGGCGGGATGCCGAAGTTCTGAGCTGAGGCGGTACTTTGAACGACGGGTCGCCTGCAAGCGGCCCTGCTTGCCGGGATTACTTGTGGCTGGCAGCTTGAAGGTTGTCGCTTTTACTCGTAAAATGCGCGGCCTTTCGGGCCTAGGCCCATTTTAAGTGTGTGCCTTAAGTTAGCACCGACTACAGGAACGATGTTCACATGGTAACTATTCGTCTCGCCCGTGGCGGCTCCAAGAAGCGCCCTTTCTACCACCTGACCGTGACCAACAGCCGCAATGCGCGCGATGGTCGCTTCGTCGAGCGCATCGGTTTCTTCAATCCGATCGCCAGCGGTGCGGAAGTGAAGCTTTCGGTGAACCAGGAGCGCGCCGCGTACTGGCTGAGCCAGGGCGCCCAGCCGTCTGAGCGTGTTGCTCAGCTGCTGAAGGAAGCTGCCAAGGCTGCTGCCTGAATCGCATGAGCGCAACGTCTGCTCCGGCCGAGGATCTTATCGTCATCGGCAAGATCGTTTCGGTGCATGGCGTGCGAGGTGACGTAAAGGTCTACTCCTTTACCGATCCGATCGACAATCTGCTCGACTACCGTCACTGGACGCTGCGGCGAGGTGACGAGGTCAAGCAGGTCGAGCTGGTCAGGGGGCGCCTTCAGGGCAAGATCCTGGTGGCGTCGCTGAAAGGGCTGAATGATCGCGAGGTCGCGCGTTCGTACGCGGATTTCGAAATCTGCATTCCACGTACGGAACTGCCCGCGCTGGCCAGCGATGAGTACTACTGGTACCAGCTTCAGGGGTTGAAGGTCATCAACCAGCTCGAGCAGTTGCTCGGTGTTGTCGATCATCTGCTCGAGACCGGTGCCAATGACGTTCTGGTGGTCAAGCCCTGCGCCGGCAGCCTGGATGAGCGGGAGCGGCTGCTGCCCTATACCGATCAGTGCGTGCAGCGCATCGATTTGGAGCTGGGTGAGATGCGGGTCGACTGGGATGCGGACTTCTGAGCCTCATGTCTGGTTTGCGCGTTGAAGTCATCAGTCTGTTCCCAGAGATGTTCGCTGCGATCCGCGATTACGGGATAACCAGTCGCGCGGTCAAGCAGGGGCTCTTGCAGCTGTGCTGCTGGAACCCGCGGAGCTACACCGACGATCGTCATCAGACCGTGGATGACCGACCATTCGGTGGCGGCCCCGGAATGGTGATGAAGATCCAGCCGCTGGAGCGCGCCTTGACGGACGCACGTCATGTGGCTGGGGAAGCGGCGAAGGTGATTTATCTTTCGCCGCAGGGGCGTCAGCTGAAACAGGCGGATGTCCGGCAGTTGGCGAAGGAGGAGGCATTGATCCTCATCGCTGGCCGCTATGAAGGTATCGACGAGCGTTTCATCGAAGCGCACGTAGATGAGGAGTGGTCGATCGGTGATTACGTGTTGTCCGGTGGCGAGCTGCCGGCGATGGTGCTGATCGATGCAGTGACCCGTCTGCTCCCCGGAGCGTTGGGCCATGCTGATTCCGCCGAGGAGGATTCGTTTACTGACGGCCTGCTCGACTGTCCGCATTACACGCGACCTGAGGTGTATGCGGACAAGCGTGTTCCTGAAGTGCTGCTCAGCGGCAACCATGAACACATCCGGCGCTGGCGTTTGCAGCAGTCCCTTGGGAGAACCTGGGAGCGCCGTGCCGATCTTCTGGATAGCCGCTCGCTTTCTGGAGAAGAACAGAAGCTGCTGGAGGAGTACATCCGCCAGCGGGACGATAGTTAACGCAACGTATCGATGGCAGGCCATAAGGGCTTGTCTTAGGAGCACAGCATGACCAACAAGATCATCCAGCAGCTCGAAGCCGAGCAGATGAACAAAGAAATCCCGGCATTTGCCCCTGGCGACACCGTGATTGTCCAGGTGAAGGTGAAGGAAGGCGATCGTCAGCGTCTTCAGGCCTTCGAAGGTGTGGTGATCGGCAAGCGTAACCGCGGCCTGAACAGCGCCTTCACCGTCCGTAAGATCTCCAACGGTGTGGGTGTCGAGCGTACCTTCCAGACCTACAGCCCGGTCGTCGACAGCCTGAGCGTCAAGCGCCGCGGCGACGTACGCAAGGCCAAGCTGTACTATCTGCGCGATCTGTCCGGTAAGGCCGCACGCATCAAGGAAAAGCTGTCCTGAGAGCGCATTTCTCGATGCACGAAAAAAGCAGCCTGCGGGCTGCTTTTTTTATGCCCGTCCCCCACGTTATTGCCGGTGAGGCACGGGCGGTGCTGAGTGGCAGATTCGCGGGTAATTTACGAGAGTCTCGATATGCCGGCACTACACGATCCAATCATTGATCGTTTTCTGGATGCGCTGTGGCTGGAGAAAGGCCTAGCAGACAATACGCGCGACGCCTATTGCAGTGACCTTGCCCTGTTCAATGGTTGGCTCGCGGAGCGTGGGGCTTCCCTGGTCGGTGTGGGCCGCGACGCCATTCTCGATCACTTGGCCTGGCGCCTGGCCAATGGCTACAAGGCGCGTTCGACCGCGCGGTTTCTCTCCGGTATGCGTGGCTTCTATCGCTATCTGCTGCGTGAAGGTTTGGTGGAGAGCGATCCGACGCTGAGGATCGAGCTGCCGCGACTGGGCCGATCGCTACCCAAGGCCTTGTCCGAGGCCGACGTCGAAGCGCTGCTGGCCGCGCCGGATATTGGTGATGCGCTTGGCCTGCGCGACCGCGCGATGCTCGAGGTGCTCTACGCCTGCGGCCTGCGCGTCAGTGAGCTGGTAGGTCTGCGTCAGGAGCAGATAAGCCTGCGCCAGGGTGTATTACGCACCTTCGGCAAGGGCAACAAGGAGCGCCTGGTGCCGCTGGGCGATGAAGCCATGTACTGGCTGGAGCGCTATCGACGCGACGCGCGTGGCCTGTTGCTTGGCGATAAGCTGGGCGATGTCGAATTTCTGAGTCGGCGAGGCGATCCGATGACACGCCAGACGTTCTGGCATCGAATCAAACTGCATGCCAGGCAGGCCGGGATCGCTGCCGCCATCTCGCCGCATACCCTGCGGCATGCCTTTGCAACGCATCTGCTCAATCATGGCGCCGATCTGCGTACCGTGCAGATGCTGCTTGGCCACAGCGATCTATCGACTACGCAGATCTATACGCACATCGCGCGCGCGCGCCTGCAGGCGCTGCATGCCGAGCACCATCCGCGGGGCTAGCTGCGAGTGGTTGAGGAAAATCGCACCAATCTGCGACGCGCTTCGGTGTTTGTGCCTGTCGGCTTGCATGCAACGATTTGCAGGCGGCTGCTGTGATAGGCTGTACGCCTTTTCTCGACCGTCGTTGCAGGAGTTTTCATGGGCGCGATTCGTTTGTTTACCGTCGTGGTCGCCAGCCTGGCCAGTACCTTCGTCTTCGCTGCTGACCCTGATCAGGCGATTCGCAAGACGCTGCAAACGGCTCAGCCGGACCTGCCGATCGAGGCGATTGCCGAAAGTCCGATGTCGGGGCTCTATCAGGTGCAGCTGAAGGGCGGTCGCCAGCTTTACGCCAGCGCCGACGGCCAGTTCGTCTTGCAGGGCTTCCTCTATCGTTTTCAAGACGGCCGGGCAGTCAACCTTACCGAACAGGCGCAGAGTCAGTCGGTCGCGCGGGAGATCGACGCGATTCCGGCGAGCGAGATGGTGGTGTTCGCGCCGAAGAATCCGAAAACCCACATCACCGTCTTCACCGACACCGATTGCGGCTATTGCCAGAAGCTGCATAGCGAGGTTCCCGAGCTGAACCGTCTGGGCGTGGAGGTACGGTACGTCGCCTTTCCGCGCCAAGGCATGGGTAGTCACGGTGCCAATACTCTGACCAGCGTCTGGTGCGCGAAGGATCGCCAGGCCGCGATGAACTTGGCCAAGGCGCGTAAGGATGTGCCGCAGGCCAGCTGCGACAGCCCGATTGCCAAGCAGTACGCTCTCGGCCAGCTGATCGGCGTGCAGGGTACGCCTGCCATTATCCTCGCCGACGGTCAGATGATTCCTGGTTATCAGCCCGCACCGCAGCTGGCGGAGCTGGCGCTGCAGGCCAACTGACGGCTGGCCCGAGCTGATTCGTCGCCACGCCTCGGCGGGTCGATGCGCAATCCGCCGAGGCGTGCACCTGATGGTGGGCTCGTGCCTCGGCCGGGCGCGGTACGACATTGCTAGGGGCAGCAAAAGCCTCAGCGCACAGGCGGATGAGTTGCTGGCGTAGCGGCATCGGCGGCTGGGCCTGGCTGGTGTCGATGACGCGGCGATGGCCGATTGACTAACGGCGACGCCCTTCGTAATGTGCGACTCTTTTGTTCGGCCGGTGCCCCCGGTCGATCGCCGTAAATGGGGGAGTGCAGCTTGAAACCGGTGAAAGTTGGCATCTGTGGGCTGGGAACCGTCGGTGGCGGTACCTTCAATGTGCTCAAGCGCAACGCCGAGGAGATTGCCCGCCGCGCCGGACGTGGCATCGAGGTCGCGCAGATCGCCACACGCCAGCCAAACCCCAAGTGCGACACCACCGGCACCCCGGTAACCGATGACGTGTTCGACGTCGTCAACAATCCCGAGATCGATATCGTCGTAGAGCTGATCGGCGGTTATACGCTGGCGCGCGAGCTGGTGCTCAAGGCCATCGATAACGGCAAGCACGTGGTTACCGCCAACAAGGCGCTGATCGCTGTCCACGGCAACGAACTGTTCGCCAAAGCCCGCGAGAAGGGCGTGATCGTCGCATTCGAGGCGTCGGTGGCCGGTGGCATTCCGGTAATCAAGGCGATTCGCGAAGGGCTGGCCGGCAACCGTATCAACTGGGTGGCCGGGATCATCAACGGCACTGGCAACTTCATTCTCACCGAGATGCGCGACAAGGGGCGGGCCTTCGCGGACGTGCTCAAGGAGGCACAGGCACTGGGTTACGCCGAGGCCGATCCGACCTTCGATGTCGAAGGCATCGACGCTGCGCACAAGCTGACCATCCTAGCTTCCATTGCCTTCGGCATTCCGCTGCAGTTCGACAAAGCCTATACCGAAGGCATCGGCCAGCTGACTACCGCCGACGTCAACTATGCCGAAGCGCTGGGTTATCGTATCAAGCACCTAGGTGTGGCACGTCGCACCGAAGCGGGTATCGAGCTGCGCGTGCACCCGACTCTGATTCCCGCGGATCGCCTGATCGCCAACGTCAATGGCGTGATGAATGCAGTGATGGTCAATGGCGATGCCGTGGGCAGCACGCTTTACTACGGCGCCGGGGCCGGCATGGAGCCGACCGCATCGGCGGTGGTGGCCGATCTCGTCGATGTCGCCCGTGCGCTGACCACCGACCCGCATAATCGCGTGCCGCATCTGGCATTCCAGCCGGATTCGCTGTCCGATCACCCGATCCTGCCGATTACTGCCTGCGAGAGCGCGTACTACCTGCGCATCCAGGCCAAGGATCATCCGGGTGTGCTGGCGCAGGTCGCCACCATCCTCTCCGAGCGCGGGATCAACATCGAGTCGATCATGCAGAAGGAAGTCGAGGAGCATGATGGCCTGGTGCCGGTGATTCTGGTCACCCATCGGGTTGTCGAGCAGCGCATCGATGACGCGATTGCCGCGCTCGAAGCGCTCGACGACGTGGCGGACAAGGTCGTGCGGATTCGCGTCGAACAACTGAACTAACCGGAGCTTACGAGCCGTAGGCCTTGCTGCTTGCGGTTTCAGGCTCAAACCGAAGGTTTGCAAAATGCGCTACATCAGTACCCGCGGCCAGGCTCCGGCCCTGAATTTCGAAGATGTGCTGCTGGCCGGTCTGGCCAGCGACGGCGGCCTCTATGTGCCGGAAAACCTGCCGCGCTTCACCGTCGAGGAGATCGCCTCCTGGGCGGGGCTGCCGTACCACGAGCTGGCTTTCCGGGTGATGCGGCCGTTCGTCAGCGGCAGCATTCCGGATGCCGATTTCAAGCAGATTCTCGAGCAGACCTACGCCACTGGCGAAGGTGGCGTATTTGCCCACGCTGCGGTGGCGCCGCTGCGCCAGCTGAACGGTAACGAGTGGGTGCTGGAGCTGTTCCACGGCCCGACCCTGGCGTTCAAGGATTTTGCCCTGCAGCTGCTCGGCCGCCTGCTCGACTACGTGCTGGCCAAGCGCGGCGAGCGCGTGGTGATCATGGGTGCGACCTCCGGCGATACCGGCTCGGCCGCCATCGAAGGTTGCCGCCGCTGCGAGAACGTCGACATCTTCATCCTGCATCCGCATAACCGAGTGTCGGAAGTGCAGCGCCGGCAGATGACCACCATCGCCGGCGACAACATCCACAACATCGCCATCGAAGGCAACTTCGACGACTGCCAGGAGATGGTCAAGGCCAGCTTCGCCGACCAGGGCTTCCTCAAGGGCACCCGGCTGGTGGCGGTCAACTCGATCAACTGGGCGCGGATCATGGCCCAGATCGTCTACTACTTCCATGCGGCGCTGCAGCTGGGTGGTCCTGCACGTTCGGTAGCGTTCTCGGTGCCGACTGGCAACTTCGGCGACATCTTTGCCGGTTACCTGGCGCGCAACATGGGCCTGCCGGTGAGCCAGCTGATCGTCGCCACCAACCGCAACGACATCCTGCACCGCTTCATGTCCGGCAATCGCTACGACAAGGACACCCTGCACCCGTCGTTGTCGCCGTCGATGGATATCATGGTGTCGTCCAACTTCGAGCGTTTGCTGTTCGACCTGCACGGGCGTAATGGCAAGGCCGTGGCTGATCTGCTGGATGCGTTCAGGGCCAGCGGCAAGTTGTCGGTCGAGGAAGACCGCTGGACCGAGGCGCGCAAGCTATTCGATTCGCTTGCGGTGGATGATGCGCAGACCTGCGCGACCATTGCCGAAGTGTTCCGCGAAACCGGTGAATTGCTCGATCCGCACACCGCGATTGGCGTGCGCGCCGCGCGTGAATGTCGACGCAGCCTGAGCGTGCCGATGGTGACGCTGGGCACCGCTCATCCGGTGAAGTTCCCTGAGGCAGTGCAGAAGGCAGGAGTGGGCAAGGCGCTCGGGCTGCCGGTGCACCTGGCCGATCTGTTCGAGCGGCCTGAGCGCTGCACGGTGCTGGCCAATGAGTTGAAGGCGGTTCAGGCCTTCGTCAGTCAGCATGGTAATCGCGGTAAGCCGCTGTAAGCGGAGCGCAGCAAGGTAAAAGGCCAGTCGCGAGACTGGCCTTTTACATTCTAGCGGGGGCGTTTCAGACGCCTCGCCGCCGCGGCGGATGTCGCTGTGGGGTTATTCGTCGAACTCTTCCCAGCCACCCATTTCCCGCCAGCGGTTGACGATCCCACAGAACAGTTCGGCCGTCTTCTCGGTGTCGTAGCGTGCCGAGTGTGCCTCGCGCCCGTCGAAATCGATCCCGGCAGCCTGGCAGGCCTTGGCCAGTACGGTTTGGCCGTAGGCAAGGCCGGCGAGCGTGGCGGTGTCGAAGCTGGAAAATGGATGGAACGGGTTGCGCTTGATATCGCAGCGGGCGATCGCGGCGTTAAGGAAGCCCAGGTCGAAGCTGCTGTTGTGACCGACCAGAATCGCCCGCTTGCAGCCACTGGACTTCACTGCCTTGCGCACGTTGCGGAAGATCTCGTGCAGCGCGTGGTCTTCACTGACTGCCATGCGCAACGGGTGATCGAGCTTGATGCCGGTGAATTCCAATGCTGCCGGCTCGATGTTGGCGCCGGCGAACGGTTCGACGCGAAAGAACTGCGTCTCCTGCGGATAGAGCAGGCCCTGCTCATCCATGCCGATGGTCACCGCAGCGATTTCCAGCAAGGCGTCGGTGGCGCAGTTGAAACCGCCGCACTCGACGTCGATGACGACGGGCAGGAAGCCGCGGAAGCGGCGCGCCATTGGCGAACGAGGGCGGCCCGGCTGGTTGGTGTCCAGTTCGTCGTCGAAATGCTCGTCGCTCATCGGCTTGCCTCCAGGCGCCAGCGCAGGATTTCCCCGGCGCGCAGCGGAATCAGCTGCTGCTCGCCGAACGGCAGGCTGGCCGGCATTTCCCAGGCGTCGCGCACTAGGGTGATCTGATCGGTGTTGCGCGGCAGGCCGTAGAAGTCGGCGCCGAAGTGGCTGGCGAAGGCTTCCAGCCGGTCCAGCGCGTTGCGCTGTTCGAAGGCCTCGGCATACAGCTCGATGGCCGCATGCGCGGTATAGCAGCCTGCGCAGCCACAGGCGGATTCTTTGGCGTGCTGGGCATGTGGCGCCGAATCGGTGCCGAGGAAGAACTTCCGATTGCCGCTGGTAGCGGCATCTAGCAGTGCTTCCTGATGCACGTTGCGCTTCAGAATGGGCAGGCAGAAGAAATGTGGGCGAATGCCGCCGACCAGCATGTGGTTGCGGTTATACAGCAGGTGGTGGGCGGTGATGGTGGCGCCGACATTGGCCCCGGCCGCCTCGACGAACTGCACGGCATCACGCGTGGTGATGTGCTCGAACACTACCTTCAGCTGCGGGAAGCGCTCGGTCACACGGCTCAGCTGCTCGTCGATGAAATGCTTCTCGCGGTCGAATATGTCGATTTCGCTGCGCGTCACCTCGCCGTGCACGAGCAGAGGCAGGCCGACCTCGGCCATCGTTTCCAATACCGGGAAGATGTTGTCGATCCGCGTCACGCCCGATGCCGAGTTGGTCGTGGCGCCGGCAGGGTAGAGCTTGGCCGCGTGCACGAAGCCGCTGGCCTTGGCGGCGCGCACGTCTTCGGCGCTGGTGCTGTCGGTGAGGTAGAGCACCATCAGGGGCTCGAAGCGACTGCCGTCCGGGCGGACGGCGAGGATACGCTGGCGATAGGCGGCGGCTTCATCGGCGTTGCGTACTGGCGGCACCAGGTTGGGCATGATGATCGCGCGGGCGAACTGGCGCGCGGCGTCGGCCACGGTGTGCGATAGCACCGCGCCGTCGCGCAGGTGGATATGCCAGTCGTCGGGGCGCAGCAGGGTGATTCGGTCGGACATGCGGGTTTCCTGGCGGGTGAAACGTGCGCGAATGCTACCGGAAAAGCCTGCCGGCGGCACGTGTCGCGCCCGGGAGTCCGGAGCGTGCGCGGGCGGTAGCGACTCAAGTTTTGTGGCATCGCTCCGATACCCCGGAGGAATGCGTTCTCTCCGGAGTTTCCCGTGCGCCTGCGTCCGCTCGTGCTGTGCTGCCTGTTGGCCTCCCCGGCCGACGCTATCACCTTCCAGACCCGTCTGGAGCGGGTGCAATGGCATGTCGAGGGGGATCAGTTCGAGTGCCGCCTGAGCCAGCCGATCGCCGGTTTCGGCAGCGGGCAGTTCGTCCGGCGCGCCGGCGAGGAGGCGATCTTCCGTCTGCAGTCCCCGCAACGCTGGCTGGGCGCGGGGGCGGCCACGCTCTATGCGGCCGCGGCGCCCTGGCAGCCGGCGCGAGGCGATATCAACCTGGGCGTGGTATCGGTCGGTGGCGGGGAGATTCCGTTCAACAGCTCGCATCTGCAGGCCGGACGCCTGCTCAGCGGGCTGCTCGAAGGCCGTAGCCCGGTCGTGCGTCACCGCACCCTGCACGGCGGCGAAACGCTGGAGGTGCGCCTGCTGCCGGCGCGATTCGCCAAGGCGTACGAAGACTATCGCGCGTGCGCGGCCAAGCTGCTGCCGGTCAACTACGATCAGGTGCGCCAGTCGCAGGTCGGTTTTCCGTCCGGCGACGTGGTGCTGGACGATGTCGCTCGGGCCAAGCTGGACATCATCCTGCAGTTCCTCAAGGCCGATCCCAGCGTCAATCGCATCGTGCTCGACGGGCATTCGGACAACAGCGGCAACCGCCTGACCAATCGCGATCTGTCGCGCAGAAGGGCGGTGGCGGTCCAGGAGTACTTGCAGGCCAACGGCGTGCCGGAGGCGCAGATTACCCTCCGCTTTCATGGCGAGCGCTATCCGCTGGTACGCAACGACAGCGCCGCGGCACGGGCGAAGAATCGCCGCGTGACGCTGCGTCTGGAGCGCGAACCGGTCAGCGAGACCGCAGCGACGGCGCCGACGACACCGGCTAGCTGAGGCGCGCGCCCCTGTAAATACAGCCCCGTGATCGGTAGAATCCACGGTTTTCCGTACAACCGTGGAGCTGATGGCATGGCGGACGTTAAGAAGGTGGTTCTGGCCTATTCCGGTGGCCTGGACACCTCGGTGATTCTCAAGTGGCTGCAAGACACCTACAACTGTGAAGTGGTGACCTTCACTGCCGATCTGGGCCAGGGTGAGGAAGTCGAGCCGGCTCGCGCCAAGGCACAGGCGATGGGCGTCAAGGAAATCTACATCGACGACCTGCGCGAAGAATTCGTCCGCGACTTCGTGTTCCCGATGTTCCGCGCCAACACAATCTACGAAGGCGAATACCTGCTGGGCACCTCCATTGCCCGTCCGCTGATCGCCAAGCGCCTGATCGAGATCGCCAACGAGACCGGCGCCGACGCCATCTCTCATGGCGCCACCGGTAAGGGCAACGACCAGGTGCGTTTCGAGCTGGGCGCCTATGCGCTCAAGCCGGGCGTGCAGGTGATCGCGCCCTGGCGCGAGTGGGGCCTGACTTCCCGTGAAACGCTGATGGCCTACGCCGAAAAGGCGAAGATCCCGGTCGATTTCGCCAAGGCCGGCAAGAAGTCCCCGTACTCCATGGACGCCAACCTGCTGCACATCTCCTATGAAGGCGGCGTGCTGGAAGACACCTGGACCGAGCACGAGGAAGACATGTGGCGCTGGTCCGTCTCCCCAGAGAAGGCGCCTGACGTTCCCACCTACATCGAACTGACCTACCGCAAGGGCGACATCGTCGCCATCGACGGCGTCGAGATGACCCCGGCCACCGTGCTGGCCAAGCTGAACGAGATCGGCGGCGCCAACGGCATCGGTCGCCTGGACATCGTGGAAAACCGCTATGTGGGCATGAAGTCCCGCGGCTGCTACGAAACCCCCGGCGGCACCATCATGATGAAGGCCCACCGCGCCATCGAGTCGATCACCCTGGACCGCGAAGTCGCTCACCTGAAGGATGAGCTGATGCCCAAGTACGCCAGCCTGATCTACAACGGCTACTGGTGGAGCCCCGAGCGCCAGATGCTGCAGACCATGATCGACGCCTCCCAGGAACACGTGAACGGCGTGGTGCGCCTGAAGCTGTACAAGGGCAACGTCATCATCACCGGCCGCAAATCCGACGACAGCCTGTTCGACACCCGCATCTCCACCTTCGAGGACGATGCCGGCGCCTACAACCAGGCCGACGCCGGTGGCTTCATCAAGCTGAACGCCCTGCGCATGCGCATCGCCGCTGGCAAAGGCCGTTCGCCGCTCTGATAAGCTGCGCGGACCCGAGCCTGACCCGACCCCGGCCCTGCGCCGGGGTCTTGCTTTATGCACCGTATCTGCGAGGAGAACCTACCCATGAGACTGCTGCATACCATGCTGCGCGTTGGCGACATGGACAAATCCATCGCCTTCTATACCGAAGTGCTGGGCATGACGCTGCTGCGCCGCAAGGATTACCCGGATGGCCAGTTCACCCTGGCGTTCGTCGGCTATGGCGACGAGGCGCATAACAGCGTGATCGAGCTGACGCAGAACTGGGGAGTGGAGCATTACGCGCTGGGCGATGGCTACGGCCATATCGCCCTGGAGGTCGAAGATGTCTACAAGGCCTGCGAGGACATTCGTGCCCGTGGTGGCAAGGTCACCCGTGAGCCGGGGCCGATGAAGCATGGCTCGAGCATCCTGGCGTTCATCGAGGATCCGGACGGCTACAAGATCGAGCTGCTCTCGCCGCAGCGCCGCGACTGACCTTCTACAGGTCGAAATCGAAGTCGTTGAGCTGCTTCTGCAGGCGTCGCTCTTCTAGCAGGTTGTCGATGATGCGGCGCTTGGTCAGGTTGGTCTTGGCGACTTCGGCAGGGGCATCGGTGGTTTCGTCGTCGTCTTCGGCGATGAAATCGTCTTCGATCTGGATATCTTCTTTCTCGGCCACGTGTTCACTCCAAGGCTACTGGGCGCTTTGGCGCACCTTATAGCGGCAAAACCGGGCTCGGTAAAAAAGATTTTTTCAATCGTGACAGAAGAATTTATCAGGTGAACTTAATCGTCTGAGGTCTTGTACTTGTATTCGCACAGGTCCTCGATACGACAGCTCCCACACTGCGGTTTGCGAGCTTTGCAGACATAGCGACCATGCAGGATCAGCCAGTGGTGGGCGTCGAGCAGATACTCCTTGGGCACGAACTTGATCAGCTTGCGCTCGACCTCCAGCACGTTCTTGCCTGGCGCGATGCCGGTGCGGTTGCTGACGCGAAAGATGTGCGTATCAACCGCCATCGTGAACTGGCGAAAGGCCGTGTTGAGCACCACGTTGGCGGTCTTGCGACCCACGCCCGGCAGCGCCTCGAGGTCTTCGCGATTGTCCGGCACCTGGCTGCCGTGCTTTTCCACCAGAATCCGGCAGGTCTCGATGACGTTCTTTGCCTTGCTCGGATACAGACCGATGGTCTTGATGTACTCGCAGAGCCCGTCATAGCCGAGGGCGTAGATCGCTTCCGGGGTATTGGCTACCGGAAACAGCCGAGCGGTGGCCTTGTTCACCCCGACATCGGTCGCCTGCGCCGAAAGAATCACAGCGATCAGCAGCTCGAACGGTGTGCTGTACGCCAGCTCGGTCTTGGGCTCGGGGTTGTCTTCGTGCAGGCGTCGGAAGATCTCCCGGCGTTTTGTGGCATTCATTCACGCAGCTTCATTCGATGACCCCGGTGACACGCACCCGCCGGCTCGCTGCGGCGACCTTCGGTTCGCGCGCCGCGGCGCGGGCGGCGAGTTGTTCGTCGATGCGGTTCTTCAGCGCGATCAGCAGGCCCAGCACGATGAAGGCGCCGGGCGGTAGAATCGCCAGCAGGAAACCCTGGTAGTCCTTGATCAGCGTGATCTGCCAGTTGGCCGCCAGCGGGCCGAGCAGCAGCTGCATGTTGGCGAACAGCGCGCCTGTACCAAGCAGTTCGCGGATGCTGCCGAGCACCACCAGCACCAGACAGAAACCCAGGCCCATCACCAGTCCGTCGTAGCCGGCCACCAGCGGCTTGTGCTTGGCGGCGAAGCCGTCGGCGCGGCCAAGGATGATGCAGTTGGTGGTGATCAGCGGGATGAAGATACCCAGAATCTGGTACAGCTCGTAGGTGAAGGCCTGCATCAGCAGCTCGATGCAGGTGGTCAGTGCGGCGATGATCATCACGAAGGCCGGCAGGCGCACGGCGGTATTCACCACGCCGCGTACCAGCGATACGGCAATGTTCGAGCAGGCCAGCACGAGCATGGTCGCCAGCCCCAGGCCCAGCGCGTTAACGGCCGAGTTGCTCACGCCCAGCAGCGGGCACAAGCCCAGCAGCTGTACCAGGCCGGGGTTATTTTTCCACAGTCCGTTGAGGGTCAGTTCGCGGTAGCTGGGTGTGCTCATGGCGTGCTCCCTTGCGGCGTGACGGCCGGCTCGCGGGCACGCAGCTCGTCGCTGGTTGCCGTGCCGGCGCGCGAGTGGATGGTGGTGGCGGGCTGGTCAACCGGAGCGGCCGCGGCGTCCGCAGCGGTATCGGTGCCCTGCAGCAGTTCGCTCTTGTGCGCATCGAAGTACTGCAGCGCGCGATGCACCGCACCGACCACGGCGCGCGGGGTGATGGTGGCGCCGGCGAACTGGTCGAAGTCGCCTCGATCCTTCTTCACTGCCCAGCCCGCTTCGTCGGGGTCGCTCAGCGACTTGCCGGCAAAGGCATGGATCCAGTTGCTTTTTGCCAGCTCGATCTTGTCGCCCAGGCCCGGGGTTTCCCGGTGGCTGAGGACGCGTACGCCAGCCAGGCGGCCGTCGGCGAGCACCCCGACCAGCAGGCGGATGGCGCCGCTGTAGCCGTCTGGCGCGGTGGCCTGGAGAATGACCGCAACCGGCTGGCCATCCTTGCGGGCGATGTAGGCGGGCAGCGGCTGGCGGTTGCCCAGCAGCCGATCATGCACCTCGACCACGTTGTCGAGCAGATGATTGTCGTAGCTGCCCGGGGGCAGGATCTCGCCGAGCGCGCGAACCTGCGCCTCGCGCTCGGCGGCCTGAATGCGTTCGGCGGTGCCCTGCTGCAGCAGTGTGACGGTGCCCACGGTGACGATGGCGAACAGGCCGAGTACGGCGGCGTTCTTCAGCATCGAGCGGCTGATTTCCGGAAGCATCATGTCATTCGCCCAGCTTGAAGCCGCGCTCGGCCTTGCGATGGCCATAGGTGCGCGGGCGCGTGTAGTAGTCGATCGTCGGCGCCGCGAGGTTCATCAGCAGCACGGCAAAAGCGACGCCATCCGGATAGCCGCCCCAGGCGCGGATCACATACACCAGGACGCCGACGCCGGCACCGAAGATCAGTCGGCCCCGGGTGCTGGTGGCGCCGCTCACCGGGTCGGTGACGATGAAGAAGGCGCCGAGCATGGTGGCGCCGCTGAGCAGGTGGAACAGCGGCGAGCCGTGGCTGTCGGAGCCGGCGCCGTTCCAGAACAGCAGGCTCATCAGCGCCAGCGCGCCGAGCATGCCGACCGGTGCGTGCCAGCTGAACAATCGCCGATGCAGAAGAAACAGGCCGCTCGCGAGGAAGGCGAGATTGACCACCTCCGAGCCGATGCCGCCGAAATGCCCGAAGGCGGGGTTGCGCCACAACTCCTCGATGGTCAGCCGGTTGTTGAGTTTGAGCACGTCCAGCGCGGTGGCCTGGCTCCAGCCGTCGGGCAGCGAACCGATACCGAGTATCTGCCGCAATCCATCCAGAAGGCCGACGCCATGGGGCACCGGCCAGGTGGTCATCTCCACTGGGAAGGAAATCAGCGCGACTACGTAACCGACCATCGCCGGGTTGAAGGGGTTCTGCCCCAGCCCGCCATACAACTGCTTGCCGAAGACGATGGCGATGCCAGTGGCGATGAGCGTCAGCCACCAGGGAGAGTAGGGTGGCAGCGCCAGC
The DNA here is from genome assembly GCF_036701605.1 of Pseudomonas sp. FIP_A4. Classification (NCBI taxonomy): domain Bacteria; kingdom Pseudomonadati; phylum Pseudomonadota; class Gammaproteobacteria; order Pseudomonadales; family Pseudomonadaceae; genus Pseudomonas; species Pseudomonas sp. FIP_A4. Next base: position 324,427 of record NZ_JAYDXP010000122.1, on the reverse strand, counting down.
GCCAGCAGCACGGCGGTGACCAGTGCGCTGCCATCGCGCAGGAAGAAGCGCACCGGACGGCCGCGCAGCTGGAGGACGGCCGCTTCGCAGGCCAGTGCCACTGCGCTGGCCCAGCACAGGTTGATCAGCGTGCCGGCGCCGTACAGCCAGGTCAGGGCAATCACGCCGGGCAGCGTCGCGGCGAGCACCAGCAGCATAACGCGCTGGGTGCGGTTGCCGCCCTGGGCATGGGGCGATGTGATGCGGGGCAGGGCCATTGGTGCTGTGGTTCCTGTGGTTTTGTGCGGTGGCGCCGCTGCCGGCGCGACCATGAGGGTGTGTTTGGTGCGGCCTCGTCAGCCGTCCATGTGCTCGGCCAGGCGTCGCTCGGCGGCCTGCAGACGGGCGCGTGCCGATTCCAGACTGGCTGCGGCGCTGGCCGGGTCGCGTTCGAGCTTGCGCAGGTCGGCGCGGGCAAACGCCACGTTGGTCTTCAATTCGCGCAAGCGTTCGTCGACGCCCGGTTTGCTGGTGCGTAACAGGACCGGTGCGGGCTTTCCGGAGTCTGCCTCGGCGGCATGCAGGGCCTGCTCGGCGGCAGCGAGGGCGTCGCGCAGGCGGGCCAGCTCAGCATCCGCGCAGCCCGCCTGTTCGGCTTTCTTCAGCTCGGCGCGCTTGAGTGCTAGTTCGATCTTGGCTTTCTTCAGCGCCTCGTCGCCCGCGGGTTTGGCGGGTGCGCTGGGCGTGGCGCTTTCAGCTTCCGCCAGGGCCGTCTCGGCTGCGTGCAGCTGCTGGCGCAGGCGGGCGAGTTCGGCCTGCTGGTCGTCGTCCGGGGCTTCGATTTTTTCCAGCTTGCGAATCTGTGCCCGGAGCATCGCGGCTTCGATCTTGGCTTTCTTCAGCGCCTCGTCGCCTGCGGGGCTGGCGGGTGCGCTGGGCGCGGCGCTTGCGGATGCGGCCAGGGCCGTCTCGGCCGCGTGCAGCTGCTGACGCAGGCGAGCCAGTTCGGCCTGCTGGTCGTCGTCCGGGGCTTCGATTTTTTCCAGCTTGCGAATCTGCGCCCGGAGCATCGCGGCTTCGATCTTGGCTTTCTTCAGGGCCTCGTCGCCTGCGGGGCTGGCGGGTGCGCTGGGCGCGGCGCTTTCAGCTTCCGCCAGGGCCGTCTCGGCTGCGTGCAGCTGCTGGCGCAGGCGGGCGAGTTCGGTCTGCTGGTCGTCGTCCGGGGCTTCGATTTTTTCCAGCTTGCGAATCTGCGCCCGGAGCATCGCGGCCTCGATCTTGGCTTTTTTCAGCGCTTCGTCCCCCGCGGGCTGGGGCGCAGCCGGCGGTACGGCAGCGGCCAGCGCCCGTTGTGCGGCTTCGGCGGCTTGCCGCAGTTCAGCTACCTGCGCCTGCAGTTCCTCAGTGGCGTGTGCCGCCAGCTGTTTTTCGGCCTTCTTCAGCGCGACCTGGGCCAGACTGGCCTCGATCTTCAGGCGCTTCTGCTCGTCGCTCAACGGGCTGCTCTTGCCGGCGACAGCATCGTCCTGTGCTGGCGCTCCGGCGGGCGGCGTCTGCGCTGCCTTGGCGCGTGCGGCTTTCTCGGCGCGGGCCTTGCGCTCTGCTTCCTTGTGCTCCTCGGCTCGGCGCAAGCGCTCCTGGCGCATCTCGAAGCGCTGCTTGGAGTGTTCGGCCTTCTGCTGCTTGAGCTCCAGCTCGCGGATTTCCGCCTTGGCCGCCCGGTAGTACTGCACCAAGGGAATGCTCGATGGGCAGACGTAGGCGCAGGCGCCGCATTCGATGCAGTCGAACAGGTTGTGCGCGCGCAGCTGCGCATGCTCGTGGCCGAGCGCGAAGAAGTGCAGCTGCTGCGGCAGCAGGCTGGCGGGACAGGCTTCGGCACACTCGCCACAGCGAATGCATGGCAGCGCCGGCGCGGGCGGCGGCAGCTCGGCGGCCGTGACGGCCAGCAAGCAATTGGTGGTCTTGATCAGCGGCACGTCGAGACTGGGCAAGGTGAAACCCATCATCGGGCCGCCCATGAGCAGGCGGTCGAGGCGGGACGCGTCGAGCCCGGCGAACTCCAGCAGTTCGCGCACCGGCGTGCCGATCAGCGCCTCGACGTTCATCGGGCGAGCCAGCGCTTCGCCGGTGAGCGTGGTGACACGTGAGATCAGCGGTTTGCCGAGCAGCACCGCGTCGTGGATGGCCACGCAGGTGCCGACGTTCTGGCAGAGCATGCCGATGTCCGCCGGCAGGCCGCCGCTGGGCACCTCCTCGCCAGTGAGGATCTGGATCAGCTGTTTCTCGCCGCCCGACGGATACTTGGTCGGGAACACCTTGACGGTGAATGGTCGCTCACCGACCGCCGCGCGCACGGCGGCGATGGCCTCGGGTTTGTTGTCCTCGATGCCGATGAGGATCGTCTCGGGTCCGATCAGATAGGCAAGAATCTCGATCCCGGCCACCAGTTGTTCGGCCTGCTCGCGCATCAGCAGGTCGTCGGCGGTGATGTACGGCTCGCATTCGGTGCCGTTGATGATCAGGGTGTGAATTTTCTGCGTGGTGCGTGCGCCCAGTTTGACTGCGGCGGGAAAGCCCGCGCCGCCAAGACCGCTGACGCCGGCCTGGCGGATGATTTCAAGCAGCACGGCGGGCTCGACAGAGCGGTAATGCGGCTGCGGATGCAGTTCGGTCCACTGCTCCAGGCCGTCGCTGTCGATGACGATTGCGGTGCTGGGCAGGCCGGATGCGTGCGGGTAAGGCTGTGGGCCGATGAAACTGACCACGCCCGAAGTCGGTGCATGCACTGGCGCGCTGATCAGGCCTGCAGCATCGGCGATCTTCTGCCCCTTGAGTACGCGCTCGCCGAGCTGCACGCACGGCTCGGCCGGTGCGCCGAGGTGCTGCGCCAGCGGCACGATCAGCCGCTTGGGCAGCGGCGCCGGCTGGATCGACGTGCGGTTGGACAGCGCCTTGTGCTCGGCCGGGTGAATGCCGCCGGGAATGTCCCAGACTTTCGTGGCATCCGCATGGCTTGTGCGTGCTACGCCCGCGTCGTTCTTCGCCGTGACACTCATGCGGCCTGCTCCCGATCCGTGCCGATCAGCTGGCCGGGCGCCAGCGGCTGATCCCATTTCCAGCTTTGCAGGTTGCTGCCCAGTTCGATCATGTCGATGCAATCCACCGGACAGGGCTCGACGCACAGGTCGCAGCCGGTGCATTCGCTGACGATCACCGTATGCATCTGCCGCGCCGCGCCGACGATGGCGTCCACCGGGCAGGCCTGGATGCACTTGGTGCAGCCGATGCACTCGGCCTCGCGGATAAAGGCAACCATCTGCGGTTTCTCGCCGCCTTCAGCGTCCAGCGGCTCGGCTTCGACGTCCAGCAGGTCGGCCAGTGCCTGGATGGTCGCTTCGCCGCCGGGCGGGCATTTATTGATCTTGTCGCCGGCGGCAATCGCCTCGGCGTAGGGCTTGCAGCCGGGATAGCCGCACTGGCCGCACTGGGTCTGTGGCAACAGGGCGTTGATCTGTTCGGCGATGGGGTCGCCCTCGACGCGAAAGCGCACTGCGGCGAAGCCGAGAATCGCACCGCACGCCAGACAGAGCGCCAGCAGGGCGAGAACCGCCACGAGCACCAGGCTCATAGCTTGATCAGCCCGGTGAAGCCCATGAACGCCAGCGACATCAGGCCGGCGGTGATCAGGCCGATGGAGGCGCCCTGGAACGACCGGGGCACGTCGGCGATGGCGATGCGCTCACGCATGGCGGCGAACAGCACCAGCACCAGTGAGAAGCCGAGCCCGGCGGCGAACCCGTTGACGGTGGCGGTCAGGAAGGTGAACTCGCTCTTGTTGGCGTTGAGCAGGGCGACGCCGAGCACGATGCAGTTGGTGGTGATCAGCGGCAGGAAGATCCCTAGCACGCGATAGAGCAGCGGGCTGGTCTTGTTAACCACCATTTCGGTGAACTGCACCACCACCGCGATCACCAGAATGAAACTGATGGTTCGCAGAAACTCCAGATCCAGCGGCTTGAGCACATACTGCTGCACGAGGTAACTGCACATCGCCGCCAGTGTGAGCACGAAGGTGGTCGCCAGGGACAGGCCGATGGCGGTCTCGATCTTCTTCGAGACGCCCATGAACGGGCATAGACCGAGAAACTGTACCAGTACAAAATTGTTGACCAGGATGGCGCTAACCATGATCAGGGCGAGTTCGGTCATCAGAAGTTCCGTCGCGCGCTGCGGAGCCATGAGGCTGAAGGGCCGCTATTATCGGGAAGCCACCGCAGGCAAACAAGCTGCGACTGGCCGTCGCGGTGGCGAACACGTCTATCGCGACGTACTGCCCGTCCGCATTCGGAGACCGCCGGCCGCCGGCCGCGGTCAAACCGACGGATGGGTGCCATGCGCTTCGGAGGTGACAGATGAACATTCGTGTCATGTTGCTCCTGTGCAGTCTGGTGTGGCTGGCGCCAGCGCAGGCCGATCGTGGCAATCGCGTGTGGGCGCCAGCGGACACGCCAATCCATCGCGGCGATGTGCCGCCGTATCGTTACGAGCCCCGCAGTCCGTATCCGTATTACCCGCGTCATCAGCCCAATCTGCCCCCGCGCTATCAGGGGCAGTTGCCGCCGCGCTATTACCAGCGGCATTGGGAAACGGGGCGGCCGTACTACTGGCAGGATCGGCATTACCAGCAGCGGCCGCCGTTGATCCGCGACGGGCGCGACTATCGCTCGCTGCAGCAGCGCCGCTACGACTATCGCCATCGCTACGAGCGCTACTGAACGCGCCGCGTGGGTATTAGCGATTACGCCAGCGTGGCTCTCGCTCTTCCAGGTACGCGTTGATGCCCTCCAGCGTGTCCTCGGCCTCGAACAGTTCGACGAAGGCTTCACGCTCGGCGGCCGCGAAGGTATTCGGCAGACGCTGGCGAGCGCCATTGATCAAGGGTTTGATCGCGCGGATTGCCACCGGGCTCTGGCGGGCGATGCGAGCCGCCAGCAGCAGGGCATGTCCACGTGATTCGCCGGACTCTGCGAGCTGCTCGACCAGGCCGATGCGCAGTGCCGTTTCGGCGGTGATGCGTTCCCCACAAAGAACCATCCGCTTGGCCCAGCCTTCGCCGACCAGCCACGCCAGTGCCTGGGTGCCGCCTGCGCAGGGCAGCAGGCCGACCGCCGCGTCCGGCAGGCCGAGCTGCGCATGTTGTTCGGCGATGCGTAGGTCACAGGCCAGCGCGCATTCCAGCCCGGCGCCGAGCGCGAAACCGTTGATCGCCGCGATGGTGACACCGCGAAAGTCACGCAGCGCCTCGAAGGCCTCGCCGAAGCGGCGCGCCATTTCCCGGGCGCGCAGGCGGTCGCCGTCGGCGAACAGCTGTAGGTCGGCACCGGCGCTGAAGAATTCGGCACCCCGGCCGGTAATCACCAGCGCATAGATGGCGTCGTCATGGTCGAGATGCTCGATCAGCAGCTTGAGGCCGATCAGCGATTCGCGATCCCAGGTATTGGCCGGCGGATGGTTGATAGTGATGAGGGCGGTGTGACCGTGCTTTTCCACGGTCAGTTTGTGGGTCAGGTCGAAGACCCCGGACTGATACGGTTCGAGTGCGGTGCTCATGTGGTCGTCCTCGGCGATGCCCGCCGGCATGCGCAGCGGGGCGGCTACTATCAAGGCAGCGAGGAGCGCGAGTCGTCGGCAGCCCGTCCGCTAAGGGCGGGCCGCCTGTGCTGGCAACCCGCTTCCGAGGTGCTTACTGCAGGGCGTTGGCCTGTCCGGCGCTGCGCCGCTCTTCCTGCCATTGGGCAAGTGTAGGCGCTGCCTGGTCGCCATCGAGGCGATGGACGATCTCGAAGTAGTCCTGCTTGAAACGGTCCCTGAGCACTTCCTCGCGCGGCTTGACGCGTACGGCATACACCGTCTGCACGTTCTGGTGATCGAAGCTGCGCCAGTGCTGCTCATCCTTGAGTAATTTGTAGTGATGGTTTTCCAGCGCGGCGATCACCGACTCGCTGGCAAGGCTGCGGGCACGCGTGACGGCGTCGGCCCATTGATGCACGATGCTGTATGCCGAGGCGGCGGAGCTGGACGGATGGGTCTGGTAGCGCTCGTCGAAGTTGCGAACGAAGGCCTGCCCGCGTTCGGAGCCCTCCAGTTCGGGAACGCGCCAGGTCCAAGGCTCGGTGCCAAGGACGCCGCGCATGATGTCCGGGCCGGCGAGCTCGACCATGCTCTGGGTCAGGTTGGGCACGGCGATCTGCATCTTGGTGTTCAGGCCGAGTTCATCGGCGATGCGCATGGCGCGCACCAGATCCTCGCCGAACAGTACGAGCACCAGCACTTCGGTGTCACTGCTGGCCGCCTGCTGCAGGGCCTTGCGATAGTCGGACAGCCGGGCGCCGGGGAAGGCGGTCTTCACCCCAGGGTGCTTGTTCTGGTCAGTGGTGCCGGTGGCCTGGCGCAGCGAACTTTCGCTGGTGTGGCCCCAGGTGTAATCGGAGGTGACGTAGAAATAGCGTTTTCCCGGCAGATTCTGGTTGAGGTATTGCCCCAGCACCTGAGCGCTCATCCAGGCGTTGTTGCACTCGCGGAACATATAGCGATGGCCGTCCTTGCCGGTCGTGTCGTTGGAGTAGGTCAGGGTGCCGAAGTACAGCAGGCCATGTTCCTTGGCACGCTTGCTGGCAGCGATGGCAACGGCGCTGGACACCCCGCCGAAGAGCATCGCGACGCCTTCGTCGGCCATCTTGTCGACGTTGGCGACAGCCTTTTCCGGGCGCGAGGCGCTGTTGCGGCTGATCAGCTCCAGCGGACGACCAAGCACGCCGCCGCGGGCATTGATTTCGTCGATGGCCAGCAGCGCGCCGCGCATCTGGGCGAGGCCCTCTTCCTTGTAGCTGCCGGTGCGGGGGTAGTTCAGACCCAGTTTGATGGGATCGGCTGCCTGGACCGCAGCGCAGCAGCTCAGCATGAGCGCCAGGAGGGTAGTCCGTTTCATCGCGGGAGTTCCTTGCTTACTTGTTATGGTTGTTGGCAATTGCCGCTTTTTACTCCGACGTGGAACGGGCGTCATTACCTCGGGGAAGCTTCGCGGCCGCCAATGTGACTGCGGCAGCATTTTGATGGCGTTTCGACTTTCGCCTTGTTGACCCGGCGCAACGCATCGGTTGGAGACGGCGCTGGGGTTTGCGTTGACAGCGCGCCGCGGCTTTTCTAGGGTGCGGCAGCTCCGTCGCAAGCAAAGGTGAACCGATGACCCAGGACGATCGAATCAAGCTCGAACCGAGCTGGCGGGATGCGCTGCGTGAGGAGTTCGATCAGCCTTATATGCATGAGCTGTCTGCTTTCCTGCGTCGTGAGAAAGCGGCTGGCAAGGTCATCTACCCACCCGGGCCGCTGATTTTCAATGCGCTGAATTCGACGCCGCTGGAGCGGGTCGAGGTGGTCATCCTCGGACAGGATCCCTACCACGGGCCCGGCCAGGCCCACGGGCTGTGCTTCTCGGTGCAGCCGGGCGTTGCGCCGCCACCGTCGCTGCAGAACATTTTCAAGGAGCTCAAGCGTGATCTGAACATTGATCCGCCGGGTCACGGCTATCTTCAGCATTGGGCGGATCAGGGGGTGCTGATGCTCAATACCTCGCTGACCGTGGAGCAGGGCAATGCCGGCTCGCATGCCGGCGCTGGCTGGCAGCGCTTCACCGATCGGGTCATCGAGGTGGTGAGCGAGCGGCGGCCGCATCTGGTGTTTCTGCTCTGGGGTGCGCATGCGCAGAGCAAGGCGCGGCTGATCGACCCAACCCGCCATCTGATTCTCAAGTCGGCGCACCCTTCGCCGCTCTCGGCGCATCGCGGTTTTCTGGGTAATGGCCATTTCAGCCGCACCAACCAGTTTCTCCGGCAGCACGGCATGCAGCCGATCGACTGGCAGCTGCCCGCGCAGGTCTAGCGCGGACAGCTCGGTTCCGCTTACTGAAGCATGCTCATCGCCGCGTCCATTGCGGCCGAGAGGTCCTCGTCTTCCTGGAGCAGGGTGCTTGGGTCCAGGCCGAGCTTGGTGAACGCCGGAATCTGGCTCCAGTCCAGCTGCGTGTAGGGGTGATTGTTGCCCAGGTAGCTTTGCAGTGTGGCGACTTGCACGATGTCGACATAGTCGACCGTCAGCGAGTTTCGGGTGAAATCGCTGTATTGGCCGGGCACGATCGCGATCGGCTCGCGAAAGTCCCAGGCGCGCAGGATCTTTTCGCCAAGCAAGGGATGGATGCGGTCGATCACATGATTGAGGCTGATGGAATCGGCCATCAGTTCGCCGTGCTCCTCGGCATAGGTGAGGATGGGCAGGATGCCGATCTGGTGCACGAGGCCCGCCAGCGTCGCCTGATCAGGCAGCAGGCGCGTGTAGTGCCGGCACAGCACGTGGCTGATGGCCGCCACCTCCGTGCTCTTGTTCCAGACTTCCCGCATCTTGCGATCGACCACATCGGTCGTGGCCTGAAACATCTGCTCCATGGCCAGGCCCGTGGCGAGGTTGCAGGTGTAATTGATGCCCAGGCGGCTGATCGCCATCTGCAGATCGGTGATCTCGCGATTGGTGCGCAGCAGCGGGCTGTTGACCACCTTGATGATGCGAGCGGTCAGCGCAGCGTCGTTGCCGATCACCTTGCTCAGCGCGAGGATGCTGACGTCCGGGTCTTCTGCGGCTTCGCGCACCTGCAACGCCACTTCTGGCAGCGTCGGAAGAATCAGTTCGTCGTTCTCGATGGCGTGGGTCAGTTCGCGTTGAACCTTGTCGGCGAGGGTGCTCATGCGATTCCTTCAGTCGTGGAGTGCTGCGTCATGGCCAGCCGCGATGTGCTGTCGGCCGTGTGACCGCCGTTTATACGGGCTTCAGCGCTGGATTTCCTGGTCGGCGTTCAAGGTGTAGGGAAGGTCAAGCAGATTCAGCGGTATGCCATCGGGCGAACCGAGGAAGATGCGGCCGTCTGCGATGGCGTCTTCCTGGACCACCGCCAGCAGTTCCATGCCATTTCCGGCGGCTGCCGCCAACACGACTTCGCCCACGCTCGAGCCGTGCACTGGCGAGAACAGTTCGACGCCTGCGGCTGGCAGTTCGCTCTGCGCGCCTTCCGCGGCAAGGCGATACAGCCTGCGTTTGAGCTTGCCGAGGTATTGCATGCGCGCAACGATTTCTTGTCCGGTGTAACAGCCTTTCTTAAAGCTGACCCCGCCCAATGCCTGCAGATTGATCATCTGCGGAATGAACAGCTCGCGCGTGGTCCCGAAGACCTGGCCCACGCCGGCGCGAATCTGGTCGAGCAGCCAGCGCTGGAGCGGGGCTTCGGCAAGCTGGGCACCTAGACGCAGGCGGACCTGCTCGGCATCCTGCGCCTTGCACCACAGCTCGGCACGTCCGTCGGCCAGACGCAGCGCAATCAGACCATTGCCGCGTACCACCTGATCGGCGGTCTGGGGCAACTCGAGCCCGAGGCCGACCAAGGCGCCGTCTCCCTGGCTCAGGCCGAAGCGACACCAGAGCGCACTTTCATCGCTCAGTTGCGACTTGGAAAATACTGCGTACTTGCCGAGATCGGCGAGTTGCGGCTGCAGCAGCTCGCTGGCCATCGCCAGCAGCAGGCCATCACCTTCGGCCAGAATGCGAAAGCTCGACTGCATCCGCCCCTTCGGGGTGCAGCGGGCGCCGAGGCTGGAGGTGGCGTGATCGAGATAGTTGAGGTTGCAGGTCAGCTGACCCTGCAAGAACTTGCTGGCGTCTGGGCCGCGTACGGCAAGGACGCCTTCATGCGACAGGACGCAAAAATAGGCTGTGTCGGTCATGGTCGGTCGCCGTGAGAAATCCGGGCGGCCATCATAGCAGGCGGCCGCGAAAAGGCAGCCGCCCCGCAACGGCCGCGGTGTACGAATAGACGGTCGTCGGCGTGCCGCTTGCCGACGGCTGTCGCTATAATGCCGGCCCCCTACGAAGGAGCCGTCGCATGGTCGATCAATCTGAACTCAACCGCCTGTTCTGGCAGAGCCGTCGCGGCATGCTCGAGCTGGACGTGCTGCTGGTGCCATTCGTCAAGGAAGTCTATCCGGGGCTGGATGAGGCGGATCAGCAGCGCTATCGCAAGCTGTTGAGCTGCGAGGATCAGGATCTGTTCGGCTGGTTCATGCAGCGGGGCGAGCCCGAGGATGAGGATCTGCGCCGCATGGTTCGCATGATCCTTGATCGTGTCCAGCCGCAGTAAGGCGCCCTTCGAGTGCCACTGGCAGGCGTCGCGCCTGCTGCTGGGACTCTATCTGTTGCTACAGGGGCTGGCGCTGGTCGGTGTCGGGCTGTCCGCGGCGCCGCTGTCGCTCAAGACTCTGTTGTGGATGTTCAGCGCCGCGCATGCGGGGTGGGTCCTGCCAAGGTCCATTCTGCTGAACAGTCCTGCCGCCTGGCGCGGGCTGCGCCACGATGATGATGGCTGGAGCCTGTGGTCGAAGCGCACCGGCTGGCAGCCGATCCAGTTGCGCCCCGACAGCCTGGCATTGCCGATTGCGATAGTGCTGCGTTTTCGTCTGCCGGGGCAGCGCGTCACCCGTGGTCTCTGCATTGCGCGCGATGCGCTGCCGGCGGGGGACCACCGGCGGTTACGGGTGCGGCTGAAGTTCAGTCGCAATAGGTGGGCGGCTGCAGAATAGTATCGACCGCCACCGGCAGTTGCTCGGGGTAGTCCAAGGTGAAGTGCAGGCCGCGGCTTTCCTTGCGTTGCATCGCCGAGCGAATCATCAGGTCCGCTACCAGTGCGAGGTTGCGTAGCTCCAGGAGGTCGCGGCTGACCTTATAGTTGGAATAGAACTCATCGATCTCATCCAACAGCAGCTTGACCCGATGCTGCGCGCGCATCAGGCGCTTGTTGGTGCGCACGATGCCGACGTAGTCCCACATGAAACGCCGCAGCTCGTCCCAGTTGTGCGCGATGATCACGTCCTCGTCGGAGTCGGTGACCTGGCTGGCATCCCAGGCCGGCAGGTTGCCCGCCAGCTCTATTTCCGGCAACTGGCGGAGCATGTCCTCAGCGGCCGCGCGCCCATAGACGAAGCATTCGAGCAGCGAGTTGCTCGCCATACGATTCGCCCCGTGCAGGCCGGTGAAGCTGGTTTCGCCTATCGCGTACAGTCCCGGAATGTCGGTGCGGCCATGCTGGTCGACCACCACGCCGCCGCAGGTGTAATGCGCGGCTGGAACCACCGGGATGGCCTGGCGGGTGATGTCGATGCCGTACGTCAGGCAGCGTTCGTAGACCGTCGGGAAGTGGCCGCGGATGAAGTCGGCCGGTTTGTGGCTGATGTCCAGGTAGACACAGTCGATGCCAAGGCGTTTCATCTCGTGGTCTATCGCACGGGCCACGATATCGCGTGGCGCCAGTTCCTCGCGCGGATCGAAGCGCGGCATGAAGCGTTCGCCGTTGGGCAGCTTGAGCAGCGCCCCCTCGCCGCGCAGTGCTTCGGTGATCAGGAAGCTCTTGGCCTGGGGGTGGTATAGGCAGGTCGGATGGAACTGGTTGAACTCCAGATTGCCCACTCGGCAACCCGCGCGCCAGGCCATGGCGATGCCGTCGCCACAGGCGCTGTCGGGGTTGCTGGTATACAGGTACACCTTCGCGGCGCCGCCGGTGGCCAGGGCGACGAAGCGGGCCTGGAAGGTCTCCACTTCACCGCTGTTGCGGTTCAGCACGTACGCGCCGAGGCAGTGCTTGCCGGCAAGACCCAGCTTGCGCTCGGTGATCAGGTCCACCGCGACGCGCTGCTGCAGCAATTCGATATTGCTTCGGGCCTGCGCGCGAGTCAGCAGGGTATTGAAGATGGCAGCGCCGGTGGCATCGGCAGCGTGGATGATGCGCCGATGGCTGTGGCCTCCCTCGCGCGTCAGGTGGAACTCGAAGCTGCCATCCTCGCGGTCCGGCGTGTCGTCACGAGTAAAAGGTACACCCTGCTCGATGAGCCACTTGATAGCGTCGCGGCTGTGCTCGACGGTGAAACGCACAGCCTCTTCGCGACACAGTCCTCCGCCCGCCACCAGCGTATCGGCGACGTGGGATTCCACCGTGTCGGTGTCATCCAGTACGGCGGCAACTCCGCCCTGGGCCCAATAGGTCGATCCGTTGGCAAGGTCGCCCTTGCTGAGCACGGCGATGCGCAAATGGCTTGGCAGGTTCAGCGCCAGCGTCAGGCCGGCGGCCCCGCTGCCGATGACTAGTACGTCGTACCGATGATGGTGGCTCATGAGCGAGTTCCGCGGAGAAATCGTTTCGTAGTATATAGAGCGAGGCCCGCGACGAGACAGTGGCCGGATTTATATGTTGCTGAGTCAGTGGAACTTTTTCGGGTCCGATTCGCTCAATAAATAGTTGTGGATGCAGACCGGACTCTTGGTGCACGACAGTCCGGTCTGCCAGGGACACCAGGGCGGCATAGACCGCGAATTTCGATTGCGACACCAGGGTGCAATCGCCGTCAGGTATTGCAGGATAGCTTGCTAGTAGGGGGAGAACTTTTGCGTAGAGCCCGTGTCTATTCTGGCAGGTCGGTTTGCTGGTGTGAGCGATACCCCTTCGGTAGAACGGAGGCGTATACATGCTGACCCAGGAGCAGGACCAGCAGCTGGTTGAGCGAGTGCAGCGGGGCGACAAGCGAGCGTTCGATCTCCTTGTGCTGAAGTACCAGCACAAGATTCTTGGTCTGATCGTGCGTTTCGTCCATGACTCTCATGAGGCCCAAGATGTGGCGCAAGAGGCTTTCATCAAAGCCTATCGTGCACTCGCAAATTTCCGCGGTGACAGTGCGTTCTATACGTGGCTGTATCGCATCGCCATCAACACGGCGAAGAACCATCTGGTGGCGCGTGGCAGACGTCCGCCGGACAGTGATGTGAGTTCCGAAGATGCCGAGTTTTACGAAGGCGATCACGCCCTGAAGGATATCGAGTCTCCCGAACGCTCGCTGCTTCGGGACGAAATCGAAGATACGGTACATCGGACCATTCAATTGCTTCCCGAAGATTTGCGCACCGCTCTAACGTTGCGTGAATTTGATGGTCTTAGTTACGAGGACATCGCGAGCGTGATGCAGTGTCCCGTAGGAACGGTGCGCTCTCGGATTTTTCGGGCGCGCGAAGCCATAGATAAAGCGTTGCAACCCTTGTTGCATGAGTCCTGAGACAGCGGCGACAGCCAAGAGAGGAACCGCCATGAGTCGTGAAGCCCTGCATGAATCGCTGTCCGCGGTGATGGATAACGAAGCGGACGAGTTGGAATTACGTCGTGTACTCGCCGCAGGTGATGACGGTGAGATGCGGTCGACCTGGTCGCGCTACCAGATTGCCCGTGCTGCCATGCACAAGGAGTTGCTCGAGCCGCGCCTGGATATTGCAGCTGCCGTCTCCGCAGCGCTGGCCGACGAGGCTGTGCCAGTCAAACCGCAGGGCTCGCCTTGGCGCGGCCTTGGGCGACTGGCGGTAGCGGCTTCGGTTACCGTCGCCGTTCTGGCGGGTGTTCGTCTGTACAATCAGAGCGAAGTTGCCGGTCCGCAGATGGCACAACAACAAGCTGCTCAGCCTGTCCTCGCTGTTCCGCAGGTTGGGCAGGGCCCGGCGGTTCTGGCCGGCTACAGCGAAGGGCAGGTTGAAGCGCCGGCGCAGACGGCGGCTCAGACGGCTCCTGTGGAGCGCTGGCACGAAGAGCGGCTGCCGTCCTACGTGCGTCAACACGCACAGCAGGCCGCATTTGGTAGTGGTGCAGAGGGTGCACTGCCGTATGCGCGTGCCGCGAGCATGGAAGAACGTTAGGGAGAAGCATGCGCGTCTTACCGCTGTGTGTGATGTTCGGAGGCTGGCTATCGATGCCGGCCTTCGCTGTTGATGCCGGAACGTGGATGAGCAAGCTTGCCCAGGCGGAACGGACTCAGAACTATATGGGCACGTTCGTCTACGAGCGCAATGGCAGTTTTTCCAGTCATGCGATCTGGCGACGGGTCGAGGAAGGGCATCTGCAGGAGCGCATGCTCCAGCTCGACGGGCCGGCAATAGAGGTTGTACGGCGCGACGGTCAGGTGCAATGCGCTACCGACGGGTTGACGACCCAGGTCGACCGCCAGGGCACTTGGGATGATCGGCGCCTCGACGTAAAGGCGCTCTCGGAGTGGTACGAGTTTCGCCTGATGGGCGAGTCCCGGGTTGCCGGCCGACCTGCGGTTGCGCTGGGAGTGCTGGCTAAAGACCAGCATCGTTACAGCTTCGAGCTTCATCTCGACCGCGAGACGGCTCTACCGCTCAAGTCGCTCATGCTGAGCGACAAAGGACAGCTGCTTGAGCGGTTTCAGTTTACTCGTTTCGAACCCGACGCGGCCGATGCGCAGTCAGTGCGTCAGGGCCCAGCATGTGAAAATGTCTCGCTCAAAGCCGCCCCTCATCAGGTCGATACGGCATGGCGTTCCGACTGGTTACCGCCTGGTTTTGTATTGCAGGGGGCGGACGTGCGGCCGAGTCCAGTTTCAAGCGAATCGGTTTCCTGGCTGTCCTACAGTGACGGGCTGACGAGTTTTTCCGTGTTTCTCGAGCCGCTGGGTGACGCGACGGTCAGTGACGCTCGCAGTCAGATGGGACCGACGGCGTCGGTTGCTAAGCGCATCAGCACGCCGGAAGGCGACGTGATGGTGACTGTCGTGGGTGAGATCCCGCTTGGAACCGCAGAGCGCGTGGCGCTTTCGATGCGCGCGGCCTCGCAATGATCGAAGAGCAGGGACGCGTTGTCGCTGTGGAACCAGGCGCCGTCTGGGTTCAGACGCAGCGTCGCAGCACTTGTTCAGGATGCGTTGCAAAAAATGGCTGCGGGCAGGGCCTGATGGAGCGTCTGGACGTACGCGAGCGAAGCGGGCTGGTCCGTGCGGTGTCGGCGCTGCAACTGCAGGTCGGTGATGCCGTCGTGCTGGGTATCGAGGAGCGCGTATTGCTGCGTGGGGCGCTCCTTGTCTATCTTTTTCCCCTGCTCATGATGCTGATTGCCGCCGCAGCGGCGGCACAGTGGTCGGCTAGCGAGCCTTGGATCATCGCGGCGGGGTTGGGTGGATTCGTTATCGCCTGGGGTATCGTGCGCCTGCGTAGCCGGCGCGTGGCGAACGATCCGAGTCTGCAACCCGTGGTACTGCGGGCCATGCTCGCCGGTTCGCCTGGCATGCAGTGAGTTTTTCCGTTCGTTCGTCAGTGGGGGCTAGTTCATGTTCAATCGAAACAGCTGCTTCGCCTTTTTGGCGGGGCTGGCGTTGCTGGGGCAGGCGGTTGTTGCGCAAGCGGCGCTGCCGGATTTCACGCCGCTAGTAGAGAGCGCATCCCCGGCAGTGGTCAACATCAGCACCAAGCAGAAACTCCCGACACGTGGCGCGTCGGCGCAGATTCCCGATCTGGAGGGCTTGCCTCCGATCTTTCGGGAGTTCTTCGAGCGCAGTATTCCTCAATTACCCGACGGTCGCGGCCAGCAGCGCGAGGCGCAATCGCTGGGTTCGGGTTTCATCATTTCAGCTGATGGTTATGTGCTGACTAACAATCATGTCGTTGCGGACGCCGACGAGATCATTGTGCGTCTGCCCGATCGCAGTGAGTTGGAAGCCAAGCTGGTCGGTGCCGATCCGCGTACCGATGTTGCCGTGTTGAAAGTCGAGGGTGAGGGATTGCCGACCGTCAAACTGGGTGATTCCAGTGCGCTCAAGGTTGGCGAGTGGGTGTTGGCGATTGGCTCGCCGTTCGGCTTCGATCACACCGTGACCGCAGGTATTGTCAGCGCAACCGGGCGCAGTCTGCCGAACGAGAGCTATGTGCCGTTCATTCAGACCGATGTTGCGATCAACCCAGGCAACTCCGGCGGTCCGCTGTTTAATCTCGCGGGTGAAGTCGTCGGGATAAATTCGCAGATATTCACCCGGTCAGGCGGTTTCATGGGCTTGTCCTTCGCCATTCCGATCGATGTGGCGATGGATGTCGCCAATCAGCTGCGCACAGAGGGCAAGGTCAGTCGTGGGTGGCTGGGCGTGGTCATCCAGGAAGTGAACAAGGATCTGGCGGAGTCGTTCGGCCTCGAGCGTCCGGCCGGGGCTCTGGTGGCCCAGGTGATGGATGGTGGCCCAGCTGCTCGCGGTGGATTGCGCGTGGGTGACGTGATTCTGAGTATGAATGGTAAGCCCATCATCATGTCGGCTGATCTGCCGCACCTCGTCGGTGCGCTCAAGCCAGGAAGTACCGCTCGAATGGAAGTCGTACGCGAGGGTGAGCGGCGCGAGGTCAACGTGCAGATCGGTGCGCTGCCGGAAGAGGGCGACGAAATCGCCGCGGCGGGCGCCGGGCCGGAGCAGAGCGACAACCGCCTGGGGGTCAAGGTTTCCGAGCTGACTGCGGAGCAGCGCGCCAGCTTGGATCTGCAGGGCGGGGTGGTTATCACCGAAATTCTAAATGGTCCGGCTGCGATGATCGGTCTGCGTCCGGGGGATGTGATCACGCATCTGAACAACCAGGCCATCGATTCAGCCAAGACCTTCGGTCGGGTGGCCGCCCAATTGCCTAAGAATCGTTCGGTATCGATGCGGGTGTTGCGTCAGGGACGCGCGAGCTTCATCACCTTCAAATTGGCGGAATGACGCGGGCGTCATGTTGAAGAAAAAGGGCGGCGATGGCCGCCCTTTTTCTTGTCTCCGCGTTATGCAAGTGAGTGTCGACCCGGTTGGGCGCGTGGCGCTCGCGGGGCTGATCAGTTAAACTTCGCGGCTATTTTCGGCGGGCAATCGGCCTGCGGCATTTTTCGAGTGTTCAGCTGTGAGTGACCTGAGTCATATCCGCAACTTCTCCATCATCGCCCACATCGACCATGGCAAGTCGACCCTGGCCGATCGGTTCATTCAGATCTGCGGCGGCCTGTCCGAACGCGAGATGGAGGCTCAGGTCCTCGATTCCATGGATCTCGAGCGCGAGCGCGGCATCACGATCAAGGCGCACAGCGTGACTCTGCACTACAAAGCGCAGGACGGCAAAACCTACCAGCTGAACTTCATCGACACCCCTGGTCACGTCGACTTCACCTATGAAGTCAGCCGCTCGCTGGCGGCCTGTGAGGGCGCGCTGCTCGTGGTGGACGCTGGTCAGGGCGTCGAGGCGCAGTCGGTGGCCAACTGCTACACAGCCATCGAGCAAGGCCTCGAGGTCATGCCGGTGCTGAACAAGATGGACTTGCCCCAGGCCGAGCCGGAGCGGGTCAAGGAAGAGATCGAGCACGTCATTGGTATTGACGCCACCGACGCCGTGGCCTGCAGCGCCAAGAGCGGCATGGGGGTGGAGGATGTGCTGGAGCGCCTTGTGCAGATCATCCCGCCGCCCGAGGGAGATATCGAGGCGCCATTGCAGGCGCTGATCATCGACTCCTGGTTCGACAACTATCTCGGCGTAGTGTCCCTGGTCCGCGTGCGCCACGGGCGAGTGAAGAAAGGCGACAAGATCCTCGTCAAGTCGACCGGCAAGATCCATCAGGTCGACAGTGTTGGCGTCTTTACTCCGAAGCACACTGCTACCGCCGATCTCAAGGCTGGCGAGGTGGGCTTCATCATCGCCGGCATCAAGGACATCCAGGGCGCCCCGGTGGGCGACACCCTGACCCTGTCCACGACCCCGGATGTCGAGGTGCTGCCGGGTTTCAAGCGGGTCAAGCCACAGGTCTATGCCGGCCTGTTCCCCGTCAGCTCGGATGATTTCGAAGACTTTCGCGACGCCTTGGAGAAACTGACGCTCAACGACGCCGCGCTGCAGTACGAGCCGGAAAGCTCCGACGCGCTGGGTTTCGGCTTCCGTATTGGTTTCCTTGGCATGCTGCATATGGAGATCATTCAGGAGCGCCTGGAGCGCGAGTACGACCTGGATCTGATCACCACCGCACCGACGGTAGTGTTCGAGGTGGTGCTGAAGAACGGCGACACCGTCTACGTCGACAACCCATCCAAGCTGCCTGATCTGGCCTCGATTGCCGAGATGCGCGAGCCGATCTGCCGCGCCAACATCCTCGTGCCGCAGGACCACCTGGGCAGTGTGATCACCCTGTGCATCGAGAAGCGCGGCGTGCAGCGCGACATGCATTTCCTCGGCAGCCAGGTGCAGGTCAGTTATGACCTGCCGATGAACGAGGTGGTGATGGATTTCTTCGACCGCCTGAAGTCGGCCAGCCGCGGCTATGCCTCGCTGGATTACGGTTTCGACCGCTTCCAGCCGGCCAATCTGGTGCGTCTGGACGTACTCATCAACGGCGAGCGAGTCGATGCGCTGGCGCTGATCGTCCACCGCGACAACGCGGCGTACAAGGGGCGCCAGCTGGTGGAGAAGATGAAGGAACTGATCCCACGGCAGATGTTCGACGTGGCGATTCAGGCGGCCATCGGCGGGCAGGTGATCGCGCGCTCGACGGTCAAGGCGCTTCGGAAGAACGTCCTCGCCAAGTGCTATGGCGGTGACGTCAGCCGCAAGCGCAAGCTGCTGGAGAAGCAGAAGGCGGGCAAGAAGCGCATGAAGCAGGTCGGCAGCGTGGAGATTCCACAAGAGGCGTTCCTCGCGGTACTGAAGGTAGATAGCTGATATGTCGATCAATTTCCCGCTGGTGCTGGTCCTTGCGGTCATTGTCTGTGGGCTGCTGGCGCTGAGCGACCTGCTGTTCTTCGCGCCCAGGCGTCGCGCCGCCATCGCCAGTTATGAGGGGCGCAATGGTGCGATCGATTCGGCTACGCTCGAAGCGCTCAGCCGCGAGCCGGTACTGATCGAGTACGGCAAATCGTTCTTCCCCGTGCTGGCGATCGTGTTGGTGCTGCGCTCGTTTCTGGTCGAGCCGTTTCAGATTCCCTCGGGATCGATGAAGCCGACACTGGAAGTGGGCGATTTCATTCTGGTCAACAAGTTTGCCTATGGCATTCGCCTTCCGGTGGTTGATACCAAGATCGTCGAGGTAAGCGACCCGCAGCGTGGCGACGTCATGGTGTTCCGCTATCCGAGCGATCCGAACGTCAACTACATCAAGCGGGTGGTCGGCTTGCCGGGCGACGTGATTCGCTACAGCAGTGAACGTCGGCTGTACGTCAACGATCAGCTCGTGGCCGAGACATTGATTGGCGACGAGCCGGGCAGTCTGGGCAGTGCGCGCCTGTATCGCGAGAAACTGGGCGAGGTAGAGCATCTGATCCGTAAGGAAATGGGGCGATATCGGATGGAGCCCAGCCGCCAATGGACGGTCCCGCAAGGCCATTACTTCATGATGGGCGACAATCGCGATAATTCGAATGACAGTCGCTATTGGCAGGATGATGCGATCCCCACGACATTGGCCGGAATGGTGCCGGATCGCAATATCGTCGGTAAGGCATTCGCGGTGTGGATGAGCTGGCCGGATCCAAAGTTCAGCAACCTGCCGCATTTCTCCCGCGTGGGGCTGATTCACTAAGCTGTGAATTATGGCCTCCGCGCCAGCAGCATGGCTGTTTATAGTGGCGCTGCCCCGATCGGTGGGTATCGCAACGACATAGAGGTCGACATGAGCTTTGCGCATTCGCAAAAAGGGCTGTCCATGCTCAGCTGGATCATGGTGCTGGCGCTGGTAGCATTTCTGGCCAGCACGGCATTCAAGATGCTTCCTCACTACTTTGACTACATGTCCATGGACAAGATCATCCAGTCCGTGGAAACCGATACGGCAGCGGAAGTCCGCAGCGTGGGCGAGTTCTATACTCATGTCAGCAAGGGCATGCAGGTCAACGGTATTCAGGACGTCAATCTGAAAGAAGTGCTCAAGGTCGAGATCCAGGAAAACGAATTCCGAGCGCACCTGAAGTACGAAAAACGCGAGCCGCTGATCCGCAATCTCGATCTGGTGGCCAACTTCGACAAACACTATCGCCTAAGGATGCCGTGAGCACTTCGCTAGCCCGCCTCGAGCGCAAGCTCGGCTACCAATTCAAGGATCAGGAGCTGATGCTCCTGGCGCTGACCCATCGCAGCTACGCCGGGCGCAATAACGAGCGCCTGGAGTTTCTTGGTGATGCGATCCTCAACTTCATCGCTGGCGAAGCGCTGTTTCATCACTTCACCCAGGCGCGGGAAGGCCAGCTATCGCGCCTGCGGGCGCGACTGGTGAAAGGCGAGACCCTGGCGGTGCTGGCGCGTGGTTTCGAGCTCGGCGACCACCTCAGGCTGGGCTCTGGCGAGCTCAAGAGCGGTGGTTTTCGCCGTGAATCCATTCTTGCCGATACGCTCGAAGCATTGATCGGTGCCATCTACCTGGATGCCGGCATGGAGGCCGCGCGCGAGCGCGTTCTCGCCTGGCTGGCCAACGAGTTGCAGGGTCTAACCTTGGTCGATACCAACAAGGATCCGAAAACGCGACTGCAGGAGTTCCTGCAATCCCGCGCCTGCGAGCTGCCGCGCTACGAGGTGGTGGATATCCAGGGAGAGCCGCACTGCCGAACGTTTTACGTGGAATGCCAGGTGGCGCTGCTGGTGGACAAGACGCGCGGACAGGGCGCCAGTCGCCGCATCGCTGAACAGGTTGCCGCGGCAGCCGCACTGATCGCCCTCGGCGTGGAGAACGGAAATGACTGACCAGCAGCTGCAATCGGAAGATGTCAGTCGTTGTGGTTATGTAGCCATTGTCGGGCGGCCGAACGTCGGCAAGTCGACGCTGCTGAACCACATCCTCGGGCAGAAATTGGCGATCACTTCGCGCAAGCCGCAGACCACCCGCCACAACATGCTCGGGA
This sequence comes from Pseudomonas sp. FIP_A4, assembly GCF_036701605.1. Taxonomy (NCBI): domain Bacteria; kingdom Pseudomonadati; phylum Pseudomonadota; class Gammaproteobacteria; order Pseudomonadales; family Pseudomonadaceae; genus Pseudomonas; species Pseudomonas sp. FIP_A4. The sequence continues at coordinate 303,644 of NZ_JAYDXP010000122.1, read as the reverse complement.
TCAAGACGGAGGGTGCCGTGCAGGCGGTCTACGTTGATACCCCCGGTCTGCACAAGAACGGTGAGACGGCGCTCAATCGCTACATGAACCGTACTGCCGCCTCGGCGCTGAAGGATGTCGACGTGGTCATCTTCGTTGTCGACCGCACGCGCTGGACCGACGAGGATCAGGCTGTGCTCGAGCGGGTACAGTACGTCACCGGGCCGCTGATCGTCGCAGTGAACAAGACCGACCGTATCGAGGACAAGGCCGAGCTGCTGCCGCACCTGCGCTGGCTCGCCGAGCAGCTGCCGAACGCCGAGATCGTGCCGATTTCCGCACAGCACGGACAGAACCTTGAAACGCTGGAGCAACTCGTAGCCGAGCGTCTACCGGAGAGCGAGCACTTTTTCCCGGAAGATCAGATCACCGATCGCAGCAGCCGCTTCCTTGCCGCTGAACTGGTGCGCGAGAAGATCATGCGTCAGCTCGGCGCCGAGGTGCCGTACCAGATCACCGTGGAGATCGAGGACTTCAAGCAGGAAGGTCCCGTACTGCACATCCATGCGCTCATTCTGGTGGAGCGCGACGGACAAAAGAAGATCATCATCGGCGACAAGGGCGAGCGCATCAAACGCATCGGCCAGGAAGCGCGCAAGGACATGGAGGTGCTGTTCGACTCCAAGGTCATGCTCAACCTGTGGGTCAAGGTGAAAGGCGGCTGGTCCGACGACGAGCGCGCGCTGCATTCGCTGGGTTATAACTGACGCCGTAGCGACCAGCCTCCGCCCGCGGCAGGCGCGCCCGCTGCCGCTCGACTCGAGCGTCACCGACCGATGGATTTCACCTCTCCCCAACCTGCCTTCGTTCTGCACAGCCGTCCCTACAAGGAAAGCAGCGCGCTGGTCGATCTGCTCACGCCCCAGGGAAGGCTGCGCGCGGTCATGCGCGCGGCCCGTGGCAAGGCCGGCAGCATGATTCGCCCGTTCGTCTCGCTGGAGGTGGAACTGCGTGGCAAATCCGACCTCAAGACCATCGCTCGCCTCGAAGGGGCCGGGCCGGCGCACTGGCTCGATGGTCAGGCGTTGTTCGGCGGGCTGTACCTCAACGAATTGCTGATCCGCTTGCTGCCAGCCGAAGATGCCCATCCGGCGCTGTTCCAGCATTACGTGGCCACGCTGCCGGCGCTGGCGGCGCACCGGCCGCTGGAACCGTTGCTGCGAGCGTTCGAATGGCGTCTGCTCGGCGAGCTGGGCTATGGTTTCGCCCTCGAGACCGATATCGCTGGCCGGCCGATCGAGCCGCAGCGTCTCTACCGGCTGCTGCCCGACGCCGGGCTCGAACCGGTCGAGTCGTTCCAGCCAGGGTTGTTCAGCGGAGCCGAGTTGCTGGCGATGGCCGAGGCCGATTGGCAGGTGTCCGGTGCGCTCGCGGCCGCCAAGCGACTGATGCGCCAGGCGCTGGCACCGCATCTGGGCGGTCGACCGTTGGTCAGCCGCGAACTGTTCATGAATCTGAAGGAGGCCCCGCGTGGCTGAAGCCAATCGAATTCTGCTCGGCGTCAACGTCGATCATATTGCTACGTTGCGCCAAGCGCGTGGCACGCGTTACCCGGATCCGGTCAAGGCGGCGCTGGATGCCGAAGAAGCCGGGGCAGACGGCATCACCGTGCATCTGCGCGAGGACCGTCGGCATATCCAGGAACGTGACGTGTTGCTGATGAAGGACGTTCTGCAGACGCGGATGAACTTCGAGATGGGCGTCACCGAAGCCATGCTCGCCTTTGCCGAGCAGCTGCGCCCGGAGCATGTCTGTCTGGTGCCGGAAACCCGCCAGGAGCTAACGACCGAAGGTGGGTTGGATGTCGCTGGCCAAGAAGCGCGCATCCGTGCCGCGGTTGAGCGCTTGCACGCCTGCGGCGCTGAGGTTTCGCTGTTCATCGATGCCGAGCCGAGGCAGATCGAGGCGGCGGCGCGCATCGGCGCACCAGCAATCGAATTGCACACCGGCCGCTATGCCGACGCGCACGGCGCAGCCGAGCGCGCCTGCGAGCTGGCGCGCATCCGGGAAGGCGTCGAGGCTGGGCTCAGCCACGGACTGATCGTCAATGCCGGGCACGGGCTGCATTATCACAACACCGAGGCAATCGCCGCGATCCGCGGGATCAACGAGCTGAACATCGGCCATGCCATCGTCGCGCATGCGCTGTTCGTCGGGTTCAAGCAGGCGGTAGCGGAAATGAAGCAGTTGATACTTGCGGCTGCCGCGCGGGGGTGAGGCGGTGCGCAGCGGTGGAAAAGCGCGTCGCTCGTTTTCCGTCTACGGCTTGCGCGCCAGCAACACGGCGCGCATGGGCGCCGGCAGTCCCTCCAGGGTTCTGCCATGGTCCTGCGGATCGAGGAAGTCGGGAAGCGACTGGTAGCGCATCCATTCGGTGCTGCGCTGTTCTTCGACGCGGGTCACGCTGACATCCACGCAACGCACGTCGACGAAGCCGGCCCGGCGCAGCCAGAGTTCCAGCGCGGACACCGAGGGCAGAAACCAGACGTTGCGCATCTGCGCGTAACGGTCCTCGGGCACCAGCGCGGTGTTTTCGTCGCCGTCGACCACCAGTGTCTCCAGCACCAGCTCGCCGCCCCGGATCAGACAATCTTTCAGATCGAGCAGGTGGTCGATGGGAGAGCGGCGGTGATAGAGCACGCCCATGGAGAACACAGTCTCAAAGCCTTCGAGCTTCGCGGGTAACTCCTCCAGCGCGAAGGGCAGGTGCCACACCGGCAGCTTTGGCAGGTAACGCTTCATCGCATGGAACTGGCAGAAGAACAGCCAGTTGGGATCGACGCCCACGACGCTGTCGGCACCGGCGCCGAGCATGCGCCACATGTAGTAGCCGTTGCCGCAGCCGACATCGAGGATGCGCTTGCCGACGAGATCCAGGTGCGGCGCGACACGCTGCCACTTCCAGTCCGAGCGCCACTCGGTGTCCACATGCACGCCGAACACCTCGAACGGCCCCTTGCGCCAAGGCGAGAGCCCCATCAGGGCTTCGCGGGTTGCCTGACGGGTGGCGTCGTCGCAACTGGCCTCCAGACAAAAGCCATCACGCAGTTCGATTGTTGCAGGCGTCAGCGCGGGCAGGGCGTCGACTGCGCGGCGCCAGCGCGGCAGGTCGCCGTGGCCGATTTCCAGCTTGGCATTCAGCTGCTGCTGCACGCCATTGGCCCAGGCGGCCAGCGGAGTACCGGCCAGGTGCCAGGCGAGGGGAGTCAGGTCGAGATTCATGGCAGGGCGATCAGCGAGGCAAAGTTCAGACACTGGAACCAAGGCACAACCTTGGAGAAACCGGCATCCAGCAGGCGCTGGCGGTGGACTTCCAGGCTGTCCGGCTTCATCACGTTCTCGATGGCACTGCGCTTCTGCGCGATTTCCAGTTCGCTGTAGCCATTGGCGCGTTTGAAGGCGATGTGCAGGTCGGTGAGCAGCTGCTGTTCGCCTTCATCGGCGAAACGCAGTTTTTCCGAGAGGATCAGCGCACCGCCCGGTATCAGTGTCTGGCGAATGGCGCCGAGCAGCGCGGGACGCTGCCCGGGGGCGATGAACTGCAGGGTGAAATTCAGCGCAACCAGCGAACTCGGCTGAAATTCCAGCGCGAGAATGTCGCGTTCGATCACCTCGACTGGCAGCAGCTCCTGGAACATCGAATCCTGTGCATGCAGATACTCGCGGCAGCGCTCGACCATGGCCGCGGAGTTGTCCACGGCCAGCACCCGGCAGTTGTCGGCCTTCACATGGCGGCGCAGCGCCTGGGTTACCGCGCCCAGCGAGCAGCCCAGGTCGTACAGACATGTGTTTGGCTGGGCGAACTGCGCGGCGATCACGCCGATGTTCTCGACGATCGCCGGATAGCCGGGCACCGAGCGCTTGATCATGTCGGGGAAGACGCGCACCACGTCCTCGTTGAACACGAAATCAGCGACCCGCGCCTGAGGGGTGGCGTAGATGCGGTCGGGGAGTTGCGTCACGGCTGCCTTCCGGGCGAAGCAAAAAAGGCGCGCATTTTAGCTCAAGTGCAGCGCCCGTTCGCTCATTTCAGCTGATCGGAAAGAAACTCCCCGGCACCCTGCAGCGGCCCCAACGGGTTGCGTTGGACCTGATAGCGGCGGATCTGCGGTTCGCCGTTGCTCACCTTGTGAACCAGCACGTCGTCCACCAGAACGAACACGGCACGCAGATTCCAGCCTTGCACCTGACGATTCTTGCGGAAATTCAGCACGTCCGCCCAGAAGCTGCCGACGCGCTGGCTGTCTGTCTGGGTGAACTCGAAGGCGTAGCCGTTACAGCGCTCCTTGGCCTCCAGACAGCGGACCAGGCTGTCCGGCAGGTAGTCGATGGGAATGTTCGGCTGCACGAACAGCATGCGCACGTCGAGGAACGAGAGGATACGGCCATTGCCCCCTTGCTGCGGATCGAAGCCGAGGGTGAACAGCTCGCTGCGCGTGGTGCGTCCGGGAATGGCGCGCTCGAAGCTGGTTTCGGCGTCCAGATAATCGCGGAAGGTCGAACTGACCTCTGCTCGCTCGCTGGGTAGCAGGTTGCCGCAACCGGCCAGCAGGGCCAGTGCGCAGCACAGTGGGTACGCTCTGAAGCCGTCCATTTCCCTTCCCCCCGACAGCTGACGATCCCTGTGTTTGGTATAGGCGATTTTCAGGATTTCTGCCGGGCGGAAGCGGGGGGGTTTACGGCTGTAATGGTCTGGCGCGGCAGGCTACTGGCTGACGTGGATGCGGCAGTCCAGCGTTCGGGCCGGGGCGACACCGATCTCCCACGGTCGGGCGTAATCGAGGGCGAGCAGGGCCTCTCCAGGCGTCACAGCGCGGAAGCGCCAGGTCGATACGCCCGCGCTACCCACCAGGCCCGCGTCCTCGGGCACGGTGTACACCTCGGGACCTAGCAGTTTGAGCTGCGGCGCGCCGTCGGCACGCACGGTCCAGCGAAAACCGGTGGTGGGGTTGCTCGGCAGACGCAGGTTGAACTCCTGGCCGGCGCTCAATCGCAGCGGCTGGCAGTGGCTCGGATGGTTCTCCAGCGTCAACGTGCTGGGTGCTTGCTGCGCGCAGGCGCTGAGCAGCAGCGCGGCGGTGGGAACGAATGCACGACGGAGAAAGGACATGGACGCACCGGTTACATGGAGGTGCCAAGGATAGCCGTCCTGCCGATGCAGCCCCAAGCCCCCTGCCGCTGGGTCAGTCGTCGGCGATCAGATTGGCGCGGTCGTCTTTTGCGCCTGCGGCGATCAGATGTTCGGCCTGTTCTTCGGGCACATGGATGCTGGTGCCGTCGATGTGCAGGACCGACATGCGCGCCTGCGGATCGGTGCTGATACGGGCATCGGCGATGGCGCAGCGGTGCGTGTGGCCGGCGATCACGGCGGTGCAAGTGCCGCTGGTAGTGTCGATTTGAACGCTCATATCGGGTCTCCTCAGGTGACCGGTGATGCATTGGACCGTGGCTGTTTCTCTTCGGACCGTGGATCCCGGCGCCGGGTTGTATGTGTCAGGGAAAAAGATGCTGAGTTGTTACGATATAACATGTTAGATTCTCCCGCCCACACCAACGCGCCTGCCTATTGGAAGAGCCGGCGTGTCGTCTTTTCGCGGTTCTGCAAGCAACCGTCACAGTATGGAGAGTCACATGAAATCGAAGCTTCACCCTCTGGCCTGGGCTATCGGTCTGGCGCTGCCGGCGTCCGTTTGGGGTGCCGATCCGCTCGAACTGCAACCGGTGGTGGTGAGCGCCAGCGGGCTGGATAGACAGAGCCACGAGATGACCACGCCGGCCGCGGTCATGGAGGGTGACGAACTGGTGCTGCGCCGCGAGGCGACCCTCGGTGAAACGTTGGAAAGCCTGCCCGGCGTGCGTTCCAGCAGCTTCGGCGCCGGTGTGGGCCGGCCGGTGATTCGCGGGCTGGATGGCGCGCGAGTCAAGGTACTGAGCGATGGTGTGGAGCTGCTCGATGCATCGACCATCAGCCCCGACCATGCGGTGTCCAGCGAACCGCTGCTGGCCGAGCGAATCGAGGTGCTCAAGGGGCCGGCTGCGTTGCTGTACGGCGGTGGTGCCATCGGCGGCGTGGTCAACGTTATCGACCGGAAGATTCCGATCTACGTCCCGGAGAAAGGCTACGAAGGCGCGCTCGAACTGCGCGCCAACAGCGTGGCAAACGAAGGTGCAGGTGTGTTCGGCATCACTGCTGGCAGCGGCAACTTCGCCGTGCGCGCCGAAGGCACCAAGCGCCAGGCCGACGAGTACGAGATACCCGGATCGCCTAACAAGCAGGCCGGCTCCTACAACGACACCGACAGCTTCACCCTGGGCGCCAGCTACATCGGCGAGCGCGGCTATCTGGGCGCGGCCTACGGCGAACAGAACAACCGCTACGGGCTGCTGGCTCACGAGCATGCCGACTGTCACACCCACGGCAGCGATTGGCACTGCGGCGGCCATGACGATCATGACGACGAGCACGACCATGATCACGAAGGCGCGGTGCCCTACGTCGACATGCGGCAGAAACGTTGGGACCTGCGTGGCGAGCTCAGCGACCCGCTGCCGGGCTTCGCGCTGGCACGCCTGCGCGTCGGTCACAGCAACTATCAGCACGAGGAGATCGAAGGCGGCGAAGTGGGCACCCGTTTCACCAATGACGCCACCGATGCGCGCCTGGAGCTCACGCACCAACCGCTGTTCGGCTGGCGCGGTGTGCTCGGCGCGCAGGCCCTGCGGCGTGACTTCGAGGCGCTCGGCGAGGAGGCCTACATACCGCAGACGCTGACGCGCAACCACGGCCTGTTCCTGCTCGAGGAGTACACCGCCGGGGCCTGGCGTTACGAGCTCGGTCTGCGTCACGAATGGCAGGACATCGACGCCGAGGGCCGCCCGGATACCGATCACCGCGGCACGTCCATGTCCGCCGGCGCGGTGTGGACGTTCACCCCGCAGTACTCGCTGGGCTTCTCGCTGTCGCGCTCGCAGCGTCTGCCCAGCGCCGAGGAGCTGTACGCCAACGGCCCGCATGCCGCCACGCGTACCGTCGAGCTGGGTAATCTCGATCTGGAAGAGGAAACCTCGCACAACGCCGAGCTCACTCTGCGCAAATTCGCCGGGCGCACCACCTTCAGCTTCAGCCTGTTCCGTAATCAGGTGGATGACTTTATCTATGCCGCGGACACCGGCCACGATATCGGCGGCGGCTACCGTGAAATCGAATACCGCCAGCAGGATGCGGTGCTTACCGGCGCCGAAGGCGAGGTGCGTTTTCAGGCCACCGATGCCACCGCCTTCACCCTGTTCGGCGACCATGTGCGCGGCAAGTTGCGCGATGGTGGCGGCGACCTGCCGCGCATTCCGGCCGACCGCCTCGGCGTGCGGTTGGACCAGAGCTTCACCCCTGCGCTCAGCGGCCAGCTGGAGTTCTACCGCGTGCAGCGACAGGACGAACTGGCCGATTACGAAAGCGAAACCGGCGGCTACAACATGCTCGGCGCCAGCCTGGGTTACAGCGGCTCGCTAGACCAGACCGACTACCTGCTCTATCTGAAGGCCAACAACCTGCTCGATGAGAAGGCGCGTCAGCACACCTCCTTCATCAAGGACGAGGTGCTGTTGCCGGGCCGCAACCTGACCGTGGGCGTGCGGCTGGCATTCTGATCTTCGACGCTCACGCAGACGGAGCGGCTGCCTCGTCGATCTCGCAGCCTTTGAGGACCAGGCGGATGATGGTTTCGGCGGCGGCGTCATAGTCGGCATCGTCGAGCTGCGCCTTGCCGGTGACGGTGCTGATCTGCCAGTCGAAGTCGGCATAGGTCTGCGTCGCCGCCCAGATACTGAACAGCAGGTGATGAGGGTCGATCCGGGTCATCAGGCCCTGATCGATCCAGCGCTGGATGCAGGCAATGTTGTGCGCCGCCTGTGCATTGAGCTGGGCGATGCGTTCCGGCGACAGGTGCGGCGCGCCATGCATGATCTCGCTGGCAAAGACCTTCGAGGCGCAGGCGTGATCGCGCGAGATACGGATCTTGGTGCGGATGTAGGCGCGCAGCACATCCGCCGGCTGACCCGGCTGGTTGAACGGCGCCGAAGCCTCCAGCAGCGGCTCGACGATGCTCTCCAGCACCTCCCGATACAGATTTTCCTTCGACTTGAAGTAGTAGTAGACGTTGGGCTTGGGCAGCCCGGCGCGTGCGGCGATATCGCTGGTCTTGGTGGCGGCGAAGCCCTTCTCGGCGAATTCCTCGCTGGCGGCGTGCAGGATCAGTTCTTTGTTGCGCTCTCGGATACTGGACATGGATTGTTCGATTTCCGCGGCGGGGCCGGTCGATACCGACCCGGGATTGCTCAATGACGAGCGCTGGGCAAAAAGTGCGGAAATTCTGCTGCAGCGGGGCGGTTCCAACAAGGGTGAACTGCAGGGACGATTCGGCACCCGAGTGCGCTCAGTCAGGTGTACAGCTTTATTCGCTCATCGATCACTGCGATACGAACCCTCGCGCGACCGGCGATGCGCTGCGTTGTGCACCGCATACCAGCACGGCACGCAGGTGCTGGATGCGGAGTCGTCCGATCATCCGCGCCGGATCAGCCAGACGCCGGTGAACACCAGCAGCATGCCGCCCACCTTGCTCAGGCTGATCGGCGCCTGGCGATAGCCGGCCCAGCCGAACTGGTCGAGCAGCAGCGCCATCAGCAATTGCCCGGCCAGCAGGAGCGCCATGAACAGCGAGGCGCCCACGCGCGGTGCGGCATACGCCGCCGTGGCGATGAGGAAGACACCGAGCAGGCCGCTGCTCCAGTGCCACCAGGTGATTCCGCGCAATCCCTGCAGGGTGGGTGGGTCGCGCTGAACCAGCACGATGCACAACAGCGCCAGCGTGCCGACTGCGAACGATACCAGCGCGGCGTTCATCACGCTGGAGAGCTGGCGTGCCACTTCGCCATTCATCCCGGCCTGCAGCGGCAACAGCGCGCCGGCGATCAGGGGGAGGGCGAGTAGCCACCAGGCAAGCATCGGCATCGTAAATTCTCCAGACAAGGCTCTCAAAGATTGTATACATTAATTGCGTGGGGGGTTCCCATTCATCTTGCGTAACGCCCGCAGGTGGCGTTGCAAGCGAGCGTGCCATCGCACCGCAGGTGCTACGCGCGCGAACCGGGTAGGCCAGATCAGTCCCGTCGCATGCGGGTTCTGTAATGGACGAGCGGTATCAAGTAAATGGCTGCGCAAGCCGATAGCGACTTACCGAGTCGTGCTCTCGGTATACAAGATTGTCCACAGAATAATCGTTAATACCTATAAAACCCGGAGTCATGCCATGCGCTTCATGCAACGCAGTATCCAATGGCAGTTGGCTGTCAGCATGGGCGCGGCCCTGTTGGCCAGCTTGCTGATCGTGATCCTGGTCTATGCCTCGGCCGTCGACCGGCTTGCCGAGCGCTACCTGATCGGCGAAGCCCTGCCAGCCAACATCACTGCCATCCGCAACGATATCGAGCGCACGCTCAGCGGGCCTGTTACCGCAACGGCCGGTATTGCCGGCAATACCCTGGTGCATGACTGGCTCACGGCCGGCGAGGACGCGAGCGAGGGGCAAGCCATCGCCCGCTATCTGCAAGGCGTGAAGACGCAGCAGAACGCGCTGACGACCTCGATCGCGGTACTCGACAGCGGCAATTACTATTCCGAGACCGGCCTGAGCCGCACGCTGTCGCGCGCAGCGGCGGGCGACGCCTGGTTCTACAGCCTGATCGACGGCGGCGTGGGTAAACGCTTCGAGATTGACATCGACAAGACCACCCGCCAGCCGACGCTGTTCATCAACCAGCGCATCAGCGCCAACGGCCGCACCCTCGGCGTCGCCGGACTGGGCTACAGCCTGAGCAGCATGTCCGAGCTGGTGGCCGATTTCCGCTTCGGCGAGCGCGGCGAGGTGTATCTGGTCGGCGCCGACGGCCGGGTCAAGGTGCATCCTCGCAACGAGAACAACGACCGTGTGGCGCTGGCCGAGCTGACCGGCGATGCGGCGGCCGGCGAACTGCGCAGCGGCGGCGGCAAGGTGGTGCGCTTCGAGCGCGACGGCGAGGCATTCCTGGCGATGGCGCAGCCGCTGGAGGCGCTCGGCTGGTGGCTGGTCAGCGAGGTGCCCGAAGCCGAGATCTTCGGTGAAGCACGGCGCACGCTGTGGGTCACCAGCCTGATCGGCGCGGCCGTCGGACTGGCGTTCCTCGGCGTGATCGTGCTGCTGGCGCGCGGGCTGGTGCGACCAATCCGGCAGGTAACCGCGGCGCTGGTGGAGATCGGCGGCGGCGGTGGTGACCTGACGCGGCGTCTGGATGAAAGCCGCGCCGATGAGCTGGGCGACCTGGCGCGCGGCTTCAATCGCTTCCTCGGCAGCCTGCGTGAACTGATCGGCGACGTGCTGACGACCAGCGAGCGGCTGCGCAACGCCGTCGGCCAGGTCGCGCAGGTGGTCGACAACACCGCCGCGCGCGCCGGCCGCCAGCACGAGATGACCGACATGGTGGCCACCGCCGTGCACGAAATGGGGCTGACCGTGCAGGAGATCGCGCGCAATGCCAGCAGCGCGGCGCAGGCCTCGCAGGGGGCGCGCGACGAGGCGGTGCAGGCGCGCCGGGTGGTCGGCGAGTCGATCGCGCATATCGAGAAGATGTCCGGCGAGATCGGCGAGGCGGCCGGCTCGGTGACCGAACTGGCGCAGCAGGTGGCGTCGATCGATCAGGTGCTGGCGGTCATCCGGGGCATTTCCGAGCAGACCAACCTGCTGGCACTGAACGCGGCCATCGAGGCGGCGCGGGCCGGCGAGATGGGGCGCGGTTTCGCCGTGGTCGCCGACGAGGTGCGCACGCTGGCCAGCCGCACGCAGGGGTCGACCGACGAGATCCAGCAGATGATCCAGCGGCTCAAGAGCGGGGCCGACAACGCGGTTGCCTCGATGCACGCCGGGCAGGCGGCCACCGGTACCGGCGTGCAGGCCAGCCAGCGCACCGGTCAGTCGCTGGGCGCGATCACCGAGCAGGTCGAGGCGATCAGCGACATGAACACCCAGGTCGCCGCCGCGACGGAGGAGCAGAGCAGCGTCACCGAGGAGATCACCCGCAACGTGCAGGGTATCGCCGACCTGGCCCAGGCCACGGCGCGCGATGTGCAGGCCTGCCGCAGCGACTGCCAGGCGCTCTCGCAACTGGCCGAAGCCCTCGGGCGGCAGATGGGCAGTTTTCGGCTGTAAGCGGTTGCTTAGGGAAGGGGTATTGAACTGGAAGGCCGGAACGCCGGTGCGTTGCGACTTCCTGAGAGCGCGCTGATTACCGAGTGCGCCGGAGCTGGGTTCCGGCGCCACCCGGAAAGCGCGGGCGCTGCGACAGCACTGGCCGAGCCACGAAAAAGGCGACCCGCAGGTCGCCTTTTTTCTTACCGCATCAGGCCTGTATCAGACCCTAGAAATGCGCCTTGACGATGGCGCTGAAGGTGTTCTGATCGGTCTTGCCGACGAAGTTGCGGCTCACGTAGCCGCCGTCCTCGATGCCGTACTTGTTCGACCAGTAGTCGTACTCGATACCGACGTAGAGCCGCCCCGGGGTGTAGTCCAGCGCCTTGCCCAGGTCGTACTTGATCTGCGGCACGATGTGCAGGTTCTTCGAGATGAAGTCGCCGCGCCGCTCGGAACCGGCGTCGTTGATCACCCAGTCGATGAAGCCGTCGAAGAGGATGTCCGACTTGCCCACCGGGAAGGTCATCGCCCAGGTCGGGGTCAACTGCCACTGGCCGGAGGCTTTGCCGGTGCTGCCGTCGGGCTTGCGGTAATAGAGGTTCAGCGCCAGGCGGTCGAAGCCGGGTACGTTGAGGTCCACCGCCGGGCCGAGCAGGTAGTTCTGGTTCGGTGTGCCGTCGGCCTGGCTTTCGCCGCGCTCGTAGGTGGCGGCGATCAGCACGTCCTTGACCGGGCCGAACGACAGGTCACGGCCGCTGATCTTGCCCAGCGACAGGCGCGGGCTGAACTCGCCGTAGTAGGTGTGGCCGTCGTTGCCGTTGGGGCCGTTGTACCAGATGTTGTCGACGAACAGGAACATGTCACCCCAGGTCCAGCCGCTGGCGTGCTCGAAGGTGACGGTCTGTTGGGTGTCCGGGTCGATCTTGTAATCCTTGCCGTACAGGTAGGTCAGGCTGTTGTCCTGCCAGAGCAGCGCGTCACCGGCCATCGCGGGGGCGGCGAGAAGGCTGCCGGCGAGGGCGAGGCAGAGCGGGGCGGTCTTGAAATGCATGGTGGTGGTCCCTGTGGAAATCTTTGTGCGTGAAGCCGGGCAGTGAGCGGCGCGTATTGTCGGTGATGCGCCGGGCGGCGCAAGAGCGCGAAGCGATGGCGCCGCGAACGCATCGTCGGAAGACGATGATGCGTGGACGGAATCGGGCGGGTGGGCGTGGGCTGCTCGGCCGGTACGGCGATGGCGAGCGGCAGCGCTGCGGATTGCGGTCATGGTTAAGCCTGCCTTATTTGTTGTTGTTCGGCTTGAGAGGCTTCACGGCGCCTCCAACACCCGCGCGCCGCACAGCGAGAGGGAACGCGGGATGGGCAGACTATAACAACCTGTGCACAGTATTTTAAACAACAAGATGTGCGGATTGTGCACAATTATTCCTGCCGTTCATCCGGCCAGTCGTTCGGCGGCGGGCCGCGCCTCTTCGGGCAGCAGTTCCCGCGCGACGTTCTCGGCGAGGCCGGTGCCGGCTTCGGTCATGGTCAGGTAGGTGTGATCGGCGCCGGCTGCCTGGATGCGCTGGGCGATGTCTTCGTACAGCGCGTGGGAGATGATCAGGCCCTTGAAGCCGATCGAGCGCAGCTTGGTGGTGGAGATGATCTTGGCCTCGGCGTCGTTCATCGCCAGCACCACGGCCTGCACGTCGTTCATCTGCAGGTTCTGCCAGAACATCTGGTCCTCGGCGTCGGCGAAGAACACGTTGCGCCCTTCGGCGACGTTGCGCTCAACCATCACCGGGTCGGAGTCCAGGCTGACCAGGCGAAACCCCTTGCGCAGCAGGTGATCGTAGGCGGCGCGCCCGGTCCGGCCCATGCCCATCACCAGGATTTGCGCATCGCCCAGCGACACCGGCTGCTCGTCGGGATGGCGGGTGTTGCGTTCCAGCGGGATCAGCCATTTGGCCAGGCGTTCGTAGGCCGGGTGGGCGACGCGGTTGAGCTGCGCGGAGACCACGAACGACAGCGCCACGCTGATCGCCAGCGGCGTCAGCCATTGCGGCAGCACCACACTGGCGACAATCAGGCCGAATTCGCTGTAGTTGGTCAGGCTCGAGGCGCTGAGGAACGCGCTGCGCGCGCGCAGGCGGAAGCTGAGGAACAGGAAGAAGAACAGCATGCCCTTAAGCGGCAGCAGCAGCGCCACGACCGTGGCGAAGATCATCGCGTTGGTATCCGGCAGGCCGCCGATGCCGATCTGCAGGAAGAAGCCGACCAGGAACACTTCCTTGATCGCCCACAGCGAGTTGGAAAGTTCGGTGGCGCGCTTGTGCTTGGCGAGCATGGCGCCGAAGGCCAGCGCACCGAGTTCCGAACTCAGCCCGACCGCCTCGAAGCCCATGCCGCCGACCACCAGCGCCAGCATCAGGCCGAGCAGGACCATCAGCTCCTCATGGCCGCTGTGATCGAGCAGGCGGAACAGTGCCGGACGCAGCAGCGGCAGCAGGAACACCAGCAGCGCCCAGGGCGACGGCACCTGGCCCGCCGCCAGGCTCATCACCACCAGCGCGATGAGGTCCTGGATGATCAGCACGCCGATCGCCACCCGGCCGTGGAAGGCCTTCAGTTCGCGCTTGCCTTCCAGCACCTTGGCCGCCAGCACGGTGCTGGAGAATGACAGCGCGATGGCCAGCAGCAGGCTCTCCTGCCAGCTGGCATCGAAGACCAGCACGATCGCCGGCAGCACCAGCACGCTGGAAATGGCGAAGTGCAGCAGGCTGCCGCCGATCACCTCGCGGCGCGCCAGGTTGCCCAACTTGAGCTTGAGGCCGACGGTGAACAGCAGCAACAGCACGCCCAGGTGCGCCAGATGCTGCAGGATCACGCCGTCCTGGCGGCCGACGCCGACGTGCTCGCCCACCGCCGCCAGGGCGAAGCCGGCGCCCAGGTAGCCGATCAGCGGCGGCAGGCCGATGGCGCGGGCGATCAGGCCCAGGGTGAAGGCGAAGGCGATCCAGCTGGCTTCAATCATCGGGGAAGGTGTCCGGCGGCGATGGCGGGGCGCGCATTTTAGCCAAGCCGGCGAATCCGTGGATGATCGATCGCAATTCGTTTTCGCGAAAAGCACGAAGCCCGCCAATGGCGGGCCTCATGCTCGACGGATCGCGTAGTCAGTGGCTCGCGCCGGTGAGCAGGCTGCGCTCGGTGCCGCCGACCACGTTGAACAGCAGGTTGAGCGTCACCGCGCTGATGGTCGCCACGGCGATGCCGCTATGGGTGATCGGCTCCATCCACTGCGGCAGATGGGCGAAGAACTCCGGACGGATCACCGGCACCATGCCCAGGCCGATGCTCACCGCCACCAGCAGCTGATTGCGACGGTCGGCGATGTCGGCTTCCTGAAGAATCTTGATGCCGGTGGCCGCGACCATGCCGAACATGGCGATGCCGGCGCCGCCGAGTACCGCGGCCGGAATCGAGGCAACCAGAAACGCCGCCTTGGGCAGCAGGCTGAGGCTGATCAGGATGACTCCGGCCAGCGCGGTGACATAGCGGCTGCGCACGCCGGTCATCTGCACCAGGCCGATGTTCTGCGCGAACGAGGAGTGGGTGAAGGTGTTCATGAAGCCGGCGAAGAAGGTTGCGCCGGCGTCGCACAGCAGCCCGCGGCGCAGGCGTTGCGGATCGACGGTTTCGCCGGTGATCTTCCCGAGCGCGAGAAACATGCCGGCCGACTCGACGAAGATGATTACCACCACCAGGCACATCGACAGGATCGGCGCGAGCGAGAAGGTCGGCGCGCCGAAGTGGTTCGGCGTCACCACCTGCAGCCCCGGCGTCTGCGCGAGCCCGGACAGATCGACCATTCCCAGCATGCCGGCCAGCAGGTAGCCCAGCGCCATGCCGATCAGCACCGAGACATTGACCCAGAAGCCGCGCATGAACTGGTTGATCAGCAGGATCGTGGCCAGCACCGCAGTCGCCACGCCCAGATAGTGCAGCGCGCCGAACTGCGTCGCGCCGCTGCCGCCGCCAGCCCAGTTGACCGCCACCGGGAACAGCGAGAGGCCGATTGAGGTGATCACCGTGCCGGTTACCAGTGGCGGGAAGAAGCGCACGATCTTGCAGACGAAGGGGGCGATCAGCAGGCCGAACAGGCCGGCCGCGATGGTCGCGCCGAAGATGCCGGTGAGACCGACGCCGGGCATGCCGGCCATCACCACCATGCTGCTCACCGCGGCGAAGCTGGCGCCCATCATCACCGGCATGCGGATGCCGGCCGGGCCGATCCCCAGCGACTGCACCAGCGTGGCGATGCCCGCCACCAGCAGGTCGGCATTGATCAGCAGGGCGATCTCCTCGCGCGACAGGCCGGCCGCCTGGCCGATGATCAGCGGCACGGCAACGGCACCGCCGTACATCAGCAGCACGTGCTGCAGGCTCACCAGCAGCAGTTGCAGGGGCGGCAACCGCCGCTCGGCGGGCGGATTCTGGTCGTTCATCAAAACACCTCGGGCGATTCTTGTTGTTGGCTTTCGCGATAGCGCCCTCGAGGAGGGGCCGGGTATTTCGTCGTGCAGCGTTGGCTTTTATAGGAATGATCGGGCCGTACCCGAAGAGGTACGGCCCGGGAGTGTCACTCGATGCTGGCGCCCTGGGCGATCCAGTTGGCAAGCAGGTCGCGCTCATCCTGCGTCATCTGGGTGATGTTACCCAGCGGCATGATCTGGCTGGCGACGCTCTGCGCGTGGATCTTCGCCGCCTGCTGGCGAATCTGCTCGGGCGTATCGAACATCACCCCGGCCGGCGCGGCGCTGAACATCGGGCTGCTCGGCTGGGCCGAATGGCAGACGGTGCAGCGCTCGTGGATCACCTCGTTGACCTCCTCGAACATCGAGCCCTGCGCATGGGCGGCGGCCGCTGCGCTGGCGCGTTCGGCCGGGGTGGCGGCGAGGTTCGGCGCGGTCGGCTGGCGATTCGGCGTGGTGACGAAGGCCAGGCAGACCATGCCGACGGCTGCTGCCGGCAGTGCCCAGGCGAAGCGGTTGCTGTCGTGGCGGGTGTTGAAGAAGTGCCGCACCAGGACCGAGAGTGCCGCCAGACCGGCGAGGATCAGCCAGTTGTACTGACTGCCGTAGGTGCTCGGGAAGTGGTTGCTGATCATGATGAACAGCACCGGCAGGGTGAAGTAGTTGTTGTGCCGCGAGCGCAGCAGGCCCTTGGCCGGCAGCACCGGGTCAGGCGTGCGGTTCTGCTCGATAGCGGCGACCAGTGCGCGCTGCGCCGGCATGATGATGCGGAACACGTTGCCGACCATGATGGTGCCGAGCAGCGCGCCGGTGTGGATGTAGGCTGCGCGGCCGCTGAAGATCTGCGTGTAGCCCCAGCAGGCGGCAATCACCAGCACGAACAGCACCAGACCGAGCAGCGCCGGGGTCTTGCCCAGCGGTGAATCGCAGAGCAGGTCATAGATGAACCAGCCGACGATCAGCGAACCGAAGCCGATAGCCACGGCAGCGGCGGGGGACAGCTCGACGCCCGGTGCGATCAGGTACAGGCTCGGGTTGAGGTAGTAGACCACCAGCAGCAGGGCGACGCCCGACAGCCAGGTGGTGTAGGCCTCCCACTTGAACCAGTGCAGGTTCTCCGGCATCTGCGGCGGTGCCAGCTTGTATTTTTCCAGATGGTAGATACCGCCGCCGTGGATGGCCCAGAGGTCACCCGATAGCCCTTCGCGCGGGTTGCTGCGGTTGAGGTTGTTCTCCAGCCAGACGAAATAGAACGAAGCACCGATCCAGGCGATGCCGACGATCATGTGAATCCAGCGGATTCCCAGGTTTAGCCATTCGGTCAGATGAGCATCCATTTTTACGTACCTCTTCCCGACCTTCGCAGAGAGGGCCGGGCTTTCTTATTAGGGTTGGGGGTCGAGGAGGAGTTGCTGATCCTCTGTAAAAAAGAACTCGTCGCAGTTGTTGCCAGAACCGCTGCGATCGACCACCAGGAATTCATCCCGCTTTTCGATCGTCAGCACCGGGTGGTGCCAGACGCCGCGGTGGTAATTGACGCCCTGCCTGCCATTGCTGGCGAATGCGCGGACGTGGCCCGGTACAGGTGCATCGCCAAGTGGCGCGACCACGACCAGAAAGGGGTTGCCGTGCAGTGGCACGAAGGCCTGACTGCCCAGCGGATGACGTTCCAGCATGCGGATGACCAGCGGCATCTCGAGCGCTTCGGCGGCGAAGATGCTGATGATGGCGCGGTCGTCCGGCTGTGCGGTCTCCACCGTTGCCAGCTTGTGATAGCGGCGGGTGGAGCCGTTGTTGATCATGAAATAGTCGCTGCCCTCGGTCTCGATGACGTCGCCGAAGGGGGCGAAGGCTTCCTTGGTCAGCGGTTCGATGGTCAGCGTACGCATGGCAATCTCGTTATTAATGGGGTGGGAGGCAGGGCGACGTGCGCCGCCCTGCCCGTGACTCAGCGCGCCACCTTGCCGAACAGGCGCAGCCGGCTGACGCCGCCGTCCGGGAAGATGTTCAGGCGCACGTGGGTCACCGGGCCGAGCTTGGCGATCTGCTCGACGAACTCGTGCTCGGCGTGCATGGAGAGCTTCTGGCTCGGCAGCAGTTCGCGCCAGAACAGGCTCTGGGTCTCGATCTGGCTGTCGGTGCCGCCCTTCACGTAGGCCGCCTGGATGGTGCAGCTGTCCGGGTAGTTGCCCTTGAAGTGCAGGGTGTCGACGACGATGCGCTCGATCTCGCCCGGATGGCCGAGGGCGACGATCACCCAGTCATTGCCTGGCGTGCGGCGGCGCGCGGTTTCCCAGCCGTCACCCATGTTCTCGCCGCGGTTCGGGTTGAGGATGTTGCTCATGCGACCGAAGTGCTCGTCGGAGCAGGCCAGCGCGCGACCGCCGTTGAGTGCGGCAGCCAGATCGACCTGTTCGTTGTCGCCGATGCTGCTCCAGTCGCGATAGGGGATGCCGTGCACGCGCAGACGCGCCACACCGCCGTCCGGGTAGATATTGAAACGCAGGTGGCTGACCGGCTGCTCGCAGGCGATCTCGTGGTAGTGGTGGCTGTCGCCCTTGAGGTCCACCGCCGGAAGGATTTCCGTCCAGACCGTGTCTTCGCGCGGGTCACCCTCGGCGACGAAGCAGGCTTCCAGCGAGGCCGACGGCGGCACGTTGCCGCGGAAGAAGCTGGTGTCGATGTCCACACCCTTGATCCAGCCCGGCACGCCAAGGCGGATCACCGCGTGGTCATAGCCCTCGAAGCGCTTGCGGCGCGACTCCCAGCCGTCCATCCACTTGCCGTTGTCATCGAACACGCCCTCCTTCCATACGGCCGGACCGGGCTGGAACATCCGGTTGACATCGGCGAACCAGTCATCGGTGACGGAAATGGCACGGGTGCCCAGACGGGCGTCGGCCAGGTTGACGTATTTTTCGAAGGGTGCGGCGTAAGCTTTCATGTCATCTGCCCTGATTGGAATTGAGCGGTTTCTGCCTTTGTTGCCTGTGTTGCGGTGTTGCCTGTTACATCGCCTCCAGCCGGAACCGGGCGATCTTGTTGATTTCCGCCAGCGCCCGGGCGAATTCCTGCTCGGGACTGTTGTGGATACGCTCCTCGAACGCAGTGAGGATCTGGTGCCGGTCGCTGCCCTTGACCGCCATGATGAAGGGGAAGCCGAACCTGGCCTTGTACGCATCGTTGAGCTCGGTGAAGCGGGCGAACTCCTCGGCGGTGCATTCATGGATGCCGGCGCCGGCCTGCTCGTTGGTGCTTGCTGCGGTCAGCTCGCCGCGGATGGCGGCCTTGCCGGCGAGATCCGGGTGGGCGTTGACCAGTGCCAGCTGGGTGGCGTGGTCGGCGGCGAGCATGGCCTGCGACAGGCGGCGGTGCATGACGTCGATGTCGTCCAGCGTGGCGTCGACGCCGGCGTCGTAGACGGTTTCGGCGACCCACGGCGAGTGCTCGTAGACATCGGCAAAGGCGGCGACGAAGGCGTCGCGGTCGAGAGTCGAAGGCTTGATGGTCTTGAACGCGCTCATGCGTTGCGCTCCGCAGTCATGGGGTGGGTGGTGTGCCAGTGGCGCGCGATATCGACGCGGCGGGCGAACCAGACCTTCTCATGCCCCTTCACGTAGTCGATGAAGCGAGCCAGCGCGGCCATGCGCGCCGGACGCCCGAGCAGGCGGCAGTGCATGCCGATGGTCAGCATCTTTGGTGCGCCTTCGCAGCCTTCGGCGTAGAGCACGTCGAAGGCGTCCTTCAGGTAATTGAAGAAGTCGTCGCCGCTGTTGAAGCCCTGCACCTGGGTAAAGCGCATGTCGTTGGTGTCCAGCGTGTAGGGGATCACCAGGTGTGGCTTGACCGGCGCCGAATCGGGGTCCCAGTAGGGCAGGTCGTCGTCATAGGTGTCCGAGTCGTAGAGAAAGCCGCCTTCCTCGCGTACCAGGCGCCGGGTGTTGGGGCTGGTGCGGCCGGTGTACCAGCCCAGCGGGCGTTCCCCGGTCAGTTCGGTGAGGATGCGGATGGCCTCGAGCATGTGCTCGCGCTCCTCGGCCTCGTCCATGTATTGGTAGTCGATCCAGCGATAGCCGTGGCTGCAGATCTCGTGACCGTCGGCGACCATCGCCTTGATCACTTCCGGGTGGCGCTGGGCGGCCATCGCGACGGCGAAGATGGTCAGTGGAATGTCGTGGCGCTTGAACAGCCGGAGCAGGCGCCAGACGCCGGCACGGCTGCCGTATTCATAAAGCGATTCCATGCTCATGTTACGCACGCCCTGCAGCGGCTGCGCGGCGACCATCTCGGAGAGGAAAGCCTCGGATTCCTTGTCGCCATGCAGCACGCAGCGTTCGCCGCCTTCCTCGTAATTGAGCACGAAGGACAGGGCGATACGAGCCTCGCCTGGCCATTGAGGGTGGGGCGGGTTGCTGGCGTAACCGATTAGGTCGCGGGGGTAGTCGGCGCTCACGGCGATGGGTCCTGTATGGCGGGTCGCAGCAGCGCGACCGGATGACCTGATTGTATACAAAATAGATTACCCAATGTAAACCATAAAAATCTTCGAGCGTGCCGCCCGCTGGCTTATGGCAGTCTGCTATATGTCGCTGATCTTTAGCGGTGCCGGAGCGGTGGCTGATAGGGCGGGCGGTGGAAAGCGTGATGTTTCTACTGTGTATACAAAAAGTAAGAATATTGTCTTGAATGTTTTGCGTCGACTTGGCTATTCTCAAGCCACTTTCAAACAAGCGGAGGTGCTCGTGGGACGTTTGACCACACACGTACTGGATGCGGCGCACGGTTGTCCGGGCAGCGGCATCAAGGTGACGCTGTTTCGCGTCGAAGGGCAGGGCCTGGAGTTGGTCGCTACCCGCGAAACCAATGCCGACGGCCGTTGCGACAGCCCGTTGCTGGAAGGGGACGACTACCGCTCGGGCGTCTACGAGCTGCATTTCCAGGCGGGCGATTACTACCGGCGCCGCGGTGTGACGCTGGGAGCGCCGGCGTTTCTCGATGAAGTGGTGCTCCGGTTCGGCATCGATGCCGGGCAGGATCACTATCACGTGCCACTGCTGATTTCGCCGTACAGCTATTCCACCTATCGGGGTAGCTGATTCCGTTTGCCGTGCAACGACTCTCCCTGAGTCCCTTTTTACCCGCCCTTGTGGCGGGTTTTTTATGGGCGGTGGAGGCGCGCAGTGTGGGCTACAGATCGCGCGTTGCTCGGCGTTACTTTCCTATGGTGTCGGCGGCTCGGGTCGTGCGGAAAACCGCGTAGCGTTTTCCACACGGCCCGAGCCGCCGCTACGCGGCCAGCCAGGTCACCGACTCATCAGAGACGCCGCCCCGGCCCCCCCAAACAGCGCCGCGCTGGTCCGGTTGAACCATACGTGCCCGCGCCCGGTGCGCAGGTAGCGCGCCGCGCCCTGCGCGCCCAGCCCGTAGGCCAGCTTGCAGCACAGATCGAGCACCGCCCAGGTCACGATCATCACCAGCAACTGTGGCAGCAACGGCTGCCCGGCGCTGAGAAACTGCGGCAGGAAGGCCGCGAAGAACAGGATGTCCTTCGGGTTGCTGCCTCCCAGCATGAACGCCCGTCCGAACAGCCGACCGAAGCGCGGTGCCAGCGCCGGGGTTTCGATTGCTCGCGCGGCCGGGGCCTGGCGTGCCTCCTGCCAGCTCTGCCAGGCGAGATAGAACAGATACAGCGCACCGATCAGCTTCAGCGCGCTGAACAGTCGCTCCGACGCCAGCAGGATGGCGCCGAGCCCCAGCGCCGAGGCGCTGAGCAGGAGGATCGAGGCCGTGACCCCGCCGAGAAAGGCCGGCCACGAACGGCGCACGCCGTAGTTCAGGCTGTTGCTGATCATCAACAGCGACAGCGGACCGGGGATCAAAATCACCACCAGCGCCGCACTCGCATACAACAACCAGGTTTCCAGACTCATCATTTCCTCCTGACAAATGCAAAAGCCCCGCCGCGATGCGACGGGGCGGTGATGCGTACCTCGTCAGAGGAACGCGAACTTGGCGATGAAGATCACGCACAGCACGTACAGGCTGATCGACACCTTATCGCGCTGGCCGGTCAACAGCTTCAGCGTGGCGTAGGTGAGAAAACCCAGCGCGATGCCGTTGGCGATGGAAAAGGTCAGCGGCATCATCACCACGGTCACGATGGCCGGGATGGTGTCGGTGTGATCTTTCCAGTCGATGTGCGCCATGCCACTCATCATCAGCATGGCCACATAGATCAGTGCGCCGGCGGTGGCGTAGGCCGGAATCATGCCGGCCAGCGGGGCGAGGAACATGGCGGCGAGAAACAGTAACCCGACCGTGATCGCGGTAAGTCCGGTGCGGCCGCCGGCGGCGACGCCCGAGGCACTTTCCACGTAGCTGGTCACCGGCGGGCAGCCGACGAACGCGCCGACCACGCTGGAGGTGCTGTCGGCCTTCAGCGCGCGCGACAGGTCCTTGATGCGGCCCTCGTCATCCACCAGGTTGGCGCGATGCGCGACGCCCATGAGCGTGCCGGCGGTGTCGAACATGTTCACGAAGAGGAAGGCGAGGATCACGCTGATCATCGCCACGTCCAGTGCACCCAGGATATCCATCGCCAGCCAGGTCGGCGCCAGGCTCGGCGGCATCGACACCAGACCGCGGTACTCCACCAGGCCGAAGGCCCAGCCGATGGCGGTAACGGTCAGCATGGCGATCAGGATCGCGCCGAATACGTTGCGATGGCTGAGCACGGCAATCAGCAGGAAGCAGATGCCGGCGAGCAGCGCCGAAGGCTCGCCGAACGAACCCAGCGTCAGCAGCGTGGCGGGGCTGTCCACCACGATGCCGGCGGTCTTCAGGCCGATCAGCCCGAGGAACAGTCCGACGCCGGCGCCCATGGCGAAGCGCAAGCTCATCGGAATGCTGTTGAGCAGCCATTCGCGGATCTTCGACAGGCTCATGAAGACGAACAGCACGCCGGAGATGAACACCGCACCCAGCGCGATCTGCCAGCTGTAGCCCATCTCGCCGACCACCGTGTAGGTGAAAAACGCGTTGAGGCCCATGCCCGGTGCCAGGCCGACCGGCCAGTTGGCGTACAAACCCATGAGGAAGCAGCCCAGCGCCGCGCCGATGCAGGTGGCGACGAAGGCGGCACCGTGGTCGACGCCGGCTTCGGCCATGATGTTCGGGTTGACGAAGATGATGTAGGCCATGGTGACGAACGTGGTCAGGCCTGCGAGCAGCTCGGTACGCACGCTGGTGCGGTGTTCGCTGAGCTTGAAGAAGCGATCGAGTCGGCCGGGCGCCCGGTGCTGCGCCGGGGTGGCCCGCTGTTCCTGCGTGATGTTTTCCACTGGGGTGTTCCTCATCGTTCTTGTTGTCGATCACCCAGAGCCTGACTGCTCCCGAGGGCGGGTGATGGGTGCGCTCGATCTGTCTCAAGTTGACTGAGAGGTCAGAAAGGCGTGTCGCGATTATGATGTTGTATACAAAAAAAGCAAACGCGGATTGGCTATAAAATTCGCGTCGAATGTCGTGATCGCATCTAACCAAAGGTGGAATATTCGGGCGAAGCGCAACGGTACGATACTGATACAGGCTCGTGCGGCGGTTTCGAGCACCCGAAAAGTGGGTGATTCAACGAACCGCGTCGCGCATTCCAGAGCATTTCGTGTGATAGATTGTGCACAATCGTCGGGTGCGTCATTTTCGCCAATCTGCTTCGGCGAACTGCCAGCGGCTCGCGGAACACAGTAAAGTTGCGCTGCCGACACCAGGATGCGAACTCTCGATGAACGAACAACTGCAGCCGCTGAAGAAACCAACACGCGCGGGCAAAGGCCGGACCGGAACCCAGGACGATATCGTCTACGCGCACATATTCGACGCCATCCTCGAACAGCGGCTGGCCCCGGGCACCAAGCTCAGCGAAGAAGCGCTGGGGGAAATTTTCGGCGTCAGCCGTACCATCATTCGCCGTGCACTGTCGCGACTCGCCCATGAGGGTGTGGTGCTGCTGCGGCCCAATCGCGGCGCGGTGGTGGCCAGCCCGAGCGTCGACGAGGCGCGGCAGATCTTCTTTGCCCGCCGGTTGGTCGAGCGTGCGATCACCGAGCTCGCGGTACAGCACGCCAGCGGCGCCCAGCTGGCCGAGCTGCGACAGATGGTGAGCGACGAACGCGACTGCTTCGCCCGCGGCGACCGCGGCGCCGGCATCCGCCTGTCCGGCGAGTTTCACCTCAAGCTGGCCGAGGCGGCAAAGAACGCCCCGCTGATCAGTTTCCAGCGCAGCCTGATCTCGCAGACATCGCTGATCATCGCGCAGTACGAAAGCGGAAGCCGCTCGCACTGCTCCTACGACGAGCACAACGAACTGATCGATGCCATTGCCGCACGCGATACCGAACTGGCCGTGCGCCTGATGCTGCATCACATGGATCACATCGACAGCAAGCTCAACCTCGAAGAAGACAGCGCCTCGGGCGACCTGCACGCGGTGTTCTCGCACATCCTCGGCAAGAACGGCAAAGCCGCGAAGAAGCGCTGACGGCCTCACCGGCCGCGTCGCGAATCGGTTCCCATGCCCGATTCGCGGCCGGGGCCGATCGGCGTGTGCCCGTTCGCCGTTCGCATCCTGCCGCCGCGGTGGTTGCTCATAACCGGCACAACCGCGCGTGCCCTTCCAAGATATCCAGTCGTGCAGACGCAGCAGGCTCTCTGTTCCTCGCGCGCGTGCCGTGATCGGTAAACGCAATCGAACACGCCCTTGATCGAGAAAGAATTAATACCCCGTAACGGAACGCGACCGTTTCGTTTGCGGTCTGATTCTTCGCCCAGCCCCGCATTGCGGGCGCGGGTGGATCGGGCGATGGCCCGCTGAGAATCAAGGAGTATCTCGATGAGAATCTGGACAGTGGTATTGCTCAGTGCAGCGCTGGGGCTGACGGGTTGCAGTTTCAGCGCGCCGGGTGTGCATGCGCGTATCGGCGATGCCGACGCGGTGCATCTGGATATCGGTGGTCATGGTCACGGCGGTGGTGGCTTCTGCCCGCCAGGCCATCGCATGAAAGGGAGCTGCTAAATGATCTCGCGCCTGCTTGCTGTTGCGCTGGCGGCCCTGTTGATGTCCGGCTGCAGCCTGCGTCTGCCGGGTATCGGTATCGATATCGGCGATGTGGGGCATGGCGGCCCGCCGCATTGTCCGCCAGGGCAAGCGAAGAAGGGCAACTGCTGACCCCGATGGCGGGCGCCTCGCCCGCCGCGTTCCGCTCTGACAGGGTCGCTACGCCGACCTTGTTTCTCAGGAGGCAATCATGCCCCGACTCCCCCTGTTGCTTCTCGTGCTGAGCCTGCTGGGTGGCTGTACGGTTTACGGTCACGGCGATCATGACTATTACCGGCCGTATTACTACGGTGGCTACAAGGATCATCACCACTCGAGCTATCCGACGCGTTACTACTACTACGACCGCCACGACTATCGTCGCTATGCACCGTCGGTTCGCTACTACGACCGTCACGAGCGCCACTACGACCGTCGTTACGACGGTCGCCACGACCGTGGCGACTATCGCTACGATCGGCACGACCGACGTTTCGACGGCGACAGACGGCACCCGTCCAGGTCTTACAGCCGCGCGCCAGAGCCCAGACCGCAGGGTAAACCGACGCACCGTGCCGGCTTGTATAAAGCGCAGCCGCAAGGCCGCTGGCGTGAACATCAGCGCGACGGACGACGCGAACACTGAAGCCGCGCTAAAGCGGTCGGCGTTGCGTGACGGGCTCAGGTGACTCCCTGTGAGTGGGGTGGCGATTATCGAGCAGGATGTCGATAATCGCCCAACCGTCAGCCGCCTTCCGGAGCATCGCCATGACCGACGACACGCGCTTCCATCCCGCCGCGATGGCGCCGCCCATCGTCGCCTCGCCGGCCAAGCGCATCGAAGCGCTGACCGGCGATCCCAATTTCATGACCTCGCTGGCGCGCGGGTTGGCGGTGATCCACGCCTTCCAGGAACGCAAGCGCCACCTGACCATCGCGCAGATCAGCCATCGCACCGAAATACCCCGTGCCGCCGTGCGACGCTGTCTGCACACGCTGATGAAGCTCGGCTACGTCACCACCGACGGGCGCACCTATTCGCTGCTGCCCAAGGTATTGACGCTGGGGCATGCCTACCTGTCCTCGACGCCGCTGGCGCTGACCGCGCAACCGATCCTCGATCGTCTCAGCGAGCAGCTGCACGAAGCCTGTTCGATGGCCACGCTGGAAGGTGACGAGGTGCTCTACGTCGCGCGCTCAGCCACGCCACAGCGGCTGATTTCGGTGGACCTGTCAGTGGGCAGCCGACTGCCGGCGTATTGCACGTCGATGGGCCGCATCCTGCTGGCGGCGCTGGACGACACGGCGCTCGACGAATACCTCGAGCGCGCCGACCTGCAGGTCAAGACCAGCCGCACCTTGCACACGCCCGAGGCACTGCGGGCGAGCATCGCGGAAATCCGCCGTCAGGGCTGGGTCATCGTCGACCAGGAGCTGGAAGTTGGCCTGCGCTCGCTGGCGGTTCCGCTCAAGGATTCCGCCGGCCAGGTGCTGGCCGCGCTGAACGTCGGCACCCATGCGGGACGTGTCTCGCGTCAGGAGCTGGAGACGCGTTTCCTGCCGGTGCTGCTCGAAGCCAGTCGCGAACTGAGCACGCGGCTGTTTCATTGACGCAGCATCGGTCGGGCCTCGCAGCCGGTGCGTGGCGTCGTGCGCTTGGCGCGGTGTGAAGGCGCTATTTGGTTCGATAATCGAACGGTATGTCGATTATCGGATTGTTAGGTGTGAGCTGGACCGTTACCGTTTTCTCCAACGCATACGGCGTAATGAAAACCACACGAGATCCGACTCATGGCTGAACTCCTCTCGCTCCGCGAAGCCGTCGAGCGCTTCATCCAGAACGGCGATACCGTCGCGCTGGAAGGTTTTACCCATCTGATCCCCACCGCCGCGGCCCACGAGATCGTGCGCCAGAACAAACAGGAGCTGACCCTGGTGCGCATGACGCCCGATCTGGTCTACGACCTGCTGATCGGCGCCGGCTGCGCGAAGAAGCTGATCTTCTCCTGGGGCGGCAACCCCGGCGTCGGCTCGCTGCACCGCCTGCGCGATGCGGTGGAGAAGCAGTGGCCGCAGCCGCTGGAGATCGAGGAGCACAGTCACGCCGACCTCGCTAACGCCTACGTCGCCGGCGCCTCGGGCCTGCCGTTCGCCGTGCTGCGTGCTTACGCCGGTTCCGACCTGCCGAAGGTCAACCCGGTGATCAAGTCGGTCACCTGTCCGTTCACCGGTGAGGTGCTGGCCGCCGTGCCGAGCGTGCGTCCGGACGTCACCGTGATCCACGCGCAGAAGGCCGACCGCAAGGGCAACGTGCTGATCCAGGGCATCCTCGGCGTGCAGAAGGAGGCCGCCCTGGCCGCCAAACGCTGCATCGTCACCGTCGAGGAAATCGTCGATGACCTCAACGCGCCGATGAACGCCTGTGTGCTGCCGACCTGGGCGCTGACTGCCGTCTGCCTGGTGCCGGGCGGCGCGCATCCATCCTACGCCCACGGCTACTACGAGCGCGACAACCGCTTCTACCAGGCCTGGGACCCGATCGCCCGTGATCGCGCGGCGTTCGGCGCCTGGATCGACACGTATATCCGCGGCACGGCCGATTTCGCCGAGTTCAAGCAAAAGCTCGCAGGGGAGGCCATCCGATGAGCGTTCACGATTACAGCACCAATGAAATGATGACCGTCGCCGCCGCCCGCCGCCTGGGCAATGGCAGCGTCTGCTTCGTCGGCATCGGCCTGCCATCCAAGGCGGCCAACCTGGCGCGGCTGACCCATGCGCCGGAAGTCGTGCTGATCTACGAATCCGGCCCGATTGGCGCCAAGCCGAACGTCCTGCCACTATCGATCGGCGACGGCGAACTGGCCGAGACCGCCGACACCGTGGTCCCCACCGGCGAGATCTTCCGCTACTGGCTGCAGGGCGGGCGCATTGACGTCGGCTTCCTCGGTGCGGCGCAGGTGGACAAGTACGGCAACATCAACACCACGGTGATCGGCGACTACCACCAGCCCAAGGTGCGCCTGCCGGGCGCCGGCGGCGCGCCGGAGATCGCCGGCAGCGCCAAGCAAGTGCTGATCATCCTCAAGCAGTCGCACCGCACCTTCGTCGACAAGCTGGCCTTCATCACCTCGGTCGGCTTCGGCGAGGGCGGCGAGCACCGCAAGCAGCTCGGCCTGCCGGGCAAGGGCCCGGTGGCGATCATCACCGACCTGTGCATCATGGAGCCCGAAGCCGGTACCCACGAGTTCGTCGTCACCGCGCTGCACCCGGGCGTGACCCGCGAGCAGGTGATCGAGAACACCGGCTGGGCGATTCGCTTCGCCGATGAGGTCGCCACCACCGAGGCGCCGCGCGCCGAGGAACTGGCTGCACTGCGCGCCCTGGAAGCGCGCACCGCCGCCGCCCACGGTCAGGCTGGAGGTGACGAATGAGTCGCGACGTCTTCATCTGCGATGCCGTGCGCACGCCTATCGGCCGCTTCGGTGGTGCGCTGGCGGCGGTGCGCGCCGACGACCTGGCGGCGATCCCGCTCAAGGCCCTGCTCGAACGCAACCCCGAACTCGACCCGGCGGCGATCGACGAGGTGTTCATGGGCTGCGCCAACCAGGCCGGCGAGGACAACCGCAACGTCGCGCGCATGGCAGCGCTGCTCGCCGGGCTGCCGGACAGCGTGCCGGGCGTGACACTGAACCGCCTGTGCGCCTCGGGCATGGACGCGGTGGGCTCGGCCTTCCGCGCCATCGCCAGCGGCGAGCTGGAACTGGCCATCGCCGGCGGCGTGGAGTCCATGTCCCGCGCGCCCTACGTGATGGGCAAGGCCGACACGGCGTTCGGCCGCGGCCAGAAGATCGAGGACACCACCATCGGCTGGCGCTTCATCAACCCGCTGATGAAGGCGCAGTACGGCGTCGATGCCATGCCGCAGACCGCCGACAACGTCGCCGATGACTGGCACGTCAACCGGGCCGACCAGGACGCCTTCGCCCTGCGCAGCCAGCAGCGCACCGCGGCGGCCCAGCAGGCCGGCTTCTTCGCCGAGGAGATCGTCCCGGTGGTGATCAAGACCCGCAAGGGCGAGAGCGTGGTGGACACCGACGAGCATCCGCGCGCCGACACCACTGCCGAGGCCCTGGCCAGACTCAAGCCGGTCAACGGTGAGGGCAAGACCGTCACCGCCGGCAACGCCTCGGGCGTCAACGACGGCGCGGCGGCGATGATCCTCGCCAGCGCCGAGGCGGTGCAGAAATACGGCTTGAAGCCGCGCGCCAAGGTGCTCGGCATGGCCAGCGCCGGCGTCGCGCCGCGGGTCATGGGCATCGGCCCGGTGCCAGCGGTGAAGAAGCTTTGCGAGCGCCTGGGCAAGGCGGTGGACGAGTTCGATGTGATTGAGCTCAACGAAGCGTTCGCCGCCCAGGGCCTGGCGGTGATCCGCGCGCTAGGCCTGGCCGATGACGATGCCCGCGTGAACCCCAATGGCGGCGCCATCGCCCTCGGCCACCCGCTGGGCATGAGCGGCGCGCGCCTGGTGCTGACCGCGGTGCACCAGCTGGAGAAGTCCGGCGGCAAGCTCGGCCTGGCGACCATGTGCGTCGGCGTCGGCCAGGGCCTGGCGCTGGCAGTTGAGCGGATCTGAATGCAGGCACGGTAGAGTCCGCGCAGCCGTAAGTGCTCACGGCTGGCCGGATACCTACCCAGCCGAGCGAGGATTCGAACCGTTCTTTTATCCTGGCCGGCCGCATCGTTGAACGATACGCCGGCCGAACATCCCGTTTGAAAAGAGTGAATGACCATGCCGACCCTGAAATTGGCCGATGCCAGTCTGAACTACCGTTTCGATGGCGCCGAAGGCCTGCCGGTCCTGGTGCTCTCCAATTCGCTGGGCACCAGCCTGGGCATGTGGGATGAGCAGATTCCGGTGTTCGCCAACCATTTTCGCGTGCTGCGATACGACACCCGCGGCCACGGCGAATCGAGCGCCAGCCCCGGCCCCTACAGCATCGAACAGCTGGGCCGCGACGTGCTCGGTTTGCTCGATGGGCTGGGAATTGAGAGTTTTTCTTTCTGCGGACTGTCGATGGGCGGGTTGATTGGCCAGTGGCTGGCGCTCCATGCCGGTCCGCGCCTGCAGCGCCTGGTGCTGTGTAACACCGCCGCGAAGATCGGCACCGAACAAATCTGGAACGACCGCATCGAGACGGTACTCAGGGGGCAGCAGCAAGCCATGCGCGACATGCGCGACGCCTCCGTCGCACGCTGGTTCACTCCTGGCTTCGCCGAGCAGCACCCGGACATCGCGAGCCGTATCACCGACATGATCGCCAACACCTCACCGGACGGCTACGCCGCCAACTGCGCCGCCGTGCGCGATGCCGATTTCCGTGAGCAGCTAGCCGCCATCACCGCGCCCACCCTCGTGGTCTGTGGCGCCAAGGATCCGGTGACGACCGTGGAGCACGGTCAGTTCATCCGGGCACAAGTTGCCGGCGCGGAACTGGTAGCCTTCGAAGCCGCCCACCTCTCGAACGTCGAAGCTGGGCAAGCCTTCACCCAGCGCGTATTGGAATTCCTGCGCGGGTGAGACAGTGGAGAGAAGGTCATCTTGAAGACATAAAAAAGCCCTGTAAAAACAGGGCTTTTTTATTTCGTATCTGGAGCGGGCGAAGGGAATCGAACCCTCGTCATGAGCTTGGGAAGCTCAGGTAATGCCATTATACGACGCCCGCTTGAGGGTGCCTTTTTACCAGAAGGCCGCGCTGAAATGAAGCGCGGTGGCAGCTTTTTCTAGGATGGGCCACTCAGGTTCCCCTAAATCTGGGTGATTTCCTCGGCGGTGAGTGGGCGATAGCGCCCGGGCGCGAGGCTTGGGTCCAGTTGCACGGGGCCCATGCGCTCACGGTGCAGCGCGGTGACCCGGTTGCGGAAGTGGCCGAACATGCGTTTGACCTGATGGTAGCGGCCTTCGTGCAGGGTCAGGCGGGCGCGGCGCAGGCCGAGCAGTTCCAACTGGGCCGGCTGGGTGGTGAGGCCCTCGAAGCGGAAGTACAGGCCCTTGGCGAAGGCCTCGATGCAGGCGGGGTCGATCTCGTCCTCGGTGTCGACCAGGTAGACCTTGCTCTGCAGGCTGCTCGGCTGGGTCAGGCGGCGCGACCACTGGCCATCATTGGTAAGCAGCATCAGGCCGGTGGTGTTGAAGTCCAGGCGGCCAGCGATGTGCAGGTCATCCTTGTCAGGTTCGTCAATCAGGTCGATTACCGTGCGGTGCGACGTATCACGGGTGGCGCTGACGCAGCCGCTTGGCTTGTGCAGCATCAGGTAACGGGCAGTCTTTCCTGGCTGTAGCAGTGCACCGTCGAGTTCGATGCGATCGAACAGACGCACTTCCCGGTCCATCGCCCGGATCACCTCGCCATTCACCCGCGCGCGACCTTCGACGAGCAGACGCTGGACATCCTGGCGGCTGAGTCGCGCGCGGCCGGCGAGGTAGCGATCCAGGCGCATCAGGCTTTGGCTAGGTCTTCGCTGCGGGCGCAGCGTGGGCAGAGGCAGGCCTGGTTTCTGAGCGCAGGAGGGATGCGTTCGAGGGCGTCCTGGGCGATGGTGGCAGACATGCACCAGCACGGCTGTTGTGCACCGGGATCGCACTCGGCGCACTGGTTGGGTTGGCCGCAGAGCGGGCAACGGGAGGGTTCGACAGGCTCGCTCATGGCGTTTCCGTTGAAGCATCGGGTGTCGCCTGCCGGCGGCGGGCCGGCAGGCGACGCCGGGTTACATGACGCGCTGACCTGGCTTGGCGCCGGCGTCAGGGCTGAGCAAGTAAATTTCGCTGCCGCCGGGGCCCGCCGCCAGGACCATGCCCTCGGACAGGCCGAACTTCATCTTGCGCGGCGCCAGGTTGGCGACGTACAGGGTCAGGCGACCTTCCAACTTGCTCGGGTCCGGGTAGGCGCTCTTGATGCCGGAGAACACATTGCGCTTGGCGCCGCCGATGTCCAGCGTCAGGCGCAGCAGCTTGTCGGCGCCCTCGACCAGCTCGGCCTTCTCGATCAACGCGATGCGCAGATCGACCGCGGCGAAGGCATCGAAGTTGATTTCCGGCGCCAGCGGCTCCTTGACCAGTTCGCCGTTGCCTGCGGGAGCGGCGGGCGCGCTGGCCGCCAGGTCTTCCTTGGAGGCTTCGATCATGGCTTCGATCTTCGCCGGCTCGATACGCGTCATCAGCGGCGTGAAGGCGTTGAGCTGGTGGTTGGCCAGCAGCGTGGCATGGTCGTTCCAGCTCAGTGGCGCAACGTTGAGGAACTGTTCGGCGGCGGCGGCGAGGTTCGGTAGCACGGGCTTGAGGAAGATCACCAGCTGGCGGAACAGGTTGATGCCCCACGCACAGATTTCCTGCACCTCGGTCTGCTTGCCCTCGACCTTGTTCAGCGCCCAGGGCGCCTTGTCGGCGATCCAGGCGTTGGCGCGGTCGGCCAGGTGCATGATTTCGCGCATGGCACGGGCAAAATCACGCGCCTCGTAGGCTTCCGCGATGCTCGGCGCAGCGGCCTGGAAGGCAGCCCAGAGTTCCGGTTCGAGGTTGGCGTCGACCATCACGCCGCCATTGCCCTTGTGGATGAAGCCGGCGCAGCGGCTGGCGATGTTGACCACCTTGCCGACCAGGTCGGAATTGACCTTTTGCACGAAGTCCTCGAGGTTCAGATCGAGGTCGTCGACGCCGCGGCCGAGTTTGGAGGCGTAGTAGTACCGCAGGTATTCGGGATTGAGGTGCTCGAGATAGGTACGTGCCTTGATGAAGGTGCCGCGCGACTTGGACATCTTCTGCCCGTTCACCGTCAGGTAGCCATGCACGTTGACCGCGGTCGGCTTGCGGTAGCCGGCGCCTTCGAGCATGGCGGGCCAGAACAGGGTGTGGAAGTTGATGATGTCCTTGCCGATGAAGTGGTACAGCTCAGTGCTCGATTCCTTGGCCCAGAAAGTATCGAAGGAGAGCTCCGGGCGGCGCTTGCAGAGGTTCTGGAAGCTCGCCATGTAGCCGATCGGCGCGTCCAGCCACACGTAGAAGTACTTGCCCGGCTCGTCGGGAATCTCGAAGCCGAAGTAGGGCGCGTCACGGGAGATGTCCCACTCCTGCAGGCCGCCGTCCAGCCATTCGGCGATCTTGTTGGCCACCGATTCCTGCAGCGTGCCGCTGCGGGTCCACTCCTTGAGCATCGCCTCGAAGTCCGGCAGCTTGAAGAAGAAGTGCTTGGAGTCCTTGAGCACCGGGGTGGCGCCGGAGATCGCTGAGCGCGGGTCCTTCAGTTCGGTGGGCTCGTAGGTGGCGCCGCATTTTTCGCAGTTATCGCCGTACTGGTCCTCGGCGCCGCACTTGGGGCAGGTGCCCTTGATGAAGCGGTCGGCGAGGAACATGCCCTTCTCGGGGTCGAAGTACTGCGTCACCGAGCGGGTGGCGATGTGCCCGGCATCGCGCAGGCGGGTGTAGATCAGCTCGGCCAGCTCGCGGTTTTCCTCGGCATGGGTCGAGTGGAAGTTGTCGAAATCGACCAGGAAGTCGGCGAAGTCGGCGCTGTGCTCGGCCTGTACATTGGCGATCAGTTGTTCCGGTGTAATGCCTTCCTTCTCCGCGCGCAGCATGATCGCCGAGCCGTGGGCATCGTCGGCGCAGACGTAGATGCACTGGTTGCCGCGCAGCTTCTGAAAGCGCACCCACATGTCGGTCTGGATGTACTCGAGCATATGGCCGAGGTGGATCGAACCGTTGGCATAGGGGAGGGCGCTGGTAACGAGAATCTGGCGGGCTTCGGACATGGGATCTGCGTTCGGAATTACGAAAGAAAGGCTGCAACTATAAAGGTGTGTCGGGTTTTTTTCATCCGCGCAGCCGGCGCACGCAGCGCTCGGCGGCCGCTGCGGCTCTGCTGCGGTGGGCTGGAGGCTGACTGCGCGGTAATATGCCTGCCTGATTTGCTCGGTCTTTCTTGGGAGTAGCCATGTCCGTCACCCGTGAAGCTGTGGAAAACGTACTGCGCCAGTACACCGATCCCCACTTGAACCAGGATCCGGTCAGTGCCGGTTGCGTGCGTTCGATCGACGTTGGGGGGGAGCGCGTCGCCGTTCAGCTCGAGCTGGGCTACGCTGCGGGGTTGTTTCGCAGCGGTTGGGCGCAGATGTTGGCAATGGCGATCGAGGGGCTGGATGGCGTCGCCCGTGCCGACGTGCAGGTCGATTGCGTGATTCGCGCGCACAAGTCTCAGGAGCAAGTACCGGCATTGGCCAATGTGAAGAACATCATTGCCGTTTCCTCGGGCAAGGGGGGCGTCGGCAAATCCACCACCGCCGCCAATCTGGCGCTGGCGCTGGCCCGCGAAGGGGCGCGTGTCGGCATGCTGGACGCCGACATCTATGGGCCGAGCCAGGGCATCATGTTCGGCATCGCCGAGGGCACGCGCCCGCAGATTCGTGATGGCAAGGCCTTCGTGCCGTTGCAGGCCCACGGGGTGCAGGTGATGTCGATGGCGTTTCTGGCCGACGACAAGACCCCGATGGTCTGGCGCGGACCGATGGTGTCCGGCGCGTTGTTGCAGCTGATCACCCAGACCGCCTGGGACAACCTGGATTATCTGGTGATCGACATGCCGCCGGGCACCGGCGATATCCAGTTGACGCTGGCGCAGAAGGTGCCGGTGACCGGCGCGGTGATCGTCACCACGCCGCAGGACCTGGCGTTGCTGGATGCGAAGAAGGGCGTGGAGATGTTCCGCAAGGTGAATATCCCCGTTCTGGGTGTGGTGGAGAACATGGCTGTGCACATCTGTTCGAACTGCGGCCATGCCGAGCATCTGTTCGGTGAAGGTGGTGGCGAGAAATTGGCGGCCCAGTACAACGTCGACCTGCTGGCGTCGTTGCCGCTGTCGATGGCTATCCGCAGCCAGGCCGATGCGGGCACGCCGACCGTGATCGCCGACCCGGAAAGCCAGATCGCCATGATCTACCAGCAGATCGCCCGCACCGTCGGCGCTCGCATCGCTCAGAGCGGGCAGATCATTGCCCAGTCGATGCCGAAGATCGTGGTGTCTGACGATTGAGCCGGCAGTCTGCGGGTGGGGGGCAGCCCGCCGCCCGCAGACTGAAGGAAAATCGCAGGCATAAAAAAAGCCCCGCCGAAGCGGGGCTTTTTCAGAGAAGCTTCAGGTTAGATAACCTGAACTTCCTCAGCTTGCATGCCTTTCTGGCCGCGGGTAGCGACGAAGGAGACTTGCTGGCCTTCTTTCAGGCTCTTGAAGCCGTCACCCTGAATGGCACGGAAGTGTACGAAGAGGTCGTCACCGGATTGCGGAGTGATGAAGCCGAAGCCTTTCTCATCGTTGAACCACTTAACGGTACCGGTTTGGCGATTGGACATTTGATGTCTCCTTGAACCAAGTTTTGAAGAATAAAGTGCGGGCTAAAAGGCCCGAACATCACTGTGTGCAAGGAGATAGGAGTCGTATCGATATTTGGATCGAAATCTAAACATGTAGCGATTCACGGTGACACATGCAGCAGCAGCCCAGTAACAATACCGTTTTTCTGGAGCAAAGCGAGCTTTATTTTGGATTTCTTCGCCGTGCGGCCGCAGCTGGCTGTGACGGCCGTTGCGGCGTGCCAGAAGCCAGGCTTTGAACACCCGTGCCAGGCTCGGTAAGATGCGCCTCTTCGCAGGACCATTAACCTATTCAGGACGCCAGCCATGAGCATCAAATCGGACAAGTGGATTCGCCGCATGGCCCAGGATCACGGCATGATCGAGCCCTTCGTCGAGCGCCAGGTGCGCACCGAAGGCAGCGAGCGACTGATCTCCTATGGCGTCTCCAGCTACGGTTACGACGTGCGCTGCGCCGATGAATTCAAGGTGTTCACCAACATCCATTCGGCCACCGTGGATCCGAAGAATTTCGACGAGAAGAGCTTCGTGGATGTGAAGGGGCCGGTGTGCATCATTCCACCGAACTCCTTCGCGCTGGCGCGTACCGTCGAGTATTTCCGCATCCCGCGCGATGTGTTGACGATCTGCCTGGGCAAGAGCACCTACGCGCGTTGCGGCATCATCGTCAACGTCACGCCGCTGGAACCGGAGTGGGAAGGCCATGTGACGCTGGAGTTCTCCAACACCACCACGCTGCCGGCGAAGATCTATGCCAACGAAGGCGTGGCGCAGATGCTGTTCCTGCAGTCCGACGAGCCTTGTGAGGTGTCTTACCGCGACCGCGGCGGCAAGTATCAGGGGCAGCGCGGCGTGACCCTGCCCAAGGCCTGATGGACGAGGCGCCGCAGCCGGGACGCTCGCCCGGACTGCGGTGCTCTCATTGACGCTTCACGCGCCGAGATAGGCGTCGCGTACCTTCGGGTCGTTCAGCAGCTGCTCGCCGCTGCCCTGCATGACGATGCGCCCGTTCTCCAACACATAGCCCCGATCGGCCAGCCTGAGCGCCTGGTTGGCGTTCTGCTCGACGAGGAAAATCGTCACGCCATCCTCACGCAGCTGTTCGATGATGTCGAAGATCTGCTGGATGATGATCGGCGCCAGGCCCAGCGACGGTTCGTCCAGCAGCAGCAGCTTCGGTTTGCTCATCAGCGCCCGACCAATGGCCAGCATCTGCTGCTCGCCGCCGGACATGGTGCCGGCACGCTGCGCAAGGCGCTCCTGCAGGCGCGGGAACAGGTGCAACACCTTGTCCAACTGCTGCTGGTTGTCGGCCTTGCTGCCGAAGAATCCGCCCATCGCCAGATTCTCCTCGACGGTCAGGCGCGCAAACACCCTGCGTCCTTCCGGCACCACGGCGATGCTCTTGCGCATGATGTCGCAGCTTTGCTGGCCGACCAGTTCCTCGCCCTCGTAACGGATGCTGCCGCTCGCGGCCTGGGGCGAGCCGCAGAGCGTCATCAGCAGGGTCGACTTACCTGCACCGTTGGCGCCGATCAGCGTGACGATTTCGCCCCGCTCGACGTTGAGGCTGACGTCATGCAGCGCCTGGATCTTGCCGTAACAGGTGGAGACGTTATCGAAAGACAGCATGCTCACGCCTCCCCCAGATAGGCTTTGATTACGTCCGGATTGTTGCGGATCTGCTCCGGCGTACCGTCGGCCAGGGGGGTGCCCTGGTTGATGACGTAGATGTGGTCGGAAATGCTCATCACCAGCTTCATGTCGTGCTCGATCAGCAGAACGGTTACGCCGTGCTCCTCGCGCAGCAGGGCAATCAGTGCCTTGAGATCCTCGGTTTCCTTCGGGTTCAGGCCGGCCGCCGGCTCGTCGAGCATGAGGATGCGCGGGCGCGTCATCATGCAGCGGGCAATCTCCAAGCGGCGCTGCTGGCCGTAGGCGAGGGTGCCGGCCGGACGGTTGGCGATATCGGTCAGATTCACCTGCTCCAGCCAGTGCGCGGCGAAGTTCATGGCCTCCCGCTCGCTCTGACGGAACGCCGGCGTCTTCAGCAGGCCGGCGAGGAAGTTGGTGTTCAGGTGACGGTGCTGCGCCACCAGCAGGTTTTCCACGGCCGTCATGTCCTTGAACAGGCGGACGTTCTGGAACGTGCGCACCACGCCCTGGCGGGCGATCTTGTGGCCTGGCATGCCCTGAATCGGCGTGCCGTCGAGGAGAATCTCCCCGGCGGTCGGCTGGTAGAAGCCGGTCAGGCAGTTGAATACGGTGGTCTTGCCGGCGCCGTTGGGGCCGATCATCGAGACCACCTGTCTTTCCTTTACGCTCAGGGCCACATTGTTGACGGCCAGCAGGCCGCCGAAGCGCATGCTCAGGCCGCGTACTTCTAGAATCGGGCGGCTCATTGCTTCAGCTCCAGGTGGGGGCGTTGCATGGGCAGCAGGCCCTGCGGACGCCAGATCATCATCAGGACCATCAGTGCGCCGAACATCAGCATGCGGTACTCGCTGAATTCGCGCATTAGCTCGGGCAGCAGGATCATCACGACGGCCGCGAGAATCACGCCCAGCTGCGAGCCCATACCGCCCAGCACGACGATGGCGAGAATGATCGCCGACTCGATGAAGGTGAAGGATTCCGGCGACACCAGCCCCTGGCGCGCGGCAAAGAAGCTCCCGGCAAAGCCGGCGAACGTGGCGCCGAGGGTGAACGCCGACAGCTTGATCACCGTGGGATTCATGCCCAGAGCACGGCAGGCGATTTCGTCCTCGCGCAGCGCTTCCCAGGCGCGGCCGATCGGCATGCGCAGCAGGCGGTTGATGACGAACAGTGTCAGCAATACCAGCAACAGGGCGATCAGGTAGAGGAAGATCACCTTGTTCACCGAGTTGTAGGCCACCCCGAAGTACTCGTGGAAGGTCTGCATGCCCTCGGCGGCGCGGCGCTCGAACGACAGACCGAACAGCGACGGTTTGTCGATGCCGCTGATGCCGTTGGGGCCGCCGGTCAGGTCGGTCATGTTGCGCAGCAGCAGGCGGATGATCTCGCCGAAGCCGAGCGTCACGATGGCCAGGTAGTCGCCACGCAGGCGCAGCACCGGGAAGCCCAGCAGAAAGCCGAACAGCGCAGCCATCGCCCCGGCGATGGGCAGCGCCGTCCAGAAACCGACGCCGTAGTAGTGCGAGAGCAGCGCGTAGGTATAGGCGCCCACGGCGTAGAAGCCCACGTAGCCCAGGTCGAGCAGCCCGGCCAGACCGACGACGATGTTCAGGCCGAGGCCGAGCATCACGTAGATCAGGATCAGCGTGGCAATGTCCACCGCGCCGCGTGAGCCGTAGAACGGCCACACCAGCGCCACCAGCACCAGGCCGATGATGATGTAGCGTTGCGTGGAGGGCAGGGTGAGGAAGTTGCCGGTGCCGGCCGGAATGCTCGGCAGACTCGTGCTGGCCGCCCAGCCGGCGGGCAGGCGCGTACGCACCAGCTGCCAGAAGAACATCGCTACGGCGCACGCGGCGATGATCCAGAACGTCAGCGCGTCCGCACCATGCACCTCTACCTTGATACCTACCGTGGTGAGCTTCACGCCAAGTACCGGCACCGCGACGGCGATTACCAGCAGGGCGCTGAAAAACGCTGTACGAAGATTGCGCGTCATACCTTTTCCACCTCCGGGCGACCGAGGATGCCGGTGGGGCGGAACAGCAGGACGAGCACCAGCAGGCTGAATGCCACGACATCCTTGTACTGGTCGCCGAACAGATCGGCACCGAAGGCCTCGGCCACGCCGAGCACCAGACCGCCGAGCATCGCGCCCGGTATGCTGCCGATGCCGCCGAGCACCGCGGCGGTGAACGCCTTGATGCCGGCGAGGAAGCCGATGTGCGGGTTGATCACGCCGTACTGCATGCTGATCAGCACCGCCGCGATGGCCGCCAGCGCCGCGCCGATGACGAACGTCAGGGCGATGATGTTGTTGGTGTTGATGCCCAGCAGATTGGCCATCTTGATGTCTTCCGCGCAGGCGCGGCAGGCGCGTCCCAGCCGCGAGCGCGAGATGAACAGCGTCAGGCCGTACATGGTGATGAAAGTCACGATGAAGATCGCCACCTGCATGTAGGAGATCGTCACGCCGTTCATGGTGCTTTCACCGAGCACGAAGTTGCCCGGCATCAGATTGGGGATGGCCTTGTCCTTGGAGTCCTGGGCCAGCAGCACGACGTTTTGCAGGAAGATCGACATGCCGATCGCCGAGATCAGCGGAATCAGCCGGTTACTGCCACGCAGCGGGCGATAGGCGACCCGTTCGATGCTGTAACCGTAGGCGCTGGTAACGATCATGCTGGCGAGGAAGGCGCCGATCATGAGGAGCGGCAAGGCATCCAGACCCAGCATGGACAGGCCGATGATGGCGATGAAGGCAACATACGAGCCGATCATGTACACCTCGCCGTGAGCGAAGTTGATCATGCCGATGATGCCGTACACCATCGTGTAGCCGATGGCGATCAAGGCATAGGTGCTGCCAACGGTGAGGCCGTTGATCAGCTGTTGTAGGTAATGGTAAAGCTCAGGCATCACTGCTCTCCCGAAGTCCCTGCAATTTCATTCCGGTTGGCTGCGCTGCCCACATCGAACACGCCGCACACCCGCGCGGCGCTACTACGGTACGACGACGCGCGGATCACGCGCGGTGCCGGTTCGAGGCGGGCCTGCGGTTCAGGCCGCTCGTCGGATTACAGGTATGGCAAGGCGGCCCGATGCTTGTGGCAGGGCCGCCCGCTAAGACAAAGCCCACGGCAAGTGGGCTTTGCGAGGCTGATGGAAATTACTTGGCTTCGGTCTTGGTGCCGTCCTGGTGCCATTCGTAGACGACGAAGTTGAAGTTCTTCAGGTCGCCTTTCTCGTCGAATTCCAGCGCGCCGGTCGGGGTGTCGAAGGTGTTGCTGCGCAGCGCCTCGGCCACCTTGTCGGTGTCGGTACTGCCGGCCTTCTCGATGCCTTCGGCGATCACCTGCACTGCGGCGTAGGCCGGGAACACGAACGGACCGCTCGGGTCCTGCTTCTTGGCCTTGAAGGCTTCGACGAGCTGCTGGTTTTTCGGATCTTCGTTGAAGGATTTCGGCAGGGTCACGTACATGCCTTCGGAAGCCGGGCCGGCGATGGCGGAGATTTCCGAGTTACCCACGCCTTCCGGGCCCATGAAGCGCACGTTCAGGCCTTTTTCCTTCGCCTGGCGCAGCAGCAGACCGAGTTCCGGGTGGTAGCCGCCGTAGTAGACGAAGTCCACGCCTTCGCGCTTGAGCTTGGCAATCAGCGAAGAGAAGTCCTTGTCGCCGGCGTTGATGCCTTCGAACAGGCCGACCTTGATGTTCTTGCTTTCCAGCGTCTGCTTGACGGCGGTGGCGATGCCTTCGCCGTACTGCTGCTTGTCGTGGATGACCGCGACGTTCTTCGGCTTGACGTGATCGGCGATGAAGTTGCCGGCGGTCGGACCTTGCAGGCTGTCCAGGCCGATGGTGCGGAAGATCAGCTGATAGCCGCGCGAGGTGATGTCCGGGCTGGTGGAGGCCGCGGTAATCATCAGGATGCCTTCGTCCTCGTAGATATCGGACGCCGGCTGAGTGGAGCTGGAGCAGAGGTGGCCGACCACGAACTGCACGCCGTCGTTGACGATCTTGTTGGCGACTGCCACGGCCTGCTTCGGATCGCAGGCGTCGTCGTAGCGTATGCCCTCGAGTTTTTGGCCGTTCACCCCGCCGGCCTTGTTGATCTGCTCGATGGCCATCTCGGCCCCAATGAACTGCATGTCCCCGTACTGCGCGACCGATCCGGTCACCGGGCCGGCCATCGCGATCCGGATGGTATCGGCCGCAACCGTGTAACTGGCGGTGCCGCTCAAAACGAGGGCGAGAACGAGTTTGGACAGACGCTGGTTGCTCTTCATATGCGCTCCACTTGCATCATTATTGTTTGGATCCTGCATGTCGCAGAGGCGTTACGGGCCGATCGTCCCGGAACGGTGCGGCAACTGTACCGGCACAGTGTAGAAGTGTCTCCTCTCTTTGCACAGCCGGCAGAACTGGGCGTTTTGACCGACACGGCGCCGCGTTATGATGGCCCCCCCCTCACTCGGGTAGCTCCCATGACCGACGATGTAAGCACTCTCTATGCCAAGCTTTTGGGCGAAACGGCGCCGATTACCTGGGAAGAACTGCAGCCGTTCTTCGCCCGTGGCGCGCTCCTGCGGGTCGCGAACGATTTCGATCTGGTCGAGGTAGCGCTCGCCGTGGCGCAGGACGATCGCGCCAAGGTTGCGGCCTGGCTGGAAGGCGGTCAGCTGCTGAGAATGGATGCGCCGCAGGCGCAGGACTGGCTGGAGCGCGATCCGCAGCTATGGGCGGTGGTCGTCGCGCCCTGGGTGCTGGCGCAGGAGCGGGGGGTGCGGCCGGCCGTGCACTGAGACGGTGCGCCTGTGGGGGACGCGGCGATTATCCGCGCACCCAGCGCTGCCGCGCCCAACCGCTGAGGGCGTCGACCGCCAGCACCATCAGCAGCATGGCGATGATCACCGTCGAGGCCTGGGCCTCCTGGAACAGGCTGAGGCTCATGTGCAGCATCTGCCCCAGGCCGCCGGCACCGACGAAGCCGAGCACGCTCGCCATGCGGATATTGTTTTCCCAGCGATACAGCGTGTAGGCCACCAGCTGCGGCCACAGGCTGGGCAGGGTGCCGTAGCAGAAGGCGACGACGCGTCCGCCGCCGTTCAGCCGCAGCGCATCGGCCGGTGCCGGCGGGGTGTTTTCCAGCGCCTCGGCGAACAGTCGGCCGAGCACGCCGGCGGTGTGCAGGGCCAGGGCGAGGGTGCCGGCATTCGGCCCGAGCCCGGCAGCGAGCACCATCAGCGCCGCCCAGACCAGTTCCGGAATCGCCCGCAGCGCGTTGAGCAGCAGTCGTGCCGCCGCCTGGGCGGCTCGGCCGAAGCGCCCGGCAGCGGGCAACGCCAGCAGCAGGCCCAGCAAAGCGGCGAGCAAAGTACCGATGGCCGACATCGCCAGGGTTTCCAGCGCGCCCCGGCCGATGGCGCGCAGATGCGCCGGTGACAGGTCGGGATCGAGAAAGCCCGCCGCATATGCGGCCATCTGCCCGAGCCCTTCGCGCCCGAACAACGTGGCGGTGTCCAGGTGCAGATAGGCGAAGGCGGCGACCACGGCCGCGAGCAGCGCCAGCGGAATCAGCAGACGGGCCAGGAGCTTCATGCGAACCTCCAGCGCAGCAGCCGGCTGAGCAGGTCGGCCAACAGCACCAGGGCGAGGAAGGTCAGCAGCATGCTGGCGACCTCGCCACCGGCGAACATGCGCATCGACAGGTCCATCTGCTGACCCAGCCCGCCGGCGCCGACGAAGCCCATCACCACCGAGGCGCGTACCGCGCATTCCCAGCGATAGACCGAGTACGACAGCATCTCCCCGGTCGCCTGCGGCAGCACGCCATAGCAGAACGCCTGCAGGCGCGAACTGCCGGCGGCGAGCAGCGCCCGCGCCGGTTGCGGATCGACCGACTCAAAGATTTCCGCATAGACCTTGCCGAGCATGCCAGCGTAGGTGATGGCGATGGCCAGCACGCCAGCGGTCGGGCCGAGGCCGACCGCGCGGACGAACAGCAGCGCCCAGACGATTTCCGGGATGCTGCGCAGCACGATCAGCAGGCCGCGCGCCGGCCAGCGCAGCGCCTGGGCCCACCATGCCGGGCGGCCGCCTCGGCTGAGCGCCGAAAGCGACAGCGCGCGCGTGGCCAGCAGCGCACCGGGCAGGGCGATCAGCAGCGCCAGCGCCATGCCGGCGGTGGCGATGGCCAGGGTCTCCAGCGTGGCCTGCGCCAGCAGTGCAAGGAATGGCTGGTCGTGCGCCGGCGGCCAGAAACCGGTGAGGAATACGCCCATGGTCTGCGCATTGCTGCCATCGAACAGCACGCCGAGGTCCAGCTCGCTGAGCGAAAGTCCCGGCCACAGCAGCGTCAGCGCCAGCAGTGTGAGCAGCAGGCGCGCCGGCGCCGCCGGGTCGCGGGTGACAGTGGGGTTCAGCATCGCGGGATATGCAGGGGCGGCGCGAAGGCCGTGGCCGGAATCGGCGAATGGGCCAGCTGCTCGTTGGCATACAACGCCGCCAGCTCTTCGGCCGTGACCGCGGCGGCTGGTTTGTCGAACAGGATGCGCCCGGTGCGCACGCCGACGATCCGAGGGAAATGCTGCAACGCCAGCTCGACGGCGTGCAGGCTGGCCAGCAGCGTGGCGTTGCGTTGCTGCGCCTCGCGGTTGAGTACGCCGAGGGTGTGGCTGGCGAGCACCGGGTCCATCGCCGAAACCGGCTC
This sequence comes from Pseudomonas sp. FIP_A4, assembly GCF_036701605.1. Taxonomy (NCBI): domain Bacteria; kingdom Pseudomonadati; phylum Pseudomonadota; class Gammaproteobacteria; order Pseudomonadales; family Pseudomonadaceae; genus Pseudomonas; species Pseudomonas sp. FIP_A4. Next base: position 259,997 of record NZ_JAYDXP010000122.1, on the reverse strand, counting down.
GTCGGCGAGGACCAGCGCCGGCGCCTGATAGAGCACACGGGCGATGCCGACGCGCTGCAGCTGGCCGCCGGAGAGCTGGTCGCAGCGCATGTAGAGCTTGTCGGCCAGATCCAGCCGGCCCAGCTCGGCCGCGGCGCCGGCAGCGTCCAGCGGGTAGATCAGGCTGAGCAGGCTGCGGCCGAGCGACCATTGGCCGAGGCGTCCCGCGAGCACTGCAGTGACTACCCGCTGCCGCGGCGGCAGCGGCGGCGCCTGGTGAATCAGCCCGATGCGCGCGCGCAGCCGCTGGCGTTGCGCGACGGATAGCGCCCACGGGCGCTGGCCGAGCAGTTCCAGCTCGCCGCACTGCGGTTTCAGCGCGGTCGCCAGCAGGCGCAGCAGGGTGGTCTTGCCGGCGCCGGACGGTCCGATGATGGCCACCCGTTCGCCCTGGGCGACCCGCAATTCGATGTCGCACAGCGCAGCCTGACCGTCGGCGTGGGTATGGCCTACGCCGCTCAGGCTGACGATCACTTCAGCAGGCCGGCAGCGCGCGCGGCTTGCTCGATGCCTTCGTAGTTTTCCGGCTTGGTCGCGATGAAGCGGCTGGCCGCCTGCAGGTCGAGGATCGCCTTGTGTTCCGGGTTGGCCGGGTCGAGCGCGAGGAAGGCTGCCTTGATCTTCTCGGCCAGGGCCGGCTCGAGGGTGCCGCGCACGGTCCAGTTGTAGTCGTAGTAGGTCGGCGTGGTGGCGAAGACGCGCACCTTGTCGGTGTTCACCTTGCCGGCGGCGACCAGCTTGTCCCACACCGAGGCGTTCAGCACGCCGGCGTCGGCCTTGCCGGCCTCGACCCAGGCGGCGGTGGCGTCATGCGCGCCGGAATAGGCGATGCGGGAGAAGAGCTGTTCCGGTTCGATGCCGTCCTTGAGCATGAAATAGCGCGGCATCAGGCTGCCCGAGGTCGAGGACACCGAGCCGAAGGCGAAGGTTTTGCCCTTGAGATCCTGCAACGATTTGACCGCGGGATCGGCGGTGATGAACTTGCTGGTGAACTGCTCGTCCTGCTCGCGCTGCACCAGCGGTATGGCATTGCCGGTCTTCAGGCGCGTCTGCACGAAGGTGAAGCCGCCCAGCCAGGCCATGTCCAGACGGTCGGAGGCCAGCGCCTCGACCACGGCGGCGTAGTCGGATACCGGGGTGAATTTGACCGGCATGCCGAGTTCCTTCTCCAGGTACTCGCCCAGTGGCTTGAACTTGCGGATCAGTTCGGTCGGGGCTTCGTCGGGGATCGCAGAGACCCGCAGGGTTTCGGCGGCATGGAGGGCGGTGACGGACAGGGACAGGGCAAGGCCGGCGACGGCTGCCAGGGAGCGCTTGAGCATTGAGGGTTCTCCGGTTCAATGGCGGAAAAAGCGCGGCGATTATAGGTGCGGACGGTCGCGCTTAGCCATGATCGGTTTTCGCGCCTAGAATCGGCACCTTCGCCGTTCTCCGAGGAGCTGTCCTGTGTCCACATTGCCCACCCTTGCGTTCGCCGGTATCGGCCTGATGGGCCTGCCGATGTGTCGCCGCCTGCTGGCGGCCGGTTACCGTCTGCTGGTCTGGAACCGCTCGCCCGACAAATGCGCGCCGCTGGTTGCGCTCGGCGCCACGGCGGTGGCGACGCCGGCCGAACTCTGCGCTGCCGATATCGTGTTGCTGTGCCTGGCCGATACCGCCGCCGTGCGCGAGGTGGTGTTCGGCAAGGGCGGGCTCGCCGAAGGCGGCAAGCCGGGCAAGCTGCTGGTCGATCATTCCAGCCTGGAACCCAGCGCGACGCGCGACATGGCCGCCGAGCTGGAATTCCGCAGCGGCATGCGCTGGGTCGATGCCCCGGTCTCCGGCGGCACCGCGGGGGCGGAGAACGGCACGCTGGCGATCATGGCCGGCGGCCGGGTCGAGGATGTCGAGCGCGTGCGGCCAGTGCTGATGCATCTCGGTCAGCGCCTGACGCACATGGGTGAGGTCGGTGCGGGGCAGGTCAGCAAGGTCTGCAATCAGATGATCGTCGCCTGCAATGCGCTGGTGATCGCCGAGGTGGTGGCGCTGGCCGAGCGTGCCGGGGTCGATGCCAGCCTGCTGGCGCCGGCGCTGGCCGGTGGTTTCGCCGACTCGCGGCCGCTGCAGATCCTCGCGCCGCAGATGGCGGCGAGCGAGTTCGAACCGGTGAAATGGCACGTGCGCACGCTGCTCAAGGACCTGGATACCGCGGTGAAACTGTCCCGCGAGCAGGGCTCGGCGACGCCGATGAGTGGCCTGGCCGCGCAGCTGATGCGTCTGCACGGCAGTCAGGGCAACCTGCAGCGCGACCCGGCGACGCTGGTGCAGCTGTACCGTGAGGACGAGTCATGAAAATCGCCGCCAACCTGTCGCTGCTGTTCGGCGAACTGCCACTGGCCGAGCGGGTGCTGGCCGCGCGTGTCGCCGGTTTCGACGGCGTGGAAATCCAGTTCCCCTATGAGCTGCCGGCCGTGTTGCTCAAGGGGCTGCTCGACCGTGCCGGCCTGCCGCTGGTGCTGATCAATCTGCCGGCCGGCGATCTGATGCAGGGCGGCGCCGGTCTGGCGGCGGTGCCGGAGCGTCAGGCCGAGTTCGAGGCGGCTTTGCAGGAGGCCCTGACCTACGCGCTGATGGTCCGTCCGGCCTGCGTCAACGTGCTGCCGGGACGGCTGGCCGACGGCGTGGCGCGCGAGGAAGCGCTGGAGACGCTCGAACACAATCTGTGGATGGCCGCCGATGCCTTCGACATGCTCGGCATCCGCGTGCTGTGCGAGGCGATCAATCCGCTGGACATGCCGGGCTTCCTGATCAACAGCGCCGCTGATCTCGCCGTCTTGCTGGAGCGCGTCAATCATCCCAACTGCCAGGCGCAGCTGGACTTCTATCACATGGCGCGGCAGGGGTTGGACCTCGCCGGATGCGTCGAACAACTGCGCGGGCGCATCGGTCACGTGCAGTTCGCCGACTGTCCCGGGCGCGGCGCGCCGGGCAGTGGCGGAGTCGACTTCAGCGCCGCGCTGCAGGCCCTGCAGGCGAGCGGCTACACGGGCTGGCTCGGCGCCGAGTACAAGCCGGGCGAGGCGGGCACCGCGGCGAGCCTGGCCTGGCTGGCCGAATGGCAGGCGCGCTGAGCCATCGCGCGGCATAAGCGCAGGTGATGTTTGCAGACGACGGGGGAGGCAGGTTCTAGAGTCAGGTTCGAGTCCCGGCTGGTCTGGCCGGTTACAACAAGAACAATCGAGACCGACGTCATGCAGCCTTCCACCCAAGCTTCGAACGCCTGGCGCGTGCTGTTCCTGCTGTTCCTGGCGAACCTGTTCAATTTCTTCGATCGCACCATTCCGGCGATCATCGCCGAGCCGATCCGCCTGGAATGGAGCCTCAACGACTTCCAGCTCGGCCTGATCGGCACCGCCTTCACCATCGTCTACGCCATCGCCGGTCTGCCGCTGGGGCGCATGGCCGACCTCGGTTCGCGGCGCAAGATCATGGGCTGGGGGCTGACCGTCTGGAGCGGGCTGACGGCGGTGAATGGTCTGGCCTGGAACTTCTGGAGCTTTCTGCTGGTGCGCATGGGCATCGGCATCGGCGAAGCCAGCTATGCGCCCGCCGCCAACTCACTGATCGGCGACCTGTTTCCGGCGCACAAGCGTGCGCGGGCGATGGGGATTTTCATGCTCGGCCTGCCGCTGGGGCTGCTCCTGGCGTTCTTCACCATCGGCTCGATGGTCGAGGCGTTCGACAGCTGGCGCGCGCCGTTCTTCATCGCCGCGGTGCCGGGGCTGGTGCTGGCGCTGTTCATCTTCCTGATCCGCGAGCCGCAGCGCGGCGCCGCGGAGGCGGTGCAAGTCTCGCAGGCGCCGGTGCAGCAGCCGATGCGCAAGGTGCTGGCGATTCGCACGTTCTGGTGGCTGGTGCTGGCCGGGCTGGCCTTCAACTTCGCCACCTATGCCTGCAACGCCTTCATGGTGCCGCTGCTGATGCGTTATCACGCCGTACCGCTGGTGGAGGCGTCGGTCGCCACCGGGGTGATCGTCGGGTTCACCGGCTTGATCGGTCTGACCCTCGGCGGCTGGATCGCCGACCGCATCCACCAGCGTTTCGCCCGCGGCCGGCTGATCTTCGCGGCGCTGAGCATGCTGGTCGCCACGCTCGCCACCGGCTACGCGCTGCTGGCCGGGCGCATCGAGGTCGGCGTGTTCGTCGCGGTGTTCAGCGTCGGCTGGCTGTTTTCCTACAACTTCTATACCTGCGTCTACACCGCCATCCAGGATGTGGTCGAACCGCGACTGCGGGCGACGGCGATGGCGCTGTTCTTCGCCGGGCTGTATCTGCTCGGTGGCGGCATGGGCACGGTGGTGGTGGGCCTGCTCTCGGATCATTTCGCCGAAGCGGCGATGCTGGCGGCAGGTGCAGCGCAAATGAGCGAGACGTTCCGCGCCGAGGGGCTGCACGCGGCGATGTACCTGATCCCTGCCTCGCTGCTGCTGACCATGCTGTTCCTGTTCCAGGCGTCGCGGACGTTCTGCGCGGACGCGCGGCGGATGACGGCGGGCATGGCCGAGGATGGCGCGGCAGGCGAGGCGGTGCCGGCTTAGCACGGGCGTACGGATACGACAGCCGGACTGCATCGGCGCGCCGCCTCCAGTACACTGCGCGGCCGTTTTTTGGCAGTCCGGTACGCACCATGCAGAACGCTTCGCCCGCCCGCGCCTGTGGCATCGACTTCGGCACCTCCAATTCCACGGTCGGCTGGTGGCGGCCGGATGTCGATTCCCTGATCGCGCTGGAAGGCGAGCAGCCGACGCTGCCTTCGGTGGTGTTCTTCAACACCGAGGAGCGCCGGCCGGTCTACGGCCGCCAGGCGCTGAACGAATACCTCGAAGGCTACGAAGGCCGGCTGATGCGCTCGCTCAAGAGCCTGCTGGGTTCCAAGCTGCTGAAGAGCGAGACCACCGTGCTCGGCAGCGCCATGCCGTTCAAGGACATCCTCGGGTTGTTTCTCGGCACCCTCAAGCAGCGTGCCGAAGCGGTGGCCGGGCGGCCGTTCGAGGAAGTGGTACTGGGGCGCCCGGTGTTCTTCGTCGATGACGATCCGCAGGCCGATCGCGAAGCGGCGCAGATGCTCGCGGCGGCAGCGCACAAGATCGGCTTTCGCGACGTCTCGTTCCAGTACGAGCCGATCGCCGCGGCGTTCGATTACGAGTCGCGCATCGAGCGCGAGGAGCGCGTGCTGATCGTCGATATCGGCGGCGGCACCTCGGACTTCTCGCTGGTGCGGCTGTCGCCCGAACGGCGCGCGGTCGATGACCGCCAGGCGGATATCCTCGCCACCGGGGGCGTGCATATCGGCGGTACCGATTTCGACAAGCAGCTCAGCCTGCACGGGGTGATGCCGCTGTTCGGCTATGGCAGCCGGATGAAGAGCGACGCGCCGATGCCCACCAGCACCCACCTCAACCTGGCCACCTGGCACACCATTAACGCGGTCTATGCGCCGGCCTCGCAGCGGGCGCTGCAAAGCATGCGCTACGACATCGTCGACCCCACCGGCATCGACCGGCTGTTCCGCCTGATCGAGCAGCGTGCCGGGCACTGGCTGGCGATGCAGGTGGAGCATGGCAAGATCGCGCTGACCGAGCAGACATCCCATGCCATCGATTTTCAGCGCATCGAACCGGCGCTGCGTGCAGAGCTGACCCGCGACGGCTTCGAGCGCGCCATCGCGCCGCTGCTCGAACGCGTCGCTGGCGGGCTGGAGCGCTTGCTGGCGGACGCCGGTGTGCGCCATGACGCGGTCGACACGGTGTTCTTCACCGGTGGTTCGAGTGCCGTGCCGGCGCTGCGGCAGTGTGTCGCCGAGTTGCTGCCGGGTGCGCGCCACGCGCAGGGCAACCGCTTCGGCAGCATCGGCAGCGGCCTGGCCATCGAGGCGCGCAAGCGCTACGGTTGATCCGAGTCCGAGCGGCGTCCGCTCGGTCGGATGGCTGCCGCACAGGGGGATCGTCATGGCCTACCGGATACGCCCGTCACGCAATGCCGCCAAGGAGGTGCGCAAGGCCGCGCTGGATCGCATCGACAAGGCGATCCAGGCGCTCGGCGCCGCACCGGCGGAGCGCGCCGAGGGCATTCACCAGGCACGCAAGCGCTTCAAGGAGCTGCGCGCATTGTTGCGACTGGTGCGCGAGCCGCTGGGCCGGCGTTTCGGGACCGACAACCGGCGCCTGCGCGACATGGGCCGGCGGCTGGCCGAATCACGCGATGCCACGGCCATGCTGGAAAGCTGGGACGCGCTGGCGCGGCGCAACCGGCGGCTGTTCGGCAGCGAGGCGTTGCGCCAGGTGCGCGTTCGGCTGCAGCAGCGAGCCGCACCGGATGGCGAGGTGCATGCCGGCGTCGAGGAGGAGGTCGCGCAGGTGCTGGGCGAGCTGCGCGCGCTGACCGCGGACGCCAGACAATGGCAACTCGCGGGCAAGGGCTTCGCCCTGCTGGCCGACGGGCTGAAGCGGACCTATGCCGATGCCGTGCGAGACCTGGCGCGTGCCGAGAAAGCCGGCAGCGACGAACTGCTGCACGAGTGGCGCAAGCGCGTGAAGGATCACTGGTATCACTGCCAGTTGCTGTCGCCGTGCTGGCCGGAGGCGATGGAGCGGCGGTGCGAACAGCTCAAGCGGGTCGCCGACGCGCTGGGCGACGATCACGATCTGGCGGTGATGCAGCAGCTGATGCAGCACGAACCCGAGCTGTTCGGCGAGGCGCAAACCCACGAGCAACTGCGGCGTTGCATCGAGCGTCGGCGTGCGCAGCTGCAGCAACTGGCGCGGCGCCTGGGGCATCGCCTGTTTGCCGAGAAGCCGAAAGCGCTGGTGACGCGCTTCGATGCCTACTGGCGCATCGCGCGCAGCGAGCAGGGCTGAACGCCCGGAGCCTTCGGCGGGCGGCAGGCTAACCCGCCGCCCTCAGCTCAGCCGGCCACCAGGACCCGGATCGCCTCCAGGCGCAGCGCGGCTTTTTCCAGCGCGGCCAGGCCTTCTTCGCGCTGCTGGCGCAGCGCTTCGATCTCGCTGTCGCGCACGCTCGGGTTGACCGCCTGCAACGCGACCAGGCGGGCAAGTTCTTCGTCCAGTCCGGCCTTGAGCTTGCGCTGCGCCTCGGCGACGCGTTCGGTGTGGCGCGGCGCGACCTTGGCTTCGGCGGCGGCGATCTGCGCGGCGAGCACGTCGCGCTGGGCCTGGACGAACTTGTTGGCGCTGTTGCGCGGCACGCTTTCCAGCTGATCGTTGAGCGTATCGAACGCCACCTTGGTCGCCAGATCGTTGCCGTTACCGTCGAGCAGGCAGCGCAGCGCCAGCGGCGGCAGGAAGCGGCTCAGCTGCAGCGCGCGCGGCGCCACCACTTCGCTGACGAACAGCAGTTCGAGCAGGACGGTGCCGGGTTTGAGCGCCTTGTTCTTGATCAGCGCCACCGCGGTATTGCCCATCGAACCGGACAGCACCAGATCCATGCCGCCCTGCACCATGGGATGTTCCCAGGTCAGGAACTGCATGTCCTCGCGGGCCAGGGCCTGCTCGCGGTCGTAGGTGATGGTGACCGCCTCGTCGTCGCCGAGCGGGAAGCTGGCATCCAGCATCTTCTCGCTGGGGCGCAGCACCAGGGCGTTCTCGGAGTGGTCTTCGCTGTCGATGCCGAAGGCGTCGAACAGCTGCTCCATGTAGATCGGCAGGGCGAACTGGTCGTCCTGTTCCTCGATGGCTTCGACCAGCGCCTTGCCCTGTTCGCCGCCGCCGGAGTTGAGTTCCAGCAGGCGGTCGCGACCGGTGTGCAGTTCGGCTTCGAGGCGCTCGCGCTCGGCGCGGGCCTCGTCAATCAGGCGCTGGAACGCCTCGTCGTCGCCTTCTTCCAGCTGTGTCAGCAGGCGCGGGCCGAACTGGTGCTGCAGGGCGTTGCCGGTCGGGCAGGTGGCCAGGAAGGCGTTCAGTGCCTCGTGATACCACTGGAACAGGCGCTGCTGCGGGCTGGTTTCCAGATAGGGAACGTGCAACTGGATGACGTGCTGCTGGCCGATACGGTCGAGACGGCCGATGCGCTGTTCGAGCAGGTCCGGGTGCGCCGGCAGGTCGAACAGCACCAGATGATGGGCGAACTGGAAGTTGCGGCCCTCCGAGCCGATCTCGGAGCAGATCAGCACCTGCGCGCCGAACTCCTCGTCGGCGAAGTAGGCCGCGGCGCGGTCGCGCTCGAGGATGCTCATGCCCTCGTGGAACACCGTGGCTGGAATGCCCGAGCGCACGCGCAGCGCGTCCTCCAGGTCCAGCGCGGTTTCGGCGTGGGCGCAGATCACCAGTACCTTGTACTTCTTCAGCATCTTCAGGGTGTCGATCAGCCATTCGACGCGCGGGTCGAATTGCCACCAGCGCGTGCCGGCCTCGCCATCGTCCTGCTGGCTCTGGAAGGCCACCTCCGGGTACAGCTCGGCATGTTCACCCAGCGGCAGTTCCATATATTCGGCCGGGCAGGGCAGCGGGTAGGGGTGCAGCTGGCGCTCCGGGAAGCCCTGCACGGCGGCGCGGGTATTGCGGAACAGCAGGCGGCCGGTGCCGTGACGGTCGAGCAGCTCGCGGATCAGCCGGCTGCTGGCCTCGATGTCGCCATCGGTGGCGGCGGCGAGCAGAGCCTCACCTTCGGCGCCGAGGAAGGTGTGAATGGTCTCGTGAGCTTCCTGCGACAGGCGACCGTCATCGAGCAGTTCCTGTACCGCCTGGGCGACCGGCTGGTAGCTGCTGCTTTCCGCGCGGAAGGCCTCCAGGTCATGGAAACGGTTGGGGTCGAGCAGGCGCAGGCGCGCGAAGTGGCTGTCCTGACCGAGCTGTTCGGGGGTCGCGGTGAGCAGCAGCACCCCGGGGATCACTTCGGCCAGCTGTTCGACCAGCTGGTACTCGGCGCTGGCACCGTCCGGATGCCAGACCAGGTGGTGCGCCTCGTCGACCACCAGCAGGTCCCAGCCGGCGGCGAAGGCGGCATCCTGGGCGCGTTCGTCGTCCTTCAGCCATTCCAGCGAGACCAGCGCGAGCTGGGCGTCCTCGAACGGGTTGCTGGCGTCGCTCTCGATGAAGCGCTCGTCGTCGAACAGCGCGACCTCCAGGTTGAAGCGCCGGCGCATCTCCACCAGCCACTGGTGCTGAAGGTTCTCCGGCACCAGGATCAGCACGCGGCTGGCGCGACCGGAGAGCAGCTGGCGATGGATGATCAGGCCGGCCTCGATGGTCTTGCCCAGACCCACTTCATCCGCCAACAGCACGCGCGGGGCAATGCGGTCGGCGACTTCCTTGGCGATGTGCAGCTGGTGCGCGATGGGTTGCGCACGCACGCCGCCCAGGCCCCACAGCGACGACTGCAGCTGGGTGCTTTGATGCTGCAGAGTGTGATAGCGCAGGCTGAACCAGGCCAGCGGATCGATCTGGCCGGCGAACAGGCGGTCGCTGGCCAGGCGGAACTGGATGAAGTTCGACAGCTGGGTTTCCGGCAGGGTGCGGGCTTCGTTCTGTGCGGTGAAGCCGTGATAGACCAGCAGGCCGTCGACGTCGTCGACCTCACGCACGGTCATCTTCCAGCCTTCGAAATGGGTAATCTCGTCGCCCGGGGCGAAGCGCACGCGCGTCAGCGGTGCGCTGCGCGTGGCGTACTGGCGGGTTTCGCCGGTGGCGGGATAGAGCACGGTGAGCATTCGCCCGTCGTGGGTCAGGATGGTTCCCAGCCCGAGCTCGGCTTCGCTGTCGCTGATCCAGCGTTGCCCCGGTAGATACTGCTGCGCCATGCTGCCTCCGCTGTGAAAAAAGCCGGTTATGGTAACGGAACGCCGCGTCGAGAGCGACGACGACCGACGGCCTTCGAGCACAGGAAGTGTAGCGGCCCTGCTACAGTGACAAACAACGATCCACCTCGATGCGCAACAGGGCTCACGCATGCTGCCACCCATCCCCTCAGGCGTCTTTCCGGTCAGTGCGCAGCAGGACGCGGTCAAACCGCGGCCGGATATCCAGCCCGTTGCGCCGGTGGAACCGGCCGCCGGGGAGAGTGCCATCGCCCTGGACCGCCGCCACCCGCAGGAAACCGAGCAGATGCTGCGCGATGAGCAGCGTCGACGGCAGCGGCGCGGATCGACGCCGGGCGAGCAGGCTCCTGACGTCCCGAACGAGGGCGACGCCCGCGATGATGCAGACGAGCGCCCGCGCCAGGGCCGGTGGGTGGATGTCGAAGTCTGAGCTGTGCCACGTGCCGTGGCGGTGGTCGGGTGATCGTGCATGACCGACCCGCTGTCCTTGCCCGATGCCGATCTGCGCTATCTGCCGCAGTGGCTCGCGGCGCCGCTGGCGGATGCGTGGCTGGCCGAGCTGATCGAGCAAACCCCGTGGCAACAGCCGCAGATCAGCCTTTACGGCCGCCGTGTGGCGATCCCGCGGCAAGTGGCCTGGTACGGTGATGCGCAGGCGAGCTATCGCTATTCCGGCCTGCAGCACGAGCCGCTTCCCTGGACGCGCTTGCTCGCGGCGATACGCGAGCGCTTGCAGGACGAGCTCGGACAACCATTCAACGGCGTGTTGCTCAATTACTATCGCGACGGCCAGGACGCGATGGGCTGGCACAGCGATGATGAACCGGAGCTGGGGCACGAGCCGCTGCTGGCGTCACTGAGCCTGGGCGCCACTCGGCGCTTCGATCTGCGGCGCAAGGGCAGCCAGCGCATCGAGCATTCCATCGCCCTCGAACATGGCTCGCTACTGGTCATGGGCGGGGCGACCCAGCATCATTGGCAGCACCAGATCGCCCGCACCCGCAAGGTCCGGACGCCGCGGCTTAACCTGACCTTTCGCCTGATCCATCCACGGACCCGAGCATGAGCAGTGACGACGACAAGCTGATCGATTTCAGCGCTGAGCGCGACAAGCGCATTCATGAGCAGAACGACAAGCGCCTCGCGCAGATGCGCAAAGCCTTCGAGCAGGTGCTGCCGCTGGGGCAGGACAAGAAGAGTCGCAGCAAGAAGAAGCCGAAGAAACGCTGATTTCGCCGATGCACGAGCGTCTGGCGAGCACGGCTGCGACGGCCGGTCGGGCGCTCCGATCCTCTCCCGTTAGCCCCGTATTCACGCCGCAATACCCGGCCAACGCGCCGATTTCGTCTCGAAACACCCCTCCTTTCTTGATCCAGATCAGTCGCCGGGCACGCTTTTCGTCGGCCATCTGCGGCTATTGACATCGATCAATTTTGTGCGCCGAAGAGCGCATTAACGTGCGCCCATCGGACAGCAAAACAGCTTCGGAGGGAAGGTCTCATGTTCGTCGATAATGTGGTGCTCGCAGGGGTGGTCACGGTCGGCCTGATGGTCGCCTTCCTCGGTGGATTCGCATATTTCATCTGGCGGGACGCGCAAAAGAAAAAGCGCAGCTGATCCCGCTCGATATAAAGAGCACGCAAGGCATTTGGGCGACCCTAGGTCGCCTTTTTTTTGCTCTTGATTTATGCGACGGCCGAGGTTGGGGAGGCCTCGGTCAAAGAGCCGCCCGCGCAACGGCACGGAGCGGCAGGGAGGGGGGTCAGCCGATGCTGATCGGCGGCAGTTCCTTCAGCTCCACGGTTTCGTGCTTGCGTGGGGCCAGCACTTCGGCCTCGCCATCGACGACCTGCTCGTCGTTCTGGTTGAACACCTGCGTGGCGATGCGCACGCGGTTCTTCGGCAGCTTTTCCAGAATTTCCAGGCGCACGGTGAGGGTGTCGCCGATCTTCACCGGGCGGGTGAACTTCATGGTCTGGCCGAGATAGATCGTGCCCGGCCCCGGCATGGTGCAGGCCACGGCAGCGCTTATCAGCGCACCGCTGAACATGCCGTGCGCGATGCGCTCGCGAAACAGCGTGCCAGCGGCGAACTCGGCGTCCAGATGCACCGGATTGCGATCGCCGGACATGGCCGCAAACAGCTGGATGTCGCGTTCGCCGACGGTTTTCTCGAAGCTCGCGGTCTGACCTACTTCCAGCGCGGAGTAGGGCGTGCTGCTGATGGTATTCATGCTCGGTATCTGTCCTTGGTCGCAGAGAGGGGGAAGCGGCGTGCCTGCTCGGAAGAGCGCGCGCACCGGTCGGGCTGAAAAAGGTGCGCTGCATTCTAGTGGTTGACGCGAAGCTTGTCCCGACGTCCGGGGCGCTTGGTCGGAGATGGAAGATTCACAGCGGTGATGGGGGCTGGTGCGCGCTTGCACCCTGGTGATGAGCTGCTAAGTTCGGCTCAGCCCGAATACCCGCACGGGCCAGACACTCTCAGGTCAAGAGGCTAATAACAATGCAACCTGAATTCTGGAATGACAAACGTCCCGCCGGCGTGCCGAACGATATCGATATGTCCGCCTACCGCTCCGTGGTCGAGGTGTTCGAGCGTGCCTGCAAGGCGCACGCGGATCGTCCGGCCTTCACCAACATGGGCGTCACCCTGACCTACAGCGATCTCGAACGCCACTCCGCGGCTTTTGCGGCCTGGCTGCAGAACCACACCGACCTGCAGCCGGGCGAGCGCATCGCCGTGCAGATGCCCAACCTGCTGCAGTATCCGATCGCTGTGTTCGGCGCGCTGCGTGCCGGACTGGTGGTGGTTAACACCAATCCGCTGTACACCGTGCGGGAGATGCGCCATCAGTTCCAGGATTCCGGCGTGCGTGCGCTGGTATATCTGAATACCTTCGGCCGGCAGGTGCAGGACGTGCTGGCCGACACCCGCATCGACTACCTGATCGAGGCGAAGATCGGCGACCTGCTGCCCGGCCTGAAGGGCGCGCTGGTCAACGCCGCGGTCCGGCATGTGAAGAAGATGGTGCCGGCCTACAGCCTGCCGCAGGCGGTCTCGTTCAAGACGGTACTGCGCGAGGGCGCACGCCACAGCCTGCGGCCGGTGCCGCTGAGCCAGACGCACCTTGCGGTGTTGCAGTACACCGGCGGCACGACCGGCGTGGCCAAGGGGGCGATGCTCAGTCACGGCAATCTGGTGGCGAACATGCAGCAGGTACGGGCCAACATGCAGCAACTGGATGACAAGGGCCACCCGGTCATTCGCGAGGGGCAGGAGGTGATGATCGCGCCGTTGCCGCTCTATCACATCTACGCCTTCACCGTGAATTGCATGTGCATGATGGTGACTGGCAACCACAACGTACTGATCACCAACCCGCGCGACATCAACGGCTTCGTCAAAGAGCTGCAGCGCTGGCGTTTCTCCGGCTTCCTCGGCCTGAATACGTTGTTTGTCGCGCTGATGTCCCATCCGGACTTTCGCCGGATCGACTTTTCCGCACTCAAGGGCACCAATTCCGGCGGCACGGCACTGGTTTCGGCGGTGGCCGAGCGCTGGCAACAGCTGACCGGCTGCACCGTGGTCGAAGGCTACGGCCTCACGGAAACCTCGCCGGTAGTCTGCGCCAACCCGCACGGCGAGCGTTCGCGGCTGGGTACGGTAGGGCTGCCGGTACCGGGCACCGTGCTCAAGGTGATCGACGACGACGGCCGTGAGCTGCCACTCGGTGCGCGTGGCGAGCTGTGTGTGAAGGGACCGCAGGTGATGCAGGGTTACTGGCAGCGCCCGGAGGCGACCGCCGAGGTGCTCGACGAGGCGGGCTGGCTGCGCACCGGCGATATCGCCGTCATCGACGAGGACGGCTTCGTGCGGATCGTCGACCGCAAGAAGGACCTGATCATCGTCTCGGGCTTCAACGTCTATCCCAACGAGATCGAGGAAGTGGTGATGGCGCACCCCAAGGTCGCCAGCTGCGCCGCTATCGGCGTGCCCGACGAGAAATCCGGCGAGGCGGTCAAGCTGTTCATCGTGCCGCGCGAGCCAGGGCTGACCGTCGAGGAGCTGCAGCGCTACTGCCGCGAGAATTTCACCGGCTACAAGCTGCCGCGCCACTACGTCCTGCGCGACTCGCTGCCGATGACCCCGGTGGGCAAGATCCTGCGTCGCGAGTTGCGCGACATCGCCTGAAACCGCCTGTCAGGCGCTTTGGCGCGGCCTATCTGGCGAGTGACCGAATCGTTATATTCGGTCACTTTGTGCCTTGGTTGTACATAAATGGCTCTATTCGCTCAGTTTCAAAGCTGCTAACCTCGGCCGACTTCTTGCCGCTATCCACGGCACAAAAGTTTACAAAACACAACAAAACAGCTGCCATTGTGTGCAGTGAAGAAGGCTGTCGCTTAGGAGTAGGGTCATGACCGAAAACTTCTGGAAGGATAAATATCCTGTTGGGGTTGCCAGCGAGATCAATCCCGATGAGTACCAGAATATCCAGACAGTGCTGAAACTGTCCTGCGAGCGCTTCGCGGACAAGCCGGCTTTCAGCAGTCTCGGCAAGACGCTGACCTACGGCGACCTCTATCGACTCTCCGGCGATTTCGCCGCCTATCTTCAACATCACACCGATCTGCAACCCGGCGATCGCATCGCCGTGCAGCTGCCCAATCTGCTCCAGTACCCGATCGTGGTGTTCGGCGCCATGCGTGCCGGGCTGATCGTGGTCAACACCAACCCGCTGTACACCGCGCGGGAGATGGAACACCAGTTCAACGATGCCGGCGCCAAGGCGCTGGTGTGCCTGGCCAACATGGCACACCTGGCCGAGGCGGTGCTGCCCAAGACCGGGATCAAGCATGTGGTGATCACCGAGGTGGGCGACATGCTCGCGCCGCTCAAGCGTCTGCTGGTCAACACTGTGGTCAAGCACGTCAAGAAGATGGTGCCGGCCTACCGTCTGCCTTCGGCGGTGCGTCTGAGCGATGCTCTGGCCCAGGGCCGCGGCCGGACGGTGCGTGACGCCAGTCCGAACGGCCAGGATGTCGCCGTGCTGCAGTACACCGGCGGCACCACCGGCGTCGCCAAGGGCGCGATGCTGACGCACCGTAACATCGTCGCCAACATGCTGCAGTGCAAGGCGCTGATGGGCTCGAACCTCGAGGAAGGTCGTGAAGTGCTGATCGCGCCGCTGCCGCTCTATCACATCTATGCCTTCACCTTTCATTGCATGACGATGATGCTCAGCGGCAACCACAACATCCTCATCAGCAACCCGCGCGACCTGCCGGCGATGATGAAGGACCTGGCCCGCTATCGCTTCAGCGGCTTCGTCGGCCTCAACACGCTGTTCGTCGCGCTGTGCAACAGCGAGGACTTCCGCAAGCTGGACTTCTCCGCGCTCAAGGTCACGCTGTCGGGCGGCATGGCGCTGCAGCTGGCCACGGCGGAACGCTGGAAGCAGGTCACTGGCTGCGCGATCTGCGAAGGCTACGGCCTGACCGAAACCAGCCCGGTAGCCTCGGTCAACCCGATCACGCATATCCAGCTCGGCACCATCGGCATCCCGGTGCCCTCGACACGTTTCAAGGTCATCAACGATGACGGCCAGGAGCTGCCGCAGGGCGAGATCGGCGAGCTGTGCATCAAGGGGCCGCAGGTGATGAAGGGCTACTGGCAACGGCCGGAAGCCACCGCCGAGGTGATGGATGCCGAAGGCTTCTTCAAGACCGGCGATATCGGCGTGATCCAGGCTGACGGCTACATCCGCATCGTCGACCGCAAGAAGGACATGATTCTGGTCTCCGGCTTCAACGTCTACCCGAACGAGCTGGAAGACGTGCTGGCAACGCTGCCGGGCGTCCTGCAGTGTGCCGCCATCGGCGTACCGGACGAGAAATCCGGCGAAGCGATCAAGCTGTTCGTGGTGGTCAAGCCGGGCGAGAGCCTGACTCGCGAGCAGGTCATGCAGCACATGCACGATAACCTGACCGGCTACAAGCGCCCGCGCTACGTCGAGTTCCGCGACAGCCTGCCGACCACCAACGTCGGCAAGATCCTGCGTCGGGAGTTGCGTGATCAGGAATTGAAGAAGCTCGCCGAAGCGAGCTGATCGAGCCGCACGATAAGAAGCCCCGCCAGCTGCACGCTGCGCGGGGCTTTTTTTGGGGGCGGCGGAGGTGGTGATCGCCAGCGACGCTGGAAGCACCGCGCGAGGCACGTCCGACGAGCGCTGACATGCGTTTTCTGAGAGACCCTTCACGCTGAAAGGTTTTTTTCGTCGCAGGGGTAAAGTAACCCGAGGATTAAGCCGACAAGCTCTTGCAATACCTAAGTGCCATCACCTTTTGGTCGGTGGTCGCTAGTACTTTAGAGATGGATGCCATGCTTTCGAATCTTCGACTTCGCGCGAAACTCCTGCTACTGGCCCTCGGGCCGATCCTGCTCCTGACGATCATGCTCAGCGGCATCGCCGTGTACGAGCTGCGCAACCTCGCCGAGCAGCAGGAGGAGCACACCCGACAGAGCCTGATCAGCGACCGCCGTGCCGAACTGCAGAACTACGTGCAGCTCGCGCGCAATGCGCTGGCGCCGATCTACGACGCCTCGGCCGACGGCGACATGCAGGCGCGCGACCAGGCGGTGGCGATCCTCGAGCGCCTGTCGTACGGCAAGGACGGCTATTTCTGGGGCTACGACGACAAGTCCGTGCGCGTTCTGCAGGGCAACACCCGCGACAAGATCGGCCAGAGCTTCTACGACTTCCGCGACCCGAATGGCGTCTATGCCATCCGTGAGCTGGTAGCGGCGGCGCAGAACGGCAGCCATTACGTCGATTACAGCTTCGGGCTGGCCGCCAGCAGCACCCTGGTGCCCAAGGTCGGCTATGCCGAGTACCTGCCGAAGTGGAAGCTGGCATTCGGCACCTCGCTCAACCTCGACGGCGTCGAGCGCGACGTCGAAGAGGCGCGCGCCGAGTTTCAGCAGCGCATCGACGTGCTGGTGACCATCATGCTCGGCTCGGCCGCGGCGCTGCTGGTACTGATGGCGATTCTCGCCGTGTTCATGAGCAACGCCGTACTGCGGCCGCTGCTGCTGATAAAAGCCCGTCTGGACGACATGGCGCAGGGCGAGGGCGATCTCACCCATCGCCTGCCGGTGACCAGCAAGGACGAGCTCGGCGAACTGGCCGGCGCCTTCAACCGCTTCGTCGAGAAGATCCATCTGCTGGTACGCCAGGTCGCCGGTACCACCACCGAGCTGACCGGCATGGTGGGCGCGGTGGCCAGCCAGGCGCAGCGTTCCGAGCAGGCCATGGCCAGCCAGCGTCACGAAACCGACCAGGTCGCCACCGCAATCAACGAGATGTCCGCCGCCGCCCATGAAGTGGCCATGAGCGCGCAACGTGCCGCCGAAGCGGCGCAGGAAACCGACCAGCAGGGCCAGGCGGCCAAGCAGGTGGTCGACCAGAGCATCCGCCAGATTCATGAGCTGGTGGTCGAGCTGCGCGGCAGCGGCGAGTCGCTCGAAGGGCTGCAGCAGGATGTGAAAGGCATCGTCGGCGTGCTCGACGTGATCCGTGCCATCGCCGAGCAGACCAACCTACTGGCGCTCAACGCGGCCATCGAGGCGGCGCGGGCGGGCGAGGCCGGGCGTGGCTTCGCCGTGGTCGCCGATGAGGTGCGCGCGCTGGCCAGCCGCACGCAGCAGAGCACCGGTGAGATCCAGGGCATGATCGATCGCCTGCAAAGCGCCACCAGCCACACCGTGACCGCCATGCTGCGCGCCGGCGAGAAGGGCGACAGCACTCAGCAGCAGGCGAACCAGGCCGGCGAATCGCTGGATGCCATCGCGGCGTTGATTGGCACCATTAACTCGATGAATGCGCAGATCGCCGCGGCAGCCGAAGAACAGACCGCCGTGGCCGAAGAGATCAACCGCAGCGTGCATCACATCGCCGATGCGGTGGACACCGTGGCGAGCGACGCCGCGCAAGGCGCGCAGACCTCGCGTGATCTCGGCGGTGTGGCCGAGCGCCTGCAGAAACTGGTCGGCCAGTTCCGCGTCTGATCGTGACGCAACGGCGGCGCAATGCCGCCGTTGCGTTTGGCTTGCCTGCGACTCCCTCCCGAAAACCTCCCCGCCGTCACTTCCAGCCAACCAGGCCGGTGCGTGAGCTGTGCGCGCCCGTACGCCGCGCCGTCGCGTTGCCGCGGAGTTCCGCTGACCCGACCGACGGCATGACCGCCTGGCGCCCCCGCAAGAACGCCGCGGCGAGCCCCCGGGTCTAGCTCCCTATGGCCGCGTCCCCGATACCGGGGAGTGGTGGTGTAAGCCTTAAGCGGCCTGCCCATCAATCACGTCGCAAGGATGAGTCACCCATGCACAAGAACAACAACGCACTACGGGTAGTCGCTTCTCTCGCAATGGCCTTTACCGGCGCGGCTTTCGCCGCACCACCGGTGGAGACCCAACGTTTCGATGATTTCTGGAGTCCCGGCAAACCGGATGCCTCGGTCTGCCGCTCGCCGTTGATGGTCGGCACACCGCTCGGTCTGCCGCGCTGTCTGCAGGCCGGCAACGTACTCAAGCACCTGCAAAGCCTGCAGGACATCGCCAGCCTCAACGACGGCAACCGCGCTTCCGGCCTGCCGGGCTACCAAGCCTCGGTGGATTACGTGCGCAGCAAGCTGGAGCGCGCCGGCTACCGGGTGCGAGTACAGGCCTTTCCCTTCCTCGCCTTCTACCCGACCGGCCCCGGCGTGCTCAATGCGCTGGCGCCGCAGCAGCAGAACTACGTCTGGGAAGAGGACTTCACCTACCTGGAGCAGAGCGATCCCGGCACCGTCACCGCCCAGGTGGTAGCGGTGGACGTCGCGCTCGGTGCCGGCAACACCTCCACCAGCGGTTGCGAGGCAGAAGACTTCGCCGGCTTCCCCGCTGGCGCCATTGCCTTGATCCAGCGCGGCACCTGCGCGTTCGGCCAGAAGGCCACGTTGGCCGCCGCGGCGGGAGCATCCGGCGTGGTGATCTTCAACCAGGGCGATACCGAGGACCGCAAGGGCCTGATGGGCGCCACCCTCGGTGCGGATTACGCTGGCGGCATTCCGGTGCTGTTCGCCACCTACGACAACGGTGCGGCCTGGGCGCAGACCGCCGGCTTGCAATTGAGCATGACGGTCGACGTGATCCGCGAGCAGACCGAAACCTACAACGTCCTGGCCGAGACGCGTCGCGGCAATCCGGACAACGTGGTGATGGTCGGCGCGCACCTGGACTCGGTGGCCGAAGGCCCCGGCATCAACGACAACGGTTCCGGCAGCGCTGCATTGCTGGAGATGGCGCTGCTGATGAGCAAGGCCCATCCGTTGAACAAGGTGCGCTTCGCCTGGTGGGGCGCGGAGGAGTCCGGTCTGGTCGGTTCGACCCATTACGTCACGCAGTTGCCGGACGAGGAAAAGCGGCGCATCAAGGCCTACCTCAACGCCGACATGATCGGCTCGCCGAACTTCGCCAACTTCATCTATGACGGCGACGGTTCGGACTTCGGCCTGCAGGGCCCGCCCGGCTCGGCAGCCATCGAGCGGCTGCTGCGTGCGTACTTCGATCTGCGCAACCAGCCTTCCGAAGGCACGGAAATCGACTTCCGTTCCGACTATGCGCAGTTCTTCGAGGATGGCATCGCCTTTGGCGGGCTGTTCACCGGCGCCGAGGACGTGAAGAGCGAGGCCCAGGCGCAGCGCTATGGCGGTGCGGCAGGACAGGCGTTCGACCCGTGCTACCACAACGAGTGCGACAATCTCGCCAACATCTCCAGCGAAGCCCTCGAGCTGCACGGCGATGCGCTGGCCTTCGCCACCAGCTGGCTATCGCTGTCGACCAAGGCCATCGATGACGAGATTGCCGCCGCCAGCGCCGCGCAGGGCGCCACCACCCTGCGTGCGCAGAAGGTGCAGGAGAAATCCCGCTGGGGTCTCTGGCTGCGCTGATCGTCTGAGCGTCTGACCACCGCGCCGGTTCGCCGGCGCGGTGCGATTGAAGGGCTGTCGGCTCGTCGTTCGGCACCGTGCGAAATCTGCGACAATCGCGCCCTTCACGAATTGCCCCACGGCTGTCCATGACCGACGCAACGCCCGCCTTCAATACCCTGTTCAACAACCTCGACCAGACCTTCAGCGCCGACCGCCATCGCTTGCGCCGGCAGCTGCACGAGCTGCGCAAGAAGCCCGATGAAGGCAAGTTCGCCCAGTGGCTGGAGCGCTTCCAGGCCTCGCTGGCCAAGGTCGAGGCGCGTCGGCAGAGCGTACCGGCGATCCGCTACGACGATGCCCTGCCGATTGCCGCCAAGCGCGACGAGATCAAGGCCGCGCTGGAAAAGCACCAGGTGCTGGTGATCGCCGGTGAAACCGGTTCGGGCAAGACCACCCAGTTGCCGAAGATCTGCCTGGAGATCGGCCGTGGCGTGAATGGGCTGATCGGCCATACCCAGCCGCGCCGGCTGGCCGCGCGCAGCGTGGCGACGCGGGTGGCGGAGGAGCTGGGCGCGCCGCTGGGCGAACTGGTGGGCTATCAGGTGCGCTTCGAGGATCAGAGCACCGAGCGCACGCTGATCAAGCTGATGACCGACGGCATCCTGCTGGCCGAGACCCAGCACGACCGCTTCCTGGAAAAGTACGACACGATCATCGTCGACGAGGCCCACGAGCGCTCGCTGAACATCGATTTCCTGCTCGGCTTCCTGAAAACGCTGCTGCCGCGCCGGCCGGACCTGAAGGTGATCATCACTTCGGCGACCATCGACCTGCAGCGCTTTTCCGAGCATTTCGACGGTGCACCCATCATCGAGGTTTCCGGGCGTACCTACCCGGTGGAAACCTGGTACCGCCCGCTGGCCGCCGAGACCGACGAGGACGGCAACCGGGTCGAGGACGATCTGACCGTCGATCAGGGCATCCTCGCCGCGTTGGACGAGATCGCCGCTCACGAGAAAAGCGTCGGCCAGCGCCCGGGCGACGTGCTGGTGTTCCTCCCCGGTGAGCGCGAGATTCGCGATGCCGCCGAGATGCTGCGCAAGGCCAACCTGCGCCTGACCGAGGTGCTGCCGCTGTATGCGCGCCTGACGCCGGCCGAGCAGCAGAAGATCTTCCGTCCGGCAGCCGGCCGCAAGATCGTGCTGGCCACCAACGTCGCGGAAACCTCGCTGACCGTACCGGGCATCCGCTACGTGATCGACTCGGGCACCGCGCGCATCAGCCGCTACAGCTACCGTGCCAAGGTTCAGCGCCTGCCCATCGAGGCGGTGTCGCAGGCCAGTGCCAATCAGCGCAAGGGCCGCTGCGGCCGGGTCGAGCCGGGCATCTGCATCCGCCTGTACAGCGAGGAGGATTTTCTCTCCCGCCCGGAATTCACCGATCCGGAAATCCTGCGCACCAACCTCGCCGCGGTGATCCTGCAGATGCTGCACCTGCGCCTCGGCGATATTCAGGATTTCCCCTTCATCGAGCCGCCGGACGGCAAGGCCATCAGCGACGGCTTCAACCTGCTGCAGGAGCTCTCGGCGGTCAACCGCGAGAACCAGCTGACGCCGTTGGGCCGCCAGCTGGCGCGCCTGCCCATCGATCCGCGCCTTGGCCGCATGCTGCTGGAGGCCGCGCGGCTTGGCAGCCTGAGCGAAGTGCTGATCGTCGCCAGCGCACTCTCGGTGCAGGACGTGCGCGAGCGCCCGGCCGACCGCCAGCAGGCGGCGGATCAGGCCCACGCACAATGGAAGGACCCGGATTCGGACTTCGCCGCGCTGATCAACCTCTGGCGCGGCTTCGAGGAGCAGCGCCAGGCGCTGGGCGCCAACGCGCTGCGCAGCTGGTGCCGCAAGCACTTCCTCAACTACCTGCGTCTGCGCGAGTGGCGCGATGCGCACCGGCAATTGCTGCTGATCGCTCGCGAGCTCAAGCTCGGCGCGGGTAAGGCGGTGGATGGCTCCGGCCATCCACCCTACGCCAAGGGCAAAACCGATGCCCCGGACGGCCACGTCGGCAAGCATCGTAGGGTGGAAGACGGCGCAGCCTCTTCCACGCGTCCGGCCGATTCCGCCTCCCAACCCGCGCCCACCAAGGACACCAAGGTCAACGCCATCGTCCGCCAGCAGCACGAAGCCAGCGAGGCCGCGCAGAAGGCCAAGAGCTACGCCGCCGTGCACCAGGCGATCCTCGCCGGCCTGCTCAGCCAGATCGGTCACAAGACCGAGGACGGCGATTATCTCGGCGCGCGCCAGCGGCGCTTCTGGATACATCCGGGAAGCAGCATCGGCCGCAAGAAGCCGCAGTGGGTGATGGCCGCCGAACTGGTGGAAACCACCAAGCTGTTCGCGCGCATGGTGGCCAAGATCGAACCGGACTGGATCGAGCCGCTGGCCGGCCACCTGATCAAGAAGAACCACTTCGAGCCGCACTGGGAGAAGAAGCGCGGCCAGGTGGTGGCCTACGAACAGGTGACGCTCTACGGGCTGATCGTGGTTGGCCGCCGCCCGGTGCACTATGGGCCCATCGACCCTCCGGCGGCGCGCGAGCTGTTCATCCGCGAAGGCCTGGTGCGTGGCGAGATCAACAGCCGTGCCCGCGCGCTGACAGCCAACCGCGAACTGCTCGAACGCATGGACGAGCTGGAGGCCAAGGCGCGGCGTCGCGACATCCTCGCCGACGAGGAAACCCTGTTCGGCTACTACGATGCGCGCCTGCCAGCGGACATCTACCAGACCGCCAGCTTCGAGAACTGGTACAAGCGCGAGAGCCAGAAGAACCCGCAGCTCCTGATCATGCGCGAGGAGGACGTGCTCGCCCGCGAGGCCAGCGAGGTCACTGCCGCGCAGTACCCGGACCACCTGCGCATCGGCGAGCTGCAGTTGCCGCTGGAATACCACTTCGAGCCCAACCACCCGCGCGACGGCGTGACCCTGCGCGTGCCGGCGCCGCTGCTGCCGCAACTGCGGCGCGAGCGGCTCGACTGGCTGGTGCCGGGGCTGATCGAGGCCAAGGCGGTCGCGCTGGTGCGCGGCCTGCCGAAGGCGATCCGCAAGAACTTCGTGCCGGTGCCGGACTTCGTCGGCGCGGCGCTTTCCAAGATCGCCTTCGGCGACGGCGCGCTGCCCGAGGCGCTGGGCCGCGAACTGACGCGCATGACCGGCGCCCGCGTGGCGGACGAAGCCTGGGCCGAGGCGGCCGCCGGGTTGGAAAACCACCTGAAGATGAACATCGAAGTGGTCGACGCGCGCGGCAAGTTCCTCGGTGAAGGGCGTGACCTGGCCGAGCTGACCGCGCGCTTCGCCGAGGCCAGCCAGTCCGCGCTGGCGCCGCCGCAGCAGAAGGCCGAGCAGAAGCCGGTCGAGGCCAAGGGTTTTGCCCAGGTCGCGGAAAAGGCCCAGGCGAAGATGGCGGGCTTGTCGATGACGGTCTACCCGGCGCTGGTCGAGGAGGCCGGGGTGGTGAAGGAGGCGCGCTTCCCGACCCAGGTCGAGGCCGACTGGCAGCACCGCCGCGCCCTGCAGCGCCTGTTGCTGCAGCAGCTGGCGGAACCCGCCAAGTACCTGCGCAACAAGTTGCCGGGCCTTACTGAGCTGGGCCTGCTCTACCGTGACATGGGCAAGGTCGATGCACTGGTCGAGGACATCCTGCTGGCCAGCCTGGACAGTTGCATCCTCGACGGCGAAGCCCAGCTACCGCGTGACGGCGCCGCACTGGCGTCGCTGGCCGAGCGCAAGCGCGGCGACTGGACCGCGCACGCCGAACGGCTGGCGCGCCTGACGCTGGAAATCCTCAAGCACTGGCACGGCCTGCAGAAGCGCTTCAAGGGCAAGATCGATCTGGCCCAGGCGGTGGCGCTCAACGACATCAAGGCGCAGCTGGGCAACCTGGTCTATCCGGGCTTCGTCCGCGAAACGCCGGCCGAGTGGCTGAAGGAATACCCGCGCTATCTCAAGGCCATCGAGCAACGCTTCGAGAAGATCGGCGCGCAGCTGCAGCGTGATCGCGTCTGGTCCGGCGAGCTGGGCGGCTACTGGGAGCAGTACCAGGCGCGGCTGCACAAGCACCAGCAGGAGGGCAAGCGCGACCCGCAGCTGAGCCAGTACCGCTGGATGCTGGAGGAGTACCGCGTCTCGCTGTGGGCCCAGCAATTGGGAACCCGGATGCCGGTATCGGACAAGCGCCTAAACAAGCAGTGGAGCCAGGTCGAGCCCTGATCGCCGGGGCGACCGTTCCACGCAGATGCCGGGAGGCTCATGCACACTCACAACAGCCTGCCCGGCGTGCTCAGTTCGCTCGGTGCATCGGCATTGTTCGCCACGCTCTACTACTACACCACGTTGCTGCAGCCGCTGGATGGCCAGCAGGTGTATGGCTGGCGCATCCTGCTGACCGCGCCGTGTCTGGCGTTGCTGCTGCTCGGTTTCGGGCGCCTGAGCGAGGTGCGTGCGATTCTGGCGCGGCTGCCCGCCGAGCCGCGGCTATGGCTGGGCTTGCCGCTGTCCTCGGCGCTGGTTGGCGTGCAGCTGTGGCTGTTCATGTGGGCGCCGATCAACGGTCATGGGCTGGATGTTTCGCTCGGCTATTTCCTGCTGCCGCTGGCCCTGGTGCTCACCGGGCGACTGCTGTTCGGCGAGGCGATCAGCCGGCTGCAACGGCTGGCCTGCCTGCTGGCGGCGGTTGGCGTCGGCAACGAACTGCTGCGGGCGTCGTCGTTGTCCTGGCCGGTGCTAGTGGTCGCGCTCGGCTATCCCGGCTACTTCGCCCTGCGCCGCTGGATCGGTACCGCCAACCTCGGCGGTCTGTGGCTGGACCTCGTCATCAGCCTGCCGGTCGCCGCCGCGTTCGCCCTGGCCGATGGCGAGACGCTGCGCCAGGTGGCTGCGAGCCCGCGCCTGCTGGTACTGATCTTCGGTCTAGGTGCGCTCAGCGCGGTGGCGCTGGCGCTGATGATCATCGCCGGCAAGCGCCTGAATCTTGCCCTGTTCGGCCTGCTCAGCTACGTCGAGCCGGTGTTGCTGGTGGTGGTGTCGCTGTTGCTCGGCGAAAGCATCGCGCCGCAGCAATGGCTGACTTACGGCGCGATCTGGCTGGCCATCGCGGTGTTGGTGCTGGAAGGGCTGCGGGCGCTGCGCAAGATGAGCAAGCGCGCCGCCTGATCCCGACGCTGCGCGCTCAGGCCATCGGTCCCTCGAACACCCAGCCCGCCTGCGGGTTGCGGTCGCTGGCCTGCTCGCGGGCCTGCAGCGCCTCGGGCAGGGCGCTGGCGTCGCCGCGCTGGCCGATGGCGACGAAGGCGTGAATCGCCACATTCGCCGGTAGCCGGAGATAGCGTCGCGCGCGTTCGGCATCGAACCCGCCCATCGCGTGGGTGGCCAGCCCCATGTCGTAGGCCTGCATGGCGAGGCTCATCCAGGCCGCGCCGGTATCGAAGGCATGGCTGGGGAAGGGCTGTTCCGCGCCGTCGGCAGCCGTACGGGTGCTTTGCGACAGCACCGCCACCAGTGCACCGGCATGCCGCGCCCAGGCCTGATTGGCCGGCACCAGCAGGGCGACGAATTCATCGAAGTGCGGCGTGCCGGCGAGCGCGTAGCAGAAACGCCACGGCTGGAAGTTGTAGGCCGAGGGCGCCCACCGGGCCGCCTCGAACAGCGAGCGCATCCGCGCTTCGCTCAGTGGCTGGCCGTCGAAGGCGCGCGGCGACCAGCGCGCGGTGAAGGACGAGGCGATGGGGTGCTGGGCCTGGCGTGCGTTGCTCATGGATGCTCCTGGCGAAGGGTGGAAAACCGATTTAACCGGCGAAACCCGTCCGTTGCCAGCACCGCGCGGTTCGCGATGGTCGGCTCGGCGCGCAATCCGCCCGGCGAGTGCTAGCGTTCATGGCTGACCTACTCGATTGCAGGAGCGCGGCATGGATCGATTCACCGGCGGCTGCCTGTGCGGCAGCGTGCGCATCGTGGCCTCCGGGCGGCCCTATCGGGTCGGCCTGTGCCATTGTCTCGATTGCCGCAAGCACCACGGCGCCCTGTTCTACGCCGCGGCGATCTTTCCGCAGGCGGCGGTGAGCATCACGGGCGAGACGCATGAGTACGCCGGGCGGCACTTCTGCCCGCGTTGCGGCTCGTCGGTGTTCGCCCACAGCGCGGACGAGATCGAAGTAAGCCTTGGCGCACTGGATGCGCCCGACCAGCTGACGCCCACCTACGAAAGCTGGACGCTGCGCCGCGAAGCCTGGCTGCCGACGTTCCCGCTCGCGCATCGCTACACACGTGATCGCGACGGGAACGGGCGAGAGGAATAGCGCGGTGGTCGTGTCGGTCAACCGGCCAGCGCGGCCTCGATGGCTGCGATGTCGATCTTCCGCATCGTCATCATCGCCTCGAATGCGCGCCGCGCCGCCGCGCCATCCGGATGGGCGATGGCGGCCGTCAGCGCGCGCGGTGTGATCTGCCACGACAGTCCCCAGCGGTCCTTGCACCAGCCGCACTCGCTTTCCTGACCGCCATTGCCGACGATGGCGTTCCACAGGCGATCCGTTTCGGCCTGGTCGTCGGTGGCCACCTGGAACGAGAACGCCTCGCTGTGCGGGAACGCCGGCCCGCCGTTCAGGCCCAGGCAGGGAATGCCCATCACCGTGAACTCGACTGTCAGCACATCGCCCTGTTTGCCCGCCGGATAGTCCGCCGGCGCGCGATAGACGGTGCCGACAGCGCTGTCGGGAAACGTCCTGGCATAGAAGGTCGCCGCCTCCAGCGCGGCGCCGTCGTACCACAGGCAGATCCGGTTCTTGCTGCTCATGCGGGTTCTCCGGGAAGGCGTTATCGATGCCTCGCCACAGCCTAGACCGACATCGAGCGCAGAGTGCGACGGCGAGCATGAACCCGATGAACGAGCCACCGGATTCGGTACCGGTCAGGTCGGCTCCACCTCGTGCAGGACGCCGTCCTTGCCCAGGCGCAGCCGCAGGAAGTCCCGCGCCAGAAACAGCTGGCCGTGATACGCCGTGGCCGCTTCCTGGCGGATCTCCTCGATGGAATGTCCGCGCTGCGAGCCGGGCTGGTAGCGCGCGCTGAAGTGCGTCAGCACCAGGTTCGGCACCTCGGCCTGCTGCGCGAAGGCCGCTACCTGAGCGGCGCTGCTGTGGCCGAAGGTATTGCCGCTGGTTTCGACCAGCGTCTGGCTATACGTCGCTTCGTGCACCAGCACCTGAGCGCCGCGGCAGGCCTCGGCAAGCAGCGGCGGACGGTCGTTGTCGCCGCCAATGACGACGCGCCGCGGCGCGCGGGTGAAGCTCAGGTAGTCCTCACTGCGCAGCGTTCGACCTTCATATTCGAGGTCGAAGCCGCGTGCCAGCTGCCCCCAGAGCGGGCCGCGCGGAACGCCGTCGCGCTCCAGCCGCTCGATGTTCAAGCGCGGGTCCGGGCGTGCCTCGGTGAAGCTGTAGCCGTAGCAGGGCACGCGATGGGACAGCGCGGTTGCCGCGACGCGCATGTTCAGGCTGCGCCACTCGCCGAGGCTTTCGACGGCATGGAAGGCCAGCTCATAGCCCAGCCAGGCGTGGCTCATGCGCAGCGTCGCCTGCAGCCAGTCGGCGATACCCGCCGGGGCGATGATCTCCAGCGGATGCCGGCGGCCCATCATGCCGGCGCTGGCGAGCAGGCCGGGCAGGCCGTAGCAATGGTCGCCATGGACATGGGTGATGAAGATCGCGCGCAGGTCGTGCAGCGACAGCGGCGTGCGCAGCAGGCGGTGCTGCGTGCCTTCGCCGCAGTCGATCAGGTACCAGGCCTTGCCGGCGTCCTCCTGCAGGGCCAGGCCGGTGACGTTGCGCGCCCGGGTGGGCGTGCCGGAGGAGGTGCCGAGAAAGACCAGATCCACAGCGCGTGCGCTCCTCGATTCACGGGGCGGCCGGAGGCCGGCGACGGACAGGGGCCATCGCGACGCGCAGTCTATGCGCCTGCGCCGGTGACGCAAGTCTCACCGGCATGTCGGCCTTAGGGGTGTTCGCAGTTGACCATCCAGGACACGCCGAAGCGATCGGTGAACATGCCGAAGCGTTCGGCCCAGAAGGTCTTTTCCATCGGCATGACGACCTGGCCGCCGGCAGACAGCCCAGCGAACAGGCGCTCGCCCTCGGCCACGCTGTCGGGATGCAGGCTGATCGAGCAGCCCTTGATGCCCTCGTACGTGCCGCTGCCGCAGTCCATGCCGGGCATGGTGTCGGACGCCATCAGCCGGTAGTCATCGAGCGTCAGACAGACGTGCATGATCCGTTCGCGATGCTCGGCGGGAAAGTGCTCGGCTTCGGGTGCCTGGGCGAAGGTCATCATCTCCAGCGTGCCGCCCAGCACCTGCTGGTAGAAGGTGAAGGCTTCGCGGGCCTGACCGTCGAAGGTGAGGTAGGTGGAAAGTTTCATGTCACGCTCCTTGGCGCAATCGTTCGGAGGAGCCGGTTCGCGCGGGCTCGTTCGTGGGACTGGAAAAAGCCTAGACGGACCTGCGGCGATTGCCGCCGGCTCCGATCACCGGTCGAACGCTGGCCCTGCGCAGCGGCAGCCTGGCGGGGTTTTCGGCTGGAGACGACGGATCACTTGAGGCAGTAGCGCGCCAGATCGTGCGGTTTGAGCATGCGCAGCTGCCCGGGGTTGAGCAGTTGTATGTCGAGCGCCAGCAGCGGGTCGACGCCCATGTCGCGCAGGTAGTTCTGCGGCGTGCGGCGCGGCAGCTGGCCGACCGCCAGCGCCGATTCGCCGCTGGGTAGATAGGGCCGCTGCAGCGCGACGTGGCCACGCACGGTGCGCTGCCGGCCCGCGGCCAGCAGGTAGATGCAACTGCCCTGGCAGATCGCATCGGGCGGCACCAGCGCGTCGAAGCCGGTTTCGCGCAGCAGGTAGCCCATGCGCATCGCCTCGGGCGTGCTGCCGCCGATGTTGTCGAGGATCAGCAGCTTGCGCGCGTACTTGCCGGGGTGTGCAGCGATACCACGCAGCAGCGCCTGATAGTCGCCGGGAGCGACCTGCTCGGTGACGCGCGCGACGAGGATCTTGCCCTGGGTCTGATGCTCCACGGGCATGACCTCCACCTGCGCCGAAACGCAGCCGGCATACAGGGCGAAGGCGTAGAGCAGGGCGGGACGGAGCATGTGACGGGCGTTCCTGGCGTGACGGAGGTGGCGAAGATACCGATCACGCGCGGTTTCGCCTACCGCAACACGCAGGTTGAAACCTGCCGCGGCGCTGGAGTATGGTTCGGACACTTCTGGAGATCAGCATGCCGTTCAGCCTCGACCGTTCCGCCCTCGCTCATACCGCCGCCGCTCGCGTCGCGGTGCTGCGTGCCCGGCTGGTCGTCGCTGCCGGTTATTACTTTGGGTACTGGTTTAGCCACGGGCGCGCCTGATACCCCACAGGCGCCCTAGCAAGCAGGGTCGCCACCAGACAGTTTTCGAACCCCCGGTCGGCCACCCGACCGGGGGTTTTGTTTTTCCGGCCGCCAACGGCCCAACGTCACGAGGAATGCAGCATGACCACTTACTACCGCACCGATCGTTATTACCGCTACGACTGGCGATTTAGCCGCTTCGACGCCTGCCTGACACCACTCGAACGAACACACGACTAGCGCCGTCGCGGCCTTGCCGCGCCGGCAGAAGGAATCGCCCGATCATGAATGCATCCGCCACTGCCCAGAACGCCGCCCTGCCACTCGCCCTTTGCAAATCCGCGGCCGATCCACTCCCTCCCCGTCGCAGCGCCCAGCCGTTGCCCAGTCCGGCCGTACTGCGCCAGCGCCTGCCGCTGAGCGATACGCTCGCCGCCCGTATCCACACCGATCGCAACGCCATCCGCGCGGTCCTCGATGGCCGTGACCCGCGCCTGCTGGTGGTGGTCGGCCCCTGCTCGCTGCACGATCCGGTCGCGGCACTGGAATACGCCGAACGCCTGGCCGAGCTGGCACGCGAGCTCGACGACCAGTTGCTGCTGGTGATGCGCACCTACGTGGAAAAGCCGCGCACCACGGTCGGCTGGAAAGGGCTGGTCTACGATCCGCATCTGGATGGTAGCGGCGACATGGCCGAAGGCCTGCGGCTGTCGCGCCGGCTGATGCTGGACATCCTGGCCTGCGGCCTGCCGATCGCCAGCGAACTGCTGCAACCGCTGGCCGCCAGCTACTTCGACGACCTGCTGGGCTGGGCCGCCATCGGTGCGCGCACCAGCGAGTCGCAGATCCACCGCGAGCTGGTCAGCGGTCTGGATCTGCCGGTGGGCTTCAAGAACGGCACCGATGGCAGCCTGGGCATCGCCTGTGACGCCATGCGTTCAGCGGAACATCCGCATCAGCACTTCGGCATCGACGATCTCGGTCATCCGGCGCTGCTGCAGACGCGCGGCAATCCGGACACCCATCTGGTGCTGCGCGGCGGTCACGGTGCGCCCAACTACGACGCGGACAGTGTCGGCGCAGCTCGCCGCGCACTGCAAAAGCAGGGCATCGTGCCGCGCATTCTGGTCGACTGCAGCCACGCCAACAGCGGCAAAGATCCGCTGCGTCAGCCGGCGGTGCTCGACAGCGTGCTGAGCCAGTGCCTGGCCGGCGATACCAGCCTGCGTGGGGTGATGCTGGAAAGCCATCTGTTCGACGGCTGCCAGCCGCTTGCCGGCGAGCTGCGCTACGGTGTCTCGATCACCGATGGCTGCCTCGGCTGGAGCGGTACCGAGCAGCTGTTGCGCGAGGCTGCCAGGCGGCTGCACAGCTGAGGGCTGGCGGGCGTCGCGTGCTTTCCACCCTACGCAGTGCCTATCGGTCGTAGGGTGGATGGCCGCAGCCATCCACCGCGCTGGCGCAGCGGATGCCACGTCGGCGGGCAAGCGCGCCACGCATTGTTCCCCCCGGAGCTGAATGCTCCAGCTTGCAGCCGCTCGCCATCCTCGGCACCCTTTGCCGTCGCTTGCGCAACCGAAAGGCCCATCCATGCATGACTACAAATGGCTGCACGAATACTGCCTCAACCGCTTCGGTTCGGCGGCGGCGCTGGAAGCGCGCCTGCCGCAACCGAGCAGTGCCGAGGCGTTACGTGCGCTAGCCGATGACCGCTACCTGTCGCTGATCGCGCTGCGCATCTTCCGCGCGGGGCTCAAGCACAGCCTGGTGGACGCCAAGTGGCCCGCTTTCGAGCAGGCGTTCTTCGGCTTCGATCCGCACAAGGTGGTGCTGATGGGCGGCGAGCACATCGAGCGGTTGATGCAGAACACCCAGCTGATTCGTCATCTGGGCAAGCTCAAGAGCGTGCCGCGCAATGCCCAGTTCGTCCTCGACGTGGCGAAGGAGAAGGGCAGTTTCGGCAACCTGCTTGCCGACTGGCCGGGCGGCAACATCGTCGGTCTGTGGCGCTACCTGGCGCGGCACGGCAGCCAGCTCGGCGGGGTTTCCGCGCCGCGTCTGTTGCGCATGGCCGGCAAGGACACCTTCGTGCCGAGTACCGATGTGGTGGCCGCGCTCAAGGCGCAGGGCGTCATCGACAAGGCACCCAGCAGCCAGCGCGACCAGGCCGCGATGCAGGCGGCCTTCAACCAGTGGCAGGCCGAAAGCGGCCGGCCGCTGTGCCATCTCTCGGCAATGCTGGCGTACACCGTCAATCACTGAGGCTGTTGCGACGGTTTGGCGCAGCCGGGCCGGCGGGCTGCGGTGCTAAAGTCGAAACATGACCATCGTCAAGAATTCCCGCCAGTTGATCGGCTGTCTGCTGCTGGTCAGCCTGCTGTTCAACGGCTTCGCCTGCAGCCTGCAGCATGCCTCGCACGTCGGCTTCGAGCTGGCGATGGGGCAGGGGATGTTCTGCCTCAGCGACGATGGTGACTTCGTGCCTGGCGACCTTGCAGGCGATCCCGTCGCTGCCCTGGCACTGCCGTTCGATTGCCCGCTGTGCAGCTCGCTGTTCGTCGCGCTCGTTGCGCTGTTCGGGCTGATCTGGCCCGGTCGGCGCACGCCGCGCTGTATTCCGCTGCGGCGCGCCGAGCGGCTCGGGCCACGGCATCACTGGCCCACGCTCAACCCCCGCGCGCCCTGAATCCTCCTGACTGACCACCGAACCGCCCGGCCGCAGCCTTCTGTGCGCTGCGGGGCGGGCCTCTGCCGGCGCGAGCTGGCGGCACCTCAGCTCAGGACCATTCAGCATGACCGTGATGGAACGCTTCACCCGCACCGAGAACCGCGCCACCCCCTGGCTGCCGTTCCCGGACTATCCCAGCAATGCACGCAACTTCGTGCACCTGGATGCCAAGCTGCTGCCGTACTGGCACGCGTTGTTCGACG
Organism: Pseudomonas sp. FIP_A4; assembly: GCF_036701605.1. Taxonomy (NCBI): domain Bacteria; kingdom Pseudomonadati; phylum Pseudomonadota; class Gammaproteobacteria; order Pseudomonadales; family Pseudomonadaceae; genus Pseudomonas; species Pseudomonas sp. FIP_A4. The sequence continues at coordinate 227,822 of NZ_JAYDXP010000122.1, read as the reverse complement.
TCTGCCCGCGGCTGCTCAAGCTCGACCCGCCGGACGGCCTGACGCTGTTTCGGGACTTCATGACCTGGGCCTATCGGCGCCAGCTCGCGCTCAACTGGACCTTCCATCTGAGCGCCTGCCGCTGGCTGCTGAACTCGCGCTACCACGCGCAGATCGGCGCTGAGGATATCGAGGCGATGATGCTGGCCGCGGCGGCGCGCTGGGCCGGTACCGATGACAGCGCCGCGCTGGGCATCGTGCTGGGCTGGCAGGGCAGTGCCGACAAGGTGTTCGACTGGAAGCCGCGCGTGCAACGCAGCGCCCACCTCCTGCCGGCCGAGCGGGAAGAACTGCCGCCGCCGCCTTGGGATTTCGCCTGGAGCCCGCTTTCGAGTACCGCCGGCAACGGTTTTCGCCGCTGGTTGCGGGTGCCGTGAGCGCGACAGTCTGCCGCGCGGGCCGTCCGTGCGATGCGGAAACCGAGGCTCGCAGGGAAATCGTCGCCCGCCGAGCCGGCCAGCAGCGCTGCGCGTTATGCGCCAAGGGCTACGCTGAACAAGCGAGACGGCAAGCGCCTAGGCGCCGCAACACCCGGGGGCTGAGGCAAGCCGTCGCAGTTGTGAGGGCTCCGGCGGAGCGGGACACTTCTTCCGACTCTCTCGCGTTGGGTTTGCGGCTGTGCCGCTGCCCGCCGTCATCGAGACAGTCGGTGCATAAGCAGGGAGGAACGCATGTTCAAGTCATCGCTCACGCGAGACATCGTGCTGGTGCTGCTGGTCAAGGTCGCGATCCTCATAAGCATAAAAAACATCTGGTTCGATGCTCCCAGCATTCCCGAGAACGGTTCGGCGCGGGTCGCCGAGCATTTGCTTGATACGCGGGATGCCAATCCCGAGGGAGGGCCGAGATGATCTCGGAAAGCGTTGTAGATCTGTCACGCCTGCAGTTCGCCATGACGGCGATGTATCACTTTCTCTTCGTGCCACTGACCCTGGGGCTGGCGTTCCTGCTGGCGATCATGGAGTCGGTCTACGTGATGACCGGCAAGCAGGTCTACCAGGACATGGTGAAGTTCTGGGGCAAGCTGTTCGGCATCAACTTCGCCCTGGGCGTCACCACCGGGCTGACCATGGAGTTTCAGTTCGGTACCAACTGGGCCTACTACAGCCATTACGTCGGCGACATCTTCGGTGCGCCGCTGGCCATCGAAGGGCTGATGGCGTTCTTCCTCGAATCCACCTTCATCGGCCTGTTCTTCTTCGGCTGGGACCGCCTCAGCAAGGTGCAGCACCTGGCCGTAACCTGGCTGGTGGCGCTGGGCTCGAACCTGTCGGCGCTGTGGATTCTCATCGCCAACGGCTGGATGCAGAATCCGGTGGGCTCCGAGTTCAACTTCGAGACCATGCGCATGGAGCTGGTGGATTTCGGGGCGCTGCTGTTCAACCCGGTGGCGCAGGTCAAGTTCGTCCACACCGTGTCGGCCGGCTACGTCACCGGGGCAATCTTCGTACTGGCGATCTCGTCCTTCTATCTGCTGAAGAAGCGTGACCTCGGCTTCGCCCGCCGTTCGTTCGCCATCGCCGCGGTGTTCGGCCTGGCCTCGACGATTTCGGTGATCATCCTCGGCGACGAGTCCGGCTACGAGATCGGCGATGTGCAGAAGACCAAGCTTGCCGCCATCGAGGCCGAGTGGGAAACCCATCCCGCGCCGGCCGGCTTCACCCTGTTCGGTCTGCCGGACCAGGAGGCGCAGCGCACCGACTACGCGGTGAAGATTCCCTACGTGCTGGGGCTGATCGCCACCCGCTCGGTGGACGAGCAGGTCAAGGGCATCAAGGATCTGATCGCCGAACATGAGCTGCGCATCCGCAACGGCATGCTCGCCTATGAGCGGTTGCAGGTGCTGCGCGCTGGCGACACCTCGGAGCAGGCCAAGGCCGCCTTCAACGAGGTCAAGGACGATCTGGGCTATGGCCTGCTGCTGAAGAAGTACACATCCGACGTGGTGGACGCCAGCGACGAGCAGATCAGGCAGGCGGCGCTGGATACCATTCCCGACGTGTTCAGCCTGTTCTGGACGTTCCGCGTGATGGTCGCCTCGGGCTTCCTGATGCTGCTGCTGTTCGCCCTGGCGAGCTGGGCCTCGATCAAGCGCAATGCCGAGCGCAAGCCGTGGCTGCTGAAATTCGCGCTGTTCAGCCTGCCGCTGCCGTGGATCGCCGCGCAGACCGGCTGGTACGTCGCCGAGCATGGCCGGCAGCCGTGGTCGATCGCCGAGGTGCTGCCGACACACCTGTCCACCTCGACGCTGGCCGCCGGTGACATCTGGGGTTCGCTGATCGCCCTGGTGGCCTTCTACAGCCTGCTGCTGGTGGTGGAGATGTTCCTGATGATTCGCTTCGCACGGCTCGGCCCGAGCAGCCTGCACACCGGTCGTTATCACTTCGAGCGGGGCGCGGCCGCAGCGGCTCACGTCCCGTCGCACGTCTGAGGAAACCACCATGTTCGATTACGAAGTACTCAAGCTGGTCTGGTGGGTGCTGATCGGCGTGCTGCTGATCGGCTTCGCGCTCACCGACGGCTTCGATATGGGCGCCATGGCGCTGATGCCCTTCGTCGGCAAGACCGACCACGAGCGGCGCGCGGCGATCAACACCATCGCCCCGCACTGGGATGGCAATCAGGTGTGGTTCATCACCGCTGGCGGCGCACTGTTCGCGGCCTGGCCGATGGTCTATGCGGTGGCGTTCTCCGGGCTGTACTGGGCGATGTTGCTGGTGCTGTTCGCGCTGTTCTGTCGGCCGGTGGGCTTCGACTACCGCAGCAAGGTCGAGGATCCACGCTGGCGCAGTGCCTGGGACTGGGCGCTGTTCGTCGGCGGCGCGGTGCCGGCGCTGGTGTTCGGTGTGGCATTCGGCAACCTGTTCCTCGGCCTGCCGTTCCAGCTCGACGAGCTGATGCGCTCCAGCTACCACGGTTCATTCTTCGCGCTGCTCAACCCCTTCGCGCTGCTGTGCGGCGTCGTCAGTCTGAGCATGCTCTGCGCCCATGGCGGGGCCTGGCTGATGCTGCGCACCGATGGCGCGCTGGGCGAGCGTGCGCGCCAGGCGACGCGCCGGTGTGCGCTGGTGTTCCTGCTCGGCTTCGTCGCCGCCGGACTGTGGCTGGCGCTGGGCATCCAGGGCTTCACTCAGGTGTCGGTCACCGATCCCGGCGCGGCGCTCAATCCGCTGTTGCACAAGCAGGTGGCGCAGGACAATGCCGGCTGGCTGGGCAACTACGGTCGCTATCCGATCACGCTGATCGCGCCGCTGGCGGGCATCCTCGGTGCGCTGCTGGCGCTGTTCGGTGCGAGCCGCAACAGTGGCGGGCTGAGCTTCCTCGGCACCAGCCTGATGATCGTCGGAGCCATCTGCACCGCGGGCTTCGCGCTGTTTCCCTTCGTCTTTCCGTCGAGCCTGGATCCGGCATCGAGCCTGACCATGTGGGACGCCGTGTCGAGCCGCAAGACGCTGGGCATCATGTTTGTCGTGGCCTGCATCTTCGTGCCGCTGATCCTTTGCTACACGCTGTGGAGCTATATCCGCATGTGGGGCCGGATCAATCAGAAGACGATCGAAGCGAACCCTCACGGCCTGTACTGAACATGCGCGAGCGGGCCGTCGCGCCCGCTTCGCCTGGGAGAATGACGATGTGGTACTTCACCTGGATTCTCGGTGTGCTGCTGGCGTGCAGCTTCGGCATCATCAATGCGCTCTGGCTGGAAGCCACGCAGGACCTGGACGCCGAACCGTGACCAACGTAGGCGCCGGACGGCTTTACGGGACGGCCAGTCGCACGCTGTCGCTGCTGCTGGCCGCGCCGCTGGCGCTGGTGCTGTTGATTCACCCGGCCGCGATGCTGGACGGGCAGGGCGGTTATAGCCATCCGCAGCTGATGCTGGTGATGTGGGGCGTCAGCGCCGGTTTCGTGCATGGGGTCGGTTTCGTGCCGCGCCTGTGGCTGTGGCGCTGGCTGCTGGGGCCGTTGGTCGGTTGGCCGTTGCTGGCGCTGGGGTATTCCATTCTGCTGGCGCCCGCTCTGGGCTGAACTCGGATGCGGGCGTGCCATGCAACCGCGGCGCTTGCAACGGCGGAAAACGGCGCGTTTTCCAACGGCGGGCGGCCGGTCTCTCGGCGAGGGGCGGTCAGACGTTTTGCCGCAGCGGATTCGTCACATTTCGGTCAATTGAATTTGCGCATCGAGGTGATTGAAGGCATAGTCGCCGGCACTTTCAATTTCCCCGACACGGTCGTGCCCATGCGCAAACGCTTCGCACCCCTCGTGCCCCTCGCACTCATCGCCCTGCTGACGGCCTGCGCCGGTCAGCAGACCCAGCCGGACACCGCGTACACCTCTGCCCCGAGCGGCCAGGTTTTCGATCAGACTGCCATCGACTTCGACACCGCCGAAGCGGGCGAGCAGGAGCTGCGCGAATTCTCCGACGACACCGCCTACCAGCTGCCGCAACTGGCCGACAGCATCCTCGAACGCGGTTTCACCCTGGTTGGCACGCCGTATCGTTATGGCGGCAATTCGGCGAAGACCGGCTTCGATTGCAGCGGCTTCGTCGGTTTCCTGTTCCGCAAGGAAGCCGGACTCGAGCTGCCGCGTTCGACCCGCGAACTGATCAACCTCGACGCGCCAGTGGTCAAGCGCAGCGAGCTGGAGCCGGGCGACGTGGTGTTCTTCAACAACCGGGGCCGCGGCCGCGTCACCCACGCGGGCATCTACATCGGCGACGACCGCTTCATCCATTCCTCCAGCAGCCGCAGCGGCGGCGTGCGGGTCGACAGCCTGGACGACAAGTACTGGCGGGCCAGCTACATGGAGGCCAAGCGGGTATTGGCACTCGCGCCGGCGGAACATACCACCGCACATAACTGATCGACCGACCTTGCCGCGGGGTTGCGCAACGCCCCGCGTGCCGGCAGAGTGACACTTCGACCGCCAGGATCGCTCTGCCATGCCCTTTCCGGCTCGCCTCTCGCTGCTTGTCCTGACCGCGCTGCTGACTGCCTGCGCCGGTCGTACGCCCACTCCCGAAATCACCGCGCCGTCCCAAGCTGCCTCGCCGATGGCCGAGGATGTGCTGTTCAGTGCACTCGGGTTGGTGGGTACGCCTTATCGCTACGGTGGCAACACACCCGATAGCGGCTTCGATTGCAGCGGCCTGATCGGCTACGTCTACCGTGGCGCGGCGGGCGTGGCGCTGCCGCGAACCACCGTGGAGATGAGCCGCATGCGCTCGGCCAATGTAGGACGTGACGCGCTGCAGGCCGGCGATCTGCTGTTCTTCGCCACCGATGGCGGGCGCCGCGTCAGTCATGCCGCTATCTACGTCGGCGAAGGGCGCTTCGTCCATGCGCCGTCGTCCGGCGGTACGGTCCGCCTCGACAGCCTGGGCAATCGCTACTGGGCCAAGACGTATCTCGGTGCCAAGCGCGTTCTCGAGGATGAGCGACTGGCGCGCAATCCGTGACGGGGCTCACCAGCCGAGGGTGAAGTGCGAAGCGGGTACGAAGCGCCCGTCGGAAAAATCCCAGCGTTCGACGCAGACCCCTTTCTCGGCTCCCGACTGCAGCTTCAGCCGGTTCAGCGAGTTCGGCGAGGTGCCGCGCAGGCGCGTCGACAGCGTGGTGCCGGCCTGCACCATCCAGATTTCCCGGGCCAGGTCCGGATACTGCCGCGACAGCGGTAGCACGTAGGGCAGGTGGATGTGCCCGCCCATTACCAGATCCAGCCCGTGTTCGGCCCAGCATTGCAGCGCGGGTGTGGCGCCGTGCTGCAGATTGCGCAGATCGCTCTCCACCATCGCGCCGAACGGCTGATGCGCCACCACGATGCGCAGCTTGGCCGGGTCGCTGGCGGCCAGCCGTCGCGCCACGGCGTCCACCTGACGCGGGGTGACGCGACCGTCCTTGTGCCGCCGCGGATGAGTGGTGTTCAGCCCGATTACCAGCATCCGCTCGTTCTCGAACACCGGCTCCAGCTGCTCGCCGAAGTAGCGGCGGTAATTGCCGTAGGGGCTGAACAGGCGCGCCGCGAGGTTGTACAGCGGGATGTCGTGATTGCCCGGAATCACCAGGCTGCGGCCCACGCCATCGGCCTCCAGCCGCCGCACCATGGCCTGCGCCGCGGCGAACTGGGCGCGGCGTGCGCGCTGGGTGATGTCGCCGGAGAACACCAGCAGATCGGCGCGATGCTCGCGGACATGCTGTTCGAGGGCCTCGACTACCGCGGGCTGTTCGGTGCCGAAGTGGGTGTCGGAGATCTGCACGATGCTGGTCATGGGGCGCTGTCGTCGGTCCTGGCGAAGGGGGCATTGTGGCATTCGAAGCCGTTCGCCGTCCGCCGTTCCGGGCCGGTGCGTCCAAACTGCAAGCGGAGTTTGCCGCTGACTGCGACATGTTCGCGATTGCGTCCCTTCCGGCCTTGGACTAACCTGCGCGTCGCTTCAGGTGCCCCCTGACTTGGTCAGGAGGTGAAACAGGGAAGCCGGTCCAGTCGCAATGACGATTCCGGCGCTGCCCCCGCAACGGTAGGCGAGTCGAGAAACCGCAACGGCCACTGTGCTCACGCACGGGAAGGCGCGGTTTCGGGATGCCAGGCATCCGCTCGCAAGCCCGGAGACCGGCCTGTCGCATTTCACTGACAGTGCGGCGGGCGCTGAGCGGGTGCGTACCTTCGGGTGCCTCCTTCCTGCGGGTTCTGCCGTCTGTCTCCAGCGACTTTTGGTCGTGCGGGTGGGCACGACGGAGAACCCTGATCCAATGCGCAACTCCCTTTCCCTGGCTGCCGTCCTGCTGGGCGTGCCTTCCGTTGCTCTGGCCCACGAGGGCGCCCTGTTGCTCGGCCAGCAGGTGATCACCGCCAGCCGGACCGGCGCTTCGCCGGTTGCCATCGCTGCGAGCAGCGTCATCACCCGCGAGGAGATCGAGCGCCAGCAGGCCGGCAGCGTGCCGGAGCTGCTGCAGCGCCTGGCCGGCGTCAGCGTCACCAGCAATGGCGGCCGTGGCAAGAGCACTTCGGTGTCCATTCGTGGCACCAGCGACAAGCACGTGCTGGTGCTGATCGACGGTATCCGCGTCGGCTCGGCGACGTCTGGCAGTGCCGCGCTGCAAAGCATCCCGGTCGAGCAGATCGAGCGCATCGAGATCGTCCGCGGACCGCGATCCAGCCTGTACGGCTCGGAGGCGATGGGCGGGGTGATCCAGATCTTCACCCGTCGCGGCGGCGACGCCGGTGTCAAACCGTACTTCTCGGCTGGTGCCGGTTCGCGTTCGAGCTACAGTGGCTCGGCCGGGCTATCCGGCGGTCAGGGCAACGGCTGGTTCAACCTCGGCGTGGCCGGCGAATCCACCGACGGCATCAACGCGCGGGCCTATCGGCCCAGCGCACCCAATGCCTACGAGCCGGACGCCGACGGCTACCGCGAATTGTCCGCACAGCTGCGCGCCGGTTATCGCTTCGACAATGGCCTGGAACTCGACGGCAGCTGGCTGCAGAGCGAGAACCACGGCGACTTCGATACCCGGTCGACGCGCGGCACCAGCGGTCGCGATGCCTACAGCGACGGCTCCCTGCAGGCGCTCAGCGGCCGCGCGCGGTTCGCGCCGCTGGCCTTCTGGGACGTCACCCTGCAGGCCGGTCACAGCGAGGACCTGAGCGACAACTTTCAGGATGGCGCCTTCTACTCGCGCTTCGACACCCGCCGCGACAGTCTCAGCTGGCAGAACGATTTCCATGTCGGCGAGGCGCAGGTGCTGAGCCTCGGCATGGACTACCAGCAGGACCGCATCGACAGCAGCGACGACTACGCCCGGGACAGCCGCTACAACCGCGGCTACTTCGTGCAGTATCAGGCTGCCTTCGGCCGTCATGGTGTGCAGGCGGGCCTGCGCCGCGACAAGGACGAGTTCTTCGGCTCCCACGATACCGGCAGCCTCGGCTACAGCTTCGAGCTGAGCGAGGCGCTGACGCTGACTGCCGCCTACGGCACCGCCTACCGCGCGCCGACCTTCAACGATCTGTACTACCCGGCCAGCGCCTTCACCGCCGGCAACCCGGACGTCAAGCCGGAGGAGTCGCAAAGCTACGAGCTGGGCATCCGCGGCAGTCACGGCTGGGGCGAGTGGAGCGTCAACGCCTACGAAAACCAGATCGACGACCTGATCGTCTGGGCCGGCACCAGCCCCATGCGCCCGGAGAACGTCGACGTGGCGCGCATCCGCGGCATCGAGACCAGCGTCGCCACAGTGCTGGCCGGCTGGGACGTAGCCGCCAACCTGACCGTCATGGACCCGCAGGACCGCAGCAAGGCCAACCACGGCCACCTGCTGCAGCGCCGCGCCAAGCGCCAGTTCAATCTCGACGTGGATCGCCAGTTCGGCGCCATCGGCCTGGGCGCCTCGCTGTATGCGTCCAGCGAGCGCTTCGACAAGGCCAGCAACGCCGAGGACACGCGCATGCCCGGCTACGCCCTGATGGACCTGCGCAGCGAGTACCGCATCGACGATGCCTGGCGCCTGCAGGTCAAGCTGGCGAACCTGTTCGACCGCGACTACGAAACCACCCAGACCTACGAACAGCCCGGCCGCGCGGTGTACTTCACCGTCCGCTACCAGGCGATCTGAACCCCCCACCCGAGGAGCACCGCATGCACGTCCTTTCCACCCGCGCTCAACTGGCAATCGGCGTCGCGCTGATCCTGCTGCTGGCCATGACCCGCGGCCAGCACTTCGCCAGCGTCGAGAACCTGCCCAGCGCCAGCTGGTCGATCTTCTTCCTCGCCGGCTTCTACTTGCGCCCACGCGCGATGTTCGCGCTGCTGTTTGCCGAAGCCTCCGTGCTGGACTTCGCCTCCCTGGCCAGCGGCACCATCAGCGACTGGTGCCTGTCGCCCGCGTACTGGGCGCTGGTGCCGGCCTACGGCAGCCTGTGGCTGGCCGGGCGGCTGTTCGCCGGCTGGCAGCGCGGCGACCTGCGCAGCCTCGCGCTACTGGTGCCGACGCTGGTGGCGGCGGCCTTCGTCGCCTACCTGCTCTCTGGCGGCGGCTTCTACTTCTTCTCCGGGCGCTACCCCGAGCCGACGCTGGCCGGCTTCCTGCCGCGCATCGCCGAGTACGTGCCGCGGCATCTGGGCAATCTGGCGTTCTACGTCGGCACCGCGCTGGTGCTGCACGTCGGCATCGTCTCGGCGCTGCGCCTGAACCGTCTACGGCAGGCGCACTGATGGACGCCCGCGACGAGCGGCACCGCGCGCGCATGCAGCGCAAGAAGGCGGTGGTGGACGAGAAGATCGCCCAGGCGCAGGACGAGTACGGCCTGCTGTTGGTGCACAGCGGCAACGGCAAGGGCAAGAGCAGCTCGGCCTTCGGCATGGTCGCCCGCGCGCTGGGTCACGGCATGCAGGTCGGCATCGTGCAGTTCATCAAGGGCGCGGCCAGCACCGGCGAGGAGGCGTTCTTCCGCCGTTTCCCCGAGGAGGTGCGCTACCACGTGATGGGCGAGGGCTTCACCTGGGAAACCCAGGATCGCCAGCGCGATATCGCCAAGGCGCAGCAAGCCTGGACCGTCGCGCGCGAGCTGCTGGACGACGAACGCATCAGCCTGGTGGTGCTCGATGAGCTGAACATCGCGCTGAAGTACGGCTATCTGGAGCTGGACAGCGTGCTCGCCGACATCGCCGCGCGGCCGCTGCTGCAGCACGTGGTGGTGACCGGGCGCGGCGCGCTGCCGGGGATGATCGAGGCCGCCGACACGGTGACCGAGATGAACCTGGTCAAGCACGCGTTCAAGGCCGGGGTGAAGGCGCAGAAGGGCGTGGAGTTCTGATGCCGGCGCTCAAGACCTTCACGGAGCGCGTTTTCGGTGGATGGGTGAAGCGTCATCCACCCTACGTCAGGCCTCGGAACTGTAGCGGGGATGCCGCTCTTTACATCCACCGTGACTCAACCCGCCCCGTGAGGCTGCGATGAATAGCAGAAATTGTCCGGCCCTGCTGATCGCCGCGCCGGCCTCCGGCCAGGGCAAGACCACCGTCACCGCCGCCCTGGCACGCCTGCACGCGCAGGCCGGGCGGCGCGTGCGGGTGTTCAAGTGCGGGCCGGATTTTCTCGACCCGATGATCCTCGCGCGCGCCAGCGGCCAGCCGGTGTACCAGCTCGATCTGTGGATGGTTGGCGAGGAGCAGTCGCGGCGCCTGCTGTGGGAGGCGGCGGGCGAGGCCGACCTGATCCTCATCGAAGGGGTGATGGGGCTGTTCGACGGCGCACCCTCGGCCGCCGACCTGGCGCGGCGCTTCGGCGTGCCGGTGCTGGCGGTGATCGACGGCTCGGCGATGGCACAGACCTTCGGCGCGCTGGCGCACGGGCTGGCGGGCTTCCAGACGAACCTGCCGTTCGCCGGCGTGCTGGCCAACCGTGTCGGCAGCGTGCGGCACGGCGAGATCCTGCGCGACAGCCTGCCGGCGCCGCTGCGCTGGTACGGCGCGCTGCCGCGCAGCGCCGAGGTGGAGCTGCCGAGCCGCCATCTGGGGCTGGTCCAGGCCGAGGAACTGGCCGATCTGGATACCCGCCTGGATGCCGCCGCCGAGGCGCTGGCGCAGAGCGCGGATACCGAACTGCCGCTGGCGGTGACCTTCGCCGCGCCGCGGGTGGCGCCGGTCGAGCCGCTGCTGGCCGGCGTGCGCATCGGCGTGGCGCGCGATGCCGCCTTCGCCTTTCTCTACCAGGCCAACCTCGACCTGTTGCGTGCGCTGGGCGCCGAGCTGCTGTTCTTCTCGCCGTTGCGCTTCACCCGTCTGCCGGCCGTCGACAGCCTCTATCTGCCGGGCGGCTATCCGGAATTGCACCTGCGCGGCCTCTCGCGCAACCGGCCGATGGCCGAGGCGATCCGTGCACACCACGCCGCCGGCAAGCCGATCCTCGCCGAGTGCGGCGGCATGCTCTACCTGCTCGACGGGCTGACCGACAGCACCGGGGTGCGCGAGCCGATGCTCGGCCTGCTGCCTGGCGAAGCGCGGATGCGTTCGCGCCTGACCGCCCTGGCCCTGCAGGAAGTGGCCCTGCCGGAAGGCCGTCTGCGCGGGCACACCTTCCACCATTCGGAGCTGGAATCGCCGCTCGAACCGCTGGCGCGCGGCGAGTGCCCGAACTACCGGCGGACCGCCGAAGCCGTCTATCGGCAGGGGCGGCTGACGGCGTCCTACATCCACTTCCATATGCCGTCCGATCCCGTGGCGGCCGCGGCCCTGTTGCGACCATGAACGAACACGCCTTCACCGACGAACAGCGCGCCGGCGTCTACCGCGCCATCGCCGAGCGCCGCGACATGCGCCATTTCAGCGGCGGCGAGGTGGCGCCCGAATTGCTGGCCAGGCTGCTGCAGGCCGCGCACCGCGCGCCCAGTGTCGGCCTGATGCAGCCCTGGCGCTTCGTGCGCATCACCTCGACCGGGCTGCGCGCCCGCATCGCGTCGCTGGTCGAGGCCGAGCGCCAGTGCACCGCCGAGGCGCTGGGCGAGCGTTCCGCCGAGTTTCTGCGGCTCAAGGTCGAAGGCATCCATGACTGCGCCGAGCTGCTGGTGGCGGCGCTGATGGAGGGGCGCGAGGCGCACGTGTTCGGTCGGCGCACCCTGCCGGAGATGGACCTCGCCTCGCTGGCCTGTGCGATCCAGAATCTCTGGCTTGCCGCGCGCGCCGAAGGGCTGGGCCTGGGCTGGGTATCGCTGTTCGATCCGCAGGCACTGGCCGAGCTGCTCGGCATGCCGGCCGGCGCCAAGCCGATGGCGATTCTCTGCCTCGGCCCGGTGCACGCCTTCTATCCGGCGCCGATGCTGGAGCTGGAAGGCTGGACTCAGGGCCGGCCGCTGGAAGAGCTGCTCTATCAGGACCGCTGGGGCGAGCAGCCATGAGCCTGGCGTTGAGCTGCCTGGCCGGCATCGCGCTCGATGCGCTGCTCGGCGAGCCCAAGCGGGCGCACCCGCTGGTGGCTTTCGGTCGTCTGGCCGATGCGCTGGAGCGACGCTTCAACGGCCCCGAAGGACGCGGCTGGCGCAGCCACGGCGTGACCGCCTGGTGCCTGGCGGTGCTGCCGCTGACGGCACTGGCCTGGCTGCTCGCACGGTTGCCGGGCGTCGGCTGGCTGGTAGAGATCGTCCTGCTCTACCTCGCCCTCGGTCTGCGCAGCCTCGGTGCCCATGCGCTGCCGGTGGCACGCGCGCTGTGGCGCAACGATCTGCGAGAGGCGCGGCGCTGCGTCGGGCACATCGTCAGCCGCGACACCACCGCACTGGATGTGCCCGGCGTGTCCCGCGCGGCCACCGAGTCGGTGCTGGAGAACGGCAGCGACGCGGTGTTCGCCGCGCTGTTCTGGTTCACCGTCGCCGGCGCGCCGGGCGTGGTGCTCTATCGGCTGAGCAACACGCTGGATGCCATGTGGGGCTATCGCACCGCACGCTTCGAGCGCTTCGGCTGGGCGGCGGCGCGGATCGACGATGTCCTCAACTATCTGCCGGCGCGCCTCACCGCGCTGACCTACGCACTGCTCGGCCGCACCGGTCGCGCGCTGCACTGCTGGCGCACCCAGGCGCCGCTGTGGGACAGCCCCAACGCCGGCCCGGTGATGGCCGCCGGTGCCGGTGCGCTGGGCGTGGAGCTGGGCGGGCCGGCGTTCTACCACGGCGAGCGCCACGCGCGCCCGCTGCTCGGCCAGGGCAGGGCACCGGGCGCGCGTGATATCGAGCGTGCGCTGGATCTGGTCTGGGCCGGCGTCGGCGTCTGGCTACTGGCACTGCTGCTCGGAGCCTGGCTGCATGCTTGAGCACGGCGGACGCCTGCACGCGGCGGCGCGCCAGTACGGCATCGACCCGGCCGACTGGCTCGACCTTTCCACTGGCGTGGCGCCCTACACGCCGCCCTTGCCTGACATTCCCGTCAGCGCCTGGGCGCGCCTGCCGGAGGCCGACGACGACCTGCCAGGCGTGGCGCGTGACTACTACGGCAGCGCCGAACTGCTGCCGGTGGCCGGCTCGCAGGCGGCGATCCAGGCCTTGCCGCGCCTGCGACGGCGGGCGCGGGTCGGTGTCGTTGCCCCCTGTTACGCCGAACACGCCGCCGCCTGGCAGCGCGAGGGCCACGCGCTGGTGGAGCTGAGCGAAGCCGCTGTGCCGCGCGCGCTTGAGCAGCTCGACGTGCTGGTGGTGATCAATCCGAATAACCCCAGCGGCCGGCTGTTCGATGCGGCGCAGCTGCTGCACTGGCACGCCGGCCTGGCCGCGCGCGGCGGCTGGCTGGTGGTCGACGAGGCGTTCATGGACTGCACGCCGCAGCACAGTCTGGCCGGATACGCTGGGCGCAGCGGGCTGATCGTGCTGCGCTCGGTCGGCAAGTTCTTCGGCCTGGCCGGCGCGCGGCTGGGCTTCGTGCTGGCCGAGCGCGCGTTGCTTGCGGCCCTCGACGAGCTGCTCGGACCCTGGTCGGTCGGCGGCCCGACGCGCCTGCTCGGCACCGCGCTGCTCGCCGCTGGTGACGCCCAGCACCGCCAGCGTCAGCGCCTGCAGGCCGATGGCCAGCGGCTTGCCAGGCTGCTTTGCCAGCATGCGCTGGCGCCGCTGGGCGGCTGCGCGCTGTTCCAGTGGTGCGTCGATCCACGGGCGGCCTGGCTGCACGAACAACTGGCCCGCCGCGGCATTCTGGTCCGCCTGTTCGCGCAGCCCGAAAGCCTGCGCTTCGGCCTGCCGCCCGATGAAGCCGGTTGGCAACGTCTCGAAACCGCCTTGAGGACGCTATCTCCATGACCACGCTGATGGTGCAGGGCACCACCTCCGATGCCGGCAAGAGCACCCTGGTGACCGCGCTGTGCCGCTGGCTGGCCCGCCAGGGCGTCGCGGTGGCGCCGTTCAAGCCGCAGAACATGGCGCTCAACAGCGCGGTCACTGCGGACGGCGGCGAGATCGGCCGTGCCCAGGCCGTACAGGCTCAGGCCGCCAATCTGGCACCGCACACCGACATGAATCCGGTGCTGCTCAAGCCCAACAGCGACATCGGCGCCCAGGTGATCATCCACGGCCGCGCGCTCGCCAGCATGGATGCCGTCGCCTATCACGACTACAAGCGTGTCGCCATGCAGGCGGTGCTCGACTCGCATCGGCGGTTGTCCGCGGCCTACCGGGTGGTGATGGTCGAGGGCGCCGGCTCGCCCGCGGAGATCAACCTGCGCGCCGGCGACATCGCCAACATGGGCTTCGCCGAGGCGGTGGACTGCCCGGTGATCCTCATCGCCGATATCGACCGCGGTGGAGTGTTCGCCCATCTGGTCGGCACCCTGGAGCTGCTGTCGGCTTCAGAGCAGGCGCGGGTGCGCGGCTTCGTCATCAACCGTTTTCGCGGCGATATCGCCCTGCTGCAACCGGGGCTCGACTGGCTGGAGCAGCGCACCGGCAAGCCGGTGCTGGGCGTGCTGCCGTACCTGACCGACTTCCATCTGGAGGCCGAGGACGCCATCGATACGCGCCAGGTCGGCAAGGCTGCGGCGACGCTGAAGGTGGTGGTGCCGGTGCTGCCGCGCATCAGCAACCATACCGATTTCGACCCGCTGCGCCTGCACCCGCAGGTCGATCTGCAGTTCGTCGGTCCCGGTCAGCCGATTCCGCCGGCGGACCTGCTGATCCTGCCCGGCTCGAAAAGCGTGCGCGCCGACCTTGCGTTTCTGCGTGCCAATGGCTGGGAGACGGCGATCCGCCGGCACCTGCGTTACGGCGGCCGGCTGCTGGGTATCTGCGGCGGGCTGCAGATGCTCGGCAGGCGTATCGCCGATCCGCTCGGCCTGGAAGGTGCGCCGGGCGAAAGCGCCGGGCTGGGCCTGCTGGATTTCACCACCGAGCTCGCTGCCGAAAAGCAGCTGCACAACGTACAGGGGCGGCTGATGCTGGAGGGCGCGGCCGTCAGCGGCTACGAGATTCATGCCGGCGTCAGCACGGGGCCGGCGCTCGAGCGCGCCGCGGTCGAGCTGGACGATGGCCGCCGCGATGGCGCGCTCAGCGCCGACGGCCAGGTGCTCGGCACCTACCTGCACGGCCTGTTCGAGGGCCCGGCCGCCTGCGCCGCACTGTTGCGCTGGGGCGGTCTGGGCACGGTGGAACCTGTCGATTACCACGCGCTGCGCGAGCGCGAGATCGAGCGTCTGGCCGATCTGGTCGAGGCCCATCTGGACACCGCACGGCTGCGCGAACTCTGCGGGCTGGGAGGTCGGGCATGCTCGAGCTGATCCTCGGTGGCGCGCGGTCCGGCAAGAGCCGGCTGGCCGAGCGGCTGGCTGCCGACAGCGATCTGTCGGTGACCTACATCGCCACCAGCCAGGCGCTGGACGGCGAGATGGCCGCGCGCATCGTCCACCACCGTCAGCGCCGCCCGACGCACTGGACGTTGGTCGAGGAGCCGCTGCAACTGGCCAGGGTGCTGCGCGAGCAGGCCGGCGCACAGCGCTGCCTGCTGGTCGACTGCCTGACCCTGTGGCTGACCAATCTGCTGATGCTGGAGGACCCGGCGCGCCTTGCCGAGGAACGCGATGCCTTCCTCGAATGCCTGGGTGAACTGCCGGGGCGGGTGATCCTGGTCAGCAACGAAACCGGGCTCGGCGTGGTGCCCTTGGGCGAGCTGACCCGGCGTTATGTGGACGAAGCCGGCTGGCTGCACCAGGCCGTGGCCGACCAGGCGGAGCGGGTGACCTTCATGGTCGCCGGCCTGCCGATGACTCTCAAAGGAGCGCAGTGATGGATGAGTGGTGGAAGGGAGCATGCCAGCCGCTGGACGCGGTGATGCGCGAGCGCGCGCTGGCGCGACAGGATCAGCTGACCAAGCCGCGCGGTGCGCTCGGCCGGCTGGAGGAGCTGGCGGTGCAGCTGGCGGCACTGCAGGGTAGCGAGCGGCCGCAGGTCGAACGCGTGCATGTCAGCGTGTTCGCCGGCGACCACGGCGTGGTCGAGGAGGGCGTTTCGGCCTTTCCGCAGGCGGTGACCGGGCAGATGCTGCGCAACTTCGTCGGTGGCGGCGCGGCACTGGCGGTGCTGGCGCGGCGGCTGGGTTCGGTGCTGGAAGTGATCGACCTGGGCACCGTCGAGCCGCTGCAGCTGGCCGGTGTCAGTCATTTGCGTCTGGGGCCGGGCACCGCCAACTTCACCCGCGAGGCGGCGATGAGCGACCAGCAGTTGCAGCAGGCGCTCGGCGCCGGCCGCGACACGGCGCGCCGCGCGGCAGCCGGCGCGGCGCAGCTGTTCATCGGCGGCGAGATGGGCATCGGCAACACGACCTGTGCCAGCGCGCTGGCCGCGGCGTTGCTGCCGCATTCGCCGCTGACCCTGGTCGGGCCGGGCACCGGGCTGGATGGCGCCGGCGTGCGGCGCAAGCTCGCCGCGGTGCAGACGGCGCTGCGACTGCACGCCGATCACTGCGCCGGACCGCTGGAAACGCTGCGCCGGCTCGGCGGCTTCGAAGTGGCGGCGCTGGCGGGCGCCTACCTGGGCTGTGCGCAGCAGGGCATCCCCGTGCTGGTGGATGGTTTCATCTGCAGCGCCGCGGCCCTCTGCGCGGTGCGGCTGAACCCGACGTGCCGGCCGTGGCTGCTGTTCGCCCATCGCTCCGCCGAGCCGGGCCATCTGGCGGTGCTGCAGGCGCTCGAAGCCGAACCGTTGCTGGACCTCGGCCTGCGTCTGGGCGAGGGCAGCGGTGCGGCGCTGGCGGTGCCGCTGCTGCAGCAGGCTTGCGCGCTGCACAACGAGATGGCCACCTTCGCCGAGGCGGCGGTGGCGGAAGGGGCCGTGTGAGCCTGCGCATCGATCTGCTGCGCCACGGCGAGACCGAGCGCGGCGGCGGCTTTCGCGGCAGCCTCGACGACGCGCTGACGGCGCGCGGCTGGCAGCAGATGCACGCCGCGCTGCACGGCGCGGGCCCGTGGGATGCCCTGATCAGCTCGCCGCTGCAACGCTGCGCCGCGTTTGCCAGCCAGCTCGCCGCGCAGCGTGCACTGCCGCTGCGGCTGGAGCCGGACCTGCGCGAGCTGCATTTCGGCGACTGGGAAGGCCGCAGCGCCGCCGAGCTGATGCAGACCGATGCCGAGGCGCTGGGGCGCTTCTGGGCCGATCCCTTCAGGTTCACGCCGCCGGCGGGCGAGCCGCTGGTGGACTTCCGGCACCGTGTGTTCGCCGCCGTGGCGCGATTGCAACGCGAGTATGCGGGGCAACGGCTGCTGCTGATCGGCCATGCCGGCGTGATGCGCTTGCTGCTGGCACGGGCGCGCGGCCTGCCGTGCGAGCGTCTGCTCGAGGTCAGCGTGGCGCATGGCGAACTGCTGCCGCTGAGTTTGCCTTGGCCGATGGACAGCGCCTGGCCCAACCCCTGAACCTGCCTGGAATGCCCATGCTGCCGTTGCTCATCGCCGTGCAATTTCTCACCAGCCTGCCGATCCGCCTGCCGGTCATGCCGACCGCGCAGCAGCAGGGGCGCTCGCTGCTGCACTACCCGAGCGTGGGCCTGCTGCTCGGCGCATTGCTGTGGCTGGCCGCGCTGCTGCTGGGCGGTACACCGCCGGTGCTGCAGGCCGCCCTCGTGCTGACGCTGTGGGTCGCGCTGAGCGGCGCGCTGCACCTCGACGGTCTGGCCGACAGTGCCGACGCCTGGCTCGGCGGTTTCGGCGACCGCGAACGCACCCTGGCAATCATGAAGGACCCGCGCAGCGGCCCGGTGGCCGTGGTGGTGCTGGTGCTGCTGCTGTTGCTGAAGTTCGTCGCGTTGCTGGTGCTGTTGCAGGCGCAGCAGCTCGTGGCGCTGCTGCTGGCGCCGCTGCTCGGGCGCACGGCGCTACTGGCGCTGTTCCTCTCGACGGCCTATGTGCGGCCGAACGGTCTCGGCCACGCACTGGCGACGAACCTGCCGCGTGAGCGCGCGCGCGGCGTGCTGGCGGTGGTGGTCATGGGTTGTCTGCCGCTCGGCGTCGGCGGGCAGCTCGCGCTGGGCTGCGCCGCGGTGACCTTCCTGCTGGCGCGCCGCGCCATGTGTCGTCGTCTGGGCGGCACCACCGGCGATACCGCCGGCGCGCTGCTGGAACTGGTGGAATGTGCCGTGCTGCTGGGGCTGGCGCTGCAGGTCTAGCCTCGTCCTGGTGCCCGCTCGATCACCGGCGCATGTTGCGCCATAAGCGCGACGATCCAGTCGATGAACACCCGCAGCTTCGCGCTGACGTGGCGGTTCGGCGCGAAGGCCAGGTACAGCGGCATCGGCTCGAGTTGCCAGTCCTCGAACAGGCGCACCAGCTCACCGTTCGCCAGGTGCTGGTCGGCCATGTAGTCGGGCAGCCAGAACACGCCCATTCCGGCCAGTCCGGCAGCGAGGTAGGCGTTGCCGTCATCCACCGCGAGCACGTAGCGGCCCTGTACCTGCACTCGCTCGCCCTGGCGGAGCATGGCATACGGCGTGGGCTTGCCGGTGCGCGCCCAGAGAAAACCGACGATCCGGTGGTGGGTGTTTTCCAGTTCGCCGGGATGCGTTGGCGTGCCGGCGCGCTGCAGGTAGCCAGGTGCGGCATAGACGGCCAGGCGCAGGTCGCCAACGTGGCGGGCGATCAGCGATTGATCGCTCAGCTCGCCGCCGCGCACCACGCAGTCGACGTTCTCGTCGATCAGGTCGACCCGTCGGTCGCTGACGCCCATGTCCAGCTGAATGTCCGGATAGCGCGCGTGGAAGGCCGGCAGCGCCGGGATCAGGATCAGGCGTGCCAGCGGGCTGGGCACGTCCACGCGCAGGCGCCCCCTGGGCAGGGCGGCTGCGCCGGACAGGCTGGTCTCGGCATCATCCAGCTCGGCCAACAGACGCACCACGCGCTCGTAGTAGGCGGCGCCGTCGGCGGTGACGTTGACCTTGCGTGTGGTGCGGTTGAGCAGGCGGACCCGCAGCCGCGCCTCCAGCTGTTGAATCATCTGGGTGACGCTGGTCTTGCCGATCTGCAGCGTTTCGGCCGCCTTGGTGAAGCTGCCGGTTTCCACCACGCGAGCGAAGGCCTGCATTGCATCGAAACGGTCCATCTGCGCTCCGCTGATTGTTTGGTTTTCACGAACAGTCTTGGCCGGGCTCGCGAGTTTATCCAGCCGGGCGGCAACCCTACAGTGGCTGCGTATTCATCGACGGGTCGGCAGCGACCCCACAAAAGGAGAGAAGCATGGCCCGTGACGTTGTTTTTCCGCCGGCGCGCCAGGCCCTGTACGAGCGCAACCGCTATTCCCCGGCGATCCGCGCCAATGGCTTGCTGTTCGTCTCCGGGCAGGTCGGCAGTCGTGAGGACGGTTCGCCGGAGCCGGAGCTGGAGGCGCAGGTCCGACGCGCGTTCGACAACCTCAACGCGATTCTCGACGCCGCAGGCTGCACCTTCGCGGATGTGGTCGACGTGACGGTGTTCCTGGTCGATCCGCCGGCGATCTTCGAGCGGGTCTGGCAGATCGTGGCGCAGTATTGGGGCGCGGCGCCGCATCCGACGCTGACGGCCGTCGGGGTGACTTGGCTCTACGGCTTCCAGTTCGAGATCAAGGTCATCGCCCAACTGCCAGAGGCGGTCTGAGCGGGCTCAGCCCAGCAGCGCCACCGTTTTGATCTGCGCCCACAGCGCCTTGCCGGGAACCACGCCGAGCTGGTCCGCCGAGCGCCGGGTGATGCGTGCCAGCAACGGCGTGCCGCCGGCATCCAGGCGCACCAGCACGTGCGCCGGGGTGTCGGCCACCGCCAGCGCCTCGACCCGGGCCGGCAGCAGGTTGCTGATGCTGCTGCCTTCGGCACGCTCCAGCGCCAGGCTGACGTCGCGCGCGTGCACGCGAAAACGCAGGCGCTGGCCGATGGCCTGCGGGCGTTGCGAAACCAGCACCTCGCCGCCCGGAAATACCAGCCGGGTCAGGTGATAGGCGGGGTCGTGTCCGGCGATCTCACCTTCGACCACCACGCCGGCGTCGTCGCTGAAGGCGGTCGGCAGGTCGAGCCGTGCCAGCGTCTCGCGCAGCTCGCCCTGGACAATGGCCCGGCCCTGGTCGAGCAGCACCAGATGATCGGCCAGCCGAGCCACCTCGTCCGGTGAGTGGCTGACGTAGAGCACCGGAATGTCCAGCTCGTCGTGCAGGCGTTCGAGATAGGGCAGGATTTCGTGCTTGCGCTTGAGGTCCAGCGCCGCCAGCGGTTCGTCCATCAGCAGCAGGCGCGGGCTGGTGAGCAGCGCGCGGGCCATGCCGACGCGCTGACGCTCGCCGCCGGACAGCCGCGCGGGCATGCGCTCGAGCAGATGGCCGATGCCCAGCAGGTCCACTGCCTGATCCCAGGCCACGCGACGTTCCTCCGCCGCCACGCGCTTCATGCCGAACTCCAGGTTGCGCCGCACCGAGAGGTGCGTGAACAGGTTGGCGTCCTGGAACACGTAGCCGATGGCGCGCCGGTGCGGCGGCACGAACAGCCCGCGGGCGCTGTCCTGCCAGCATGCGCCGTTGATCTCCAAGTGTCCGCTGGCGCCGCGTTCCAGCCCGGCCACACAGCGCAGCAGCGTGGTCTTGCCCGAGCCGGAGTGGCCGAACAGCGCCGTGACGCCGCGCCCGGGCAGCGCCAGGTCGACGTCCAGGCGGAAGTCGGCGTAGTCCACGCGCAGGCGGGCGCGAATTGCCTGGACGCCGCTCATCCGCGCCACCCCTGACGCTGGCGGCTGCCATACAGCGCCAGCAGCACGAGAAAGGAGAACAGCAGCATGCCACCGGCCAGCCAGTGGGCCTGGGCGTACTCCATCGCCTCGACGTGATCGTAGATCTGCACCGAAACCACGCGGGTCTTCTCGGGAATGTTGCCGCCGATCATCAGCACCACGCCGAACTCGCCGACGGTATGGGCGAAGCCGAGGATGCTGGCGGTGACGAAGCCCGGCCGCGCCAGCGGCAGCACCACGCTGAAGAAGCTGTCCCACGGGCTGGCGCGCAGCGTCGCGGCGGCTTCCAGCGGCGCATCGCCGATGGCCTCGAAGGCGTTCTGCAACGGCTGCACGACGAAGGGCATCGAATACAGCACCGAGCCGACCACCAGGCCGGCAAAGCTGAACGGCAGTAAACCCAGGCCCAGGCTCTGGGTGAGCTGGCCGAGCAGCCCGTTCGGCCCCATCGCCACCAGCAGGTAGAAGCCCAGCACGGTCGGCGGCAGCACCAGCGGCAGCGCCACCACCGCGCCAATCGGCCCGCGCCACCTGGAATGCGTGCGCGCCAGCCACCACGCCAGCGGGGTACCGAGCAGCAACAGCAGCACGGTGGTGGTGCTGGCCAGCTTCACGGTCAGCCAGATCGCCGCGAGGTCGACGCTGTCGAGCATCATTGGTTTATGGCACCTCGTAGCCGTAGGCGCGGATCAGCGCGACGGCGCTGGCGCTCCGGAGGTAATCGAGCAGCGCGCGTGCCGCCGGATTGTGTTCGCCACGTTGCAGCAGCAGGGCGTCCTGGCGGATCGGCTGGTGCTGATCGGCGGGTACCCGCCAGGCCGAGCCGCGGGCGATGCGCCCGTCCTCGATCACCTGCGAGAGGGCGATGAAGCCCAGCTCGGCGTTACCGCTGGCGACGAACTGGTGCGTCTGGGCAATGTTCTCGCCCTGCACGAAGCGCGGTTGCAGGCGTTCGCGCAGGCCCAGCTTCTCCAGCGTCTGCAGCGCCGCGGCGCCGTAGGGTGCGGTCTTCGGGTTGGCCAGCGCCAGGTGGCGGAAGTCGCCGTCGGCAAGCACGCGGCCCTGCGGATCGACGTAACCCTCGCGCGCCGACCATAGCACCAGGCTGCCGACGGCATAGGTGAAGCGGCTGCCCGCCACGCCCTGGCCTTCGTCTTCGAGGCGCTGCGGGGTCTGCTCGTCGGCCGCCAGCAGCACGTCGAACGGCGCGCCATTGTTGATCTGCGCGTAGAACTTGCCGGTGGCGCCGAAGGCCAGCACGGCACGGTGGCCGGTGTCGCGGGCGAAGGCCTCGGCGATCTTCTGCATCGGCGCGGTGAAGTTGGCGGCTACCGCCACCCGCACCTCGTCGGCGCTGGCGGTGAAGGGCAGGCAGAGCAGCAGGGTGCTGCACAGGTGAAGAAGGGGGCGCATATCGACTCCTTTCAATCGATGGCGATGATGACGTGGGACGCCTTGATCAGCGCCGTGCATGGTTGGCCAACCGCCAGGCCCAATTCCTCGGCGCTTTCGTTGGTGATCACCGCGCCGAGGGTGCGCTCGCCCGGCAGCAGCAGCTTGACCTCGCTGTTCACCGCGCCGGGCAGCAGTGCGCTGATGGTGCCGGTCAGGCGGTTGCGCGCGCTGATCTGCACCTGCGGGTCGGGCGAGAGCAGCACGAAGCTGGCCTTGATCAGTGCGATGGCGGTCTTGCCGACTTCGAGCTGCAGCTCGTCGATGCTGTCGTTGGTCAGCGTGGCGGTGATGGTCTGGCCGGCGCCGATGTCCAGGTTCAGGCTGCCATTGACGGCGCCCTTGCTGACGGCGGTGATGCGGCCGCGAAACTGGTTGCGTGCGCTGGTCTTCATGGCGATGGCCCTCAGCAGCCGGTCGATGTCGTCGAAGCCCTCGACGCCCTGGGCGACCTGGGCGAGGAAGCGTTCATACTCGGCCTGCATGCGCCGCCAGACATGCAGCATCTCGCGGCCGAAATCGGTCAGCTGCGTACCGCCGCCCTGGGCACCGCCGGCGGTGCGTATCACCAGCGGCCGTTCGGACAGGTTGTTCATCGCATCCACCGCGTCCCAGGCGGCCTTGTAGCTCAGCTTGATCGCCTTGGCGGCGCGGGTGATGGAGCCGGTGGCCTCGATCTGCTCCAGCAGGTCGATGCGCTTGCCACCCAGGTAGCCCTTGTCGCCGCGGTTGAACCAGAGTTGGCCGTCCACGCGCAGAGGCAGGTGTGCTTCACCCGTTGTTTGCTCCGCCGAGCCGGCTGGCAACCTGCTCGATTCCGTGTCACCTGAAGAACGGCTCATGAGCGATCCGCTGCTGCTGGGAAAGGTGGCATTCTGGAGCGCGCTATATCGTTTTGTATATAGCGCTGCGGAGGTATACCCGTCAGCCGGTGCTAGCGTGGGGCAGCGTCGTCGGCCGCGTTACGCTCAGCCGCAACACGGTGTGCGCGGTTCGCCGCTCGTTTGTGCGTTCGCCTGGAGCTTCCAGGCCCAGGCGAACACCAGCAGGCCGCCGACCGCAGTCGCTGCGCCGATGTAGCCGGTAGAGGTCCAGCCGAAACCGGCGCTGATCGCCAGGCCGCCGAGCCAGGGGCCGAGGGCGTTGGCGATGTTGAAGGCGGCGTGGTTGGAGGCCGCGGCGAGCGTCTGGGCATCCGCGGCGACGTCCATCAGATGGGTCTGCAGAGCCGGCGACAGCGAAACCATGGTGCCCACCGCGAATACCGCCGGAAAGATCGTCCACGTCGAATGCGCCGCCAGCGGGAATACCAGCAGCACCAGCGCGCTCCACAGCAACAGCCAGGCGACGGCCTGAAAGCGCAGGCGGTCGAACAGCCAGCCGCCGACGACGTTGCCGATGATGCCGCCGAGGCCGAACGCGGCGAGGGCAAAGGGAATCCAGCCGGCATTGACGCGGGTGACTTCCAGCAGCGTCGGAGCCATGTAGCTGAACACGCAGAACATGCCGGCGAAACCGATCGAGCTGATCGCCAGGGCCAGCCAGACCTGCGGCCGATGGAACGCGCGGATCTCGTGCAGCGGACTGTTGCGCGGCTCGTCCTGATTGAGTGGCAGGAACAGCGCCACCAGCAGCACGGTGAGCAACGCGATGGCGCCGACCAGAGCGAAGGCGTAGCGCCAGCTCAGCCATTGGCCGAGCCAGGTGGCGATCGGGTTGCCGATCAGGATCGCCACCGTCAGGCCCATCAGCACCCGGGCCACGGCCTGGGCGCGTTTGTCCGGCGCGACCATTGAGGCTGCCACCAGCATCGCCACGCCGAAGTAGGCGCCGTGCGGCAAGCCGGTGACGAAGCGGAAGGCCATCAGCGTGTGATAGTCCGGCGCCAGGGCGCTGGCGAAGTTGCCCAGAGCGAAGAAGCCCATCAGCAGCAAGAGCAGGTGACGGCGGAACAGCCGCGAACCGAGGATCGCCAACAACGGCGCGCCGACCACCACGCCGAGCGCGTAGGTGCTGATCACATGACCGACCTGCGGCTCGCTGATGGCCAGGCCGCGGGCGACCTCGGGCATCAGCCCCATGATGGCGAACTCGCCGGTGCCGATGGCGAAACCACCCATGGCCAGCGCCAGTTCGATCAGCAGTACGGCGCGAGCGGAAAGAGCTGGCATCGTTGCGGTGGCTTGCGCCGTCATGGTCACCTCGAAGCGAATGCAAAGGGCCGGCATTATTCACCGGCTGGCGTGGTGGTAAAGCTCTGGTTGCCGTGCCTGCCGCCGGCTCAGGCTGAATGGATTGCAGGGGCGCGCAGGAGTTCGGCGCAATCGGCGAAAAGGTTGGATGGTCGCATTTGGTGATGTTGGCAGTGCATTTTCTGACCTATCGGACAAGCGGTATGGCGGATAGCCATCTTGCGAGCCGCATCCTTGATTCCGGTCAGGGAGACTGTCTGGTCACGTCCGTATTTTGGCGCCTGAAACTGGATGTTCTGCCGGAGCCGGTGATCACAGCCTTAGGGCTCGAGCGGCTTCGTGCAGCGCCTGCGACCCCTTCAGGACCCACTCCATGAAAAAGCTCTTCCTGCCCGCCGAAGCTCTGATGAACCGGCTCAGCTATCCGATCAAGTTCGGCTTGCTCGGGCTGCTGGTCACCGCCATCTTCGCCAGCCTGATGCTGAGCCTGGCCGGCCAGCTCAATCGCACCATCGAGCGCTCGGAGAACGAGCTGGTCGCCTCTTCGCTGTCGCGACCGATGGCCAAACTGGTGGAACTGGTGCAGCAGCACCGCGGCATGTCGTCGATGCTGCTGGGTGGAAACAGCGCGCTGGCCACGCGCCGCAGCGAGCGTGAGACGGATATCGAGGCGGCGCTGGCGCTGCTCGAGCGCACGCTGGCTGAGGACAAGCGCGCACTACCCCAATGGCAGGGGATCGGCCAGGCCTGGGACGAGATCCGTCGTGACGGCCTGAGCTGGCCGCAGAGTCGCAACTTCCAGGCGCACACCGCGCTGATCGGCAAGCTGCTGAGCTTCCAGACCCAGCTGGCCGATGCCTATGGCCTGACCTTCGATCCCGAGGCGGAAACCTTCTACCTGATGTCCGCCGCGCTGAATCACATGCCCAGCCTGATCGAGCGCATCGGCCAGCTGCGTGGCAGCGGCGCGGCCGCGCTGGCGCAGGGCAACGTCGACGATCAGCGGCGCACCGCGCTGATCGTGCTGAGCGAGCAGATCAAGACCGCCACCGGCAACATGCGCGACAGCCTGGACAAGGTCGTCGCGCTGCGCCCGGAGCTGCGTACGCGCCTTACCGAGGCGGTGACGGCGATGGACGAGCGCGGCCAGAACATCGAGCGCGTCATGCATGCGCTGGTCTTCGAAGGCGACTTCACCAGCACCACCTCGGTGCAGTTCTTCGACATGGCGACCGAGGCCATCGGCATCGGCTACAGCCAGATGCACGACGTGCTGCTGCCGACCCTCGACCAGCTGTTGCACCAGCGCATCGCCGACGCCCGCCAGGTGCTGTACCTGAACCTCGCCGTGCTGGCCGGTGTGCTCGCGGTGATCGGCTACCTGTCGGTCGGCGCCTACCTGTCGGTGATGACCAGCATCCGCAGCCTGCGCGAAGGCAGCGAGAAGCTCGCCGCCGGCGACCTCACCACGCATATCCAGCTGACGGCACGCGACGAGCTGCGCTACGTGGCCGGCAGCTTTAACGACATGGCCGACGCCATGCGCCGGCTGATCGGCAATATCAAGGACAACTCCGACCATGTCGCCGATTCGGCACGCAGTCTGGTCGCGGCGTCCGGGCAGATTCACGTCGCCTCGCAGTGCCAGAGCGATGCCGCGGCGAGCATGGCGGCGGCGGTCGAGCAGATGACCGTGGGCATCGAGAGCATCGCGCGCAACGCCGGCGATGCCGATGCGTTGGCGCACCGTTCCGGCGAGCTGTCGCGCCAGGGCGGCGAGATCGTTGCGGCGGTGGTCGAGGAAATCAGCCAGATTGCGGTGTCGGTGGGCGATTCGGCGCGTACCGTCGCCGAGCTGGGCGAGCGCTCCGGGCAGATCTCGGCAATCGTCGGGGTGATTGGCGATATTGCCGCGCAGACCAACCTGCTGGCGCTGAATGCGGCGATTGAGGCTGCGCGCGCCGGCGAGCAGGGCCGCGGCTTCGCGGTGGTCGCCGACGAGGTGCGCAAGCTGGCCGAGCGCACCGCCCAGTCGACCAAGGAAATCTCGCAGATGGTCGCCGCGATCCAGCAGGGCACCGAGGGTGCCGTGCAGGGCATGGAGCAGGGCGTGGTGCGCGTCAACGAAGGCGTTGCCCGTGCGCAGCGGGCCGGCGAGGCGATGGGCGGTATTCGCGAGGCGGCCAATCAGGTGCTCGACACCGTGGCGGAAATCTCCCATGCGCTGCGCGAGCAGAGCGCCGCTTCCGCCGAGATCGCCCAGCAGGTCAGCACCATCGCACGCATGGCCGAGGAGAACGGCGAGGCGGTTGGCACCAACCACCACACCGCCAGCCGCCTGAGCGACCTGGCCGGGACGCTGCTGGACAACGTCAGTCGCTTCAAGGCGAGTTGATTATGCGGCGCCGCCGGCTTTGCCGAGCGGCGCCGTCGATGTTCAGCGTCGCACGATGGTCAGACCGATCAGACGCGACACCACCAGGGCGATGTACATCACCCCGGCGATTTCCTCGAGCATCACCACTGCACGCGCCTGCGGCGTCACGGGCAGGATGTCGCCCAGGCCGACGCCGGAGAGCAGGGTGACGCTGAGGAACAGCATCTCCATCCAGCTGCGTGGCGAATCCGGCTGCGCGGCGCCGGTGAAACTGCCGGGATAGAGCATCTGGCAGGCCATGAAGACATAGGCGAAGGCCCATGCCAGCAGCGTGAAGGTGGCGCCCACGGCGAACAGTTCGTCGGTGGTGGCGCGCTGGTCTTCGTTCATGTAGCCGATCAGGCTGACGGTCGCATAGAAATAGAAGCCGGCCTCCAGGGCGAATAGCCACAGATCGAGCCCCGGCCGCTCGACGAACACACCGACCACGTTCAGCGTGACGATCAGCGCCGCGAGACCGAAGGCCACGCCCTGCAGCGTCGGGCCACGACGCACCATGCGCAGCGCCGAGACCAGCACGATGGCGCTGAACGCGCCGAAGAACGCGCGCGGTTCGGGCAGCCCCTCCATGAACGGGTAGAGCACGATGCCCAGCAGCTGAATCAGCAGCAGGCCGGCGGACGGGTACTGCACGACGTAGTGGAACGGGTTATGGCGCTTCATGATCGTCAGGCCCGTTCCCCGGCTAGGCGCTGCACCACCACGCTGCCGGTGATGTCGCCCTGTACGTTGATCGCCGTGCGAATGGTGTCCAGCAGGCGGTCGATGGGCAGCAGAATGGCGATGGCCTCGGCCGGCAGGCCGACCGCTTGCAGCACCATCACCATCGTCACCATGCCGGCGCTGGGAATCCCCGGCGCGCCGACCGAGGCGACCATCGCGGTGAAGAACACCACGGCCTGCTGGCCGAGCGTCAGGTCGACGCCCACCAGATTGGCGACGAACAGCGCCGCGGCGGCCTCATACAGCGCGGTGCCGTCCATGTTCATGGTTGCGCCCAGCGGCAGAACGAAGCCGGCGTAGCGTTTTTCTACCTTGAGGTTCTCTTCGGCGCAGCGGATCGACACCGGCAGCGTTGCCGAGCTGGAGCTGGTGGCGAAGGCGGTGATCAGCGCATCCCGCGCGCCGCGCCAGAACCACAGCGGCGAGCGACCGGTGGTGAAGTAGAGAATCAGCGGCAGCACCACCGCGCCGTGGAACAGCGTGGTGGCGAAGATCAGCATGACGAAGCCGCCTACCGCCGAGAGCAGCGCGGCGTCCTGCTCGGCGACCAGCCGGATCAGCAGCGCGAGGATGCCCAGCGGCGCCAGCCACATGATCCAGCCGACGATGCGCAGCAGCATCTCGAGAAATTCCTGCAGCACGTTGAGGATGTTGCGGTAGCGCTCGCCACCGGCGACCAGCGCGATGCCGACGAACAGCGCGAAGACCACCACCGCCAGCACGTTGTTCTCGGCAAAGGCGGCAAACGGGTTCTGGAACAGCCCGGCGAAGAAGTGCTGGAAGAACTCCGGCAGGGTCAGCTGGCTTGCCTGGAAATCCGCCAGCTGGTCGGCGAACAGGTCCAGCGACAACCCGGCGCCTGGCTTGAAGATGTTCGCCACCGTCAGCGCCAGCAGCATGGCTAGCGCCGTGGTGCTGGTGAAATAGATCAGCGTGGTGATCCACACCCGGTGGACCTGCTGGTGCTGTTGCAGGCTGGCGACGCCGACGGCGATGGAGGTGAACACCAGCGGGATCAGCACCATCTTCAGCATGCCGATGAACACGCTGGAGACCAGTCCGGCGGCATACAGCGTGCCTTCACGCAGGGCGGCTTCCTCGGGCTGGCCGCCAACGAGCCAGCCGATCAGCACGCCGAGGCAGGCGGCGACGAGAATCTGCAGGTTGAGACTGGGCATGGGGTGTCCTTGTCGTTTCTTGTTCTTGCGATGAGCAGACCGGTGCTTTGGGGCGCGGTTCGCTCGGAGGGAATGATACAGAGCGGTGGGGGAACAGCGCAGCGCTACCGGTGACTGGAGCTACAGGTTGCGCCTTGCACGGCGCGTCACGTTCTCTTGTCCGCGGAACGCCGCCTGGGCCAAGCAAAAGTAATCAAGAGAAGGCCACCCCTGCATTCGGGTCTGGCCGCTGCGCGACCAGGCTTCCCTCACTCCGGCATTGCTCCAGGGGCACGCTCCTTCCTGACTCGCTCGGCGTCCATGCCTCGCGCAACCAGCACGCCGAGCCGAGGAAAGCGTGACGTCAGACGCAAGCGGTCGCGCCACTCCCGGTGGAAAACGCTGTGCGGTTTTCCACCCTACGGTTCGGGGTTCGAGTCCCAGAGGCGCCAATTACCCCACCTGGTCGGCTGCCTCGATGCGCTTGAGCAGCACCCCAGTCACCCGCCGCTCCTTCACCTCGGTGACATGCAGCCGCCAGTCGGCATGCTCCACCTGATCGCCGATCATCGGCAGTCGATCCAGCAGACTCATCACCAGCCCCGCCAGGGTCTGGTAATCGTCGGTGACTGCCGCTCTGAACCCCAGCCGCTCGCGCAGCACCGCAAGGTTGACCGCACCGTTGACGCGATAGCCGCCGTCGACCGGCTCGATGTCCGGGCCTTCCACTTCGCTGGCATCCGGCAGTTCACCGGCGATGGCTTCGAGGATGTCGGTCAGCGTCACCAGGCCCTCGAAGCCGCCGAATTCGTTGACCACGAAGGCAACGTGCGTCGAGGCCTGGCGCATCTGTTCCAGGGCGCTGAGCACGGTGCAGCTGTCGGGCAGGTTGATCGGCGTGCGCACTAGCGGTTCGATGTCCGGCGTCTGGCCGTTGAGCAGGGCACGCAGCAGTTCCTTCTTGTGCACGTAGCCCAGCGGCTCGTCCGGTGCGTCGTCGCGGGTGACCACCAGCCGTGAATGCGGCGAGTTGAGCAGCCCGGCCTGCACCTTTGCCGTTTCGTCGTCGAGGTTGATGCGATCCACCTCCATGCGGTCGGTCATCACCGTGCGGATCGACTGCTCGGCCAGGTGCAGCACGCCACTGATCATCACCCGCTCGCGGCGGTTGAACGGCGTGGCGGCGGCGCCGTCCGGGCCGAGCATGTCGGCGATCTCGTCGTCCACCTCGTCGGCTTCCAGTTTGCCGCCGAGCAGGCGCAGCACCGCATGCGCGGTGCGTTCGCGCAGCGGCCGGGTGCCCTGCAGGCTGCGCTTGCGGCGCGCGCGGGCCAGCTGGTTGAAGAACTCGATGGCGATCGAGAAGCCGATGGCCGCGTACAGGTAGCCCTTGGGAATGTGGTAACCCAAGCCCTCGGCGGTCAGGCTGAAGCCGATCATCATCAAAAAGCCCAGGCACAGCATGATCACCGTCGGCCGCGCGTTGACGAACGCAGTCAGCGGCTTGCTTGCCAGCAGCATCAGGGTCATCGAGATGACCACCGCGATCATCATCACCTGCAGGTGTTCGACCATGCCGACGGCGGTGATCACCGCATCGAGCGAGAACACCGCGTCGAGCACGATGATCTGCGCCACCACCGGCCAGAAGCGCGCATAGGCCTTACTGCCGCTGTGCTGCTGCATGCGACCTTCGAGGCGCTCGTGCAGCTCCATCGTCGCCTTGAACAGCAGGAACAGGCCGCCGCCGAGCATGATCAGGTCACGCCCGGAGAAGCTCTTGCCGAATATCTCGAACAGCGGCTCGGTGAGAGTGACCAGCCAGGCGATGCTCGCCAGC
Organism: Pseudomonas sp. FIP_A4; assembly: GCF_036701605.1. NCBI lineage: Bacteria > Pseudomonadati > Pseudomonadota > Gammaproteobacteria > Pseudomonadales > Pseudomonadaceae > Pseudomonas > Pseudomonas sp. FIP_A4. The sequence goes on along the minus strand of NZ_JAYDXP010000122.1, from coordinate 197,280 downwards.
AGGCCGAGGCGCATCACCAGCGCCAGGCTCAGGCCGATGACGCGCGCGCGGTCGCGCTGCTCCGGCGGAAGTTTGTCCGCCAGGATCGCGATGAATACCAGGTTGTCGATACCCAGGACGATTTCCAGGACGATGAGCGTGAACAGGCCTAGCCAGGCCGTGGGATCAGCGAGCCATTCCATCGATGGGGCCTCGTGTGGTGAGGAAATAGCGCACCTGGCGTGCGCGGTGCCGGGCAACTGCTGCCGGGCCTAAGAGTGAAGTGGTTGCGTGGCCGAAGCCGGAGACGGGCGCCGCATTCGTCAGGGGCGACGAACGCGGCTGGGTACAGGGAATGTTCATGCAGCTCTTTCAGGACAAAGGAGGCGCCAGAATAAAGTCCGCGGCGGCAGTCGTCAGCGGCGATTGGTTACAGAGGTTTTCAATCTTCGGTCGTTGCAGTCCGCGCGCGCTGCGATAGGCTTGCGACAGGTTTTGGCGGAGCAGCGCAAATGAGCACCATCGACCAGGACATCGAACGGCGGATCGCGCAGCAGGTCGCCGAATGGCAGCGCGGCGTCACTTCCCGCGGCGCGCCGCTGCCGATCGACAACGCCTGGCTGCAGACGCCCCAAGGGCTGCGCCTGCCGTTCCAGGTGCTGAAGAGCGCGGGTGTGCCGCCACGGGAAATCGATCTGCTGCACGAGCGCGTCCGCTTGCGCGAACGGCTGCAGGAAGCGCTGACGGAAGACGAGCGCACGGCGTTGCAGCGGCGTCTGAGCGAGCTGGAACAGCATCTGGCGGTTCGTCTGGAAGCGTTGGAGCGAATGGGACGAGGTTGATCGGCAGCGCTTTGCCGGCGCGGCGAGGCGGCCAACAGGAGGAGGCGTCATGGTGCGTGTGGGATTCTTTTCGGCGGCGCTGCTCGCCGCGGCGGTGGCGTTTGCCGGGTGGTCGGTGGGGCAGGGCGTCGAGCGTTTTCGCCTCGCCGATCGCTCGGTGACGGTCAAGGGCCTCGCGGAGATGGACGTGAAGAGCGACTTCGCGATCTGGACGCTCGGCTTTCGTCGCGGTGGCGATGACTTTGCCGAGCTGCAGCAGCGGCTGGCGGGGGATCGCCAGGCGGTGGTTGCCTTTCTGCGCGAGCAGGGCTTCGACGAGGCGGAGATCGAAGTGCGCCCGTTGCAGGTGCAGGATCTGCTGGCGCGTGAATGGGGTTCGCAGGAAGTGGCGCTGCGCTTCAACGGCCAGGGTCAGGTGCTGGTCAAGACCGCGCGGGTCGATGCGGTGGCCGCGGCGGCGAATGCGCTCGATCCGCTGATCCAGGCCGGCGTGCAGCTGGACAGCGAAAGCGGCGGCGCCACCGGGCCGCGCTACCAGCTGCGCGGCTTCAACGAACTCAAGCCCGTTCTGCTGCAGCAGGCCACCGCCAACGCGCGCGAACAGGCGACGCGTTTCGCGGACGATGCCGGCGCACGGCTGGGCGAGTTGCGCAACGCCAACCAGGGCGTGATCCGGGTCATCGACGACGACGGCAGCGACATGGAAAGCGGCCGTACCATCGGCAAGCGCCTGCGGGTGGTCAGCACCTTCCAGTACGCGCTGGACTGACCGTGCCGCACCGTCGTTCGGCGATGGTTTGGTGTCATGGCGATGGGCTGCATTGAGGTCTGGCCGTTCCTATCATGCCGCAGCTATCGACCAGCCTGAGTATCGGTGTCGCGGCCTTCGAGTCGGGCATGCAGGATGCGCTGGAACGGATCGACGCCGCCGATGGGGCGCTGTACGCGGCCAAGCTTGACGGACGCAATCGCATCAGCGTCGCGTCGCCGTGGGTATCGCATGAGGCTCCGCTGGTCGTCGCGCTCTAAGCCTGCGTCTCAGCCGCTCAGCCGCTCAGCCGCTCAGCCGGGCGAGCAGGGCCTGGGTGTCGGTCGCGCCCATCATCGACGCAGCCGCCAGCGCCGTCGCGCCGCCCGCATCGCGGGCATGCGGATCGGCCCCCTGGGCAATCAGGAATTCGACGATCTCGCTGCGATTGAACATCGCGGCGATCATCAGCGCGGTGCGGCCGTCGGGGGATGCGCCCTCGACGTCGGCGCCGTGTTCCAGCAGCAGGCGGATCATCGGCAGGTCGCCCTTGAACGCGGCGCCTGCCAGTGGCGTCTGGCCGCGCGCATTGCGCAGCTGCGGATCGGCGCCGTGCTGCAACAGCAGGCGCACGGTGTCGAGATGACCGTGGTAGCTGGCGAGCATCAGCAGGCTGTCGCCGGCATGGTTGCGCAGGTTGGCCGGCAGCCCTTGGGCGAGCAGTTCGCTCAGCCGGTCGCTGTCGCCCTGGCGCGCGCAGTCGAAGACCTGTTCGGCGAAGGCGAGGGTGGCGTCGTCCAGTTCGGGGGTTGGCTTGGGCGCTTGCATGTTCGGATCCTGGGTGCTCGGCTGGCGATGGGCTCATTGTCGGCCGCCAGCACGGCGCCGGCCAAGCGGAGTCTGCCTATGCCGTGGATAGCCGCGCTTTATCCAGCGCCGCGAGAGGCGCCGGATAAGCGGTGCCTCAGAGCGTGCGCAGGAAGGCGACCAGATCGGCCTTCTCCTGCTGGCTGAGGTTGCGCTGCAAGATCAGGTTGAAGAATTCCACGCTGTCTTCGAGGGTCAGCAGGCGGCCGTCATGCAGGTACGGCGGCGACTCCTTGATGCCGCGCAGCGGGAAGGTCTTGATCGGCCCGTCGCCCACGGCCATCACACCGTTGTATTCCTGCGGCTCGTAGAAACGCTCGGTTTGCAGATCATGCATCAGGTTATCGGTGTAGTAGGGCGGTACGTGGCAACCGGCGCAGGCGCCCTTGCCATGAAAGACCTGCTCGCCGCGCAGCTCCTGCTCGCTGGCCTTGGTCGGATCGAGACGACCCTCGACGTTCAGCTTGGGTGCCGGCGGGAAGTCCAGCAGCGCCTGGAACTCGCCCATGAAGTGCACCTGGCTGCCGCGTTCGAGCACGTTCACGCCCTTCTTCGCGGCCATCACGATGTCACCATCGAAGTAGGCTGCGCGCTGCTCGAACTCGGTGAAGTCTTCCACCGTCTTCAGTGCGCGCTGTGAGCCGAAGATCTGTTGGATGTTGACGCCGCGCAGGGTTGGCGTGTCGATGCGGTGGCGGAATGGCTGCGGTCGCACGTCGCCGGCCAGGTGCGTCGCGCCATTGGTATGGCCGTTGGCATGACAGTCCAGGCAGGCCACGCCGGGGTGCGGGTGCTCGCTGCGACGGTCGTCGGTGGCGTTGAACTGCTGCTGCGGAAAGGTCGTGACCAGCAGCCGCAGGCCTTCGAGCTGCTTGGGATTGAGGATGCCGTTGAACAGCTCGAAGTAGTTGCGGATGTTGACCAGCTTGCCTTGGGACACGTCGCCAAGGTCGGGGCGGGTGGTGAGAAAGATCGGCGCCGGAAATTCCGGCAGGAAATGCTCGGGCAGGTCGAAATCCAGGTCGAAGCGCGTCAGGTCGCGGTTCTCGAGCTTCTTCACCTCGTCGATCTGGAACTGCGGGAAGACCATGCCGCCTTCGGGGTGATTGGGGTGCGGCAGCGGCATGAAACCGAGGGGAAAGCGCCGCTGCTCGCGAATCTGCTCGGGACTCAGCCCGGCCAGCTCGTCCCAGCTCGTGCCGTCCGCCAGCTTGACCCGCACGCCGCTCTGGACCGGTTTGCCGCGCGTCATCTTCACGCCGTCGGCGGGCTTGTCGGCAAGGTCGTAGCGTTGTTCGAGCAGTTCCCGGTGGCGCTGCATGATGCCGGCCTTCTCGCCGGCCATGCGTTGCATGATCGTGTCGAAGCGCTCAGCGATGACCACCGGCGAGTAGCTGGTGGGGATGCTGTCGGTTTCGGCGGCCTGCACGGCGGGCAACGCGAGGCTCATGGCCAGCGCGAAAAGGCCGCCGTACGTAAGTGGTGCGTTCATTTATTGTTCTCCGCAAGTGGACGGGTAAGCCGTCTGAAGGCCTAGGTCAACTCGCGGACAACGAAAAATAGACAATGCCTATGATGCCGATTGAAGGATTGCCTGGAACCTCGGCGAGCAGCGATCAACCGGTCTATTTCCGGGGTTACCGGGAAGGATGGCGCGCTGCCATATTTACGGCCGAGTACCTGCGGCGGGCGTTTATGCCGAATCGATAAAAGGCCAGTGGCCAGCGAACGGCCCGCCGCGGTCCTGTGGCAGTATTGCCGTCCCGCCAAGCCGAGCGCCTCGATGAAACCCGAAGACCTGCAGCGTCTGGTCACCCAGACCATGCCTTACGGCAAGTACAAGGGCCGGGTGATCGCCGATCTGCCCGGGCACTACCTCAACTGGTTCGCCCGGGTTGGCTTTCCGCCCGGCGACATCGGTCGCCTGCTGGCGCTGATGCAGGAGATCGATCACAACGGTCTCAAACCGCTGCTCGAGCCGTTGCGCCGGGGCTGATCACTCCTCTTCGAGTTCGGTTTTGAGCGCATCGAGCGCCGGTGCGGCATAGATGCCGACCTCCACCGCCAGCTGCATCACCCGTTCGACATCGCAGCTGTAGACCAGTACGGCCTGCAGTTCGTCGTCCAGCGGTTCGCTGAAATCCACCAGCACGTAGCCGCCTTTCTCCGGGTAGAGGCTGCTCAGCTGCACCTGAATGCGATTAAGCGCCTTCAGCGGCTCGGTCTTGGCCAGCTGCTTGGCCTTGAGCACGAACGAGACCTGCGGACCGAACGACGCGACGATGCGCTCGAACAGCTGCTGGTAATCGTCGGCCTGGAACAGCACGGTTTCCGGAAGGCTGCCGACGACCACCCATTCGCCCAGTGGGATGGGGAAGTCGTCGTCATAGTTGATGTCCGGGTTTGCGGCGAGAAAGGCCGCCGGGTCGGCATAGGCCTGCGCCGCTTCGTCGGCGATCCGCGCTATTTCTTCGTCGCTCATGCAGCCAGAGCCGATCAGGCGAAGCAATTCTTCGAGTTGGTCTTTCATGGGGCAGTCCTGGTCAGGGGACGCAAGCATAACCGAGACAGAGCCGGCTACCGCGTGATCATGCCCCAGGGGGTATAGGGCACAAAGATATATTCTCAACGGTTCTAAGTTTATTCCGTTACTGGCTGAAGGGTTATGCCTGTGTTAGCTTCGGGTCGCTGCGACAGACTGCCGCACTGCCTGACGGCGCTGGAGCAGAAGAAATCAGAAAATAAACGCTGATGAGGGTTGCATGAAAATTCCAAGCAGGGCGCTGGCCGGCGCCGGTGCACTGATACTTGCGTTGCAGGTGCACGCTGCCGATGGGCAGAAAATCTACAGCCAGGGGGGCGCCAATCCGGCTGCACTGGCATGCGTGACATGTCATGGCGCCAATGGCGAAGGGATGGCGGCCAGTGGTTTTCCGCGCCTGGCAGGACTTTCCGCCGCCTACATGCGCAAGCAGTTGGAGGACATCCGCAGCGGTGCGCGCAGCGCACCTGTGATGCAGCCGCTGGCGGCCGCGCTGACGGACGAGGAGATCACCGCGGTGACCGACATGCTCGCTGCGCTGCCGGCCGTCGACGTGCCGCTGGTGACGCGGGTGGAAAAGGCCGATGACCTCGGCGCGCAGCTCGCGCTACGTGGTGCCTGGGCGCGCAACATCCCCGAATGTGTTTCCTGTCACGGGCCGAGCGGCATCGGCGTGGGTGACGCCTTCCCGGCGCTGGCGGGGCAGCCCGCGCAATATATTGCTGGCCAGTTGCAGGCCTGGCGCCAGGGGACGCGCAAGAACGATCCGAATGACCTGATGGGCCATGTCGCCCGCGGGCTGACCGATGCCGAAGTCCAAGCGGTTTCGGAATATTTCGCCAATCTGAGCCAGCCATAAGGAGACTGCCGATGAACACTCTTATCCCAGCGCTCCTGGCTCTGGCTGTTGGTGCGCCGCTGCAGGCCGCCGAAAAAATCCGCATGGACGACCAGTCGCAACTGGTTGCCAGCGCCAGCAAGGCGCCGAGCGAGGCGTTTTTCCAGCCGCCGCATGAGAAGGACCTGCCGGACAATGCCTTCGGCAAGCTGGTGCAGGATGGCCGTGCCATCTTCATCGATACCCAGAAGTACGCTGCCGAATACGTCGGCAATGGCATGAACTGCACCAATTGCCACCTCGACCAGGGACGCAAGGCCAACTCTGCGCCGCTGTGGGGTGCGTATCCGATGTACCCGGCGTATCGCAAGAAGAACGACAAGGTCAACAGCTACGCCGAACGCGTACAGGGCTGCTTCCAGTTCAGCATGAACGGCAAGCCGCCGGCGGCCGACAGCCATGTGATCAACGCGCTGACGGCCTATTCCTACTGGTTGTCTACGGGCGCGCCGACCGGCCAGGAACTGCCTGGCCGCGCCTACCCCGAGATCCCGCAACCGAAGGCCGGTTACGACATTGCCCAGGGCAAGCAGGTGTATGTCGAGCAGTGCGCGGTTTGCCACGGCGCCAATGGCGAGGGGCAGAAGGCGGGCGGCAGCTATGTGTTCCCGCCGCTCTGGGGCAAGGACTCGTTCAACTGGGGCGCGGGGATGCACCGCATCAACACCGCCGCGGCATTCATCAAGCAGAGCATGCCGCTGGGCAAGGGCGGCTCGCTGACCGACGAGCAGGCGTGGAACGTCGCCGCCTTCATGAACAGCCATGAGCGCCCGCAGGATCCGCGGCTGATCGAGGGATCGATCGCGAAGACCCGCGACAAATACCACGCCAACGACGGGGTGAATCTGTACGGCAAGGAGGTCAATGGCGTGCTGCTCGGCCAGGGCATCAAGTGAATCCGACTGGTTGGTCTATACACAAAGAGGGCGTCGCAAGACGCCTTCTTTGTTTTGCGACCGGGCGGTCACGGTCAGGTGTTGCGTAATTGTCGGTTTTTCCTCTGGTTTCGCTGCCAGGTTGCGGATTCTTCGGACTTTTAATGCACAATAGCCGGCATTAACCCCGGCGCTGGGAGCACTCGTACGGCCGTGGTCGACGCGCTCCGAACGTTAGAGAAACGATCAGCCAATCATTCAAGAGGAACGACTGTGTACGACGTCGTCATCAGCGGTACCGGCCTTTACACCCCTGCCAGCAGCATTTCCAACGAAGAACTGGTGGCGTCGTTCAACGCCTACGTGCAGCGCTTCAACAGCGACCACGCGGCTGCCATCGCCGCCGGTGAGGTCGAAGCGCTGGCCGAGTCGAGCGTAGCCTTCATCGAAAAGGCCTCGGGCATCAAGAGCCGTTACGTCACCGACAAGACCGGCATTCTCGATCCCGAGCGCATGGTTCCGCGCATTCCCGAGCGTAGCAACGAGGAATGGTCGATCCTCTGCGAAATGTCGGTCAAGGCGGCGGAAGAGGCGTTGGCGCGGGCCGGCAAGACGGCCGCCGATATCGATGGCGTGATCGTTGCCTGTTCTAACCTGCAGCGGCCGTATCCGGCCATCGCCATCGAAGTGCAGGCCGCGCTGGGTATCAAGGGCTTCGGCTTCGACATGAACGTGGCCTGTTCCTCGGCGACCTTCGGCATCCAGAACGCGGTGAACAGCGTCAAGCTAGGCCAGGCGCGGGCGATTCTGATGGTCAACCCGGAAATCTGCACTGGCCACATGAACTTCCGCGACCGCGACAGCCATTTCATCTTCGGCGACGCCTGCACCGCGGTGATCATCGAGCGTGCCGATCTGGCGACCTCCGAACACCAGTGGGATGTGGTCAGCACCAAGCTGGTGACCGAGTTCTCCAACAACATCCGCAACAACTTCGGCTTCCTCAACCGCGCCGCCGAAGAGCACAAGGACGATCCGGACAAGCTGTTCATCCAGGAAGGCCGTAAGGTGTTCAAGGAAGTCTGCCCGATGGTCGCCGAACTGATCGGTGCGCACCTGCAGGAAAGCGGTATCGCGGTGGAGTCGGTCAAGCGCTTCTGGCTGCACCAGGCCAACCTCAACATGAACCACCTGATCGTGCGCCGGCTGCTGGGCCGAGACGCTACCGAGCAGGAAGCGCCGGTGATTCTCGACACTTACGCCAACACCAGCTCGGCCGGTTCGGTGATCGCCTTCCACAAGCACCAGGATGACCTGCCCAGCGGCAGCCTAGGGGTGCTCAGCTCGTTCGGCGCCGGCTACTCGATCGGCAGCGTGATCCTGCGCAAGCGTTGAGTTATCCCGACGGCGGCTTCAGCCCGCCGTCAGCTCGCGCACCCGCTGCAGCACGGCATGCATGCCGTTGCTGCGCGACGGTGACAGCTGGCGCGCCAGCCCGAGTTCGCTGAACCACGCGTTCGGATCCACGCGCGCCAGTTCGCTGTCCTCCAGTCCATCGATACGGGCCAGCAGCACCGCCAGCAGGCCGCGCAACAGGCGTGCATCGCTGCTGGCGCGCAAATGCCAGCGGCCGTCGCGCCGCTCGCCGACCAGCCAGACCTGACTTTCGCAGCCACGGACCCGATTCGCCTCGCAGCGCTCGCTGTCGGCGAGTGGTTCCAGCTGTTCGCCCCACTGCATCAGCAGGCGTGCGCGCTGCTCCCAGCCTGGCGCGGCGCCGAAGGCGGCGAGCGCCTGTTCGGCGCGCGAGGGCAGGGCGCTCATCGCAACAGCTCCAGGCTGCGATCCAGCGCCTCGAAGAAGCGCCGCAGGTCGCCGCCGTCGTTGTACAGACCGAGCGATACACGGATCGCGCCGCTCAGGCCCAGTTCCTTCATCAGCGGCATCGCGCAGTGGTTGCCGCTGCGCACGGCGATGCCCTGCTCGGTGAGCAGGTGCGCCAGATCGGCATGGTGTACGCCGTCGACGACGAAGCTGGCGAGCGCGACGCTGGGCGCGCCGAGCAGGCGCACGCCTTCGCGCTGGCGCAGGCCGTCGAGCAGGCCGTAGTGCAGCGCCTGTTCATGCGCCTCGACCGCTGCTGCGTCCAATCCGGCGAGGTAATCCAGGCTGGCGCCCAGGCCGATCACCCCGGCGATCGGCGGCGTGCCCGCCTCGAAGCCCAGCGGCGCCGCATGAAACTCGGCGCTGTGGTACTCGGCGATGCGCACCATCTCGCCGCCGAACTGCCAGTGCCTGAGCTGCAGCAACGACTCGCCACGGCCATAGAGCACGCCGACGCCGTCCGGACCGTAGAGCTTGTGGCTGGACATCACGTAGAAATCGCAGGCGAGCGTCTGCAGGTCGTGGCGACCGTGCACCATGCCTTGCGCGCCGTCGACGATGGTCAGCGCGCCCTGCGCCCTGGCCAGCGCCAGCAGTGCCTGCAGCGGTTGCCAGCTGCCCAGAACGTTGGATAGCTGGCTCACCGCCAGCAGGCGTGTGCGCGGGCCTATCAGTGCCGCCGCGGCCGACAGGTCGATGAGGCCTTGATCATCCAGCGGCAGCACCACCAGACGGGCACCCCGGCGCAGCGCGAGCTGCTGCCAGGGCAGCAGATTGGCATGGTGCTCCAGTGCACTGATGACGATCTCGTCGCCGGCCTGCAGCAGATGCTCCAGCCCGTAGGCCAGCAGGTTCAGCGCCTCGGTGGCGCCACGGGTAAAGACGATCTCGGTCGGGCCGGCGGCATTTAACCACCGCGCAACCTTGACCCGTGCGTCCTCGAAGGCGCGCGTGGCGCGTTCGGCCGGCTGGTGCTGGGCACGGTGGACGTTGGCGGCGCCGCAGGTGTAGTAGCCGGTCAGCGCGTCGATCAGCGCCTGCGGCTTCTGTGCGGTGGCGGCGCTGTCGAGATAGGTCTGGCCCTGGGCTTCGAGCACGGCCAGGGCCGGAAAGTCGGCACGCCAGGGGGAATGCAAAATCATGTCTGGCCTCGGCGTGGTGCGCGGGCTACCGGGCGACAAGCGCACCGGTAACCCTGGTCGGCGCTCAGTTGTGCGCGTGCAGTGCTTCGTTCAGCTCGATCGCCGACTTGTGGGTCTTGCACTCCACCGCGCCGGTCTGCGAGTTGCGGCGGAACAGCAGGTCCGGCTGACCGGCCAGATCGCGTGCCTTGACCACCTGCACCAGCTGGCTGTTCTCGTCGAGCAGGCTGACCTTGGTCCCGGCGGTGATGTACAGACCGGATTCGACGGTGTTGCGGTCGCCCAGCGGGATACCGATGCCGGCATTGGCGCCGATCAGGCAGCCTTCGCCCACGGAAATTACGATGTTGCCGCCGCCGGACAGGGTACCCATGGTCGAGCAACCGCCGCCGAGGTCCGAACCCTTGCCGACGAATACGCCGGCCGACACGCGGCCTTCGATCATCCCCGGGCCGGCGGTGCCGGCATTGAAGTTGATGAAGCCTTCGTGCATCACCGTGGTGCCTTCGCCGACATAGGCGCCCAGGCGCACGCGGGCGCTGTCGGCGATGCGCACACCGGTCGGGACCACGTAATCGGTCATCTTCGGGAACTTGTCCACCGAGAAGACTTCCAGCAGCTCACCCTTCAGGCGGGCTTCCAGCTGGCGCTCGCCCAGTTCGGCGAGATCGACCGCGCCCTGGCTGGTCCAGGCGACGTTGGGCAGCAGCGCGAAGATGCCGGAGAGGTTCAGGCCGTGCGGCTTGACCAGGCGGTGCGAGAGCAGGTGCAGTTTGAGGTAGGCCTCGGGCGTTGAGGTCGGCGCAGCATCCTCGGCCAGCAGCGTCACCACCAGTGGGCGCTGGCTCTCGGCCAGGCGGGTGAGCAGTGCGTGCTGCTTGGCATCCAGCGGCTTGACCGCATCGGCCAGCTCGGCGGCCTGGTTGATGGTGATGGCGATGGCCTGGTTGCCGCCGGTGTAGCCGAGGATCGGGCTGATCGCCGCGACCAGCTCGCCGGCCGGTTGCAGCAGCGGCAGCGAGTAGAAGACTTCCAGCCAGTCGCCCTGGCGATTCTGGGTGCCGACACCGAAGGCCAGGCTGAAGAGAGTGGTAGACATAAAAGAATCCTTTTCGTGTGGCGGTCCGTGCCGACGGGCCGCTGTCAGTTCGTGTTCGCCAATGCGGCGGCGTAGAGATCGGGCTTGAAGCCGATCAGGGTCCGGCTGCCCAGGTCGAGCACCGGGCGTTTGATCATCGACGGCTGGGCCAGCATCAGTTCGATGGCCTTGTCCTGGTCGAGATCGGTTTTCTGTGCGTCATCCAGCTTGCGGAAGGTCGTGCCGGCGCGGTTCAGCACCGTCTGCCAGCCATGTTCCTCGCACCAGGCCTGCAGGTGAGCGCGGTCGATGCCGGCACTCTTGTAGTCATGGAAGGCATAGTCCACGTGCTGCTCGTCGAGCCAGCTGCGCGCCTTCTTCATCGTGTCGCAGGCCTTGATGCCGTACAGGCAAATTCCCTGGTTGTCATTGGGCATGGATGCCTCTCCAAACTCCTGCAAAACCGGTGGCGGATTATGCCATGCCCGGCTGTTGTATGTCGGTGCGCGCCGGTCTCGGAGCGCCGCCGCGGGTGTGACCGGAAATGTCGCGCGGCTCAGGCCTGGCCGGCATTGCCGAGGATCTGCTCGATGGCATCGACGGTGGTTGGGCGAACCGCGCGTGCTATCTCGACGCCCTGGTGCAGCAGGATCAGTGTGGGCCACAGCTTGACGCGGAACGAGCGTCCGAGCGGACGGCCGGGGCCGTCCTCGATCTTCAGGTGACGCAGCGCCGGACGCTCGGCCAGAACCTGTGCCAGCGGTTGCTGGGCAGCACGGCAATGACCGCACCAGGGTGCGCCGAACTCCAGCAGTGTCAGCCCGTCGAGGGCATCGACCGCCGCGCGGCTGGGTTCGCTCGCGGCATATTCTTCGGTCATGGTCATCGGTCTTCTCCGGCAGGGCTATGGTTGTATTCAGAGCGTGGCACGGCGGGCGCGTTCGAGCCGGGTCGGCGATCTTTTACCAGCGTCTTGTTGTCCATTGGTGACAATCGCAACGACGGGGCACTTCATGGCACGCAGACATTTCGAACATTTCGAGGCGCTGTCATCGGCCATCCCGCTGGAGGATGGCTATCAGGCGATCATCGCCGTACAGCGGCGGGACAGCGACGAGCACGTGCATATAGTCAAAGTAGCGGACGGGCGCCGGTTCGATCTGCAATCCGAGGCGCAGAGTGTCGCCGAGGCCGCGCTGAACAGGCTGCGCGAGATCGATGCCGACGGCGAACCGATCTGGGAAGGGTAGGCCCACTGAAGGCGAGGAGTCTGACATGAGCGAACAGAACAGGCAGCACCAACCAGAACGGTCCGAGCGGACTGAGCCGGACGAGGAGCGGCGCGAGGCCGATCTGCCGGAACACATGAAGCCGGAGAATCTGAAGAAGCTGCGCAACTACGGCAAGGACGCCATACCGCCCGGCGTCTACTGAACGCAGCGGGCGGTTGCAGCGGGCCTGCGGCCGTTCAGCGGCGTTCGAGGAAGTCGCGGATGCGCTGTGCGGCCTCGCTGCATTCGGCCAGCGGGGCCACCAGCGCCATGCGCACCCGACCGGCGCCGGGGTTGAGACCGTCGATCTCGCGCGACAGGTAGGAACCTGGCACCACGGTGACGTGCTCTTCGGCGAACAGCTCGCGGGTGAAGGCCTGATCGTCGCCCGGCGTCTTCGCCCACAGGTAGAAGCCGCCATCGGGACGCTGTACGTCGAGCACGGGCGCGAGAATCTGCAGCGCGGCGTCGAACTTCGCCCGATACAGCTCGCGGTTGGCGCGCACGTGAATCTCGTCGTTCCACGCCGCCACGCTGGCCAACTGGGTCTGCACCGGCATGGCGCAGCCGTGGTAGGTGCGGTAGAGCAGGAAGGCCTTGAGGATGTCGGCATCGCCGGCGACAAAACCCGAGCGCAGGCCCGGCAAGTTGGAGCGCTTGGACAGGCTGTGGAACACCACGCAGCGCTTGTAGTCGTGGCGACCGAGCGCGGCGCAAGCGCTCAGCAGGCCGGCCGGCGGGTTGGCCTCGTCGAAGTAGAGTTCGCTGTAGCACTCGTCGGCGGCGATCACGAAGTCGTGCTCGTCGGCCAGGGCGATAAGTTTCTGCAGCGTCTGCAGCGGTACCAGTGCCCCGGTAGGGTTGCCCGGCGAGCAGAGGAACAGGATCTGGCAGCGCTGCCAGACGTCGCTCGGCACCGCATCGAAATCCGGATTGAAGCCGTTCTCGGCCAGGCACGGCAGATAGTGCGGCGTGGCGCCGGCCAACAGCGCCGCGCCCTCGTAGATCTGATAGAACGGGTTGGGACTGATCACCAGGCCGTCGGCGGCGCGGCTGACCACGGCCTGGGTGAAGGCGAACAGCGCCTCGCGCGTGCCGTTGACCGGCAGCACCTGCCGGGCCGGATCGACCGCGCCCGCGGCCAGGCCGAAGCGCCGCTCGCACCAGCCGGCAATCGCTTCGCGCAGCGCCGGGATGCCCAGCGTGGTCGGGTAGACCGCCAACTGATCGAGGTTGTCCCTCAGCGCCTGGGCGACGAAGTCCGGCGAGCGATGCTTGGGTTCTCCGATCGACAGCGCGATCGGTCGCTTGTCTGCTGGCGGCACTACGCCGGTGAGCAGGGCACGCAGTTTCTCGAAGGGGTAGGGCTGCAGCAGGGACAGTGCGTCGTTCATGGTTCTGGTTCTTGTCAGTCGCGGGGCGCGCTGCGCCTCGGTGGGTTCAATCGGTGCGGGCGCCGCCGTAGTAGGCGCACCCGCGCAGGACCTTGCCGTCATCCGGGCGCAGCTGCGCGCTCAGGTGCGTGACGGCGCCGCTGGCGCTGTCCTGGCAGCGCTGTGGCGTGACCCAGAGCTGCAGCCTTTGCCGGTTGGCCTCGCTGGTGAAGGCCAGCTGGCCCTCGGGCAGCTGTTCTTCCAGATAGGGTAGGGCAAGCGCGGGTTCGCCCGGGCGTTCGAGCAGCAAACCGTCGCTGGTGACCAGCAGGCTCCAGTCGGGCTCGTTGCCGCTGGCGCGCAGGATCAGGCGTGGGAAATTCTTATCGTTGCAACCGGGACCTTCGCCCTGTAGGCGGTAGAGGCGATTCACCGCCAGCGTGGCGTGCTGCAGATCGAGCGCTCCGCGTACATCGGCGAACAGCTGCCCCTGCCCGTCCGCCATCAGCTCACTGGCCGGCTGGAGCAGGCCGCCGTCCTTGATGTCACGTAACCGCAGCGCCGGCAACTGACCGCACGGTTGCAGCTGCCAGGCATCGCCCTGGCGCGTCAGCATGCCCTGCAAACGATCACCGGTCGGCGCAGGTGCCTCGGTGCGAAACAGCGACTGGCAACCAGCGAACAGTGGCAGCAGGACGAGCAACAGGGCGCGAGCGGCGGTCATGGGGTACTCGACAGGGAGAGGGCGGCAGCGCAGGGCGGTGCCGCGGGTGATCAGTTGCCTTTGACGGCGCGGCCGTCGACGCTGCCTTCCTGCAGCATGATCTGGTACTGCTTGCCATCCTTTTCCACCTGATGCAGGCGCACCAGCAGGTAGTTCCAGTCCTTGGCGAACCAGAGGATGGTCTCGCGCTTGCTCTGCGTCGGATCGCGCACGCGCTCGACCTTGATCGCGTCGACCTGGCCGGCCTGGGTGTCGACCTTTTCCTCACCGAGCACGCGGAAGTCGTAGGTTTCGATCTCGTCGCCGTCGACCACCTGGTAACTCATGCTCTGCTTGCCTGCCGCCACTTCCTGCTGCAGAGCGACCTGATAGGTCGATTTGTCCAGCAGGCCGCGATGCAGCGTCAGCTTGACCGGATCGCCGCGGTCGCTGCCGACCACCTGCTTGGCCTGCCAGTCGAAGTCGTGCTTGATCTTCTTACCCTTGCCCAGGCCGCCGCGTTCGAGGCGATAGCTATCTGGCAGGAAGGTGTCGCCCTCGATGCGAAACGTGCTGCGCTCGCTGAAGCTGGCAACCAGCATCGAAGCCTCGAAATCGAGCTGCCAGCGGCCGTCCTGCAGTTTCGCCAGGCTGCGTTCGGCGGTGCCGCTGACCGGTACCTGCGTCCAGTCGGCGGTGTAGCTGGCGGAGAAGGGCTTGAGCTCCAGCGCGTGGGCCGGCAGGGCCAGCACGGCGAGAGCGAGCAGCAAGGCGCGACGCATAATCTCTCCTAGGTTCGTATCAGATGGCCGGAGGCCGGCAGTTTTTCGCCGTCCAGCATCGCGCCCTGCTCGCCGAGGCGCAAGCGCCCTTCGGCGAACCAGCGAACGGCGAGCGGGTAGATGCGATGTTCTTCGACATGTACGCGGTCGGTCAGTTGCGCGACGCTTTCATCCGCGCGAATCGGGATCGCCGCCTGGATCGCCACCGGTCCGCCGTCCAGCTCTTCGGTGACGAAGTGCACGCTGCAGCCGTGTTCGGTATCACCGGCAGCCACGGCGCGGTTGTGCGTATCCAGCCCCTTGTGCCGGGGCAGCAGCGACGGATGGATGTTCAGCAGGCGCCCCTGATAATGGCGGACGAAGCCGGGCGTGAGGATGCGCATGAAGCCGGCGAGCACGACCAGATCCGGCTGGAAGGCGTCGATGGCCGCCATCAGTGCTGTATCGAAAGCCTCGCGGTCGGCGAACTCACGGTGCGACAGCACCTGAGTGGGTATGCCGGCGGCCTGGGCGCGCTGCAGTCCGTAGGCATCGGCGCGGTTGGAGATCACCGCGCCAATGCGTGCCGGGTTGCTGTCGCTCTGGCTGTCGATCAGCGCCTGCAGATTGCTGCCGGACCCGGAGATCAGGACGACGACGTTGCAGGGCATCAGTGGGCTTTCAGGTTGTTCAGCTGGACCTGCGCCGCGCCTTCGGCGGCTTCGGCGATTCGGCCGATCACCCACGGCTGCTCACCGCTGGCGCGCAGGTTGGTCAGTGCGGCGTCGACCTGGTCCTGGGCGACGCAGATGACCATGCCGACGCCGCAGTTGAGCACACGGTGCATCTCGTGCTCGTCGACGTTGCCTTTGTCCTGCAGCCAGTCGAACACCGCCGGGCGGGTCCAGCTGGCCACGTCGATCACCGCCTGGGCGCCTTCGGGCAGCACGCGCGGGATGTTGTCGAGCAGACCGCCGCCGGTGATGTGGGCCATGGCCTTGACCGCGCCGGTGTCCTTGATGAGTTTCAGCAGCGGCTTGACGTAGATGCGCGTCGGCGCCATCAGCAGATCGGCCAGCGGCTTGCCGTCGAGCTGCACGCTCTCGATATCGGCGCCGGCGACTTCGATGATCTTGCGGATCAGCGAGTAACCGTTGGAATGCGGGCCGGAGGAGGGCAGGGCGATCAGCGCGTCGCCAGTGGCCACCTTCGAGCCATCAATGATCTCGGCCTTCTCCACCACGCCGACGCAGAAGCCGGCCAGGTCGTAGTCCTCGCCCTCGTACATGCCGGGCATTTCGGCGGTTTCGCCGCCGACCAGCGAGCAGCCGGCCAGTTCGCAACCGGCGCCGATGCCGGTGACCACGGTGGCGGCCACGTCGACGTTGAGCTTGCCGGTGGCGTAGTAGTCGAGGAAGAACAGCGGTTCGGCGCCACAGACGACGAGGTCATTGACGCACATGGCAACCAGATCCTGGCCGATGCTGTCGTGCTTGTTCAGGTTCAGCGCCAGGCGCAGCTTGGTGCCGACGCCATCGGTGCCGGACACCAGCACTGGCTGCTTGTAGCCGGCCGGAATCTCGCACAGCGCGCCGAAGCCACCCAGGCCGCCCATCACTTCAGGGCGCGCGGTACGCTTGGCCACGCCCTTGATGCGCTCGACCAGCGCTTCGCCTGCATCGATGTCGACGCCAGCGTCCTTGTAGCTAATGGAGGGTTGCTTGCTCATAGAGTCCGGGCCTGTGCGAGGAGTGCGGGTTTCGACCGTGCGATGGCCAGCGGAAGCATGCCTTCGGCTGGCGCAGGATTTCCGGCCCGCGGTGGGGCGTCGGAGTCGGTCTGCGGAAAGCGCGCGATTTTATCAGGCTTGCCACGCAGCGACCATCCCGCCCGGGCGCGCCGCGCGGGCGGCTCCGACCGGAGACGGCGGTGACGCAGCCGACAGGCCGGGCGTGTGTCGGTTGCCGGGTATCCGGCGGCTGTTTAAGGTATGCGCTCCCGTTCCCCGCCGGCGATCAGCCGCTCTCGCGAGAACCCTCCATGCGCCTAGTTTCCCGTTTCCTCGTCGTCTGCCTCGCGCTCGCGGCGTCGCCGCTGTTCGCCGAACCGCTGCGCACGCTCTATCAGGTGCGCGAGCCGGTGCCCAGCCAGCAGGCCGACGCGCGCGGCGAAGCGCTGCAGCGCTCCTTCGATACGCTGCTGCTGCGCCTGACCGGCGATTCCGACAGTTCCGGCAAACCGGCGCTGGCGGAACTGCGCAAGGACCCGCAAAAGCTGATCAGCCGTTACGGCTACGAGGGCGATAGCTTGGTGGTCGATTTCGACCCGGCCACCACCGAACGCACCCTGCGCCAGGCTGGCCTGGCCTTGTGGGGTGCCAATCGGCCGGTGGTGCTGGCGTGGTGGTTGAGCGAGACGGCCAATGGCACCCAGCTGCTGGGCGACGCGCAGGACGGCGCGACCACGCTGCAGGGTGCGGCGCGTCATCGTGGCCTGCCGTTGCGTCTGCCGCTGGCCGACTTGCAGGAACAGCTTGCCGCAACGCCCGAAACGCTCGGCGCCGCGGACGCACAGGCGCTGCGCGAGCCGTCCGAACGCTACGCCGCCGACGCGTTGCTGACGGTGCATGCGCGTGAGGGCGAGGAAGGCTGGCAGGCGCGCTGGAACCTCTGGCTGAATGATGCCCACGGCAGCGGCCAGGCCAAGGGCGATAGCCAGGCGGCTGTCGCCGACGCCGTGATGTTGGCAGTGAGCCAATACCTGGCGCCGCGCTACGTCGTTGCGCCGGGCGCAGCCAAGGAGCTGACGCTGGAAGTGCTCGGCGCGGACATTACCCGCTTCGCCGAGCTGGACAAGCTGCTGCAGCCGCTTGGCGGCAAGCTGCTGAGTGTCGAGCGCGACCGTCTGGTCTATCGCGTGACTGCCAGCCCCGAGCAGTTGCGCGCCCAGCTGGAATTGGCGCGTCTGCAGGAGGTTCCGGCCGAGCCAGCCCCGCTCGATGGCAATGCGGCGCCGGTAGCACCCGACCAGCCGCAGGCGGCACAGCCTGAGCCCGACACGGTGCTGCGCTACCGCTGGTAGGTGCTACTCCAACCTTTTCTTCGAGCCTCCTGACTGCAAGGCGTCGCGCAATGAACATGACCGATTCCAACCGCTGGCTGTGGCTGGCCGGCCTGCTGCTGTGCGGCTGGCTGGTCTACCTGTTGACGCCGATTCTCTCGCCGTTCCTGGTGGGTATCCTGCTGGCCTATCTCGGCGATCCGCTGGTCGATCGGCTGGAGCGCTGGAGATGCTCGCGCACCTGGGCAGTGATCGCTACGTTCGGCCTGTTCAGTCTGCTGCTGTTGCTGCTCCTGCTGGTGCTGCTGCCGATGCTTGGCAAGCAGCTGATGCATCTTTACCAGCTTGCGCCGCTGGCGCTCGACTGGTTGCAGCAACAGGCGCTGCCGTGGGTGCAGGAGCAGCTGGGGCTGGAGCAGGACTTCTGGCGCTTCGATCAGCTAAAGGCGGCGCTGTCCGGGCATCTGGGCAGCACCACCGACATCGTCGGGGTGATTCTCAGCCAGGCGACGGCGTCGAGCCTGGCGTTGCTGGCCTGGGTCGGCAATCTGCTGCTGGTGCCGGTGGTCAGCTTCTATCTGCTGCGTGACTGGGACCTGATCATGGCCAAGCTGCGCAGCTTGCTGCCGCGTCGGCGCGAGGGCGTGGTGGTCGCGCTGATCGGTGAATGCCACGACGTGATCGGCGCCTTCCTGCGCGGCCAGCTGCTGGTGATGCTGGCACTGGCGGTGATCTATGCCGCCGGCCTGATGCTGGTTGGCGTGGAGCTGGGCCTGCTGATCGGCGTGCTCGCGGGGCTCGCCAGCATTGTGCCGTACATGGGCTTCGTCGTCGGCTTCGCCGCAGCGGTGATCGCCGTGCTATTCCAGTTCGGCCTGGAGCCTTATCCGCTGCTGGGCGTTGCCGCGGTCTTCACGGTCGGGCAGCTGCTCGAGGGCATGTTGCTGACGCCGCTGCTGGTGGGCGATCGCATCGGCCTGCATCCGGTGGCGGTGATCTTCGCAGTGCTTGCCGGCGGCCAGCTGTTCGGCTTCACCGGCGTGCTGCTGGCGCTGCCGGTAGCAGCGGTGATCATGGTTCTGCTGCGCCATGTGCATGATCTCTATAAACTCTCGGACCTTTACGCAAAGCCTGCCGCTGTCGCGGCCGAACCACCATCCGAGCCATGAAACCCATCCAGCTGCCCCTCGGCGTGCGTCTGCGCGACGATGCCACCTTCGCCAACTTCTATCCGGGCGCCAACGCCGCGGCGCTCGGCTATGTCGAGCGGCTCTGCTCGCCGGCAGCGGGCTGGTCGGACGAACTGATCTATCTGTGGGGTAGTACTGGCGTCGGTCGCAGCCATCTGCTGCAGGCGGCCTGCCTGCGTGTCGAGGAGCGTGGCGAGCAGGCGGTCTACCTGCCGCTGGCCGAGGTCGCCGAATATGGCCCGGCCTTGCTCGACAACCTCGAGCAGTGCGAACTGGTCTGCCTCGACGATCTCGACGCGGTGGCCGGCGATGCGGTGTGGGAGGAGGCGCTGTTCCACCTGTTCAATCGCTTGCGCGACAGCGGTCGACGACTGCTGCTGGCCGCCGATGCCTCGCCGCGCGAGCTGGCGGTGCAGTTGCCTGACCTCAAATCGCGGCTGAGTCTGGCGCTGGTGTTCCAGCTGCAGCAGCTATCCGACGAAGACAAGCTGCGTGCGTTGCAGCTGCGTGCCTCGCGCCGCGGGTTGAATCTGCCGGACGACGTCGGCCGCTTCATCCTCACCCGTGGCGCGCGCAGCATGAGCGCGCTGTTCGAGCTGCTCGACCGCCTCGATCAGGCTTCGCTGCAGGCGCAGCGCAAGCTGACCATTCCTTTCCTCAAAGAAACCCTCGGCTGGTAGCTAGGGCAACGCCTGTCCAGGTTTTGCCACCAGCTCGAAGGCGATGCTCCAGTTCTGCAACGGGTAGGGCTTACCGACCAGCGCGGGGATATTCGCCTCCTCGGGCATGCCCTGTTCCGGCAGGTATTCGTAGCTGGCGTCGGCCTGCGTGGCATCGCTGTCGCGCAGCTGGCCGGCGCCACCGACCTGGAAACTCGCGTAGGTAATGCGCGGTTGTCCGGCCAGATCGCGCCCGGCGCGCAGGCGGACGATGGTGTCGGCGGCGATGTCCACCGCTTCCAGCGGCACCTCGCCCTGATCGTCATAGACCATGAAGCCCTTGTTTTTCACCGGTCGCGCGACGTGGCCGATGTAGGGTTCGGCGAACTGCAGCGGCGGCGCGGGCACGTGGAAATCCAGCAATATCTCGCGTCCCGCGACCGTGGCCCGACGCGGCGCCAGCGGCTGCCATTTGCGGCCCTCGACGGCGACCCGATGGTAGACCTTGCCGAGCATCTGGCCGAACCAGCGATAGCCGTTGGCCGACAGGTGCACGCCCTTGTCGACGTACGGGTACACCGGGCCGGCGAGAAACCAGTTGGGCTCCTCCTGTGCCAGTTCCCATTGCGCCATGCCGACCGCCAGCGAGCCGTCCTTCACCGACGATTTGGCGTCGGTCTGATAGCTGATGAAGGCGGGCATTCGCGTTTGCCCGGTAATGGCGCGGGTGTCGTCATAGAGGTCGTCGCGCAACTGGCGCGCCAGCTGCTTGTAGCGCGCTTTGTCGTTCACCCCGCCGTTGGTGTGGGAATAGTCGAACTCGCCCTGCAGCCAGAAGAACGCGCTGACGGCATAGCTGGCGTTCTCCGCGTCGGCGAGCGCCTTCGCCTGGTCCATGGCTTGCGGTACGCGACGGTATTCGTGGGTGCCGCCGGTCTTCGACAGCTGCGCGATGGAGCGTCCGGAGGTTGCCGCGTTGCTGGCTAGAAACAGGTGCTGCGGGTCCGAATCGCTGCCGCGTTGGTGCAGGTAGAGGCGTCGCGCCATGTTCAGCGCGCCGATATCCACCGATTCGCCTTCCTCCTGGGCGTGCTTTTCGAGCTGGGCTACCTGCGCCGGTTCGAGAATGACCCGCGCATCGCTCTTGTGCTGCACCACCGCGCGCAGCGGGGTGAAGGCCGCCTTGCCGACGGGCTCGAAGGACGCGCCGCTGAAGGTGGCCGAGCGCACCGCCTGGCCGAGCATCAGGTTGTCGTAGCGGGCCTTGGTCGACAGTGCCGGCCAGCCTTCGGCCGCCGAGGCGAGCGACTGGCCGAAGGTGATGATGTGGTTGTAGCGCGCAGTCGGTGCGGCTGCCTGGCCGTTCGGTGCCAGCTGCAGCTGTTCGCTCAGGCGTTTGTTGTGCGCGTCGCGCTCGGCCAGCGCGGTCCCGCTCGTCGCCCAGGCGGGCAGCGCGGCGGCCGTCGCCAGCAGCGCAAACATGCCGGAGCGCAGGTGCCGCAACAGACCGGAAGGGCCCACGCCGGTCGCTGGCAGGGCCTTGCGCTGGTTAGCGTTGGGGCTCGATCTGTCGCGCATTTCGACTCCTTTAGCGAACGAATAACGCCGTTTCGATGCCGGTGGATTGCCGAAGTTCGTGCTCGATCGCGCGCTTTGTGCTGGCATTTTGGCATGCATGTCGATTCGAAAATTTCACTCGAAATAATTTGACGCACCTGATTGGCGTGGCTAGATTCGTCGCTCTTTCATGCAAATGATAATAATTCTGATTAAGTTTGGCTAAGGAGGTTGCGGTGAACGCATGGGCTCAGGCAGTACTCTCTGGCGCCCGCCAGAGCCGTATCTTTGACCCTGGTTTCCGATTTTATTCGCCCACAGGCGGAGTCGAGGCAAGCGGTTGTTTCGCTTCGCTGGCCGTGCCTTGCGGCGACGACGGGCAGATGCTCGAGTGCAGCATGCAGCAGGCATTCGACGATGCGCGTCGGGCCGGGCTGAGCACTCCTACGGTGGTCGGGGTGATTCCCTTCGACAAGGCGCAACCATCGCGGCTCTTCGTGCCGCGCCACCTGGCGTTCCTGCCGCCCAGCGCGCCGCCCACGGCGATCTGCGGGTTGCCCTGCGGCGCCGCGCGCAGCTGCATCGAGCAGCCGGGGCGCGCTGGCTTCCACGATGCGGTCAATCAGGCGCTGGATTTGTTGCGTGAAGGCCGCATCGACAAGGCCGTGCTGTCGCGGCTGCTGCAACTCGAGTTCGACGAGCCGCCCTGCGCGCAGACCATCTTCCAGGGCCTGCGCCAGCAGAACCCGGAGGCCTATCACTTCGCGGTCGACCTGCCGGGCGAGGGCGTGCTGATCGGTGCCAGCCCGGAACTGCTGCTGCGCAAGCAGGGGCGCGCGTTCAGCACCAACCCGCTGGCGGGCTCGGCGAGACGTTCGCCCGATCCGCTGGCCGACGAGGAGGCCGCCCGCGCGCTGCTCGATTCGGCCAAGGATCAGCGCGAGCACCGGCTGGTCATCGACGATCTCGAACGCCAGCTGCGCCCGCTGTGCCGCACGCTGAACGTCCCGCCAGCGCCAGCGCTGCTCAAGACCGCCAGGCTCTGGCACCTGTCGACCCGGATCGACGGCGAGCTGCAGGACGAGCTGTCGGCGCTGCGCTTGGCTTGCCGGCTGCACCCGACGCCGGCGCTGTGCGGTTTTCCCACCGCTGCCGCCAAACAGGTGATCGCCGAGCTGGAGCCATTCGACCGTGGCGTGTTCGGCGGCATCGTCGGCTGGTGCGATGCCGCCGGCAATGGCGAATGGGCGGTGGTCATCCGTTGCGGGATCATCCAGCAGACTCGCGTGCGCCTGTTCGCCGGCGCCGGTCTGGTCAGCGCGTCCTGCCCAGAGGCGGAATGGCGCGAAACCGGCACCAAGCTCGGCACCATGCTCGCCGCCTTCGGCCTCGACAAGGAGGCCGTGTGAGCCTGATTCCGTTCACCCGCTGGCCCGCCGCATTCGCCGAACGTTATCGCCAGGCCGGCTACTGGCTGGGCAAGCCGCTCAGCCACATGCTCGCGGTTCAGGCTGAAACGCAGCCCGAGGCCATCGCGGTGGTCTGCGGCGAGCGCGAGCTGAGCTACGCCGAGCTGGATGCATTGTCCACCAACCTGGCCCAGCGGCTGGCCAATCACGGCCTCGGGCCGGGCGACCGGGCGCTGGTACAGCTGGGCAACCAGGCCGAGCTGTACATCGTGTTCTTCGCGCTGCTCAAGGCCGGGATTGCGCCAGTCAACGCGCTGTTCAGCCACAGCCGGCTGGAACTGCGCGCCTATGCCGAGCAGATCCGTCCGCGCCTGCTGATCGCCAGCCGTTTGCATCCGCTGTTCCAGAACGACGACCTGTTTCTCGCCGAGCTGCAGCAGCTGGCCGGCATCGACACCGCCTTGCTGCATGCCGACGGTCTGGCGCAGCGCAGCCTGGCGGCCTGGCTGCAACCGGTGGCCGTCGAACGCGACTTTGCGCCGACGCCCGCCGACGAGGTGGCGTTCTTCCAGCTATCCGGCGGCAGCACCGGCACGCCGAAGCTGATCCCCCGTACCCACGACGACTACTACTACAGCGTGCGGCGCAGCGTCGAACTGTGCGGTTTCGACCGTGACACCCGCTACCTCTGCGCGCTGCCGGCGGCGCACAACTTCCCGCTCAGCTCGCCCGGCGCGCTGGGCGTGTTCGTCGCCGGTGGCCGCGTGGTGCTCGCGCCCGATCCCGGTCCGGCCAGCTGTTTTGCGCTGATCGCCGCGCAGCAGGTCAATGTCGCCGCGCTGGTGCCGCCGGCGCTGTCGCTGTGGCTGCAGGCGGCGCCCGGGCACGAGGCGGAGCTGACCTCGCTGCGGTTGCTGCAGGTCGGTGGCGCCCGGCTGCCGGAGGCGCAGGCGCGGCGCATCCCGGCGGTGCTCGGTTGTCGTTTGCAGCAGGTCTTCGGCATGGCCGAAGGGCTGGTCAACTACACCCGTCTGGACGATGACGACGAGCATGTCTACCTGACCCAGGGCCGGCCGATGAGCCCGGACGACGAGGTCAGGGTGGTCGACCGCGACGGCCGACCGGTGGCGCCGGGGCAGACCGGCGCGCTGCTGACCCGCGGGCCTTACACGATCCGCGGCTATTTCCAGAGCCCGGAGCACAACGCCCAAGCCTTCAATACCGAAGGTTTCTACCGCTCCGGCGATCTCGTGCAGCTGCGCGCGGACGGCTACCTGGTGGTGGTCGGGCGCATCAAGGACCAGATCAACCGCGGCGGCGAAAAGATCGCGGCCGAGGAAGTCGAGAACCTGCTGATGGCGCATCCAGCCGTCACCCACGCCGCGCTGGTTTCCATGCCGGACCCGGGCATGGGCGAGAAGAGCTGTGCGTTCATCGTCAGCCGCGACCCGGCGCTCAAGGGCATTGCCCTGCGCAAGTACCTGCGCGGCCTCGGGCTGGCCGACTACAAGCTGCCGGACCGCATCGAGCAGGTCGCGGCGCTGCCCATGACGGCGGTGGGCAAGGTCGACAAGACCCGCCTGCGCCGCCGTCTCGCCGAACAACTGACCGTTACTGAATAAGGACTTCGCTCCATGACGATTCCCACGCTCACGCCCTACAGCCTGCCCAGCGAATGGGCGGTGAACAAGGTCCAGTGGCCGGTCGACCCCGCGCGCGCGGTGCTGCTGATCCATGACATGCAGGACTACTTCTGCGACTTCTGGGGCGAGGACAGTCCCTTCGTCGCCGCGCTGGTCGAGCGCCTGGCCGCCGTGCGCGCGCGCTGTAAGGCGCTCGGCATCCCGGTGGTCTACACCGCACAACCGGGCCAGCAGGCTGGTGCCGAGCGGGCCCTGCTCAATGACATGTGGGGCCCGGGCATCACCCAGTATCCGGCGCGTCAGGGCATCGTCGCCGGCCTGGCGCCGGCGGCGGACGACACCGTGCTGGTCAAATGGCGTTACAGCGCCTTCCAGCGTTCGCCGCTGGAACACCTGCTGCGCGAGCTGGGCCGCGATCAGCTGATCATCGGTGGCATATACGGCCACATCGGCTGCCTGATGACCGCCTGCGACGCCTTCATGCGCGACATCCAGCCGTTCCTGCTGGCCGACGGCATTGCCGACTTCACTCAGGCCGACCACCAGATGGCGCTGAACTACATCGCCACGCGCTGCGGTCGGGTCATCGAATGCCGCGAGGTGCTCGGGCTGGGGCATGCAGCAGGTCTGAGGCTGACCCGCGAGGCGCTGCAGGCGCGCCTGCTGGCCATGCTCGATGAGATCGACGAGCCGTTCGACCCGGACGAGAACCTGCTCGACTACGGCCTGGATTCGATCCAGGTGATGTCGCTGCTCAGCGAGTGGCGCGAGCAGGGGCTGGAACTGAGCTTCACCGATCTGGCGAAGACGCCGACGCTCAACGGCTGGTGGGCGCAGATCCAGCAGCATGGGGGTGCCGCATGAGGCCGCTGGGCAATGCGCAGCAGGGCCTGTGGTACGGCTACCTGCTCAACGAAGATCGCGCCATGTTCAACACCGCCGAGTGCATCGCCTTCGCCGGCAAGGTGCAGGCGCCGCTGCTGATCGCCGCGGTGCAGCAGGCGGTGGGCGAGTGCGAGGCACTCAGCGGGCTATATGTGATCGACGGCGAGACGGTGTGCTTCGACCCCTGCGAGCTGCCGCTGACGGTGGCGCAGCTGGACGTGCCGGCGTTTGCCGACGCCGAAACCTGGGTGCGCGACTGGGCGATGGCCGACATCCGCCAGCCGTTCGACCTGGAGCGCGAACTGGCCTGCCGCTTCGTCCTGCTGCGGGCGGCGGGGCAGGATTTTCTCTACAGCTGCGTGCACCACATTGCGCTCGACGGCTACGGCAGCAACCTGCTGTACCAGCGCATCGCCGAACTCTACGGCGCCGCTGTGCGCGGCGAGTTGGCACCGGCCTGCGGCTTCGGCCGTTACGCCGATGTGCTCGCCGAGGACGCCGAGCGCGACGCGCAGAACAAGACCGCCGCCGCGCGCGGCTACTGGCTGGAGACGTTCTCGCGGCTGCCGGCGCCGGTCAGCTTCAGTGAGCGCAGCGCGCCGATCTCGGCGACCTTCGTGCGGCACGGTGCGCGCTTTCCGGCACCGCTGTGGCAGCTGCTGAGCGCCACCGCCGAGGCCCACGGCATCGGCTGGGCCGATCTGCTGCTGGCCGCGCTCAGCGCGCAGCTGCGCCAGGTCAGCGGCAGCGATGCTCAGGTGTTCGGCCTGATGGTGATGAATCGTATCGGCTCGGCGGCGTTCAACGTGCCGTGCATGCAGATGAACATCGCGCCGCTGTGCCTGCAGGCCGATGGCGAGGCCAGTCTGATCGCCAGTGCGAAGGCCATCGGCAAGCTGCGCCGCGCCAGCCGCAAGCACCAGCATTACCGCTACGAAGCGCTGCGCCGCGACCTCGGCCGCGTCGGCGGCGAGCAGCGGCTGTTCGGCCCGCTGATCAACATCATGCCGTTCGACCGCCCGCTGGCCTACGGCGAGCTGGCGGCGCGCACGCTCAACCTCAGCGCCGGGCCGGTGGAGGACCTGACCCTGGAGGTACAGGTCGGCGCCGATGGCATCCCGCAACTGGACTACGACGCCAACCCGGCGTGCTACAGCGCCGAGCATCTGCGGGCATTGCAGGAGGAGCTATTCGAGCTGCTGCGCCGTTGGCTGGCGGCACCGCAGATGCCGCGCGACCTGATCCTCGAGGCCTGGATGGCCGACTACCGATTTCACCAGCGCCTCAGCGCGCCGGCCGCGGAACAGGTTCAGCTGGGCGAGGTGACCAGCGTGCTGGCGGCGATCCGCGCGCACGCCGAGCGCCAGCCGGAGCGCATCGCCCTGTGTCAGGGCGAGCGCCGGCTGAACTACGCCGCGTTGCTGGCACGCGCCGAGGAGATCGCCGCGGCGCTGGGGGAGCAGGGCGTGCAGCCCGGGGAGCGGATCGGCGTGATGCTCGCCCGCTCGCCCGAGGCGATCCTTGCGCAGCTCGGCGTGCTGTTGGCGGGCGCCGTCTATGTGCCGCTGGACGCCGAACAGCCGGCCGAACGGCAGACACTGATCTGCGCCAGCGCAGAACTGGCGCTGGTGATCACCGAGGCGGCCTACCGGCATCGTCTGGCCGACAGCTACGCCGGACCGATCCAGCTGCTCGGCCAGCTCGCCACCTGTGAACGCCGGCATGCGCCGCGCAGCGGCGAGGCGGCGGCCTATCTGATGTTCACCTCCGGCTCCACCGGCACGCCGAAGGGTGTGGAGATCAGCCATCGCGCGCTGGATCACTTCAGCGCGGCGGCGCGGTTGCGTTATGGCGTGACGGCGGACGACCGCATGCTGCAGTTCGCGCCGTTCAACTTCGATGCGAGCATCGAGGAAGTCTGCGTCAGCCTCAGTGCCGGCGCGACCCTGGTGCTGCGTACCGATGCGCTGCTGCAGTCGATCGCCACCTTCGTCGATGGAATCGAGGCGCAGGCGATCAGCATCGTCGACCTGCCGACCGCGTTCTGGAACGAGTGGGTGGTGGCGCTGCGCAGCGGCCAGACGCGGATTCCAGCCGGGTTGAAGACGGTGATCATCGGCGGCGAGGCGGTATTTCCCGAACAGCTCGCCGCCTGGCAGCGGGTGGCCGGACCGCAGCTGCGGCTGATCAACACCTACGGGCCGACCGAGGCCACGGTGGTCGCCAGCAGCTGCGACCTGCAGACGGTCGATGCCAGCGCCGAACGCCTGCCCATCGGGCTGCCGCTGGCGACCGTACAGGCGCTGGTGCTCGAACGCGGCGAGCGCCCGGCCGCCGAGGGCGAGCTGGTGCTGTGCGGCCCTCAGCTGGCCAACGGCTATCTCAACAGCGCGTCCGCGGCCTTCGCCCGCCTGCGCATCGGTGCGCACGAGGAAACCGTCTACCGCACCGGCGACCGCGTGCGTCGCGTCGACGGCCAGCTGGTCTACCTAGGCCGGCTGGACAACGAATTCAAGATCAGCGGCTACCGCATCCAGCCCGGCGAGGTGGAGGCGCGCCTGCTGGCGCTGAACGGCGTCGACGAGGCCTGCGTGCTCGGCCTGGAGCTGGGCGGCGGACTGCGCCGGCTGGTGGCCTTCGTCGCTGGCCCCTGTGACGACCTGCGGGCGATTCGCCGCGCGCTGGGTCAGGTATTGCCCGCAGCGATGGTGCCCACCGATTACCGCCACTATCGCGCGCTGCCGCGCACCGGCAGCAACAAGCTCGACCGCAAGCGCCTGCAGGCCGAGTACCTACAGGACGCGACCATCCAGGCACTGGACGATGCCACCCAGCAGCGGGTCAGCGCCATCTGGCAGCAGATCCTCGGCGTCGGCGGCATCCAGGCGCAGGACAACTTCTTCGAACTTGGTGGCCAGTCGTTGCAGACCATCCAGATCGTCAACCGCCTGGCCGCCGAGTTCGGCACCGCGGTGAAGGTCTCGGATGTGTTCGACAACCCCTGTCTGGCGGATTTCTGCCGCTTCCTCGACAGCCGTCTGCGGCAGGGGCAAGCGCAGGTGGAACGGGTCTGGTGAGGACATGCAGATGACACAGCAGATGGATTTTCACGGGCGGCGCATCTGGGTCACCGGCGCCGGTCAGGGCATCGGCCGCGCGGTGGCCGAGGGCTTTGCCCGGCTCGGCGGTGAAGTGGTGGGGCTGGATCGGGCGTTCCCGGAATGCGACTACGGCTATCGCACCCATGTGCTCGATGTGGGCGATGCCGCCGCGGTGCGTCAGGCCTGCGCCGAGTTGCTGGCGCCGGGGCAGGGCATCGACGTGCTCGCCAGCGTCGCCGGCATCCTGCGCCTCGGCGCGATCGAGGCGCTGAGCCTGGACGACTGGGACGACTCGCTGCGGGTCAACGTCTCCGGGCCGTTCTACCTGCTGCGCGAGCTGTTGCCGCGTTTCCGCGCCCAAGGCCGTGGCGCGGTGGTGGCGGTGAGCAGCAACGCGACCCGGGTGCCGCGCATGCAGATGGCCGCCTATGCGGCGTCCAAGGCGGCGCTGACCAGCCTGATCCGCACCGCCGGGCTGGAGCTGGCGGCCTGCGGCGTGCGCTGCAACCTGGTGTCGCCGGGTTCCACCGACACCGCCATGCAGCGCGGCATGTGGGCCGACGATAGCGGCCGCGCGCGGACCATCGCCGGCCTGCCCGAGCAGTTCAAGCTCGGCATCCCGCTGCAGAAGATCGCCACGCCTGACGAGGTGGCCAATACGGTGCTGTTCCTCGCCTCGGACCTGGCCAGCCATATCACCCTGCAGGACATCGTCGTCGACGGCGGTGCCACCCTGGCAGCCTGAGAGGTAGCAGATGCACGACAACATCATCGGCCTGCTCCGGCAGCTCGCCGGACAGGGCGTACACCTGGCGCTCAATGCCGAGGGCCAGCTGGTCTCGCAGTCGAGCAGGGAGGCGCTGACGCCCGAGCTGGGGCAGCTGATCCGCACCCATCGCGACGCCATCGTCCGCTGCCTGCGCGCGCGCCAGGCATTCGACGCGCCCATCGAGCCGACCCACACCGAGGTTGGCCCGCTGTCCTCGTCGCAGAGCGGGCTGTGGTTCATCGAGCAGTACCAGGAGCATTCGCACCTGTACAACATGCCGGTGTTCTTCCGCCTCAGCGGCGAGCTGGACGTGGCCGCGCTGGAATTCGCCTTCGACGCCCTGGTGCAGCGCCACGCCAGCCTGCGCACGCGCTTTGTGCGCAACGCCGAGGGCAAGGGCGAGCAGCAGATCGTCGCCCATCGCGGCTTCGCCCTGGTCCACGAAGACTTCACCGGGCTGGAGGAATCGGCCCGCGAGGCACGAGTGGCCGAACGGGTGCGCGAGGAAATCGAGCGGCCGTTCGATCTCGCCAACGGCGAGCTGACCCGCGTACACCTGCTGCGCCTGGGCGCGCGCGAGCACGTGCTGCTGATCAACCAGCACCACATCATTTCCGATGGCTGGTCGGTGAAGAACATGTTCGCCGACCTCAAGACCGCCTTCCTCGCCTACCAGAACCGCCAGCCGCTGGACTGGGGCGAGCCGCCGCTGACCTTCATCGACTACGCGCACTGGTTCAACTCGCCGCTGTTTCGCGACTACCACGCCGAGTACAGGCCGTTCTGGGTCGAGCGCCTGGCCGGCATCCCCGAGGTGCACAGCCTGCCGCTGGACCGGCCGCGCCCGGCGCAGCAGACCAGCGGCGGCGCACTGGTGTTCTCGGTCATCGACAATGGCCTGTGGGCGCGCTTCAAGCAGCTCTGCCAGCGCCACAGCGCTTCGCCGTTCATCGGCCTGCATGCGCTGTTCGCCCTGCTACTGGCGCGCCACAGCGGCGAGCGCGACATCGTCGTCGGCACCCCGCTGGCCTACCGCGAACGCCCGGACATCGAGGCGCTGGTGGGCTTCTTCGTCAACACTCTGGTGCTGCGCACGCAGCTGCCCGAGCAGCAATCGTTCAGCGACTACCTGCGCCAGTGCCGGCGGGACGATCTGGAAGCCGTCGACCACCAGCTGTACCGCTTCGAGGCACTTGGCGAGGCGCTGGGCATGGACCGCCATACGGCGATCAACCCGATCTTCCAGATCATGCTGGTGTACCAGGCGCGGGTCGATTTCAACGACCTGATCCCCGGTTGCGCGGCGGTGGAGGAAACCTCGCCGGCGCTGCCGGCCAAGACCGATATCTCGGTGAAGGTCACCGAGCTGATGGATGCGGTGCGGGTCGATTGGCTGTACGCCACCGCGCTGTTCGAGCGCAGCACCGTCGAGGGGTACGCCAGCCGCCTGCTGCGGCTGTTGCAGGCGGTGGTCGCCGACCCCGAGCAGGACATCTGGCAACTGCCACTGCTCGATGACGAACTGCTGCGCGCCACCGGCGAGCGGTTGGCGGCGCTGCCGGCGGGCTATCCGCACGGGCTGACGCCGTTGTCGCTGTTTGAGGACTGGACGCGCCGCCAGCCGCAGGCCGTGGCGCTGCATGAAGGTGCAGGCCACATCAGCTACGCCGAGCTGGATGCGCGGGCCAACCGCCTGGCGCACTGGCTGCAGGCCGAGGGCTGCCAGCCGGGGGCGCTGGTCGGCGTGCTGGCGCGACGCGAGAACGCCTTCGCCGTCGCCGCGCTCGCAGTATGGAAGGCCGGCTGCGCCTACGTGCCGCTGGACCCGGATTACCCGGCCGAGCGCATCGCGCATATCGTCAGCGACGCCGGGCTTGACCTGCTGCTCGGTGCCGGCGCAGCGCCGTTCGCGCTGGGCGAGTTGCGCTGGGTCGACCTGCACGACCCCGAGCTGGGCGCGCAACTGGATGCCCGGTCGCCCACGGCGCCGCCGCGCAGTGACGCGCCGCAGCAGCTGGCGCAGGTGATCTACACCTCGGGTTCCACCGGCCTGCCCAAGGGCGTGATGATCGAGCACGGCGCGCTGGCCAACCTGCTGCTGGACCACGGCCGCCGTCTGGCCATCGGCCCGGGCGACCGCATGCTCGCCTGCATGTCGCTGTCCTTCGACGCCGGCAACATGTGTGCGCTGCTGCCGCTGAGCCACGGCGCCTGCCTGCGCTGGGCCGACCCCGGCGAAGGCCTGCTGGATGAGATCGAGCGCACGCACACCACCCACATGATCTTCGCCACCGCGCTGCTGGCGACCCTGCCGGCGCGGCCGCTGCCATCGATGAAGGCGGTGGGCTTCGGCGGCGAGGCCTGTCCGCCGATGCTGGCCGAGCGCTGGGGCCGGCAGTTCCGTCTGATCGACATGTATGGCCCGACCGAGGCCACCGTCACCGCGCTGACCAAGCTCATCGAGCCCGACGCGACGCCGAGCATCGGTCGGCCCATCGACGGCATGCAGGCGCTGGTGCTCGACGCGCATGGCCGGCTCTGTCCGGTCGGCGTACCGGGCGAGCTGTGCCTGGCCGGGCTGGGTCTGGCGCGCGGCTACCTGAACCAGCCGCAGCGCACCGCCGCGGTGTTCCGCGAGCACGAGATCGCCGGCGTGACGGTGCGGCTGTATCACACCGGCGACCGCGCGCGGCTGCTAGCCAACGGCGACTACCAGTACCTCGGCCGCATCGACGAGCAGATCAAGTTGCGCGGCTATCGCATCGAACCCGGCGAGATCGAGGCGCAGCTCTCCATCAGCTGCCCGGCGCTGCAACAGGTCAAGGTCATCGTCGCCCGCCAGGGTCAGCGCCAGGCGCTGGTGGCCTACGCCTCGGTCAAAGCGGGTGAAGCCATGCCAGACGCCGACGCCATCCTGCAGGACGTGGCGCGGCGCCTGCCGGAATACATGCTGCCGGTGCGGCTGATCCTGCTCGAGCGCATGCCGCTGACCGCCAACGGCAAGCTCGACCTGCGGCGCCTGCCGCCGGTGGAACTGGCCGACAGCGCCGTGCTGGTGGCGCCGGCGGACGAGCTGGAAGCGGCGGTGCTGGCGATCTGGCAGGGCGTGCTCGACCAGCCGCTGGGGGTGGAGAGCGACTTCTTCGCCCTCGGCGGCGATTCGATCCTGAGCATCCAGCTGACCACCCGCCTGCGCGATGCCGGCCATGCCTGCACGGTCAGGGAAGTGTTCGAGGCGCGCACCGTGCGCCGCCTGTGCCGCGTGCTCGGCCAGCCGCGCGAGTCCATGGCGATCCGCGCCGAGCAGGGCGTGCTGGAGGGAGAGGCATTCGCCCTGCAACCGATCCAGCAGTGGTTCTTCGAGCAACCGTTCGCCAGCCCGCAACACTGGAATCAGGGCGTGGTGCTGCGCCTGCCGGCCGCCATCGAGGTAGCGCAGCTGATGGATTGCATGCGCCAGCTGCTGGGTCATCACGACGCGCTGCGCCTGGCGGTCGCTGCGCGCGGCCAGCGCTATCTGACACATGTGAAATTGAGCGAGCCGGCGCGGCTCGATGCGGCAACGCTCGGCGAGGAAGGCTTGCAGCAGGCGCTGACCGAGCTGCAGGCGCACCTGCAGCCGGCGCAGGGGCGCCACCTGGCCTGGGCGTTGATCGACAACCTCGCCGGCGGTACGCGCGGGCTGTTCATCGCCGTGCATCATCTGGCCATCGACGCGGTGTCCTGGCGCATCCTGGTCGATGACCTGCGCCGGCTCGCGCGCGGCGAGGCGCTGCCGGCCAAGACCAGCAGCTACCGCCAGTGGGGCGAGGGGCTGGCCGCCTATGCCCGTCGTGCCGAAGCGCAGCTGCCGTACTGGCAGGCCGAACTCGCCGGTATGCCCGAGACAGCGTCGGCGGGCTGGGCGGGTAGCGGCGCGCCGCGTGAACAGAAGCTGGAACTGAGCGAGGCACTGACGCGGCGGCTGCAAGAGGCCACCCGGCACTTCGCGGTGGACATGCGCGAGCTGCTGCTGGCCGCGCTGACCCGCGCGCTGCACGACCTCGGGCTGGGCGAGCGGCAGTGGATCATGCTCGAAGGCCACGGCCGCGAGGCCATCGACCCGGCGCTGGATGTCAGCCGCACGGTCGGCTGGTTCACCAGCATGTTCCCGCTGGCGCTGCGCGATCAGGCGGACTGGCCGCAGCTGCTGCGCCACGTCGCCGAGCAGCTGCGACGGGTGCCGGACAAGGGCGTCGGCTACCTGCCGCTGCGCGCCAATCCCGAGTATCGAGCGCAGCTGCCGCTGCCGGCGGTAGCCCTCAACTACCTCGGTGTCTACCAGAGCGGCACGGATGCCTGGCAGGCACTGCCCATCGCCCCCGGCCGGCCGAGCGCGACGGACAACCCCTCGGCGGAGCTGATCAGCCTGCACGGCGGCGTGTTCGACGGACGCCTGACCCTGCGCCAGATCGGCAATCTGCGCGCCGAGCTGAACGAGCAGCTGCTGGCCCTGCTGCAGGACAACCTGCTGGAGCTGGCCGAGCAAACGGAGGACAGCCATGCATGCGCTTGAGCGGCACTTCACCGAGCAGTTCCAGCACCACGCCGTGCGCCCGGCGCTGGGTTGTCTGGGCGACAGCTTCAGCTACGCCGAGCTGCAGGCGCGGGTCGCGGCCATCGCCATGCAGCTGCGCCAGTGCGGTCTGCGGGCCGGCGAGCGGGTCGGCATCCACCTGCAACGCTCGCCGGATCTGGTCGCCAGCGTGCTCGCCTGCCTGCGCGAAGGGTTGTGCTTCGTGCCGCTGGAACCGGAATTCCCGCACGAACGGCTGCAGGGCATCGCCAGCGATGCGCAGCTGAACCTGGTGCTGCAGGACCAGCCGGTGGCGTTTGTGCAGCCAACCTGGCAGCTGCGCCCCGGCCTGGCCGGCGAGCTGGAATGGCCCGACCAGGACGAGCGCCTGCCGGCGTACATGATGTTCACCTCTGGCTCCACCGGCCGGCCCAAGGGTGTGGTGATCAACCGCGCCGCGCTGGCCAACTTCCTCGCGGCGGCGACCGCGCGCCTCGGCATCGGCCCGGCGACGCGCTGGCTGTTCACCACCACCCCGGCGTTCGATATCTCGCTGCTGGAGATGCTCGGCCCGCTGTGGAGCGGCGGCTATGTCGAGGTGATCTGTGCGCCGACCCACAAGGACCCGGTCGAGCTGCTGCAAGTGCTCGCGCGGCGCAGCGATCTCAATACCCTGCAGGCCACCCCGGCGTTCTGGCGCATGCTGCTCAAGGCCGGCTGGCAAGGACGGCCCGGGCTGCGGGCGCTGTGCGGTGGCGAGGCGCTGGATGCGACGCTGGCGACCCGTCTGGGCGGCTGCGTGGGCGAATTGTGGAACTGCTACGGACCGACCGAGGCGACGGTGTGGTCGCTGATGGCGCGTGTCGAACTGCCGCTCGAAGAGGGAGGCGTGCTGCTGCGCCAGTCGCTGGACGGCTACCGTCACTGGCTGCTGGACGAGCACGGCGACGCGGTCGCGCTGGGCGGCGAGGGCGAGCTGTGCATTGAGGGGCCGTCGCTGGCCGACGGCTACTGGCAGCGCGACGACCTCACCGCGCAGGCCTTCATCGACTGGCACGGCAGGCGGCTGTATCGCACCGGCGACCGGGCGCGCCGCGTCGGCGAGGATGTCTACCTGTACTGCGGACGGCGTGACGACCAGATCAAGCTGCGCGGTTTTCGCATCGAACTGGGCGAGATCGAGGCCAGCCTGCGCCGGCTGGCGGGCGTGCAGGACGCCGCGGTGCGCCTGCATGGCGAGGGCGACGAGGCCTGCCTGGTGGGCTATGTGGAGCTGCGCGAGGCTGGTGCGCTGAGCCGGGTGGCGATCCGGCGTGAGTTGCAGCGCAGTCTGCCTCACTACATGGTGCCGGGGCGGATTGTGTTGTTGGAGTGTTTGCCGAAGACGGCCAGCGGGAAGATTGATCGTAAGCGGTTGGTGGAGGTGGTTTGAAGGGGTGTTTTGTAGCTTGTCGGTCGGAAGTCTGGCGATTACCGCGTTTGCCTGCACTCCGGGTTTCGTCCCCTCGGCCGAGTCACTTTCTCTTTGCTCCGGATCGCCGGCCGGCGCGAAAGAGAAAGTAACCAAAGAGAAAGTGCGCCCGACATCCGGGTTTTGCTACGCAGAACTTCCCTCGCTCCGGGGGCCGGGCTCGGCGCTCCCTCATGAAGGGACGTCCCTGCCTAGGCGGCCCCGGCCTTCATGACACGCTTGTCGTCCATGCCTCGCGGCCCCCTGCGCGACACCTCTACTCGGCCTCCTGACGGGGAAGGGGGCCGGGTCACCTGGAAGATCGAGAAGCAAGCTTCACTGTGCTTGGCTTTGGCTTTGGCTTTGGCTTTGGCTTTGCTTTTTCTCTGCACGGCCTGTCAGGCGGCACCCACGCCCCTTTCAGGAGGGTGAGTGGAATCGTTGCGTAGAGGGGCGAGCCGCAGGGATGCGGCGAGAGTCGTAAAGGGCCAGGGATGGCCCTTGTACGACGACCCTCGGAGTGGCGATGGAGCGAACGAACCCCGGCGCAGCCGGGGCCGGATGTAGGGGCAAGCGGTTTTGGTTACTTTTGCCGCGATTGGCAAAAGTGACTCGCCCAGCAGGGCGAAACCATGTTGTCAGGCAACTCGCCAATCGCTTCGAAAGCAAACCGTCATTCACCTGCAGTCCGGGCCGAGGAAAGCGCGGCGTCATACACCGAGGCACACGCCGGAACCCATCTTAAACAAGGTGGAAAACGCTGCGCGATTTTCCACCCTACGGTTGCCAAAAGGCACTCGCCCAGCAGGGCGAAACCAAGCTCTCAAGCGGCTCGCGAATCGCCATAAACGCAAACTTTCAATTCACCGCGATCCTCAATCCTTCACCACCTCAGCCTCCGCCTTCCCCAACAACCCCTCGATATCATCGATCACCTGCAGCGCCGCCATCGGCCCGCCAAGCGAAGTCCACAACGACCCGTCCACCGCACCGAAGCGCTTCGCCTGAATGGCCGACAGCTGACGGAAGGCCGGCGTCTGCTCGGCCTGATTCATCGCCTCGACCGCCTCGCCGCTGGTCGCCAGCGTGCCGATTACCAGCCAGTCGGCGTCGAGCAGTTCCAGCGATTCCAGGCTCAGCGCCATCGAATGGGTGTGACCGCGGTCCTGCTGGTGAGCGGGGCGGAGCAGCCCGACGTCTTCGGCGACGGTGCTGGCGAAGGCATCCTTGAACATGTACGACGGCCCCTTGGGATTCCAGCGCACGATGCTCAGCGTTTCGCCCTGATGGGCCGCCAGACGCTGGCGCGCGGCTTCGACCCGTGCGCGATAGCGCTCCAGCACGGCCTTGGCTTCGGCTTCCTTGTTCAGCGCCTGCGCGGTGCGCTGCATGCTTTCCTGCCAGGGACGCGCCCAGTTGAAGGTGATCACCGTCGGCGCGATCTCGTTGAGGATCGCCAGCTGCTCCGGCTTCACCGGGCCGGTGAGGATCAGGTCGGGTTCCAGTTCCAGCAGAGTCTCCAGATTGGGGTTGTCGATGTCGCCGACCACCTCGATGCCGGCCGGCAGCTTGCCGTCCAGATAGCGTGGCGGCGCGGCCTGGCCGCGGCCGTTGATGGTGCCGACCGGGGTGACGCCGAGGGTCAGTGCGGTGTCCAGGTCGATCTCGCTGAGGGTGATCACCCGCTGGGGTGCTTCCGGCACCGTGACCGTGTTGCCCATGGCGTCGGTCACCTGGCGGGTGTCGGCGTAGGCGGGCAGGGCGAGCAGGCCGGCGAGCAGCACGGCGACGAGGCTGCGGGGCATCTTCAGGGTCATTGCATGCGTTCCTTTTCGGGGTGTTCGTGGCGCAGCAGTTGCGGTGCGACGTGGCTCTGGCGGCGGCGTGGCACGATCACCGGGGCGCCGTCGCCGGGAGCGTGGAGGATGTCCACGTCGGTGTCGTAGAGGCGGTCGATCAGCGCCTTGGTCATCACCTTTCGCGCCGGGCCGATGGCCTGCACGCGGCCGTCGGCCAGGGCAATCAGCTCGTCGCAATAGCGCGCGGCGATGCCGAGGTCGTGGATCACGATGAGCACCGTGCGCCCGGCGGCGGCGATGCCGTGTACCGCCTCCATCACCTCGGCCTGGTGGCCGATATCCAGTGCGCTGGTGGGTTCGTCGAGCAGGATCAGGTCGGTGTTCTGCGCCAGGATCATGCCCAGCCAGGCCCGTTGCGCCTGGCCGCCGGAGAGCGAGGAGGCGCTGCGCTGCCAGATGGCGTCGAGCTGCATCGCCTCGCGGGCGCGGGCGACCTGATCGGCGTCTTCCTCGCTCCACTGGTTGAACCAGCCCTGATGCGGGTGACGGCCGTACTGCACCAGTTGCTCGACGCGAATGCCCTCGGCCAGCACCGGGCGTTGCGGCAGGAAGGCCAGCTCGCGCGCCAGCGCCTTGAGCGAATAGTGCGTCAGTGGCTTGCCGTGGATCTCCACCGTGCCGCGTTGCAAAGGCAGCTGGCGGGCCAGCAGCTTGAGCAGGGTGGATTTGCCGCTGCCGTTGGGGCCGACGATGCCGATCAGCTTGCCGCGCGGCAGGCTGAAGGACACGTCGTCGAGCACGACCTTGTCCTGATAGGCGAAATGCAGGTTTGCTGCACGCAGGGCAGTCATCAGTCAGCTCCTCGTCTGTCCTTGATCAAGAGGCCGAGCAGCAGGATGCCGCCGAGCAGGCGCGTCATGATTCCGGTGGGGATTTCCTCGGGCTGGGCGAGCACGCGCACCAGCGTATCGCTGCCGAGCAGCAGCAGCGCGCCGCACAGCGCCGACAGCCAGATCGGCGCGAGATTGTCGCGCGCCAGCCACGAGGCGAGGATCGGCGCGGCCATGGCGATGAACACCACCGGCCCGCCGATGGCGGTGCCCAGCGCCGCCACCAGGATCGCCAGGGCGAGCACGCCGAGCTGGATCATCGGCACGCGGATGCCGAGATTCTGCGCGGTGGCATCGCCGAAGCGCAGCAGCGCCAGCGGCCGGTTGACCAGCGCCAGCAGCGGGCAGAGCAGCGCCAGCAGCACCGCGATGGGATTGACCGTCTGGTAGCTGATGCCGGCGAAGTGGCCCATCGTCCACAGGTAGATGCTGCCCAGGTGCACCAGCGGTTGGGTCGACATGGCGAAGTCGCCGATGGCGCCGAGCAGCTCGGACAGCGCAATGCCGATGACGATGAACAGGTAGCCCTGCTCGCCGGGGCGCCGGCACAGGGCGAACAGCGCGGCGGCGGCGAGCAGGGCGCCGAGCGGCGAAGCCCACCAGGGCCAGTTGCCGAGCGTCAGGTAGAGGGCGAAGGCGACCACGGCGAGCGACGCGCCTTCGTTCACGCCGATCATGTCCGGCGTGGCCAGGCGGTTGCGCACCAGGGTCTGGATCAGGCAGCCGGCCATGCCCATGGCCAGTCCGGCGACGATGGCCGCCGCGACCCGCGGCAGGCGCAGCTTGAACACCATGATCTCCTGCAGCTTGCTGCCGCGGCCGGCGAGCGTGGCGATCACGTCGCGCACACCGAGGCTGCCGCTGCCCAGGCTGATCGCCAGCACCGCGAGGGCGGCCAGCAGCAGCGCCAGCAGGCCGAACATCAGCCAGTTGCGCCGGTGCAGCAGCAGGCTCAGGCCGCCGATGCGCAGCGTCCAGACGCCGGAGGGGGAAAGGGGCGTCATGGCTACCTCACCGTCAGCAGGGAACGGAAGCCGCCGCGCAGCACGATGGCGATCAGCGCCGGCGCGCCGAGTGCCGCCAGCAGCGTGCCGACCGGCAGCTCGTAGGGTTGCAGCAGCCAGCGCGCCAGCACATCGGCGGCGAGCAGGAAGAGCATGCCGAACAGCGTCGAGAACAGCAGCTGGCGCAACAGCGCCACCGGCTCGAGCAGCCGCGCGCAGTAGGCAGCGAGGAAGCCGACGAAGCCCACCGGGCCGGCCAGGGAAATGGCGCAGGCGGTGAGCAGGGTGGACGCCGCCAGCACGCCGAGGCGCACCCAGCTGGTGTGGATGCCCAGCGCGCGTGCCTGGCTGTCGCCCATCTGCATCAGCGTCAGCTGCCGGCACAGCAGCGCGGCGAGGATCAGCCCGAGCACGGCGAGCGGGGCGACAGTGGCGAGCGCGTCGAGGCGCGAGGCGGACAGCGAGCCAAGGTTCCAGAAACGGAACTGTTCGAGGGCCACGCGGGTGGACAGCAGCAGGTAGTTCGCCAGTCCGCCGAAGATGGCGCCCAGCGCCACGCCGGCGAGAATCAGCTTGAGCGGGCTGGCCTGGCCGAGCATCAGGCCGATGCCGAGTACGACCAGATTGCCTAGCAGCGCGCCGAGCCCCGACCAGAGCAGGTAGCCCTGGGTCGACTCGACGCCGAAATAGATCAGGCCGATCACCAACCCGAGTACCGCACCGGCATTCACGCCGAGCAGGCCGGGTTCGGCCAGGGGGTTGCGCGTCGCGCTCTGCAGCAGCGAGGCGGCGATCGCCAGACTGGCGCCGACCACCAGCGCGGCGAAGGTGCGCGGCAGACGCAGGGTATCGACGACCATCGCCAGCTTGTCGTCCGCCACGTACTCGGGCGCCCCGAGCAGGTAGCCGAGCACGGATTCGGCGCCATACACGCCGGCGCCGGTGGCCAGCGAAAGGGCTAGCAACACGAGCAGAAGGCCGCCCCCGGCAACGAGGGTGGCCTTCTGGAATGCCGGCATCGTCGAATCAGTTGGCATGGTTCATCGGTCTTTGGCTCCGGTAGCCCGGCGTTGCCGCCGGGCCGGGATGGGTCAGATGTCGTAGTTGAAACCGACGAACAAGGTGCGGCCCATGAGGATGTTGTCGACCGACTGAGCGACGTCGTCGCGTTTTTCGTTGGTCAGGTTGTTCATCCCCGCGCGCAGCGACAGCTCTCGCGTCGCCTGATACTTGGCGCCCAGGTTGAGCTGATGGAACGCACCGCTCTCGACGTTGGGTTCGGCCGCCGAGACGTAGAGCAGCTGACTGCCGGTGTACTGATAGTCGAGGTTCAGCCCGAGCTTGGGCATGGCCTGCCAGTCGACGCCGAGGTTGGCGACATGCTGCGGCGAGTTGCGGATCGCTTCGTCGGTGTCGCGATCCTCCGCATCCGAGTAGGTGTAGTTGCCGCGCAGGCCGATGGAGTCGGTCAGCGCATAACGGCTGTGCAGTTCGTAGCCCTGCACCCGCGCCTTGCTGACGTTGCTGTAAGTCATTACCGGCGGGCGGTAGCCGACGCGCCAGGTATCGGTGACGATCATGTCTTCGATGTCGTTGTGGAAGAACATGATGCCGGCCTCCAGCCGCTCGTTCTGGTAAAGCGTGCCGATCTCGTAGCTGGTCGCGGTTTCCGGCTTGAGGTCGGGGTTGCCGATCAGCGTGCACATGCCGCGGCAAGCCAGTACGCCGTAGGTCTCGTCGGACTGATAGATGCTCGGCGCCTTGAACGATTTGCCGGCGCCGCCCTTGATCACCCAGTTGTCGGTGAGGTTGTAGACGCCGTAGGCACGCGGGCTGAACTCGCCGCCGAAGGTGTCGTGGTCGTCCCAGCGACCGCCGAGGGTAATGTCCAGATCGCCGAGGGAGAACTCGTCCTGCAGGTAGAGCGCCTTCTGGTCGACTTCGGTGTCCGCGCCGAGGTTCTGGTTGTGCGCCAGTTCGGTACGCCGCCATTCGCTGCCGACGGTGAACAGGTGGCTGCCCAGCGCGGCGCTGAGCTGGCCGTCGACGGTGTGGTTGTTCTGCTGGATGTCGCCTTTCTTGCCGCGCAGCGTGGTCATGATCTGCGAGTCGTCCATCAGGTCGACGTCTTCGTAGTAGTAGCGCACGCGGGTGTTGAAGCCGTCCCAGTTGCCGCTGTGGCCGAGGCCGAAGCTCCAGCGCTCCATCTCCTGCACGTTGGGGACGACGGCGCCGAAGTTGTTCCATTCGGCCTCGCGATCGTCCTTGCGATGGGTGAAATCGAGGTCGACGGTCTGGCGCTCATCCAGCAGCCAGTTCAGCGAGCCGAAGACGCTGCCGTTCTGCCGTTGTTCCACCGCGTCGGTGTTGGGGTTGACGGTCTGCTCGCTCAGCCAGGCGGCCTGGTCGGTTTTCTCGACGAACAGGTTGCCGCGCAGCTTGCCGTCGATCAGCGCGCCGCTGACGTAGCCGCTGGCCTGATGGCTGTCGCCGGACTCGCCTTCGCTGGGGTGTTCGTAGGTGTAGGCCACGCCGGCGCGCGTCTCGTCGGTGGCCTGACGCAGGATCACGTTGACCACGCCGCCCAGCGCATCGGCACCGTACAGCGAGGACATCGGCCCGCGGATCACTTCGATGCGCTCGATGGCGGCCATCGGGATCGACGACAGGTCGAAGTCGTTGGCGTAGTTGGACGACAGTGCATCGCGCGAGTTGATGCGCCGGCCGTTGACCAGCAGCAGGGTGTAGTCCGAATCCATGCCGCGCAGCTTGATTTCCTTGCGGCCATAGGTGGACGACGGGTTGATGTGCACGCCCGGCAGGTACTTGACCGCATCGGCCAGGTTATACACCGGCAGCTTGTCCAGCTCCTCGCGGGTGACCACCGAGACGCTGGCCGGGGCGCTGAGTTCGCTGTGGGCGGTCTGGGTGGCGGTGATGACTTCGTTCTTCAGGGTGACCGGGGTATCAGCCAGCGCTGCCAGCGGCAGCAGGCTGCCGAGCAGGGTCAGGGAGAGATGACGGGGACGGCCGATTCTTCGTACAAGCTGCATGTGCAGGCTCCGTTGCCAAGTAGTTGTTGTACAGCGCGGACTGATCACGATTCCCCGGCAGGTTGGGTCCTGCCTTCTTGTGTGGTGCTGGCGTCTGAGCGTGCGTGGATCGCACGCAGCAGCACCAGCACGCCGATGCCGGCGGCGGTTCCGGCGCCGGCGTAGAGCCAGGCCAGGTCGTCGAAGCCGACCAGGCGGCGAGCTGCGTCCTCGGTGAGGTAGGCCGCGGAGAACAGGCTGCCGAGGCCGGCAGCGATATTCGATACGGTGCTCTGCAGCGCCATGAAGGCGGCGCGCTGCTCGGGCTGCGGAATGGCCGCGGCGATGGTCAGCGTGCTGCTGCTGCGCACCGCGCCGAGCGCCATGAACAGCGTGAACACCAGATACAGCGAGAGCCCGAGCGGCACTGCGAAGCCGAGCAGGGTGATGGCGGCCAGGCAGCCGCTGCTGAGCAGCACCACCGTTGCGGCATTGCCGCGGTCGATCAGCACGCCGCCCAGATGCATCGCCGCCAGGCTGGCAAGGCCGCCGCAGAGGTAGAGCAGGCCAATGTGCTGGCGCGGAAATTCGAGGTTGAACTGGAAGTAGTTGGAGAAGTGCGGCACCAACAGGAAGTGGCCGAACATCTGCAGCGCCACGATCGACAACGCGCCCTGGCACAGCGGCGTGCGCAGCAGCGGCCACAGACGCGTCGCGCTGCGGGCATGGGTCGGCGGGGTGGGAGACATTCGCAGGCAGAGCAACGCGAGCAGCACGCCGGCACCACCGAACAGCACGAACGGTGCCTGCCAGCCGCCGCGCGCGGCGAGCTCCAGCGCCAGCGGCGTGACCACGATGGCCGCCAGCGAATAACCCATGGCGACATAGGCGAGTTTGCGGCCACGTTCGGCGGGCGGGATCAGGTCGAGCATCGCGGCCATCAACACCGCGCCCATGGGACCGGCGACCAGACCGGAGAGCACGAACAGGATGATCAGCTGTTGCGGCCCGCTGGCCAGCGCGCATGCCAGCAGCAGGGCGAAACGCAGTGCCTGCAGGCCGATCAGCGCGCGCTTGCGCTCCAGACGGTCGAGCCAGGCGGCGCTCAGCGCCGCGCTCAGCGCCGCGGCGAGGGTGGCGCCACCGGCAAGGTAGCCAACGTGGCTGGCCTGCATGCCCAGCGCCCGCACGAAATCCGGACCGAGCGGCATCACCATCATCAGGCTGCCGATCGACAACATGTTGATGAGCATGGCCAGGTGAACGGCGGCTTGCGCTTGTCGATCAGCGTCCATCTGCATCGTACTCGGGTGGCTGGGGCGGCAGCATGGTAGGCAATCTCAAACGCTATTTCAAATACTAATCGTTCTCATCTATGCGGCAGATTGCCATCGCTCGGTGTGCCTCGCGGATACGCGTGGGTGCGTGCCTTCCTGCGGGCGCCCGGTGAGGCGGTAGAATGCTGCGCCTCAATGCCTTCTCCGCGGGGAATCCATGCACGCCGACGCGCTCGCCACCCTTCAACAGCTGCTGTTAGACGGCCTCGATCCGGTGCCGGAGGAAACGCGCCGGCTGTTTCATGGCCGCGGGCGTTGCTGGCCGGGTCTCGAACACGTCACGGCCGACTGGCTGCAGGGCGTGCTGCTGGTGGCGTTGTTCCGCGCGCCGGAGGCTGCGCAGCTGGATGCGCTGAAGCAGCTGCTGCGTGCGTTGGGGCAAACGCCGGCGTGGCAGCGCAGCCAGGCGCATGCGCTGCTGCTGC
Source organism: Pseudomonas sp. FIP_A4 (assembly GCF_036701605.1). NCBI lineage: Bacteria > Pseudomonadati > Pseudomonadota > Gammaproteobacteria > Pseudomonadales > Pseudomonadaceae > Pseudomonas > Pseudomonas sp. FIP_A4. The sequence goes on along the minus strand of NZ_JAYDXP010000122.1, from coordinate 153,552 downwards.
AGCATCGCTATCTGCCGGACAGCCCCACCGAGGCGCTGCTGGGCGAGTTGCCGGCCGAATGGCTGATCAGTGAGAACGGTTTGCGCTACAAGCTGGATCTGGGACGCAAGCAGAACAATGGGCTGTTTCTCGACATGCGTTACGGACGCCGCTGGGTGCAGGAGCACGCGCGCGAGCGGCGCGTGCTGAACCTGTTCGCTTACACCTGCGGTTTCTCGGTCGCGGCGATCGCCGGTGGCGCGCGGCACGTAATCAATCTGGACATGGCCAGCGCCGCGTTGAGCCGTGGCCGCGAAAACCACCGCCTGAACGGACACGATCTGTCCCGGGTGAGCTTCCTCGGTCATGAGCTGTTCAAGTCGTGGGGCAAGGTGAAGAAGCTCGGGCCGTATGACCTGATCATCATCGACCCGCCGTCGTTCCAGAAAGGTAGCTTCGTTCTGAGTACCGATTACCGGAAGATTCTGCGCCGCCTGCCGGAACTGCTCGATGCGCACGGTGAGGTGCTCGCCTGCATCAACGATCCGGACATTGGCCCGGACTTTCTCATTGAGGAGATGGCCGCCGAGGCGCCGCAACTGCGCTTCGTGCGGCGGCTGGAGAACCCGCCGGAGTTCGCCGACGTCGATCCGGACGCCGGGCTGAAGACACTGCTCTTTGCCCGGCAGGAACAGACAGAACGCTAACGTCGTGCTTCCAGTTCTTCTATCAGCCCCTTCATCTCATCGATCTCGCGGCGCTGTGCCTCGATGATGCTGTCCGCCAGTTTGCGTACGCGCGGGTCACGGATATCGGCACGTTCGCTGGTAAGGATGGCGATGGAGTGGTGGGGAATCATGGCCTTCATCCAAGACACCTGATCCACCGTGGCCTGGCTGCGCACCAGCCATAGCGACACGGCAAAGATCAGCAGGCTGCTCGCGTAGATAGCCAGGTTCACCCCTCGTCGCGGATACATCTTGGGCATGAAAGCGAGCATGACGATCGCCATGCTCGCGCCCATCACCAGCGCCATATAAGCGCGTGTTTCGCTGAAGAACACGTGGTCGAGCTGGTAGGTGTTGAGGTACATCAGGCCGAACATGACCAGTGTGGAGGTCGCGATCATCGCGCCGAACTTCGCATAGTTCTGCATCGGTAGGCTCCCGGATGGCGGTTTCGACAGGATCAGCCGTCGGTCTTCGAAACGGAACAGTCCGGCTCGGCGGTGAAGGTGCGCGAGGCATCCACCGGGCCCAGCTTCTCCAGCGTGCGGCGGCCGAGCAGTACCGGATAGAGCATGTCGTCGCGGTCGTTGAGCGAGAATTCCTCCTCGTAGACCTGCTTGCCCAGGCACACCTTCATCTTGACCACCGGGCGATCCTCCTTGCCGGCCGCACCGCGCACGGTCAGCTCGCGCTCGATCTTGCGTTCGACGCGGCTATCGACCCGTTTATCCGTGTTGATGTCCTCCAGATCGAGATCGAAGCGCACCCACTTTTCGCCGTCCTTCTCGAAGCGGTCGATGTTTTCGGCGTGCATCGAGGAGGTCAGCGCGCCGGTATCGAGCTTGAATTTCACCGCGATGCCTTCGGGCAGGATCAGGCCTTTCTCGACCCAACCCAGCACCGGGCGTGAATCGGCGAGCGCGGTGGCGCTAAACCAAACGAGGAGCGAGGCGAGTCCGCAGAGCAGGCGGCGCGAAGCGGGTTGGCGCAAGGGCATACGGTTTTCCTCGACGAACGACGGACATGGAAAAGTAGAGTCGTCGAGGTTGTGATTGTTCAGTCGGTCGTCGTGGCCGGCGGAGTGAGGCCGCAGCCCTTGAGAATGATCTGAATGAGGTTGTCGGTAGCCACGGCGAAGTCCTGGCGCGTCATGCGCTTGCCGCCGATGCGGCGAATCTGGTCGGAGAAATCGGCGTAGTGCTGCGTGCCGCTCCAGATCAGGAAGATCAGGTGCATGGGGTCCACCGCGTCCATCTTGCCGGCGGCGATCCAGGCCTCGAAAACGGCAGTGCGACCGCGGAACCAGTCGCGATAGTCCTGGCCGAAATGCTCGGCGAGACACTCCGAGCCGCTGATGACCTCCATCGCGAAGATCTTCGAGGCCTGCGGATGGCGCCGGGAGAACTCCATCTTCATGCGGATGTAGTTGGCCAGGGCGGTCGCCGGATCATCCTCCGCGCGCATGTCGTCGAACGCGGTGTCCCACAGTTCGAGGATGTGACGCATCACCTCGACGTACAGCCCGAGCTTGCTGCTGAAGTAATAGTGCAGATTGGCCTTGGGCAGCCCGGCGCGGGTGGCGATGGCGTTCATGCTGGTGCCCTTGAAGCCATAGCGGGCGAACTCGGCCGCGGCGGCGGCGAGGATGGTTTCCTCGTTCTTCTGGCGGATGCGACCGGCGGGTTTGCCGGATACGGCTGGGGTGTCGTGCTCGTTCATGGTTCTGGCTCGCGTAGGTGGCGCATCCGGCGGACTTGGCTTGACGCCGACGGCATGGATTCTGCCCGAGTTGGCCGTTCGGCGCAGCCGTTGCGCTTGCTGCGCGAGCCGCGGTAGCTCCATCCGCAAACCTGCAACGTAAGCCGTGATGAATCATCGCGAAGACCGTAGAGAGTGGTCGGGTGGCTCTGCCATGCCGGGCAACCCGGCGGCCCGTACAAACGCAACTGCCGGCCCGAAGGCCGGCAGTTGGATGACGCCGGTGCACTCAGTTCTGAGTGACCGTGGCGCTGTTGTTCCAGCCATTCTGATTGATGTAGGCCGCGTTGCCATAGCCGCTCTGCGTGGCCACCGCGCTGTTGTCCCAGCCGGTCTGATTGACGCTGGCCAGGTGCGCCGCACCGGTCTGGGTAAGGCTGGCTTCGTTGGCGACGCCGTTCTGCTGGATGCCGGCGAGGTTGTCGCGGCCATCCTGCGCGACGTCGACGCTGTTGCCGAAGCCGACGCTCAGGCCGACGATTTGGTTGTCGGTGCCGTCCTGCACCGCGGTCAGCTCGTTGCCCGTGCCGTTCTGGCCGAAGTACAGCTCGTTGCCGCGGCCCTGCTGATCGACTTCGGCACTGTTGAACGCGCCGACCTGGGTGGTCTTGGCGGTCTGGTTGCGGCCGTCCTGGAACACGTCGGCGCTGTTGCCGGTGCCGAACTGCTCGGTCGTTGCGGTGTTGTTGCCGCCCATCCAGCCGTTGGTCTGCTCGATGCGCGAGTCGTTGGCCACGCCGTACTGCAGGACGAAGGCGTTCTGCGCGTTGCCGTCCTGATCCACGTCGACGTTGTTGCCAATCCCGTTGGAGTAGACGTACGCCTCGTGGTTGAAACCGGTCTGGGCGACCTGCGCGTCGTTGCCGACACCGACCTGTTCGACTTCCGCGACCGACCCGGAGCTGAGCAGCTGGGTGATGCGCGCGTCGTTGTTGTCGCCGTCCTGGTCGATGGTTGCCTTGTCGAAGGAGCTGGCCACCTGGGTGATGCTGGCATCGTTCAGATCGCCGAGCTGGTTGGTGCTCGCGTCGCTGTGGAAGGCCGCGGACTGGCTGGTGGCGGCGCTGTTGTATGAACCGTTCTGAGTCTGCGTGATGGTGGTATGCAGCGTGCCGTTCTGCGTGACGGTGGCGGTATTGTCCCAGCCACGCTGATTCTGCGTGGAGGTGCTGTCGACAGCGAAGCTCTGCTGGGCGTCGGCATCGTTGAAATTGCCGAACTGGTTCTGTTCGGCGGTGCTGCCGAACGAGCTGAGCTGCTCGATTGCCGCGTCGTTGGCGAAGCCGCCCTGATTCTGCTCGGCGAAGTTGCCGGAACCGCCGCTCTGCAGGACTTCGGCCACGTTGTCGATGCCGATCTGGTTCTGCTCGGAGGTGTTGTCGGCGGCCAGGACCGGGGCAGAGGCAACCAGCATGGCGGCTACGAGGGGGGTGAACTTAAACATATTTATCTCTCCATGGATGTTTTAAGTACTGCGGTACTTCCTTCACCGGTACTGGCGAACCACTACCGTCAGACCCTGACCCATCTGGTTGACGCTGCTGCTCAACCCTGAGCCAGTCTGTTCGATGAGCGCACTGTTGCTGGCGCCCTGCTGTGCGATGGCGGCGACGTTGCCGGAACCGTCCTGATCGATACGGGCCTGGTTGAAGTCGCCCGACTGCATGATCAACGCTGCGTTGTCGGTTCCGATCTGGTTGATGTCGGCGGTATTGGCGTAGCCGGCCTGGAGGATGTAGGCCTCCAGCTCCGAGCCGCTCTGGGCGATGTTGCCGACCAGTGCCGAGCCTGATTGCTGGATTGAAGCCAGCGCGGCCTGGTTGGCGGCGGCAGGCGAGGTGAGGCTGTCCGATTGCCAGGCCAGTTCGTTCGCTGCTAGGTCTGGATTGGCATGGCTGGCAGCGGCGGCCAGTGTCAGCAGTACGGACAGCAGGAGCTGTTGGGCAATCCTTTGCATGGTTTGCATCGCTTCGTCCCTGGTCAATTGGCACTGGAATCATCTTGGTTGCGGATCGGCGCAGGCGAAATCCATCCAATGATTGAAAATGCATCGTTCCGGTGCATGCGGTGTTGCGGCTGTGCCGAGGCCGTGTGGCGGCGAATGGGTGCGGTCTGGCGGCAAGAGCTGCGACCGATCCAAGAAAAAGCCCTCCGAAGAGGGCTTTTGGGGCGGGCGAGGCTCAGATCGGTTCGGGCTTGCCAAGGTATTTCGCCAGCGCCGGATGGTCGCCGGTGTGGCCTTCGGCCGTCTGCCACAGGCGCCGATCCACGCCCTGCGCGACCAGATGGGCGACGGCGGCTTCGATGGCCGACAGCACGCACAGTTGCGCTGGTTCATTGGTGGTGTAGCCGGCCTCGGCCTCCAGCAGTTCCTTGAACTCGATGAACTTGTAGACGTTGGCGCTGCGTCCGATCGAGAAGATCGTCTTGGTGGTCATCACGTTGGACAGCACCCGGCCGCTGCGCACGTCGATGGCCCTGAGGTTCACCGTGACCTGATCCACCCGGTACTCCTGCGACAGGCCCACGCCCAGGTAGCGCGCGCCGAGGCCGCCGCTGCGCACGTTGGTCTCGTAGGCAACGATGGCGCCCTCCATGAGGATGTTGGCCGCCAGCAGCGAAGGCAGTTCGGACTGGATGTTCGGCGCTACATCCGGCTTGCCCTGCGAGGCGCGGATGATCTTGCGTTCGGTCAGCACGTTCTGCAGACCTTCGCGCTCGAGCACGACGAACCAGCCGCTGGCCTGCATAGCGTCGACCAGCATGCTGGCTGCGCCCTGGGTCACTGCAGTGGAGAAGGAGCTGGCGGGGGTGGGCTTGTACTGCCCGGTCTGGTCGCGGAAACCGTATACCGCGGCGACCAGCTGGCCCTTGGGACGCGGCAGCGCCAGCAAATCCTGATAGGTCGAGGTGCGCGGGGTCAGGGTCGGCGCCTTCTGATCCGCGGGCATCGGGTCGCGCACCGCGCAACCCTGCAGTACAGCCATCATCCCGATGGCGATGAACAGGCTTCTCATGGCCTTGGCTCTCCTTGCTGTTCAGTTTTGTCCGACGACAACTTCGGACGTTTCGCCAGTGGCGCGATCGGTGATGACGATGACCAGGTCGCCCAGGTCGTTTTCGGTAACGTCGACGATGAAGTCATCGGTGGTCAGCGAACCCGTCTCGCCGTTGCCGACGTTCACCAGCAGGTCGCTCAACAGCCGGGACTCCAGCTGGCTGGTGAAGCGATCCAGCGCCGACAGGCTGCTCGCCGAGCGACTCGGTGCGTCGGGGTCCTTGTGGTCGTTCTGCGCCTGGGCGTTGCCCAGTAGCCAGGAGCCGTTGAGCGGGCTGCCGCCGAACGAGGGGTTGATCGGGGTGTACACCAGTTCGGTGGCGCTGGCGCCGGCGCTGAGCAGCAGGGCGCCAGCCAGCACGCCGAGGTTCTTGGGAATGTGCCTGTTCATAACTCGTCCTTGGCTAGATCAGTGTGGTCTTCGAAAAACGCTTCGATCTTTCGTCTGTTGATTTCCTGCAGTACGAAATCGGCAGCCTCGTAGGCGGTGTCTTCCATATCCGCGACGTTGGGCTGAAGAAAGCGGCGGTAGAGCGTCTTGTCCTCGTATTCGACCCAGACGAGGATGCCCCAGCGCGCCGAGGGGCGTTCCTTGACGGCCAGGTTGAAATCCAGGCGGCTGGTGTCGTTCAGACGTTCGCAGAACTTGAGGTAGAACTCCTGCCCGGAGCGCGAGATGGTGCCGTTGGTGATGAAACCCATGAGTTCGGCTTCATCGGCTGCGGCACCGGAGATTCCCAGCGCCAGCAGGCAGAGCAGGGCGAGGCGTCTCATAGCTCCGGCTCGCAGACGTGGGCCAGGACAATCGACGCGCCCTGCGCGCGGTTGTTCGCGCCGAGCTTGCGCAATGCGTTGTGGATGTGGCTCTTGATGGTGTGGGTGCTCAGGTACAGCTTCTCGCCGATCGCGGCGTTCGACAGGCCTTTGCCGGCAAGCGCGAGAATCTGTTTTTCTCGCAGCGTCAGCGCATCGATGCAGTGGTCGGCATGAGTCAGCTGGCGGTAGCGCAGCAGCAGTTTTTCCATCAGCGCGCGCGGCAGCCAGTCGCCGCCGGCAAGCAGGGTGCGAATGCCGCTGATGAAATTGCTGCGCAGGGTCGAGCGGTAGAACACACCGCGAATCCAGGGATGCAGTTCGACCAGTCGATGCGCCTGTTCGGGCAGCGCGTTGATCAGGGCGATTGGCGTGTCGCCAGCCTTGCGCAGCAGTTGCAGGCTGTCTTCGTGGCTGAAGCTGCCGAGATCGAGCAGCAGCAGCTCGCACTGGGTGTGCTCGGCACGCAGCGTCGTGGTGCGCTGCAAGCTGCAGCGTGGATGTTCGAGCAGATGCTGACGCAGCGCACCGTCGAGCAGTTCGCTGTGGGAAAGCAGTACCAGACGTGGCGATAACGGCGCGACGGCCGATGAGGCGTTGTCATTCATTCGCAGATCCTTTGCTGAATGTGACCGAATGGTCTCCGATGTCCCTGCACATTCGCGGGGTGGCGTAGTGACAGTACGAAAGGAAGGTTAGTTCAGTGTTGCGACAATAAAAAGTCACTCATATGGAAGGTAGACAGTTTTCCGACGAAATGCATTTGCGCCCGGATGCAAGGAATCCGAATGTCGCCACGCTTGGCCGATGCCGATAGCTGAAGGGCCCGCCTGATGGCCCGATTTGCGTCTTGCCATGACTCGCGGCGTGCCGGATGCTCGTCATACCGACCCGTCGCGGTCCGAATTGCCCTCCGTTTTCCTGCCCAAGGGTCGCCGAGGTTGCTGATGGAAGATCTGTCGTTCTGGCTGTTGTTCTTTTCCGCCGCGCTGGCGCTCAATCTGTCGCCGGGGCCGGATTTGCTCTATGTACTGTCGCGCACCCTGTCCGGCGGTCGACGGCTGGGACTGGTCTCGACCCTCGGCGTCTGTACCGGCGCGCTGGTGCATGTGGCTGCAGCGGCGCTGGGGCTGTCGGCGATTCTGGCCACCTCCGCGGTGGCGTTCGCGGTGGTCAAGTATGTCGGCGCGGCCTATCTGATCTACCTCGGGTTCCAGGCGTTGCGCTCGACCGGCGGCGTGCGGATCGAGGCGCGTGCGCCGGTATCGGCTTGGCGTGCCTTTCGTCAGGGTGTGCTGGTGGATGTGCTCAACCCCAAGGCGGCGATCTTCTTCATGGCGTTCCTGCCGCAGTTCGTCCGTCCCGACCACGGCGCGGTGGCATTGCAGCTCTTCGTCCTCGGCGTGCTGGTGGTGCTGGTGGCGATCATCGTCGAGTGTGCGCTGGTCGTGCTGGCGACGCGCGCGAGTCAGGCGCTGCGCAGCCATCAGGCCGTCGGCCGCTGGCTCGATCGCGTGATGGGCTCGCTGCTGGTTGGCCTGGGGGTGCGCCTCGGGCTGAGCGAACAGCTCTAGCGGCAGGAATCATCCGCGGCTGCCGCGGGTCAGAGATTTATCCCTGTTGACGCCGCCGGAGGCACGCGAATGTCACGCCTGAGCAAGAACACCACGGCCACGCTGATCCCCTGCCTGCGCTATCGCGATGTGCCGCGTGCCCTCGACTGGCTGTGCCAGGCGTTCGACTTCGAGCGCCAGCGGGTCGTCGAAGACCCGCTGGCAGGCGTCATCCATGCCCAGCTGAGCTTCGGCAACGGCATGCTGATGCTCGGGCCGGTGGTGGACTCGCCCTACGGCCAACTGCTGCGCCAGCCTGACCAGCTCGGCGGCGTTTCCACCCAGGGCATCTATGTCGTGGTCAACAGCGCCGACGCGCTCTACACCCGAGCCAAGGCGGCGGGGGCGCAGATCGTCATCGAGCTGAAGGATGAAGATTACGGCGGCCGCGGCTTCACCTGCCGTGATCCGGAGGGCCATCTGTGGAGCTTCGGCACCTACGACCCCTGGGCCGATCCGGCTGCTGCCGAGCTGGCGAACGCGGAGGGCAGCTGATGCGCACGCTGCGTCTGCAAGATGGCCGCACCGTGCCGGTGATCGGTCAGGGTACCTGGCACATGGGCGAGCGCCCTGCCGAGCGAGCGCGCGAAGTGGCGGCGCTGCGCCTGGGCGTCGAGCTGGGCATGACGCTCATCGATACCGCCGAGATGTACGGCGAGGGCGGAGCCGAAGAGGTGGTCGGCGAGGCCATCGCCAACCGCCGCGAGCGGGTCTTTCTGGTCAGCAAGGTCTATCCGCACAACGCCAGCCGGCGTGGCATCCCGCAGGCCTGCGAACGCAGTCTGCGGCGTCTGGGGTGCGATTATCTGGACCTCTACCTGTTGCACTGGCGCGGCGAGTATCCGCTGGCCGAAACCGTCGAGGCCTTCGAGCAGTTGAAGGCCGCCGGGCGGATTCGCGCCTGGGGTGTGTCCAATCTCGATCTGGCCGATCTGCAGGAGCTGCCGGACGGCGCGGCCTGCGCAGTCAATCAGGTGCTCTACAACCCGCAGGCGCGTGGCATCGAATTCGATCTGCTGCCCTGGTGCCAGGCGCACGCCATGCCGCTGATGGCCTACTGTCCGCTCGGTCAGGGCGGCCCGTTGCTGCGCCATGCGGCGTTGCTCGAAGTCGCGCGACGGCATGGCGTGCAGCCCGCCCAGGTGGCGCTCGCCTGGGCGCTGCGTCAGCCCGGTGTGCTGGTGATTCCGAAGGCCGTCGAGCCGGCGCATGTGCACGTCAATGCCGCGGCGCACGATTTGCGCCTGACGGCCGAAGATCTCGCGCTGATCGACGCTGCCTTTGCGCCGCCGCAGCGCGCGCAGCCGCTGCAGATGGTTTAGCGGCCCGTTTGCTTAACGGCCGCGTGCCGCCGCGCTGACGCCTTCCAGCGTGGCGAACGAGGTGTCCTTGGCGGTCAGCAGGAAGTCGCGCATGAACGGCGAGTCGAGCATGTCCGAGCGGATGCCGGCGAACAGCGTGGCGAACAAACCCTTCTCGCCCAGCCGCTTGGCGGTGACGTAGCCGCGCGCGCTGTATTCATGCAGCGCCCAGTTCGGCACGCAGCACACGCCACGGCCGGACGCCACCAGCTGCATCATCATCACCGTCAGTTCCGAGGTGCGCACCTGCGCCGGTTCGACGTCGGCCGGTTCGAGGAAACGAGTGAAGATGTCCAGGCGGTCGCGTTCCACCGGGTAGGTGATCAGCGTTTCCGTGGCCAGGTCCTCCGGGCGCACGTAGGGGCGGGTGGCCAGCGGGTGCTGGTTGGCCACGGCGAGCAGCGCCTCGTAGGTGAACAGCGGCACGTAGGTGATACCCGGCAGGTCGATCGGGTCGGAGGTGACGACCAGATCGAGATCGCCGCGCGCCAGCGCCGGCAGCGGCGCGAAGGAGAAGCCCGAGGCCAGGTCCAGCTCGACCTCCGGCCAGGCGTCGCGGAACTGGTCGATGGTCGGCATCAGCCACTGGAAGCAGCTGTGGCACTCGATCGCCATGTGCAGCCGACCCGCCGTGCCGCCGGCCAGCCGCGCCAGGTCGCGCTCGGCGCTGCGCAGTTGCGGCAGCAGGCTGTCGGCCAGTTGTAGCAGTCGCAGCCCGGCACTGGTGAAGCGCACCGGGCGCGTCTTGCGCACGAACAGCTGCACGCCGAGGCGCTCCTCAAGTTCCTTGAACTGATGGGAAAGCGCCGATTGGGTCAGGTGCAGCCGCTCGGCGGCTTCTACCAGGCTGTCGGTTTCTCGCAGCGCATGAAGGGTCTTCAGGTGGCGAATTTCCAGCATGTCGGCAATCCTTGGTTTGACAGGAAACCGCTGCCCTGGTGCCGGCAGCGTTATGAGAATCGCTCATCGAGCGCAGTTTCGCGCAGGGGGCGGGGGCTGTCGAGCGGGCGATTGCGCCAACCGCTGGTTCCGCTCTGCTACATGAACAGTTCTGATGATTAACGTTAAGAGCATGAGTTTGTTTCACTGAAAGCGCTGGCCGACAATACCCATCTGAATTTTGAAATTGAATGGAGATTGTCATGGCCGTAGCGCACTCCCTTGGGTTCCCCCGCATCGGCGGCGACCGCGAACTGAAAAAAGCCCTGGAGGCGTACTGGAAACACGAACTGGACGAGGCCGGCCTGCGCCAGGTCGGTCGCCAGTTGCGCGCGCGGCATTGGCAGCTGCAGGCCGATGCCGGCATCCAGCTGCTGCCGGTGGGCGATTTCGCCTGGTACGACCAGGTGCTGAGCCATTCGCTGATGTTCGGCGTGATCCCGCCGCGTTTCCGCCCGGCCAGCGGCGCGATCGGCCTGGACACGCTGTTCGCGATGGCGCGCGGTGTCGGTCAGCGCTGCTGCGGTCGCGATGCCCAGGCGCAGGAGATGACCAAGTGGTTCGATACCAACTATCACTACCTGGTGCCGGAGTTCGACGCACAGCAGCAGTTCGAGCTGAGTTGGACGCAGCTGTTCGAGGAGGTCGACGAGGCGCTGGCGCTGGGCCATGCGGTCAAGCCGGTGGTGATCGGTCCGCTGAGCTACCTGTGGCTGGGCAAGGCCAAGGGCGCGGAGTTCGACAAGCTGGACCTGCTCGAACGCCTGCTGCCGGTCTACGGTCAGGTGCTCGAGCGGCTGGCGGCGCAGGGCGTGGAATGGGTGCAGATCGACGAGCCAATCCTCGCCCTGGACCTGCCGCAGGACTGGAAGAACGCCTTCGAGCGCGCCTACAACGTGCTGCAGCGTGCGCCGCTGAAGAAGCTGGTAGCGACCTATTTCGGCGGCCTGGAAGACAACCTCGGGCTGGCGGCCGTGCTGCCGGTGGATGGTCTGCACATCGATCTGGTGCGTGCGCCGGACCAGTATCCGGTGATTCTCGACCGGCTGCCGGCATACAAGGTGCTCTCGCTCGGTCTGGTCGACGGACGCAACGTCTGGCGCTGCGATCTGGACAAGGCGCTGGCGGTGCTGCGCCACGCCGCCGAACGCCTGGGCGAGCGGCTGTGGGTGGCGCCATCCTGCTCGCTGCTGCACAGCCCGGTGGACCTGGCACGCGAGGACCGGCTGGATGATGAGCTGAAGAGCTGGCTGGCCTTCGCCGTGCAGAAATGCGCCGAAGTAGCGCTGCTGGCCCGCGCGGTCAATCAGCCGGACGCCGCCGAGGTGCAAGCCGCGCTGGCCGAAAGCCGCGCGGTGCAGCAGGCGCGGGCCACATCGCCGCGCATCCACAACCCGGCGGTGCGCGCGCGGCTGGTCGCCATCACGCCCGCAGACAGCCGCCGCGCATCGCCGTTTGCCGAGCGCATCGCGAAGCAGCGCGCGCATCTGCAGCTGCCGGCGTTTCCGACCACCACCATCGGCTCCTTCCCGCAGACGGCGGCGATCCGTCAGGCGCGTCAGGCCCATCGACTTGGCACACTCGGCGAAGCCGACTACATCGCCGCCATGCAGGCGGAGATTCGGCACGCGGTGGCGGTGCAGGAACAGCTTGGTCTGGACGTGCTGGTGCACGGCGAGGCCGAGCGCAACGACATGGTCGAGTACTTCGCCGAGCAGCTCGATGGCTATGCCTTCACCCGTTTCGGCTGGGTGCAGAGCTACGGTTCGCGTTGCGTGAAGCCGGCGATCATCTACGGCGACCTGAGCCGTCCGCGACCGATGACGGTGGAGTGGATCCGCTATGCCCAGCAGCAGACCGGCAAGGTCATGAAGGGCATGCTCACCGGCCCGGTGACCATGCTGATGTGGTCCTTCCCGCGCGAGGATGTGAGCCGCGAGGTGCAGGCGCGGCAGCTGGCGCTGGCGATCCGCGATGAAGTTTGCGACCTGGAGGCCGCCGGCATCCGCATCGTGCAGATCGACGAGGCGGCGTTCCGCGAGGGGCTGCCGCTGCGCCGCGCGCAGTGGCAGGGCTACCTCGACTGGGCGGTGGAGGCTTTCCGCCTGTGCGCCAGCGGCGTGCGCGATGAGACGCAGATCCATACGCACATGTGCTACAGCGAGTTCAACGACGTGATCGAGGCCATCGCGGCGATGGATGCCGACGTCATCACCATCGAGACCTCGCGCTCGCAGATGGAGCTGCTGGAGGCGTTCCGGGCCTTTGACTATCCCAACGAGATCGGCCCGGGCGTCTACGACATTCACTCGCCGCGGGTGCCGAACACCGCGGAAATGGTCGAGCTGCTGACGAAGGCCGCCGAGCGCATCCCCGCCGAGCGCTTGTGGGTCAACCCCGACTGCGGGCTGAAGACCCGCGCTTGGGCGGAGACCGAGGCGGCGCTGGTGAACATGGTGGCTGCCGCGCGGCAGTTGCGCCGCAGCCATGCTCGCCTACCGCGCGCTGTCGCCGCGGCTCAGGCCTGACGCAGCGTAGCGGCGTCGGGGGCGGCGAACAGCGGCAGGCGTTCGGGTGTCTGCCGTTGCAGGTAGTCGTCCAGACGTGCCCGGCCTTGGGCATCGAGGAACAGGCCGAGCTTGCTGCGCCGCCAGAGAATGTCCTCGACGCTCAGTGCCCATTCCACGGCGATCAGATAATCCACCTCGCGGGCATACAGCCCGCTGCCGAAGTGTTCGCCGAGATCGGCCAGGTCGTGCAAACCGTGCAGCAGCCTCCAGCTGCGGCTGCCGTAGCTGTGTGCCCAGCGCCGCGCCAGCGCCTCGGGCAGCCAGGGCGCGCCGGTGCACAGCGCCTCGGCGAGATCGCGCGGGGTACTCATGTCTTCGCCGCCGGGCAGGCGCGCGTCGTGGGTCCAGGCCGGTTTCATCCGCGCGAACCAGGGGGCGAGTTCGGCCAGGGCTGCTTCGGCGAGTTTGCGATAGGTGGTCAGCTTGCCGCCGAACACCGACAGCAGGGGCGGCTCGTGGCCCTCGGCATTCAGCACCAGGGTGTAGTCGCGGGTGATCGCCGACGGATCGGAGGATTCGTCGTCGCACAGCGGGCGCACGCCGGCGTAGCGGTGGCGAATGTCCTCGGCCTGCAGCTGCTGCTTGAAGTGGCGATTGACCACCGCCAGCAGGTACTGGATTTCGTCCTCGGTGACCGTCACCTGGGCCGGATCGCCGCGGTATTCGCGGTCGGTGGTGCCGATCAGGCTGAACTGCTCCAGATAGGGAATCACGAAGACGATGCGCCGGTCGTCGTTCTGCAGGATGTAGGCGTGTTCGCCGTCGTAGAGCCTGGGCACGATCAGGTGGCTGCCCTGGACCAGGCGGATGGCGTGCGCCGGGCGCTGGCGCAGCGATTCGCGTAGGAAGTCGGTTACCCACGGCCCGGCGGCATTCACCAGTGCGCGGGCGCGCAGCGAGTAGCGGCTGCCGTCGGCCCGTTCCAGATGCAGATGCCAGAGCCCCTTGCTGTGCCGCGCGCTGACGCAGCGGGTGCGGGTGTGGATGTGCGCGCCGTGCTCGCGGGCGCTCATGGCGTTGAGCACCACCAGGCGCGCATCGTCGACCCAGCAGTCCGAATACTCGAAGCCCTGGGTGATCTCGGCCTTGAGCGGGCTGTCCGTACCGAACCGCAGGCTGCGCGAAGGTGCCAGGCGTTCGCGCCGGCCCAGGTGGTCATAGAGGAACAGGCCGGTGCGGATCATCCAGGCCGGGCGCAGATGCGGGCGGTACGGCAGGATGAAGCGCAGCGGCGCGACGATGTGCGGCGCCATGTTCAGCAGCACTTCGCGTTCGGCCAGGGCCTCGCGCACCAGGCGCAGTTCGTAATGCTCCAGATAGCGCAGGCCGCCGTGCACCAGTTTGCTGCTGGCTGACGAGGTGTGCTGCGCCAGGTCGCCCTGCTCGCAGAGGTAGACCGACAGGCCGCGCCCGGCGGCATCCGCAGCGATGCCGACACCGTTGATACCGCCGCCGACCACGGCCAGATCGTAGATTTCGGCGACAGGCGCGAGGGGAGGATGCTGCATGGAGTGCTCACCGCGGATGCGTTGCCTGCTAAGGTACAGGCATTCAGCCAGCCACATCATTACAGAACATGACACCTGCCATCGATCTGCTGAAAAAAGCGCGCGTCGAACATCGCGTGCATAGCTACGAACACGACCCGAAGACGGCCTCCTACGGGCTAGAGGCCGCCGAAAAGCTCGGCCTCGATCCGGCGCGGGTATTCAAGACGCTGCTCGCCTGCAGCGAGAAGAACGAGTTGCTGGTGGCGGTGGTGCCGGTGGCCGGCACGCTCGACCTCAAGGCGCTGGCACAGGCGGCCGGCGTGAAGAAGGTGGAGATGGCCGATCCGCAGGTGGCGCAACGCACCACCGGCTATCTGCTCGGTGGCATCAGCCCGTTGGGGCAGAAGAAGCGCCTGCGTACCTTCATCGACAGTTCGGCACAGGCGCAGCCGAGCATCCATGTCAGTGCCGGTCGGCGCGGGCTGGAAGTCGAGCTGGCGCCCGCGCTGCTGGCCGAACAGACCCGCGCGGTCTTCGCGCCGATCGGTCGCGGCTGAGCGCGGCCCGGCGGATCACAGCGGCGGCAGGTTCTCTTCGATTTCGGTGGCGTAGATGCCGGGCACGTGCAGATTGCCCTGTACCAGCTTCTGCCCCTCGAGCTGCGGCTGGGTCACCCAGGTGAGAATGTCGTAGTAGCGGCGGATGTTGGCGACGAAATGCACGGGTTCGCCGCCACGCGCATAGCCGTAGCGCGTCTTGCTGTACCACTGCTTCTGCGCCAGGCGCGGCAGCATCCGCTTCACGTCCAGCCACTTGTTCGGGTTCAGGCCTTCGGCCTCGGCGAGCTTGCGCGCGTCCTCCAGATGGCCTCCGCCGACGTTGTAGGCGGCCAGCGCGAACCAGGTGCGGTCCGGCTCCTCGATGCTCTCGGGCAGACTGTCGCGCACCTGCACCAGGTACTTGCCGCCGCCGCGAATGCTTTGTTTCGGGTCCAGGCGGTTGGTCACGCCCATCGCGTTGGCGGTGTTGAGCGTGAGCATCATCAGCCCGCGCACCCCGGTCTTGGAGGTCGCATCGGGTTGCCAGTGTGACTCCTGATAGCCGATCGCCGCGAGCAACCGCCAGTCGATGCCATGCTCCTTGGCGGTCTCGCGGAAGGTCTTCTCGTAGCGCGGCAGGCGCTGCTGCAGGTGCTTGGCGAAGGCATAGGCGCCGACGTAGCCGAGCACGTCGACATGCCCGTAGTAGCGTTCGCGCAGGCGCTGCAGCGTGCCGTTCGTCTGTGCCTGGTCGAGAAACTGGTTGGCGGCCTGCAGCAGGCTGTCGTCTTCGCCCTTGGCGAGAATCCACGACAGGCTGTTCTGCTCGCCGAGGTCGAAGCCGGTGCGGATGTTGGTGAAATACACCTGGTTCATCGACAGCTCGTTGGACTCGACCAGGGTCAGGTCGATCTGCCCCTCGTCGACCATGCGCAGCAGGTCGACCACCTCCACCGCGGCGGATTCTTCGTAGCGTAGCTCCGGCAGTTCGCGCTGCAGGGCGGCGAGCTTTTCCGCCTGGCTGCTGCCCTTGAGTACCAGAATGCGTTTGCCGACCAGGTCCTCGGGTTTGCGCGGACGGCGCTGGCCGTTGCGGTAGACCACCTGGGTGGTGACATCCAGGTAGGAATGGGTGAAGCGCGCCAGCGCCTGGCGACCTTCGCTGGCGACCATTCCGGCAGCGGCCAGCGCCGGACCGCCGGGGCGATTGAGGCGGGTGAAGATTTCGTCGATGTTGTCGGCGGTTTCGATTTCCAGCTCGACGCCCAGCTCGGTGGCGAAGCGCTTGACCAGCTCATACTCGAAGCCGGCTTCGCCGTTGCGGTCCTGGAAATAGGTGGCGGGGCTGTTGCGGGTGATCACGCGCAGCACGCCTTCCTCCTGTATCCGTTCGAGCTCGTTGGGCTTTTCAGCGCAACTGCCGAGCATCAGGAGGACTCCGGTCGCCAACAGCCAGCAGGCGCAGCGCTTGCGGAACGCAGTTTGAGAAAACATCGGCGCAGTATACGCAAAGGCGTTCGGCCACCATATCTGGACAGCGAAACGGCTGTCTGCTACGAGCACGCCACTCCGGCGCCGCGTCAGAAGGCGGCAATGGCGCTGCAGCGCCCGCCCTTCGCGGCCTGCAGCGCCGCTTGATGGCTTCGGTCGTTTGCCCGGCCAGTGGCGGACGATTGCGTCGTTCCGTCCACGGCACGTGGCTGGCTACGGCATAATGCGGCGCGCCTGTTGCCCCGAGATTCTTCACCGCCCATGACCGTCGCCGATTCAAAGCCTTGGTATGTCTATCTGGTGCGTGCCGCCAATGGCGCGCTGTACTGCGGCATCAGCGACGACGCTCAGCGGCGCTTCGCCGAGCATCAGCGGGGGCGCGGCGCGCGCTTCTTCCATTCCAGCCCGGCGATGGCGCTGGTGTATGTCGAGGCCTGTGCTGACAAGGGCGCGGCGCTGCGGCGCGAAATCGCCATCAAGCGCCTGAGCAAGAGCGCCAAGGAGCGGTTGGTGACCGAAACCCCGGCGTCGTGAATGACGCATCAATCGGCCGATAGGCTGGCGTCGGCCGAGCGTCTAAGCTGAGGCTCTTTCCTACATCCGGCGGAGCCTGTCCATGCACGAGCTGATCCTGCACCACTATCCCACCTCGCCCTTTGCCGAGAAGGCGCGTCTGCTGCTGGGCTTCAAACAGCTGTCGTGGCGCTCGGTGCTGATTCCGCCGGTGATGCCCAAGCCCGATCTGACTGCGCTGACCGGCGGCTACCGGCGCACGCCGGTGCTGCAGGTCGGTGCCGACGTGTACTGCGACACCGCGTTGATCGCCCGGCGCCTGGAGGCTGAGAAGGCTACGCCTGAGCTGTTTCCCGAGGGCCAGGAGTTCAACGTCGCGGTGCTCGCCGCATGGGCTGATTCGGTGCTGTTCCTTACTGCGGTGAGCCTGGTGTTCCAGCCGGAGTCGATGGCGTTGCGCTTTGCCAATGTGCCCAAGGAATTCGTCGAGACCTTCGGCAAGGATCGTGCGCAGCTGTTCAGCAACGGCAGCGTCAGCCGCGTTTCGCTGGCGCAGGCGAAGAACGACTGGCCGACCTACATGGCGCGGCTGCAGCAGCAGCTGGCGCGCAGCGAGGGTGAGTTCCTGTTCGGTGCCGCGCCGTCGCTGGCCGATTTTGCCGTGGCGCACTGCCTGTGGTTCCTGCGGGCGACGCCGGTGACCGCGCCGCTGGTGGACGATTACCCGGATGTCCGCGCTTGGTTGGGCAAGGTGCTGGGCGTCGGGCATGGCTCGTTCAGCGAGCTGCCGGCCGAGCACGCATTGCAGATCGCCCGCGAGGCGACGCCGGCGGCCTTGCCGGATGAGCCGTTCGCCGAGCCGAACGGCTTCGCCCAGGGGCAGCGCGTGGTGATCCGTGCGGTGGATTACGGCAGCGATCCGGTGGAGGGCGAGCTGCTGTTCGCCGGCAGCGAGGAGCTGATCCTGCGCCGCGAAGACGCGCGCGCGGGTGTGGTCCACGTGCATTTCCCGCGCCTGGGCTACCGCATCGAAGCCTGCTGAGGGGCGTCAGCGGGCAGGTTGCGGCGCGCGTTCGGCGGGCAGCTGGGCGGCCAGATCGCGGAAATAGGCGACGCGCTCGTAGCACAGCGTCAGTTCGCCGCTGATGCGGTTGAACCAGGCGTCGGGCGCGCCGCAGGTGGTCATGCGCAGCGTGAGGTCGCGCGGCAGGTCGAAGGCCTCGCTCGCCTTGCGCGCCACCGCTTCCAGCTCGCCGCTGGCGCGGATTTTTTGATGCAGCGCCGCCGCGTCCGCCAGATGGCCCGGCGGATCGTCGTAGACCACGGCGATCCGATGCCGCGGTGTGCCGGGCGCCGGCGGTTGCAGGTGCTCGCGCAGCCAGCGCACGGCGTGCGCTACCTGCTGGTATTCCTCGGGGCAGTAGAGCGCGCGCTCGGCCGGCAGCCCGCTGACGTCGAGCACCCAGTCGAGCCGGTCCGGGTCGCTGCCGTAGGCCAGGCAGGCGATGTTGTAGAAGCGCTGCGCATCCAGCGCATGGCTGTCCCAGAGCGCGATACCGTCGCCGTTGCGCTCGGCGTTGCGCCATTCCAGCCGCCAGTAGTCGGCGACGTCCATCAGCTTGGCGTAGAACGCGGCGTCATGCTGGCGGTCGTGCAGCAGAAACAGCCCCATGAAACCGAGCTGGTCGGCGGCATCTTCCTCGCGGCCGAGCACGGGCAGGCCGAGTTCGCTGATCAGCAGATGCCCCATTTCGTGCATCAGGGTGAATTCGGCATTGGCCACGGTGAAGCGCAGCGCCTGCGCGGACAGGCCGGGCGCCTGCTCCTGCGCGGCAGCCGGGGCGACGAGGCTGGCCAGCAGCCAGCCCAGCGCGGTCAGCGCCGGGGTTCGCACGCAATGCCTTGCAGATCGTCGGCGCTGAAGGGCGCCGGCCGCTGCGGCCAATCCTGTGCCAGCTGTTCAAGCTCCCGGGCGAGCAGGCTGGCGACGAGCAGGTCCCGCAGCCAGCGATGATCGGCGGGGATCACATACCAGGGTGCGTTCGGCAGATGGCTGGCGGCGAGCACCTCGGCCCAGCGCGCCTCGCGGTGGGCGAAGTCGCGGTGATCGTCGAGATCGCTGGCGCTCAGCTTCCAGCGCTTGTTCGGCTGCTCCAGACGCTGATGCAGGCGGCGCTTCTGCTCGGCGCAGGAAATTTGCAAGTAGCACTTCAGCGGGCGGATGTGCAGGCTCGGCAGTTCCTCTTCCAGCGCGCGGATCGCGGCCTGCCGCGGCGCCAAATCGGCGGTCTCGCACAGGCCGTCGCGCAGGTCGCTGACCAGTGCCTCGTAATAGCTGCGGTCGAAGATGGCGAGCGTGCCGGGCGCGGGCAGACGCCGCCGATAGCGCCAGAGGAAGTCGTGCGTGCGCTCCTCGGCATTCGGCGCCTGGAAGCTGCTGGCGGCCAGCGCCAGCGGGTCGAGCCCGCTCAGTACGCGACGAATGACACCATTCTTGCCGGCGCAGTCGGGGCCTTGCAGCACCAGCAGCAAGGCAGCGTGGCGATTGGCCCAGAGCATGGTCAGCCGTTCGCGCAGCCAGCCCTTGAGCGTGAGCAGTTGCGCCTGTGCCTGCGCCTTGTCCAGACCGTACTGACGGGCGGGGTCGCCGGCCAGCGGTGCCGCTGGGTTGCACAGGCAATCATCGAGAACGGCATCGGGCAAGCGCGACATGAGGGGCCTCGGGTGATCAGTCCTTGCGGCGTTTGAGCTGGTCTTTCAGCTGCGTCGGCAACTGGCGGATGATCAGCATGTCGCGCGCCTCGTCGTACTCGATCTTCGAGCCCAGCAAGTGCGACTCGAAGCTGATCGACAGACCCTCGGCGCGCCCGGTGAAGCGGCGAAACTGGTTCAGGGTGCGCTTGTCCGGCGGAATCTCCGGCGACAGCCCGTAGTCCTTGTTGCGGATGTGGTCGTAGAACGCCTTCGGGCGGTCCTCGTCGATCACCCCGGACAGCTCTTCGAGGGTCATCGGCTGACCGAGCTTGGCCTGCGTGCTGGCATAGTCGACCAGTGCGCTGGTTTTCTCGCGGGCCTGCTCTTCGGGCAGGTCCTCACTTTCGACGAAATCGCTGAACGCCTTGAGCAGCGTGCGGGTCTCGCCCGGCGCATCGACGCCTTCCTGGCAGCCGATGAAGTCGCGGAAGTATTCCGAAACCTTCTTGCCGTTCTTGCCCTTGATGAAGGAGATGTACTGCCGGGACTGCTTGTTGTTCTGCCACTCGGAAATGTTGATGCGCGCGGCGAGGTGCAACTGGCCGAGGTCGAGGTGTCGGGCCGGCGCCACGTCCAGCGCGTCGGTGACGGTCACGCCTTCGCTGTGATGCAGCAGGGCGATGGCCAGGTAGTCGGTCATGCCTTGCTGGTAGTGGGCGAACAGCACGTGGCCGCCGGTGGAAAGGTTGGATTCTTCCATCAGCTTCTGCAGGTGCTCGACCGCCTGGCGGCTGAACGCGGTGAAGTCGCTCGCCTGGTCCAGGTACTGGCCCAGCCAGCCGCTGAACGGGTAGGCGCCGGACTCCTCGTGGAAAAAGCCCCAGGCCTTGCCCTGCTTGGCGTTGTAGCTCTCGTTGAGGTCGGCCAGCAGGTTTTCCATCGCCTGCGAGGCGCCTAGCTCGGAGTCGCGCGCATGGAGCACGGCAGGGCTGCCGTCGGGCTTTTTCTCGATCAGATGAACAATGCAGTGGCGAATCGGCATGGGCTACTCATTCAGGGAGGGGCAGAACAGCTGCAGTTTAACCGAGCGGGACAGTCCGATGAGCAGTTGCGGCGCTGGGGGGAGCACTGAGTAAACTGGCCGTCTTTTCCCAAGGAATGAACACTGATGACTTCGGCATGGCGTACCTGCGGCTGGATGCTGCTCGGCAGCTCGTTGATCCTCGCGCTGTCGCTCGGTGTGCGGCATGGCTTTGGCCTGTTCCTGCCGCCGATGAGCGCGGAGTTCGGTTGGGGGCGTGAGGTATTCGCCTTTGCCATCGCGCTGCAGAACCTGATCTGGGGGCTGGCGCAGCCGGTCACCGGGGCGCTGGCCGATCGCTTCGGCGTCGCGCGCGCGGTGCTGGTCGGCGGCATTCTCTATGCGATCGGCCTGGTGCTGATGGCCAGTGCGGACACACCGCTGGCGCTGAGCCTGAGTGCCGGTGTGCTGATCGGCCTGGGGCTTTCGGGAACCTCCTTCTCGGTGATTCTCGGGGCGGTGGGGCGTGCCGTGCCGATGGAGAAGCGCAGCATGGCGATGGGCATCGCCGCCGCGGCCGGTTCGTTCGGCCAGTTCATCATGCTGCCGGGCAGCCTCGGGCTGATCGAGTGGCTGGGCTGGTCCTCGGCGCTGCTGGCGCTGGGGCTGCTGATCGCGCTGATCGTGCCGCTGGCGGCGATGATGCGCGGCGACCGCCAGGCGCCGGTGCCGGCGGGCGCGCAGCAGTCGCTTGGCGAGGCGCTGCGTGAGGCGGTCGGGCATTCCGGGTTTCGCCTGCTGGCGCTGGGATTCTTCGTCTGCGGCTTCCAGGTGGTATTCATCGGCGTGCATTTGCCGGCCTATCTGGTCGATCAGCACCTGCCGGCGCAGGTCGGCACCACGGTGCTGGCGCTGGTCGGGCTGTTCAATATCGTCGGCACCTACACCGCCGGTTGGCTGGGCAGCTGCTATTCGAAACCGCGCTTGCTGGCGGCCTTGTATCTGATTCGTGGGGTGGTGATCAGCGCGTTTCTGCTGGCACCGCTGAGCGTGTGGAGCGCCTATGCGTTCGGTGTCGCGATGGGGCTGCTGTGGCTGTCCACGGTGCCGCTGACCAACGGCACGGTGGCGACGATGTTTGGTGTGCGCAATCTGTCGATGCTCGGCGGGATTGCCTTCCTGTTCCATCAGATCGGTTCGTTCTTCGGTGGCTGGCTGGGCGGCTGGCTGTACGACCGTACCGGCAGTTACGACCTGGTCTGGCAGATCGCGATCGCCCTCAGCCTGATGGCGGCGGCGTTGAACTGGCCGATCCGCGAGCAGCCGGTGGCGCGGCTGCGCGCCGCGCAGGCGGGTGGGTGATGCGCCGGCTGGGATTCGCCGTGGTGCTGGCCGCGCTGCTCGGCGGTCTGCTCCTGCTGGCGTGGCTCGGCTGGCAGCGTGGCGGTTTGGCGCTGCTGCAGCTGGGAATGGGGATTTGTTGAGCGGTTCGCCGCCGTTCGGAAAAAATCGCCGCGTGTACGGAATCAAATCGCCGTTGTCGGGTTCCAACGAGCGAGGCGGCAATCTCTGTCGCAGAACCGTAATCAAAGCACTGTAAAAAGCTGCTGCACGCAGTTTTATGGAGCCCACACATGACCACCCTCACCGAACTCGCCCAGCACATCGCCAAGCTCTATCCTTTGCAGGACAAGCGCGCCGGCAAGCGCTATCGCGTGGTGGGCGAACTGGCCGGCATGACCGAGCTGGAAGAAATCAACGGTGAACCGCGCTACATCCAGACGCTGGCGCTGAAGAACAAGCAGCTTTGGGATCTGGCGGTCTGATCGCCGCCCGATCAGACCTGTTGTTGTAACCCACGCCGTGCGCGCCATTGCGCACGCTGATCCACGTCGAGAAAGGTCCATGCCACGAAGCGGCTGCGCTTCTGGCCCTGGGCCATGTCCAGCGTCCGTACCTCCCGCGCCCCTAGCCTGCGCAGCCTGGCCTGCAGCGGGGCGACGTTGCCGCCTTTCGAGACCAGCGTGCTGAACCAGCAGATCTGCTGGCTGACCGCCACGCTTTCCTCGGCCAGCCGGGCGATGAACGCCGCCTCACCGCCCTCGCACCACAGCTCCGCTGCCTGTCCGCCGAAGTTCAGCACGGGCAGCTTGCGCTTGGGGTCGAGCTTGCCGAGGTTGCGCCATTTGCGCTGGCTGCCGGCCGTCGCTTCGCTGACCGAGGCATGAAACGGCGGGTTGCACAGGCTGAGATCGAAGCGCTGGTCCGCCTGCAGCAGACCCTGGAAGATGTGCCGGCGATCAGGCTGCCGGCGCAGCTCGATGGCGTCGCTCAGCCGGTTCGCCGCGACGATCGTCTGCGCGGCGTTCAGTGCGACGGTGTCGATATCCGAGCCGGTGAAGCGCCAGCCGTACTCGCAGTGGCCGATCAGCGGATAGATGCAGTTGGCCCCGGTGCCGATATCCAGCGCATGGATCTGCCGGCCGCGCGGAATGCTTCCGGCGTTGTCGGCGGCCAGCAGGTCGGCCAGGCCGTGCAGGTAGTCGGCGCGCCCGGGTACGGGCGGGCACAGGTAGCCGGCTGGGATGTCCCAGTGCTCGATCCCGTAGAACTGCTTGAGCAGCGCGCGGTTGAATACCTTCACCGCGGCCGGGTCGGCGAAATCGATGCTCTGCTTGCCGTACGGATTGACGATGACGAAGTCGGCCAGCGCCGGGCAGCCGGCGATCAGCGCAGGGAAATCGTAGCGCC
This sequence comes from Pseudomonas sp. FIP_A4, assembly GCF_036701605.1. Classification (NCBI taxonomy): domain Bacteria; kingdom Pseudomonadati; phylum Pseudomonadota; class Gammaproteobacteria; order Pseudomonadales; family Pseudomonadaceae; genus Pseudomonas; species Pseudomonas sp. FIP_A4. Next base: position 130,234 of record NZ_JAYDXP010000122.1, on the reverse strand, counting down.
CGCTGTGGCGGTTGCGCGGATGCAGGAGCGGGCGGTCGGGCTTGGCGCTGGCCGGGGCCTTGGGTTTGCGGACGGACATGGTGGGACGAATCGCTGCGAACGGGGCGCGCATTGTCCCACAGGTTTCACCGCCGGCGCGGCACCGCCAGCATCCATAGCAAGCCCCAGAGCAGCGCGCCGGCGCCGAGCCAGAAGGCGCTGTGCAGGCTGCCGCCGACACCCATCCAGAGGCTGGTCAGCCAGGGCGCGGCGAGCTGGGTCAGGCCGTACAGGGCAATCAGCGCCGCGGACAGGCGCGGCCCCTGATGCGGATGCAGCGTACGCGCCAGGCGCTGGGTCAGCAGCACGGTGCCGAGGAAGGTGCCACCGACCAGCACCGCGCAGAGCAGGATGCCGCTCGCGCCGGGTAACAGCAGCACCGCCAGCACGCCGAGCAGTTGCATCAAGTAGCTCAGACGCAGTGCGATATCGTCGCCAAGGCGCACGCCCAGGCGGTTCCACAGCCAAGGCGAAGGCAGGGTCGACAGGGCGACCACCAACCAGCTGCCATCGATGAGGAAATCGCCGGGCTCGACCTGCAATCTCGCGATCATCGGCAGGAAGGTCATCGGCAGGATGTAGCCCATGCCGGCGCCGGCATAGGAGAGGAACAGCGGCGTGCTGGCCCGGTCGAACAGCCGGCCGCTGGGTGCCGTGGCCGGATCGCCGGCCGGCGTTTCGTTCGGCAGATCCAGCTTCGCCAGCTGGCGCCAGCCCCACCAGGCCAGCGGCAGCGACAGCAGCGCCGCCGGCCACCAGCGCTCGGCACCCTGCAGCAGTCCATCGCTCAGGCTGACCAGCAGACTGGAGACGATCAGCCCGACGCAGACGCCCAGATAGACGAGGCCGCTGGACGACGCGCGCTGATGGCGAGCCAGCCACTCGAGAATCAACGATGGCGCCTGCACGAACACCAGGCCGTTGGCGATGCCGTTGGCCAGACGCAGCGCGGCGAGCGCATCGGGCGATTGCGCCTGGGTTTGCAGCAGTGCGCTGAGCAGATGCAGCGCCAGTGCCCAGGGCAGGCTGCGGCGAATCTGCGCAACGCGGTGCCAGCGCAACGCGAGCAGCGCGCCGATCAGATAACCAAGGTAGTTCCAGCTGGCGATGCTGGCGCCCTGCTGCACGCTGAGCAGGCCATCTTCCACCAACCAGGGCAGCAGGGGGGTGTAGACGAAGCGACCGAGGCCGTGGACGACCAGCAGCAGCGTGGCGCCGGCGAGCAGAACCGGGAACAGGGCAGGGCGGTGCGACATGGGGGGATTTCTTGTTGGTATGGGAGGCCGAGAGTAACCGCCCACGGCGCCGGCGACCATGCCACTTATTGCCGGCCATCAGCCCTGGAATGGGAACAGCAACGGCACCAGCAGCAGCGAGACCAGCATCACCAGCAGCGTGAAGGGCACGCCGATGCGCACGAAATCGGTGAAGCGGTAATGCCCGGGATTCAGCACCAGGGTGTTCACCGGTGAAGAGACGGGTGTCATGAAGGCGGCCGAGGCGGCCAGCGCGACGGTCATGGCGAAGGGATAGGGCGACGCCCCCAGCTGTTCGGCCACCGACAGCGCGATCGGCGCCATCAGCACGGCGGTCGCCGTGTTGGAGATGAACAGCCCGATCACGGCGGTGAGCACGAACAGGCAGGCCAGCAGCGCATACGGCCCGGCGTCGCCCAGCAGGCCGATCAGCCCGCTGGTGGCCAGGGCGATGCCACCGGTCTTCTGCAGCGCTTGGGCGAAGGGCAGCATGCCGACGATCAGAATCAGGCTCTGCCAATGAATGGCCTTGTAGGCGCTGTCCATGTCGATGCAGCGCAACAGCCCCATCAGCAGGCAGCCGATCAGCGCTGCCAGCACGTTCGGCACCAGGCCGCTGACCATCAGCGCCACCATCGCCGCCAGGCTTAACAGGGCGAACGGCGCCCGGCGGGCGGCGGGCGCCACGTCATCCACCTCCGCCGGCAAGCTGAGCACCAGGAAGTCGCGACTCAGGCCCTGCAGACGGTGGATGTGCTTCCAGCTGCCGGCGACCAGCAGGGTATCGGCTGGCTTGAGCTTCTCGTCCACCAGCAGACCACGCAGCGCCTGGTGATTGCGCCGCAGGCCGACCACGTTGAGCTTGTGATGACTGCGAAAGCCCAGCTGCTGGATCGTCTTGCCTGGCAGGCTGGAGTCAGGTGGCAGCGCGACCTCGGCCAGGCCCAGCTCATGCGAATGATCCGCGTAATAGGAGCGCGACAGTTGCAGAGGCTCCAGGCCGAGTTCGTCGAAGGCGCCGAGCAGGCCGATCGCCGGGCTGGCCAGATCGACCAGCAGCACGTCGCCGACGAGCAGCTCGGTATTGCCGGTAGCCACCAGCAACAGCTTGCGAAAACGGTGCTGGCGTTCGATGGCGATCACGTTGATGCCGTACTGCTTGCGCAGTTCCAGCTCGTCCAGCACGCGGTCGCCGAGGATCGAGCCGGGTTTGACGCGTAGCCGCCGCTCGCGCTCGCCGAGGCAGTAGGCCTGGGCCAGGTCGGCCAGCGTCAGGCGCGGTCGCGGCTGTTCATGCCGGTCATTGCCGCCCAGCCAGCGTCGCGCCAGCAGCATGTAGCCGATGCCGAGCAACAGGATGGCGAGGCCGATGGGCGCGAAGTCGAAGAAGGCGAAGCCGTCCAGGCCGGCACGACGCAGTTCGCTGTGCACCACCATGTTCGGCGGCGTGGCGACCAGCGTCAGCATGCCGCTGATCAAACCGGCGAATGCCAGCGGCATCATCAGCCGGCGCGGCGACAGTTGCATGCGCGCGGCGATGCCGAGCGTCACGGGGATGAAGATCGCTACCACGCCGGTGGAACTCATCACCGAGCCGAGTCCCGCGACCGCCAGCATCAGCAGGATCAGCAGCCGGCTCTCGCTGCTGCCAGCGCGGCGCATCAGCCAATCGCCCAGGCGGTAGGCGATGCCGGTACGCACCAACCCGTCGCCGATGACGAATAGCGCGGCGATCAGCAGTACGCTGGGGTCGCTGAAGCCGGCCAGCGCCTCGTCGATGGTCAGCACGCCGGACAGCGGCAGGGCGGCCATCGCCAGCAGCGCGACCACATCCATGCGCGGACGGTTGGCGATGAACAGCCCGACGCAGATGGCCAGCAGGCCCAGAACCAACAGCAGATCGCCGTTCATGGAGGGTCAGGGATAGCCGAGAACGGATTTGAGGCGCGGCAGGTTGCGCTCGATCCAGCTTCGGTCGATGGCTCCCCAGTCGCGGATGCTGTAATGGCCGGCGTTGTGTCGTTCGCCGTCGTCCTGCTCGAAGTGGCAGTCGATGTCCAGCTCGGCCAGCGCGGCGAGAGTGTCCTGCGCGGTGCGGCGCGGCATGCCGGTGATTGTCATCAGCGCCGGGACGCTGGTGGCGGCGCCACTGTCGATCAGCCAGGCGACGTAGAGTCGGCGGTAGAAGCTGGTTCTGGTCTTGCTGGTGGTCATGGAGGAGCCTCTTGTCCGAGGCATTGCGGGTTGCAATGCCTCGGATGAGTTGGTCGCGAGTGATCGTCAGGTCAGCGCGAGCATGCCGATGTAGGTCACCGCACCGGCGGTGTAACCGAGGAACGCGAGCAGGCTGACCCGCTTGAGATACCAGGTAAAGCTGATCTTCTCCATGCCCATCGCCGCGACGCCCGCCGCAGAGCCAATGATCAGGCTGCTGCCGCCAGTACCCGCGCAGTAGGCGAGCAGCTCCCAGAAGGTGCCGTCGGTGAGGAACTGCGACAGCCAGCCGGTTTCCTCCGGAGCGGCCGCGGCAAGCGTCTCGGGACTGACCAGCGGATACATCTTCATGGCACCGGCCACCAGCGGCACGTTGTCGACGATTGCCGACAGCAGCCCGATGGCATAGTTGATCGCATAGATGTTGCCCAGCGACTGGCGCAGCCCTTCAGCCACCTGGGTCAGATGGCCAGCCGTGGCGAGGCTGGAAACCGCCAGCAGAATGCCGAGGAAGAACAGCACGCTGGGTGTATCGACCTTGCGCAGCACGCCGACCACCGAAAGCGGGTGCTTGTGTTCATCGTTCTTGCCGCGATGGATGTATTCGGTGGTGATCCACAGCAGGCCGAGGCCGAAGAGAATGCCCATGTACGGCGGCAGGTGGGTGATGGTCTTGAAGATCGGGACGAACAGCAGCGAGCCAAGACCCAGGCCCAGTACCAGATTGCGCTCGAACACCGTGGTGGCCGGTGGCTGTTGCTCCGCCAGGTGTGCCCGCGCCCGCGGCCGTGGAGCTTCGCCGCGCAGACGGAAGCTGAGAATCAGCAGCGGCACCAGCAGGCAGACCAGACTGGGCACGAACAGGCCGGTGATGATGCCGCCTGCGGAAATTTGCGTGCCGATCCACAGCATCGTGGTGGTCACGTCGCCGATCGGCGACCAGGCGCCTCCGGCGTTGGCGGCGATCACCACGATACCGACGTAGAGCCAGCGCTCAGGGCGCCCGCGGATCAGTTTGCGCAACAGCGAGACCATGACGATGGTGGTGGTGAGGTTGTCCAGCACCGCGGAGAGAAAGAAGGTGATCAGCCCGACGATCCACAGCAGGTGCACGCGCTTGCGCGTCTGGATGCGGTCGGTGATGACCTTGAAGCCTTCATGGGAGTCGATCAGCTCGACAATGGTCATCGCGCCGAGCAGAAAGAACAGGATCTCCGAGATTTCGCCGAGATGATGGCGCAGGGCTTCGACCACCGTGGCCGACGAATCCGCCGGGTCATGGGTGCCAGGCTGCAGCAGCGGCAGAATCTCATCGGCCCCCAGGACCAACACGGTCCAGGTCAGCACCGCGGTGAGCAAGGCGGCGGCTGCCTTGTCGATTCTCAGTGGATGTTCGAAGGCTATGCAGAGATAACCGATGACGAATACCACGGCCATGAGTGCGTACATCGCAGAAAAGCTCCCATCTGGAAAGGTACCGGTCGCCGAATGAGCAACCGGCACAGCATCGACAGACGCTTGGCGGCGGCTTCTGCAGCTGAACAACGCGCGCAGACGACATGCACCGATCGGAATCGAAGGCTGGCGTTACAGGCGGGATTCGCTGACGTGAAGCGTTATGCGGCTCTGTCAGTTTTTTGTTCGAATATGGCGGCGACATGATGGCTGCTCGTCGCCGGCGATGCGTTGCGATCAATCAAGATCATCGATAACAAAAGGCCGGCATCGATGCCGGCCTTGCGCTTACAGCGTGGCAATGCGCTCGCGCTGCTCGACCAGACGGGCCTTGGCCTGTTCGGCCTCGGCCAGCTTGGCGCGTTCTTTGTCGATCACCTCTGGCGGCGCCTTGTCGACGAAGCCGGCGTTGGACAGCTTGCCGCCGACGCGCTTGACCTCGCCGTCCAGCCGCGCGATCTCCTTGTCCAGCCGCGCCAGTTCGGCATCCTTGTCGATCAGCCCAGCCATCGGCACCAGCACCTGCAGATCGCCAACCAGGGCGATGGCCGACAGCGGCGCTTCCTCGCCCGCGGCGAGGGTGCGCACGGTTTCCAGCTTGGCCAGCTTCTTCAGCAGCGGCTCGTTATCGGCCAGTCGACGCAGGTCGAGCGGCGCGGCGTTGCTCAGCACCACGTCGATGCGCTTGGCCATCGAGATGTTCATTTCGCCGCGAATCTGGCGGATGCCGAGCATGAAGGCCTTGATCCACTCGATGTCGCCTTCGGCATCTTCGTCCAGGCGCGCCGGGTCGAACTCCGGCCACGGCTGCAGCATCAATGTCGGGCCCGATTTGCCGGCCAGCGGTGCGACGCGCTGCCAGATTTCCTCGGTGATGAACGGCATGAACGGATGCGCCAGACGCAGCGCGGTTTCCAGCACGCGCACCAGAGTGCGGCGGGTGCCACGCTGGCGTTCGATACTGGCGGTCTCGTCCCACAGCAGCGGTTTGACCAGCTCCAGGTACCAGGCGCAGTACTCGTCCCAGATGAATTCATACAGCGCCTGGGCGGCCAGGTCGAAGCGGAACGCTTCCAGCTGGCGGGTGACTTCGGCCTCGGTGCGCTGCAAGGTGGAGATGATCCAGCGGTCCACCGCCGACAGCTCGACGGGCTCGCCGTTTACGCCGGTGTCCTTGCCCTCGGTGTTCTCGAAGACAAAGTTGGCGGCGTTCCACAGCTTGTTGCAGAAGTTGCGGTAGCCCTCGACGCGGCCCATGTCGAACTTGATGTCGCGGCCGGTGGAGGCCAGCGAGCAGAAGGTGAAGCGCAGCGCGTCGGTGCCGTAGCTGGCGATACCTTCCGGGAACTCGGCGCGGGTCTGCTTGGCGATCTTCTCGGCCAGCTTGGGCTGCATCATGCCGCTGGTGCGTTTTTGCAGCAGTTCGTCGAGGGTGATGCCGTCGACGATATCCAGCGGGTCGAGCACGTTGCCCTTGGACTTGGACATCTTCTGGCCCTGGCCGTCGCGCACCAGACCGTGGACGTAGACAGTCTTGAACGGAATCTGTCCGGTCAGGTGGGTCGAGAGCATGATCATCCGGGCAACCCAGAAGAAGATGATGTCGAAACCGGTGACCAGCACGTCGGTGGGGTGGAAGGTCTTGAGGAATTCGGTCTGCTGCGGCCAGCCGAGGGTCGAGAAGGTCCACAACCCGGAGCTGAACCAGGTGTCCAGTACGTCTTCGTCCTGACGCAGCGGTTCGTCGTTGCGGATTTCGTAGCGCTTGCGCACTTCGGTTTCGTCACGGCCGACATAGACGTTGCCCGCCTCGTCGTACCAGGCCGGGATGCGGTGGCCCCACCACAGCTGGCGGCTGATGCACCAGTCCTGGATATCGCGCATCCAGCTGAAGTACATGTTCTCGTATTGCTTGGGCACGAATTGGATCTGGCCATTCTCCACCGCAGCGATGGCCTTTTCGGCCAGCGGCTTGGTGGAGACGTACCACTGGTCGGTCAGCCACGGCTCGATGATGGTGCCGGAGCGGTCGCCGCGCGGCACTTTCAATGCGTGGTCGTCGATCTTTTCCAACAGGCCCATCGCCTCGAACTCGGCGACGATCGCCTTGCGCGCATCGAAGCGGTCCATGTGCGCATAGCCGTCGGGCAGGCTGCCATCGACCTTGTCGTTGACCGTGCCGTCGATATCGAACACCTGGGCGCGGGCCAGCACGCAGGCGTTCTGGTCGAAGATGTTGATCAGCGGCAGGTGGTGGCGCTTGCCGACCTCGTAGTCATTGAAGTCATGGGCCGGGGTGATTTTCACGCAGCCGGTGCCGAACTCGAGGTCGACGTAGTCGTCGGCGATGATCGGAATCAGCCGGTTGACCAGCGGCAGCATGACGTGACGGCCGATCAGGCTCTTGTAGCGCTCGTCCTCGGGATGCACGGCGATGGCCGCATCGCCGAGCATGGTTTCCGGGCGGGTGGTGGCGACCACCAGGTAATCCTTGCCGTCCGCGGTGCGCGCACCGTCAGCCAGCGGATAGCGCAGGTGCCAGAGGTGGCCTTTCTCGTCGTGGTTCTCCACTTCCAGATCGGAAATGGCGGTGTGCAGCTTGGTGTCCCAGTTGACCAGGCGCTTGCCGCGGTAGATCAGACCATCCTCGTGCAAGCGCACAAAGGCTTCCTTGACTGCCTCGGACAGACCCTCGTCCATGGTGAAGCGCTCGCGCGACCAGTCCACCGAAGATCCCAGACGACGGATCTGACGGGTAATGTTGCCGCCGGATTCTTCCTTCCACTGCCAGACCTTTTCCAGGAATTTCTCGCGGCCCAGATCGTGGCGGCTGACGCCCTGCGCGCCCAGCTGGCGCTCGACCACCATCTGCGTGGCGATGCCCGCGTGGTCGGTGCCCGGCTGCCACAGGGTGTTGCGGCCCTGCATGCGGCGCCAGCGGATCAGCGCATCCATGATCGCGTTGTTGAAACCGTGCCCCATGTGCAGGCTGCCGGTGACGTTCGGCGGCGGGATCATGATGGTGTAGGGCTCGCCGGAACCCTGCGGCGCGAAATAGTTGTTCGATTCCCAGGTCTGGTACCAGGAAGTCTCGATGGCGTGCGGCTGGTAGGTCTTGTCCATGCGGCGGGACCCTTAGAACGGCTGATCGGAAAAACGGGCGAGTATAAAGCCAAATCGCATCCGGGCTAGGCGTCAGCGCAGGAATCGTTGCGGCGCGGCGTGCTAGTTCTTGGGCGTACGCACCAGTTCGTCCACGCGACGTTCGAGGCGACGCTTCAGCTCGGCCTCGATCTGCGGGACGAAATCGTCGATCACCTCCTGCAGAATGAGATTAGCCGCCATGCGCAACTCGTGGTCCAGGTGTCGTTCGGCCAGCGAGCGGAAAGCGGCCCGTGCCGCCGGTTCGCGCCGCTCGGGCTGCGGTGTGGCAACGGGTTGAGGCGCAGGTGCGGGGGCTACAACATCCGAGAGCAGGGGAATGCTGGCTGGGTCCAGTTGTTCGGTCAGCAGAGGCGGATCCTGGTCGCCGAGCAGGGCGCGGATGGACTCCAGATCGTCGAGCAGCTGAGCGGGTTTGTCGGGGGATTTGGGTGTCATGGCGAATGTCCGGGCTTGAGCTTCCAGCGGTCTACAGTTCGACCCGCTTGGGGTCGTAACCGTGCCGTCGGTAGAGGCGGAAGTTGTCCCGGCAGGCCGTCAGTAGGTCCGGTTCCTGGTTGACGATCTCAATGATTCGGCTGAACTGATCGACGTGCGGCGACAGCGTCGTCGCTAGGTTGATCAACAGGCTTTGCGGCTGCGCCGGCGCCTGCTCGAGGCCGAGGACCACCGGTGCCTGGGGATCGTCCGCGTAGTGCTCGTGAGGGATGAAGCGCTCCGTGCGAAAACTCCATAGCAGCTCGTCGAGCTGCTGGCATTGTGCGGCGTCGTGACAGCGGATGAACACCGGCAGGCCGTGCTGCCAGCCCTTGGCGGCCAGCTGGCAGGCCGCGCGCAGGCGCCCGAGCGGATTGTCGTCGGGCAGCACGTAGAACTCGATGCGGGTCATCGGTGCGTTCCGTCACTGCCGGCGCGCGGCAAGCCGCTCCGGCAGGTGGGCGTACGCGGGCGGGAGGGCATTTCAGAGGGCCCTGTCCAGCAGGTACTGGGTCAGCAGCGGGACCGGGCGACCGGTCGCGCCCTTTTCCTTGCCACCGCTGATCCAGGCGGTGCCGGCGATGTCCAGATGCGCCCAGGGATACTGCTTGGTGAAGCGCGACAGGAAGCAGGCCGCGGTGACGGTGCCGGCCTTCGGCCCGCCGATGTTGGCGATGTCGGCGAAGGGGCTGTCCAGTTGCTCCTGATACTCGTCGAACAACGGCAGCTGCCAGGCGCGGTCGCCGGCCTGCTCGCCGGCGCCGAGCAGCTGCTGCGCCAGTTCCTGATCGTTGCCGAGCAGCCCCGAGGTGTGGCTACCCAGCGCGACGATGCAGGCACCGGTGAGGGTGGCGACATCGATCACCGCGCGCGGCTTGAAGCGCTCGGCATAGGTCAGCGTATCGCAGAGCACCAGGCGACCTTCGGCGTCGGTGTTGAGGATCTCGACGGTCTGACCGCTCAAGGTGGTGACGATATCGCCGGGACGGGTGGCCTTGCCGCTGGGCATGTTCTCCGCGCAGGCGAGCAGGCCGACGAGGTTGATCGGCAGCTGGAGCTCGAGGACTGCACGGAAGGTCCCGAGCACGCTGGCGGCGCCGCACATGTCGTACTTCATCTCGTCCATGCCCAGGCCCGGCTTGAGGCTGATGCCGCCGGTGTCGAAGGTGATGCCCTTGCCGACCAGCGCGTAAGGCTGCTCGCCCTTGGCTCCGCCGTTGTACTGCATGACCACGATGCAGCCCGGTTGCTCGCTGCCTTGGGCTACGGCGAGGAACGCACCGGCGCCCAGATCCCGCAGCTTCTTCTCATCGAGCACGTCCACCTTCAAACCCTTGAAGGATTTACCGAGCTGCCGCGCCTGCTCGGCCATGAAGCTCGGGTGGCACAGATTCGGCGGCAGGTTGCCGAGGTCGCGGGTCAACGCCATGCCCGAAGCGATGGCTGAGGCGTGACGGGCCGCGCGCTCGATGTCGTCCTGCTGTGACTTGTCGCAGAGCAGGACGATTTTCTTCAGTGCGCGCGGGTCGGCTTTCTTGCTCTTGAAGCGTTCGAACACGTAGGCGCTGTCAGCGAGCAGCTCAGCCAGCAGGCGGACCTTGGCGTAAGTGTCGCGCCCCTTGACCTGCACATCCTGCACGGCGAATGCCGCATCGGCACCGCCGAGGCTCTTCAGTACGCCGGCAGCGGCACCGAGCGCCTTGCGCCACTGGCGGGTGTCCAGCTCGTTGTTCTTGCCGACGCCGAGCAGTAGCACGCGTTCGGCCTTCAGATTCGGCACGCTGTGCAGCAGCAGCGTCTGCCCGACCTTGCCGTCGAGATCGCCGCGCTTGAGGATCGAGCCGATGACACCGCCACTGGTGATATCGACGGCCTGGGCCGTTTCGCCGAGGGTGCGCCCTTCACCGACTGGCAGAACCAGCGTGGCGGTTTTCAGCGCGGAAGCTTTCGCGGTCTTTACAACGAATTCCATGACAGGAGTCCCCAAGACAAAGAGTCGGGTTTGCAGGATAATGCCAGGCCAATTTTTCCGGTGGTTCGCCTGCCGGCTGTTGACGGCGGATGTGCTGCCATTTCAATGGCCTATCTCGGCGAACCGGCAACTGGCGGCTAGTTTGAGCGTAGCCGTCGGAGCCTGACAACCCTGGAGTGTCCGGTTTGATCGTCTTTCGTTATCTGTCCCGCGAGCTTTTGGTCACCGTCAGCGCAGTCAGCGCCGTGCTGCTGGTGATCATCATGAGTGGGCGCTTCATCAAGTACCTGGCCCAGGCTGCTCAGGGGTTGCTCGATCCGAGCGTCCTGCTGTTGATCATGGGATTCCGTCTGCCAGGCTTCCTGCAGTTGATTCTGCCGCTCGGCCTGTTTCTCGGAATATTGCTGGCGTATGGAAGGCTGTATCTCGATAGCGAAATGACGGTGCTCTCGGCCACCGGGATGAGCCAGCGTCGCCTGCTGCTGTACAGTCTGGCGCCGGCGGCCCTGGTGGCTGCGCTCGTCGGCTGGCTGAGCCTTGGGCTTGCGCCGCAGGGCATTGCCGAAGTGGACCGGATCCTCAATCAGCAGGATTCGCTGACCGAATTCGACACCCTGGTGCCGGGGCGTTTTCAGAACCTGCGCGATGGCTCGCGGGTAACCTATACGCGCGAGCTATCGGCCGACCGCAGCGAGCTGGCAGGGGTATTCATTTCCGAGACCAACACTTCGGCCCGTTCGGGACAGGCGCGTGGGGTTTCCGTGCTGGTGGCGGAAAGCGGGCGACAGGAAATCCAGCCTGACGGCAGCCGTTACCTGATTCTGGAGAATGGCTTTCGCTACGACGGCAATCCCGGGCAGGCGGACTATCGCGCCATCCAATACGACACCTACGGTGTGCTGCTGCCCAAGCCGCAGGTGGCCGTCGAGCTGAGCGAGCGCGAGGCGATGCCGACGCGGGAGCTGCTTGGCAGCGACAACCTGCGCCATCGCTCCGAATTGCAGTGGCGCCTGTCCATGCCGGTGCTGGTATTCGTCGTGACCCTGCTCGCTGTGCCGCTGGCTCGCGTCAATCCGCGTCAGGGGCGTTTCCTCAAGCTGCTGCCAGCGATCCTGCTTTACATGACATATCTGGCGCTGCTCATCGCTGTGCGCGGTGCGCTCGACAAGGGGCGAATTCCAATGGCACTCGGTTTGTGGTGGGTGCACGGACTGTTTTTCGCGATAGGTCTGCTGATGTTGTACTGGGAGCCGTTGATGCTGAGGTTGAAGAAGCGTCGGGCGGCGCCGGGGGTGGTGCATGGTTAAGCTCGATCGATACATCGCGATCCATGTCTTTCTGGCGATTCTGACCGTTTTGGGCATTATCGTCGGCCTGGCCCTCCTATTTGCCTTCATCGACGAGTTGGGCGATGTAGAGGGTGGATACGGTCTGGCGGATGCGCTGGAGTATGTGCTGCTGACCTCGCCGCGCCGGCTCTACGAGATGCTGCCGATGGCGGCGCTGATCGGCTGTCTGATCGGTCTGGGTACGCTGGCCAGCAGCAGCGAGTTGACCGTGATGCGCGCCGCCGGCATTTCGCTCGGCCGGATCGTCGTGGCGGTTATGAAGCCGACCCTCGTTCTGCTGCTGGTCGGCGTACTGATCGGTGAATACGCGGCGCCCTGGACCGAAGACATCGCCCAGGCCCGCCGTTCGCTGGCGCAGGGTGCGGGCGAGGCGCAGAGCAGCAAGCGCGGCCTCTGGCATCGACAGGAAAACGAGTTCGTGCACGTCAATGCCGTGCAGCCGGGGGGCGTGCTGGTTGGGGTGACGCGCTACCGTTTCGACGATGAGCGACGTTTGCTGTCGGCCAGTTTCGCCAAGCGCGCCAGCTACCGGAATGATCACTGGTTGCTGAGCAACATTGCGACCACGCATTTTCGCGGCGATCACACCGAAGTAGCGCAGGCGAGCGAAGAGCGCTGGGATGTGCAGCTGACGCCGCAACTGCTGGGGATCGTGGTGGTGGCCCCGGAGTCGCTGTCGATCACCGGTTTGTGGCGTTACATCCATTACCTGGCGGATCAGGGGCTCAACAACGGCCGTTACTGGCTGGCATTCTGGACGAAGGTGCTGCAGCCCGCCGTAACTGTTGCACTGGTGCTCCTCGCAATCTCGTTCATCTTCGGCCCGCTGCGCTCGGTGACGCTGGGGCAGCGCATCTTCACCGGCGTGGTGGTCGGATTCGTCTTCCGCATCATTCAGGATCTGCTCGGGCCGGCGAGTCAGGTGTTTGGCTTCTCGCCGTTGCTGGCGGTCGCACTGCCGGCGGGAGTTTGTGCGCTGATCGGTGTCTGGCTGTTGCGGCGGGCGGGATGAGTGGTGGAACTGGCTTCAAGCGGCGGGGCGCATTGAGTGCTCATGTTCAGATCGATTCCGCCGCTTGAGCCGTTGGCTCGACGGGGGGGGCTGGTCTGAAGCCTGTTCCGCCTTCGGCTTACTTCTTGTGAATGTTTTTCGGCAACTGTACGGCCTGGCTTTCCGAGTAAATGTCCTGCCAGGTACGTTTGTCCTTGTCCCAGAGCATCCAGAGGTGCCCCAGTCCCAGGCTCAGCCAGGACATGATCGCGATCAGAAAACGCAGCAGCGCCTGCCACAGGTCGATGGCCGTGCCGTCCTTGTTCTGGATGCGGATACCCCAGACCTGCATGCCGAGCGTCTGGCCATTGTGGGTCCAGAACTTGGCGAAGAAGGCGAACAGGCTGAACATCAGTAGCGTCGAAAGCAGTGGGTCGATATCCAGGCCGCCAGCGTCGGCCACGGCCTTCAGTTGTTCGCTCCCATAGAACAGTCGCAGCAGCACCTGTTGGTAGAACAGGGTCACCACCATCATCAATGCGATACACAGCAGGCTGTCGTAGAACATGGCGGCGAGGCGGCGTATCAGGCTGGCGGCGGGGAACTGGCCCTGCGGGCTGAGCAGGTGTCGGCTCATCTCGAATCCTGGTGGTTGGTACAAGGCGCGCATTCTACGGAATTGCGCGCATAAAAAAGCCCCTGATGTTGCCATCAGGGGCTTTTCGGAGCGGTGACTCAGCCCAGAATCTGAACCTGATCAGCCTGCATGCCCTTTTGACCTTGCACGGCGATGAAGCTGACTTTCTGGCCTTCTTTCAGGCTCTTGAAGCCGTTGCCTTCGATCGCGCGGAAGTGCACGAACAGATCCGGACCGCTCTCGGGAGTGATGAAACCAAAACCTTTCTCGTCGTTAAACCACTTGACGGTACCGTTCTGACGATTCGACATGTCTTTGTATCCTTGAAACTCAAAAGTAGAATTGCCTCCTGCAATGGCGCAGGAAAGCTGGAACTGGTTGCAAAGAGTAAGAGAGTCGAGCGGAGAGCGGATCTGAAGATCTACTGCACCAGGTCACGATTCAACAGCGACCCATGCAAACACAGTGGGCACACTCTACGATAACTTGTCGGGGAATGCCAACCCCTCAAAGTCATGTGAAAGTGCCTCTTCGGCGATGCATATTCATGCGATGTAGAGTGATGCCAAGTCGATGCTGTTGCTTTCAAGCGCGCCTGGGTTCTGCGTGCGAAGAGCATGAACTGAATGCCGACTTGTGACGCTTCGGATCGTGTTGCTGTCCGGATGAAGCTTTGCAGATCGCAATGATCGTTTCGCTGTCGTTCCGACCTGGCGCAGTTGGTTCGTTTGCCGAAAGTTTCTGCCGATCAGGATGACATGGTGCTGCCGCGGACCGTGGCCGTCGGCAATGAATGGTGCCCCGAGAGAGACTCGAACTCTCACGCTGTCGCCAGCGGCGGATTTTGAATCCGCTGCGTCTACCGATTCCGCCATCGAGGCACAGTGGCGGCGCAGTATAGGGATGAGCGGTTGAGTGGTCAATCGCTGACGTAGCGATTGGGGAGTCTTTCCGCTAAGCTTTGCGCCCCGCCAATATCCCGCCAAAACCATGCAAGTCTCTGATTTCTCTTTTCAACTCCCAGATTCTCTAATCGCTCGCCACCCTCTGGCGGAGCGCCGTGCGAGTCGCCTGCTGGTGCTCGATGGAGAGACAGGCGATCTGGCGCATCGCCGCTTTGTCGATCTGCTTGAATATGTGCGGTCCGGCGATCTGATGGTGTTCAACAATACTCGGGTGATTGCTGCGCGTTTGTTTGGGCGCAAGGCGTCTGGCGGCAAGCTTGAGATACTCGTCGAGCGGGTGCTCGACAGTCATCGCGTGCTCGCGCATGTGCGGGCCAGCAAATCTCCCAAGGCCGGAAGCGTAATCGTTCTGGACGGCGGCGGCGAAGCGGTGATGGTGGCACGGCATGATTCGCTGTTCGAGCTGCGCTTCAGCGAAGAAGTGTTGCCATTGCTCGAGCGGGTTGGACACATGCCTTTGCCTCCTTATATAGATCGTGCCGACGAGCAGGCGGACCGGGAACGTTACCAGACCGTCTACGCACAGCATGCCGGAGCCGTTGCGGCACCTACGGCCGGTCTGCATTTCGATACGGCGCTGCTTGCGGCGTTGCGGGACAAGGGCGTGCAAACCGCGTTTGTCACCCTGCATGTCGGCGCCGGGACCTTCCAGCCGGTGCGTGTCGAGCGAATCGAAGATCATCACATGCACCAGGAATGGTTGGAGGTGAGCCAGGAGGTGGTCGATGCGGTGGCTGCCTGCCGCGCGCGAGGTGGCAAAGTCATCGCGGTGGGGACCACCAGCGTGCGGTCGCTGGAAACGGCTGCGCGCAGCGGCGAGCTGCGGCCGTTCAGTGGCGATACCGATATCTTCATCTATCCCGGCAAGCCCTTTAATGTGGTGGACGCGCTGGTAACCAATTTTCATCTGCCAGAGTCCACGCTGTTGATGCTCGTGGCGGCTTTTGCCGGCTATCGCGAAACGATGGCGGCCTATGCCGAGGCGGTGCGGGAGGGCTATCGCTTCTTCAGTTACGGCGACGCCATGTTCATAACGCGCAACCAGGCTGCGCGCGGACCCGAGGAAAACCAATGAGTCGCATCTGTCACATGTCGTTCGAGTTGCTTGCCACCGACGGCAAGGCGCGCCGGGGTCGACTGACGTTTCCCCGTGGAACGGTCGAAACGCCGGCGTTCATGCCGGTGGGTACCTACGGCACGGTCAAGGGCATGCTGCCGCGCGATATCGAAGGTATTGGGGCGCAGATCATACTCGGCAACACGTTTCACCTCTGGCTGCGTCCTGGCACTGAAGTAATCAGGCAGCACGGTGATCTGCACGATTTCATGCAATGGCAGGGGCCGATTCTGACCGACTCCGGTGGCTTTCAGGTGTTCAGCCTGGGGGCGATGCGCAAGATCAAGGAGGAGGGCGTGTATTTCGCATCCCCTGTCGATGGCGCCAAGGTGTTTATGGGACCGGAAGAGTCGATGCAGGTCCAGCGTGAATTGGGATCGGATATCGTCATGATCTTTGACGAGTGCACTCCGTATCCGGCCGACGAGGAGACAGCGCAGCGGTCAATGGAGCTTTCGCTGCGCTGGGCCAAGCGTTCGAAAGTCGCGCATGGCGATAGTCCGGCGGCGTTGTTCGGCATCGTCCAGGGTGGCATGTATGAATCGCTGCGCATGCGCTCTCTGGACGGTCTTTGCGAAATCGGCTTCGACGGTCTGGCGATCGGCGGTTTGTCGGTGGGCGAGCCGAAGGAAGAGATGATTCGTGTGCTCGATTTCCTGCCGCCGCGCATGCCCACGGACAAACCACGTTATCTGATGGGAGTCGGCAAGCCGGAGGATCTCGTCGAAGGCGTTCGTCGTGGCGTCGATATGTTCGACTGCGTGATGCCGACCCGCAACGCGCGCAATGGTCATCTTTTTACCGACACGGGCGTGATCAAGATTCGCAATGCGATTCACCGGCACGACAACTCGCCGCTGGATGCCGGTTGTGATTGCTACACATGCCAGCACTTCTCCCGCGCCTATCTGCATCACCTGGACAAGTGCGGTGAAATGCTCGGTAGCATGCTGAATACAATCCACAATTTGCGACATTATCAGCGTCTGATGGCTGGTTTACGCGACGCTATTCAACAAGGTACATTGGCGGCCTTTGTCGACGCCTTCTATGCCCGACGCGGTATGCCAACGCCGCCGGTTGCATGACAAATTTCTAGAATCCATATCTTAAGCAACAGGAGTGCTACATGAGCTTTCTGATCCCCGTCGCCCATGCCCAGGAGGCTGCTGCTGGTCCTGCCGGTACTGGTTTCGAATGGGTTTTCCTGGTCGGTTTTCTGGTCATCTTCTATCTGATGATCTGGCGTCCTCAGGCCAAGCGCGCAAAAGAGCACAAGAACCTGATTGGCGGTCTGCAGAAGGGCGACGAAGTTGTCACTTCTGGTGGCATCGCAGGCAAAGTCACCAAGGTTGCCGATGACTTCGTGGTAGTCGAGGTGTCCGATAACGTCGAACTGAAGTTCCAGAAAATGGCAATCGCCGCAACGTTGCCAAAAGGCACGCTGAAGGCCATCTGAGCCGAGTTATTCAATACCACGACGGGGCGCGCAAGGCGCCCCGCGTCTTTAAGTGGGCGGCATCATGCTGAACAAGTATCCCCTGTGGAAATATCTGCTGATCCTGGCAGTGCTGGCTATTGGCCTGGTCTATTCCGCACCTAATCTCTATCCCGACGACCCGGCAATTCAGCTTACCGGCGCCAGCACGACGCTAAAGGTCGATCAGTCCGCGCTCGATCGTGCGGTTGGAGCGTTGAAGCAGGCTGGCATTGCGGTGAAAGCCGCCGAGGTTACCGAGAGCGGTGGCTTGCTGCGTCTGGAGCGACTGTCGGACCAGCTGCCGGCCAAGGAAGCCGTGCGCCGGGTCATGGGAGACGACTATGTAGTCGCTCTGAATCTGGCTCCGACGACGCCGCAATGGCTGCGCAATCTGGGCGCCAGTCCGATGAAGCTCGGGCTTGACCTGTCCGGTGGCGTGCATTTCCTCCTCGAGGTTGACATGGAGAAGGCCGTTGCCGCGCGCATGCAAGTCTATGAGGGCGAGGTCAAGGCACTGCTGCGCAAGGAGCGGATTCGTTATCGCAGCCTGCCGTCGCGCGGCGACGCGTTCCAGCTGGGCTTTGCCGACAGCGAAACCCTGGGGCGTGTTCAGGCGCTGGTACGCAAGAACTTCACGGATTTCGAACTGACCAGCACCGAGCGTAGCGGACAGCAGGTTCTGAACGTCGCGTTGACCCAGGCCAAGCTGGCGGAAATTCGCGAGTATTCGATCAAACAGAACCTGACCACCGTGCGTAACAGGGTCAACGAACTGGGCGTCTCCGAGCCGCTGGTCCAGCGTCAGGGCGCCAACCGAATCGTCGTCGAGCTGCCGGGTGTTCAGGATACCGCCGAAGCCAAGCGCATCCTCGGTAAGACGGCGAGCCTCGAGTTCCGTCTCGCCGCCGAGCCCGACGCACCGCGCGCAACTACCGAGTCCTTCGAGTTTCGTGAGCCAGGTCGCCCGGCGGTAGCGCTCGAGCGCAGCCTGATCATTACCGGTGATCAGGTGACTGACGCTCAGGCCAGCTATGACGAAAACGGCCGGCCTCAGGTCAACATTCGTCTCGATGGTCACGGCGGCGATCTGATGAACCGCGCCACCCGCAATAACGTCGGGCGCAGCATGGCGGTCATTTTTATCGAGCAGAAGCCGGTTACCCGCTATGTACGACAGAACGTCGACGGCGTGGAGCAGGAAGTCATGCTGCAGAGCTTCCAGGAAGAGAAGCAGATCATCAGTCTGGCGACTATTCAGTCACCTCTGGGCAGCCAGTTCCGCATTACCGGACTGGACGGACAAGGTGAATCTTCCGAACTGGCGCTGCTGCTGCGCGCCGGTGGGCTCGCGGCGCCGATGTATTTCGCCGAAGAGCGGACCATCGGCCCAAGCCTGGGCGCCGAGAACATCGACAAGGGAATCGAGTCCACCTGGTGGGCGCTGGTCTTCGTGTCGATCTTCGTCATCCTCATCTACAAGTTCTTCGGCGTGCTGGCGACTGTCGCACTGGCGTTCAACCTGGTGCTGCTGGTCGGTCTGATGTCGGTCATCGGTGCCACGCTCACGCTGCCTGGTATCGCCGGTATCGTGCTGACGCTTGGCATGGCGGTGGATGCGAACGTGCTCATCTACTCGCGTATTCGCGAGGAGCTGAAAAATGGGCTTTCGGTTCAGCGTGCGATTCATGAGGGCTTCGATCGCGCGTACTCGGCGATTCTCGACAGTAACCTGACCACCCTGCTGGTCGGCGGGATTCTGTTTGCGCTGGGCTCCGGGCCGATCAAGGGTTTTGCGGTGACGATGTCGCTGGGGATTCTAACCTCATTGTTCACCGCCATCATGTTTACCCGCGGTATGGTCAACCTGATTTTCGGCGGTCGTAACGTCAAGAAGTTGTGGATCTGAGGGCACGACCATGATCAAGAACACCATTCGTTTCATGGCGATCCGCAATATCGCGTTCGCCATCACGGTACTGCTAACTGTTGTCGGCCTGGTGGCGCTTATCGGCAAGGGCCTCAACTTCGGCCTGGATTTTACCGGCGGCACGTTGATCGAGCTGCAGTACGAGCAGCCGGCCGATTTGGAAGTGATCAAGCGTGAACTGGGCCAGGCGGGGTATGCCGATGCGGTGGTTCAGAGTTTCGGTGCGACCACGGATGTACTGATCCGCCTGGCCGGTGATGATCCGCAGTTGGGCAGCAAGATCAGTGCGGCGTTGAAGACCATCGATCCTTCGGCCCGCTTCGAGGTCAAGCGTGTCGAATTCGTCGGCCCCCAGGTAGGCGAGGAGCTGCGCGATCAAGGTGGCCTGGCGATGCTCCTGGCGCTGGGCGGGATCATGGTTTATCTCGCATTCCGCTTCCAGTGGAAGTTTGGGGTCGGGGCGATCGCCTCGCTGGCGCACGACACCATTCTGACGTTGGGTATTCTTGCGTTTTTCGAGATTCCGTTCGACCTGACGGTTCTGGCGGCGGTCCTGGCAATGATCGGTTATTCGCTCAACGACACGATCATCATCTATGACCGGATTCGCGAGAATTTCCGTGTACTGCGCAAGGCGGATCTGATCGAGAACATCGATATCTCGGTTACCCAGACGCTGTTGCGGACGATGGCGACCTCTTTCTCCACGGCGCTCGCGCTCATCGCGTTGCTAGTCTTCGGTGGGGACACGCTGGCCAACTTCGCGCTGGCCCTGCTGATCGGCGTGGTGGTGGGTACCTACTCGTCTGTTTATATCGGGGCAACGGTGTTGGTATGGCTGAAGCTGACTGCCGCCGACCTCATGCCGCCGGCTGCCAGCGAGGTGGATGAGCGACCCTGATCGCGCCACGCATCCTGCGCGCAGCGCGTCTGCATTGGGAAACTTTTTGCGCTCCAGTCTGTCTGATCGGCACAGGCAGGCTGCGCTCTGCAGAAGGAGAGCAAGAAGTGAACAAGTCAATGGTGACAGGGGCGATTCTGGGTGCGGTTGTGGCGACTGCGGGTGGGGCGTTAGCGACCTATAGTCTGGTCGATCGTGAGCCCGAGTTTGCCAAGGTCCTGGCGGTCAAGGCTGTAACGGAGTCCATCAAGACACCCCGCGAGGTCTGTAAGGACGTTGCGGTGACACGGCAGCGCCCTGTTCAGGACCAGCACAAGATCGCCGGTACGGTAATCGGTGCGGTGGCTGGTGGTCTGCTGGGCAACCAGATTGGTGGTGGCAATGGCAAGAAGATCGCCACCGTGGCTGGCGCGGCCGCCGGCGGTTACGCAGGCAACAAGATTCAGGGCAACATGCAGGCTGGCGACACCTATACGACGACGGAAACGCGCTGCGACACCGTGACCGACGTTGAAGATCGTATCGTTGGCTACGACGTTAAGTACGATCTGGCGGGTGAGGTGGGACAGGTCCGTATGGATCGAGAGCCGGGCGACACCATCCCGGTGCGCGATGGCCAGTTGGTGTTGTCGCAACAGTAATTTCAGGTTTAACCCGAAATAAAAAACGCCCCAATCGGGGCGTTTTTTATTCGTCTCAGTCTCAGCGTTTGAGCGATGGTGTCAGGTGAGGCTGGATGGCGGTCAGTACCGCCTTGAAGCACTTGGCGTTGCCTGCCACGATCTGGCCCTTTTCCAGGAATTCGTGACCGCCGGCGAAGTCGCTGACCAGTCCGCCGGCTTCCTGGATCAGCAGGGCTCCGGCTGCCATGTCCCACTCGGAAAGACCGAATTCCCAGAACGCGTCGTAACGGCCGGCCGCCACATAGGCCAGGTCCAGGCTTGCAGCACCTGCGCGGCGGAGGCCGGCGGTCTGTCCGACCAGGCTGCGGAACATGTTCAGGTAGCTGTCGATATTATCCAGCTGGCCGTCACGAAACGGAAAGCCGGTTCCAAGCAGTGCACCCTCCAGGCTCTTGCGCGAACTGACACGCAGGCGGCGACCGTTGAGTGCTGCGCCGCGACCGCGACTGGCGGTGAATTCTTCCTGGCGCACCGGGTCGAGCACCACGGCATGTTCCAGACGGCCACGGTATTTGCAAGCGATGCTCACGGCGTAGTGGGGTACACCACGCAGGAAGTTGGTGGTGCCGTCCAGTGGGTCGATGATCCATAGGTAGTCGCTGCCGTCGCCGCTGCCTTCGAGCAATCCACTTTCTTCGGCGAGAATGCCGTGGCTCGGGTAGGCCTTGCGCAGCGCATTGACGATCACCTGTTCGGCGGCGTGATCGATCTCGCTGACGTAGTCCTTGCTGTCCTTTTCGCTGACCGAGATGACGTCCAGGCGCTCGGTGGAACGGACAATGAGTTCGCCGGCGCTGCGGGCGGCGCGCAGCGCGATATTCAGCATGGGCTGCATGGATCGATACCTGGTCGTTTAAAGAAAGCCGGAAATTCTATCAGGAAAGCCGCCGCGCATGTAGCGGGCGATGCACGGCGTTCGCTGGATGGTTTGCGCCGTGCTGCGGTAAGCTTCGCGTCCGTTTTTTCGCACCGAGAAACCACTGTGTCGCTGCAAAATATCCGTGTGGTGCTGGTCAACACCAGTCATGCCGGCAACATCGGGGGTGCGGCTCGCGCCATGAAGAACATGGGCCTGTCACGCCTGGTGCTGGTCGATCCGGAGGACTTTCCCAGCTCGGATGCGGTGGCCCGAGCTTCCGGTGCCACCGACATACTCGATGAGGCCCAGGTCGTGGCGACACTCGAGGAGGCGCTGGCGGGCTGTACGCTGGTGCTGGGAACGAGCGCGCGCGACCGCCGCATTCCCTGGCCGCTGCTCGACCCGCGCGAATGCGCAAGAGCAAGTCTTGAGCGGGCTGAGCAGGGCGGTGAGGTGGCCCTGGTGTTCGGTCGTGAATATGCTGGACTCACCAACGAGGAGCTGCAGCGCTGTCATTTTCACGTGCACATTCCCTCCAGTCCGGAATTCAGCTCGCTGAACCTGGCCGCCGCGGTGCAGGTGCTGACCTATGAGGTGCGCATGGCATGGCTCGCCGCACAGGGACAGCCCACCAAGATGGAAAAGCTCGAAACCACGGCGATGCTCGATGTCCAGCCTGTCACGGCGGACGAGCTTGAGCACTATTTCGGTCACCTAGAGCAGACGTTAATCGAGATCGGCTTCCTCGATCCTGCCAAGCCTCGCCATCTAATGCCGCGTCTGCGTCGGCTTTACGGGCGCAGTGGCATCAGCAAGCTGGAAATGAATATTCTGCGCGGTATTCTCACCGAGACACAGAAGGCTGTTCGCGGTGAGCCCCACAAGCGGAGGCAGGAATAAATGTTCGAACGCATGCGCGAAGACATCCAGAGCGTATTTCATCGCGACCCGGCTGCGCGTAACTCGCTGGAGGTCGTTACCTGCTATCCGGGCCTGCACGCGATCTGGATCCACCGTTTTTCGCACTGGCTTTGGGTGCGCGAATGGAAGCTGCTGGCGCGTATGAGCTCGAACTTGGGGCGTTGGCTCACCGGCATCGAGATTCATCCGGGGGCACGTATCGGTCGGCGCTTCTTCATTGATCACGGCATGGGGATCGTGATCGGCGAGACAGCCGAGATCGGCGACGATGTCACGCTCTATCACGGCGTCACGCTAGGTGGTACCAGCTGGAACAAGGGCAAGCGCCATCCGACGTTGGAGGATGGGGTGATCGTCGGTGCTGGCGCCAAGATTCTCGGGCCATTTACGGTGGGCGCTGGCGCCAAGATCGGCTCGAATGCCGTGGTAACTCGGGCAGTGCCGGCTGGGGCGACCGCGGTGGGCATTCCGGGGCGCATCATCGTGAAGTCGGATGACGAGCAGGAAGCAAAGCGCAAGGCAATCGCCGAAAAGATCGGCTTCGATGCGTACGGTGTCAGCGGCGACATGCCGGATCCTGTTGCGCGTGCGATCGGCCAGCTGCTCGATCACGTTCAGGCGGTGGAAGACCGTCTGGAAGGCATGTGTGGGGCTCTCAAGGCCCTGGGGAGCGACTATTGCGCTGAGGACCTGCCGCAGCTGCGCGAGGAGGACTTCACGGAGGTCAAGGCGGCCGAGGAGGATGTCCCGCGCTCTTGATGCGAGGGGTGGTGGGCAGCTGCTATCATGCCGGCCGTTCTGGCGTGACTGCCCGGTCCACTTTCCGCTGACCCGGATGGTACGGCCAATTCCTGAGTAATTTAATGGGTCATATAGTTGACCTAAATACTCGGAAATAGCATAATCGCATCCAAACCGTGATGCTTGGTGCAAGCCGATGCGATTGACCACTAAAGGCCGTTATGCCGTGACCGCCATGCTCGATCTAGCGCTACATGCGCAGCATGGACCGGTTTCTCTCGCCGATATTTCGGAGCGGCAGGGGATTTCGCTTTCCTATCTCGAACAGCTGTTCGCCAAGTTGCGGCGCGGCAGTCTGGTCACCAGTGTGCGTGGGCCTGGTGGCGGCTATCAGCTCTCGCGTGACATGGCGGGTATCCAGGTCGCCCAGGTGATCGATGCTGTCAATGAATCGGTCGACGCCACGCGCTGCCAGGGGCTCGGAGGCTGTCATTCCGGAGATACCTGTCTGACTCACCATCTATGGTGCGATCTGAGCCAGCAGATACACGAATTTCTAAGCAGCATCAGCCTGGCTGATCTAGTAAAGCGCCAGGATGTGCAGCAGGTTGCCCTGCGCCAAGACATGCGTCGTGCCAACGGTGCCTCACCGCAGCTGGATAAGATCGAAGCGTCCGCCATCGAATGAGTCGGACGACCGCCTGATTAGGAGACAAGCGAATGAAATTGCCGATTTACCTGGATTATTCCGCCACTACTCCGGTTGATCCCCGCGTTGCCGCGAAGATGATCGAATGCCTGACTATCGATGGCAATTTCGGCAACCCGGCTTCCCGCTCGCATGCCTTTGGCTGGCGCGCCGAAGAAGCAGTAGAGAATGCTCGTCGTCAGGTGGCAGAGCTGGTGAATGCTGATCCCCGTGAAATTGTCTGGACATCCGGTGCTACCGAGTCGGACAACCTTGCGATCAAGGGTGTGGCGCATTTCTATGCCAGCAAAGGTAAGCACATCGTCACCACCAAGATCGAGCACAAGGCGGTTTTGGATACCACTCGCCAGCTAGAACGCGAAGGCTTCGTGGTGACCTACATCGAGCCGGGCGAGGACGGCATCATCACGCCGGCGATGGTTGAGGCGGCGCTGCGCGAGGACACCATCCTGGTGTCGGTGATGCATGTGAACAACGAGATTGGCACCATTAACGATATCGCCGCCATTGGCGAACTGACCCGTGCCCGCGGCGTTCTTTTCCATGTTGATGCCGCGCAGTCTACCGGTAAGGTCGAGATCGATCTGGAGGCTATGAAGGTCGATCTGATGTCGTTCTCGGCACACAAGACCTACGGGCCGAAGGGCGTGGGTGCGCTTTATGTGCGTCGCAAGCCGCGGGTGCGCCTCGAGGCGCAGATGCATGGTGGTGGACATGAGCGCGGCATGCGCTCCGGTACGCTGGCGACCCATCAGCTGGTTGGGATGGGCGAAGCCTTCCGCGTTGCCAAGGAGGAGATGGTCCAGGAACGCGAACATATTCGCGCCTTGCGCGACCGTTTTTTCAGGCAGGTCGAGCATCTGGAAGAGTTGTATGTGAATGGCAGCATGACCGCCCGGGTGCCACACAACCTCAACCTCAGCTTCAACTATGTGGAAGGCGAGTCGTTGATCATGGCGCTCAAGGACCTGGCAGTGTCATCCGGTTCTGCCTGTACCTCCGCATCGCTCGAGCCCTCTTACGTGTTGCGCGCATTGGGGCGCAACGACGAACTGGCGCACAGCTCGATTCGCTTCACCTTCGGTCGTTTCACCACGGAGGAGGAAGTCGATTACGCAGCACAGAAGGTCAGCGAAGCGGTAACCAAATTGCGTGAGCTGTCCCCCCTGTGGGACATGTTCAAAGACGGTGTCGATATTTCCAAGGTCGAGTGGCAGGCCCACTGAGCCGTCGGCTCCGCAACGCTTGATTCAGAGAGGATTGCATCATGGCTTACAGTGAAAAGGTCATTGACCACTACGAAAATCCGCGTAACGTCGGCAAGTTCGACGCCGAGGATCCGAACATCGGCACCGGCATGGTCGGCGCGCCGGCATGCGGCGACGTGATGCGGCTGCAGATCAAGGTCAACGAGCAGGGCATCATCGAAGACGCCAAGTTCAAGACCTATGGCTGTGGATCGGCCATCGCCTCCAGCTCCCTCGCTACCGAGTGGATGAAGGGCAAGACGCTGGAAGAGGCAGAAACCATCAAGAACACCCAGCTCGCCGAAGAGCTGGCACTCCCGCCGGTGAAGATTCACTGCTCGGTACTTGCCGAAGACGCGATCAAAGCTGCCGTGCGCGACTATCGCGAGAAGAAAGGCCTGCTCTAAAGGAGGTTTGTCGATGGCTATCACCATGACCGAAGCCGCGGCCCAGCATGTCAATCGTTCGTTGCAGGGGCGTGGAAAGGGCGTAGGCGTGCGGCTGGGCGTCAGGACCACCGGCTGCTCCGGGTTGGCCTATGTGCTGGAATTCGTCGATGAAACCAGCGCTGACGATGCGGTGTTCGAAAGTCATGGCGTCAAGGTCATCATCGATCCGAAAAGCCTCGTTTATCTTGACGGCACCGAGCTCGATTTCGTCCGCGAAGGGCTCAACGAAGGCTTTAAGTTCAATAACCCCAACGTGCGTGGCGAATGCGGCTGCGGCGAGAGCTTCAATATCTGAGGACGCTGTGGGCAATCCCTGTCATTACGCGCTTTTCGATCTGCAGCCGGAGTTCGATCTCGATCTGAACGACCTTTCGGAGCGCTATCGAAACCTGGCGCGCCAGGTTCACCCCGATCGTTTTGCCGACGCCGGCGAGTCCGAGCAGCGCCAGGCGCTGGAGCGCTCGGCCAATCTCAACGAGGCATACCAGACGCTCAAGTCGCCGGCCCGGCGAGCGCGTTATCTGTTGAGTCTGCAGGGACACGACCTGCCTCTTGAAGCCACCGTGCAGGACCCGACATTCCTCATGCAGCAGATGCACTGGCGCGAAGAGCTGGAGGCGCTGCATGAGCAGGTCGACCTCCCGGGGATCGCAACTTTCAAGGTGCGCCTCAGGGATGCCCAGCGCGCGCTGGATGAGCGCTTCGCGCAGATCTGGCGTGATGCTTCAGCGCGTGAAGAGGCCGAGCGCCTAGTGCGACGCATGCAGTTTCTCGACAAGCTGTCCCAGGAAGTGCGCGAACTCGAAGAGCGCCTCGACGATTAACCTTCGCGTGGCGCCTGGCGCTGCGCTCGACATCAGACAGATATGGCCTTACTTCAGATTGCCGAGCCCGGACAAAGCCCTCAGCCTCACCAGCGACGCCTTGCCGTCGGAATAGATCTGGGCACCACCAATTCGCTGGTAGCAGCTCTGCGCAGTGGTGTTACGGCACCGCTGGCGGATGCCGATGGGCGGGTAATACTGCCTTCGGTGGTGCGCTACCACGCCGACCGCGTCGAAGTGGGGCGCGCCGCCAAGGCCGCTGCAGCGAGCGACCCGTTCAACACCATTAGCTCGGTCAAGCGCCTTATGGGGCGTGGCCTTGCCGATGTGAAACAGTTGGGTGAGCAGCTCCCCTATCACTTCAGCGGTGGCGAGTCGCAGATGCCGTTCATCGAGACGGTGCAGGGGCCCAAGAGTCCGGTAGAAATTTCCGCGGAGATATTGCGAGCACTGCGCGAGCGTGCCGAGGCGACGCTCGGCGGAGAGCTGGTGGGTGCGGTGATCACGGTGCCGGCGTACTTCGACGACGCGCAACGCCAGGCTACCAAAGATGCGGCGCGACTGGCCGGGCTGAATGTTTTGCGTCTGCTCAACGAGCCGACCGCTGCGGCGGTCGCCTATGGTCTCGATCGACAGGCCGAAGGTGTGGTCGCGATCTACGATCTGGGTGGCGGTACGTTCGATATTTCCATTCTTCGCCTGACCAAGGGTGTGTTCGAAGTGCTGGCCACCGGTGGTGATACCGCCTTGGGCGGTGACGATTTCGATCATGCCGTGGCCGGGTGGATTCTCGATCAGGCCGGCATATCCGGTGACCTTGAGCCGGGTGCGCAGCGCGAGCTGCTGAAGATTGCCTGTGCCGCGAAGGAGCATCTAAGTGATACCGATAGCACGCCGATCAGCTATGCGGGCTGGCAAGGGCAGTTGGATCGGGCGACCTTCGATGCGCTGATCGAGCCGATGGTTGCGCGCAGCCTCAAGGCCTGTCGGCGCGCGGTGCGCGATTCCGCCGTCGAGCCGGGTGAAGTCAATGCAGTCGTCATGGTCGGCGGTTCGACTCGCGTTCCTCTGGTGCGCAGTCTGGTTGGACAGTTGTTCGGTCGCGAGCCGCTGACCGATATCGATCCGGATGAAGTGGTAGCAATCGGTGCTGCGATTCAGGCCGAAACGCTAGCTGGCAATAATCGTGACGGCAATGAATTGCTGCTGCTCGACGTGATTCCATTGTCGCTGGGGCTGGAGACGATGGGCGGGCTGATGGAAAAGATCATCCCGCGCAACACCACCATTCCGGTTGCACGCGCCCAGGACTTCACCACTTATAAAGATGGCCAGACGGCCATGATGATTCACGTGCTGCAGGGTGAGCGCGAACTGATCGCCGACTGCCGTTCGCTGGCGCGCTTCGAGCTGCGCGGCATTCCACCGATGGTGGCGGGGGCGGCGAAGATCCGTGTGACGTTTCAGGTCGACGCCGACGGGTTGCTGAGTGTTTCTGCGCGCGAGTTGACCTCGGGCGTTGAGGCGAGCATTCAGGTCAAGCCATCCTACGGGCTCACGGACGGCGAAATTGCGCGCATGCTTGAAGACTCCTTCCGCAAGGCTGGTGAGGACAAGCAGGCCCGCGCCCTGCGCGAACAGCTGGTTGATGCCCAGCGGCTGCTGGAGGCTGTGGAGGCGGCGCTGGCGGCTGATGGCGAGCGGCTGCTGAGTGCTGAGGAGCGCGAAGCCATCGAAGAGCAGATGAATGCGCTGCGCGCGCTGCTCGACAGTCAGGACGGCGTTGCGATCGAGCGTCAGAGCAAGCGACTCAGCCATATCACCGATGCCTTCGCTGCGCGTCGACTGGATTCAACCGTCAAGGCCGCGCTGGCCGGACGACGGCTCAACGATATCGAGGAATGACCCAGATGCCGCAGATCATCTTTCTGCCCAATGCCGAACACTGCCCAGAGGGCGCCGTGATCGAGGCACAAGTCGGCGAAACCGTACTGGATGCTGCGCTGCGCAACGGCATCGATATCGAGCACGCCTGCGAGAAGTCTTGTGCCTGTACCACATGTCACGTCGTGATCCGCGAGGGTTTCTCCAGTCTGGAACCATCCGACGAGCTCGAGGACGATATGCTGGACAAGGCCTGGGGGCTGGAGCCGACCTCGCGTCTGTCTTGTCAGGCAGTGGTCGACAAGGCCGATCTGGTCGTGGAAATCCCTAAATACACCATCAACCAGGTTTCCGAAGGGCATTGAGGCGAGGGCGTCATTCATGAGTCTGCATTGGACCGATGTGCTGGATATCGCCATCGAGCTGGCCGAAGCGCGGCCTGAAGTCGATCCGCGCTACGTGAACTTCGTCGAGCTGCATCGCTGGGTGCTGGATCTACCGGATTTTTCCGACGACCCACAGCGTGGCGGCGAGAAAGTGCTGGAAGCCATCCAGGCCGCCTGGATCGAAGAAGCGCAGTAACCAACGACTCTATCGGGGCTCCGATACGGCTTCGCTCGAACGCCTAGCTGCCGACTACTCTTATGTTTTGACCCGAACCCGCGTATGATTCGCGGGTTTATTCGTTCGCTTTAACCCATCAGTTTTGGAGTCCTTACATGGCCCTGCAACGCACCTTCTCCATCATCAAACCCGATGCCGTCGCCAAGAACGTGATTGGCGAAATCACCACCCGTTTCGAGAAGGCCGGCCTGCGCGTCGTCGCTTCCAAGATGGTTCAGCTGTCCGAGCGTGAAGCTGCTGGCTTCTACGCCGAGCACAGCGAGCGTGGCTTCTTCAAGGATCTGGTTGCTTTCATGACTTCCGGTCCGGTCATCGTTCAGGTTCTGGAAGGTGAGAATGCCATTGCCAAGAACCGCGAGCTGATGGGCGCCACCAATCCGAAAGAAGCCGCCGCGGGCACCATCCGCGCTGACTTCGCTGTCTCCATTGACGAGAACGCTGTGCACGGTTCCGACTCGGAAGCCTCCGCCGCACGCGAGATCGCCTACTTCTTCGCGGCCACCGAAGTGTGCGCACGCATTCGCTGATCGAGCGAAGGTGAATCCTATGATTGCCACGACCGGTAAGGTGAATTTGCTGGGCCTGACCCAGCCGCAGCTGGAAAGCTTCTTCGAGTCGATTGGGGAGAAGCGCTTCCGTGCCGGTCAGGTGATGAAATGGATTCACCATTTCGGCGTCGATGATTTCGACGCCATGAGCAACATCGGCAAGGCCTTGCGCGAAAAGCTCAAGGCCTGCGCCGAGATACGCGGCCCGGAAATCGTCAGCGAAGACATTTCCAGCGACGGCACCCGCAAATGGGTCGTGCGCGTTGCTTCGGGCAGCTGCGTCGAAACCGTCTATATCCCCCAGGCCGGACGTGGCACGCTGTGTGTGTCGTCCCAAGCAGGCTGTGCGCTGGATTGCAGCTTCTGCTCCACTGGTAAGCAGGGTTTCAACAGCAACCTTACCGCCGCCGAGGTGATCGGCCAGGTGTGGATTGCCAACAAATCCTTCGGCACCGTCCCGGCGAAAGTCGACCGCGCCATCACCAACGTGGTGATGATGGGTATGGGCGAGCCGCTGCTGAATTTCGATAACGTGGTCGCCGCCATGCAGATCATGATGGACGATCTCGGCTACGGCATCTCCAAACGCAAGGTTACGCTCTCGACTTCCGGTGTCGTACCGATGATCGATGAGCTGGCCAAGGTTATCGACGTGTCCCTGGCGCTGTCGCTGCACGCGCCGAACGATGCGTTGCGTGACCAGTTGGTGCCGATCAACAAAAAGTACCCACTGCAGATGCTGCTGGAATCGTGCCAGCGCTACATATCGCGACTCGGCGAGAAGCGCGTGCTGACCATCGAGTACACCCTGCTGCAGGGCGTAAACGATCAGCCCGAGCATGCCGAGCAGATGATTGCGCTGCTGGCGAAAATTCCCTGCAAGATCAATCTGATCCCATTCAATCCGTTCCCCCATTCCGGATATGAGCGCCCCAGCAACAATGCCATCCGGCGTTTTCAGGACATCCTGCACAAAGCCGGGCACAATGTGACGGTGCGTACGACCCGCGGCGAGGACATCGATGCCGCTTGCGGCCAGCTCGTCGGTCAGGTGCTGGACCGCACCCGCCGCAGCGAGCGCTACATCGCCGTGCGCGAACTGCAGACCGAGCCCGATACCGCGCGCGCTGCTTCGAACCGATCCTGAGGGGGTACTGATGACCTTGCGCGTTGCGCTGCTGTTGCTATTGGCCGGCCTAACAGGCTGTGTTTCGACCGGTACTGTCGATCCGCTAAAAACCGAAGAAGGACGCCAGCAGGCACGCGATGCCTACATTCAGCTGGGGATCGGCTACGTACAGCAGGGCACCGCGTCGCGCGCCAAGACGCCGCTGCGCAAGGCTCTGGAACTCGATCCGCGCAGCGCCGACGCGCACGCGGCGCTGGCGCTGGTGTTTCAGACGGAAATGGAAAACGAGCTGGTCGACAAACATTACCGCGAAGCGCTGGCCAATCGCCGGGACGCGCGGATTCTGAACAACTACGGCAGTTTTCTGTTCGAGCAGAAACGTTACCCTGAAGCGCTCGAGCGGTTCACCCAGGCCTCAGAAGACAACCTGTATCCCGAGCGTGCGCGGGTCTTCCAGAACATGGGCATGACCGCGTTGAAATTGAACCAGCCGGAGCAGGCCGAGAAGTATTTCACTCGTGCGCTGCGCCTGGACAGTCGTCAGCCTGGCGCGCTACTGGAACTCGCGCTGATGGCCTATGACGCCAAACAGTACGTCCCCGCCAAAGCCTACTACGACAGCTACAGCCAACTTGCCGAGCAGAACGCCCGTAGCTTGCTGCTTGGTATCCACCTGGCCGATATCCATGGGGATCGCGACAGGGCAGCCAGTCTGGCACTGCAGCTCAAGCGCCTGTACCCCGGTACGACGGAATATCAGCAATACCTTTCGGAGCAACGATGACAGCGCCGAACCACGAGGTGGCCCCGATGGGCGCCAATCCGGGCGAAACCCTGCGCCAGGCTCGCGAGAGCAAGGGCTGGTCGTTAGCGTCCGTCGCCCAGCAGCTCAATTTGACGGCCCGCTCGGTCGCGCAGATCGAGGCCGGCGATTTCAGCCAGCTGCCGGGGCATACCTTCGCCCGTGGATACGTCAGAGCCTACGCCAAGCTCCTGGAACTGGACCCTAACCGGCTCGTTCAGGAATTCGATCAGCATACTGGCACCAGCGCCACTGGCAGTAATGTCACCAGCCTAGGTCGCATCGAAGAGCCTGGACGGCTGTCGCGGAGCGTCTTGCGCTTCTTCGGCTTTGCTCTATTGCTGGTCGTGGCTGGTGCCAGTTTTTACTGGTGGCAAGAGCGTATCCAGCAGCCAGAGACCGCACCTGCGGTGGCGGCGCTGGACAGTATCGAAGTGGAAACGGCCGACGGTACCACGCAGATTCATCTGCTCGACCGTCCGGAAGATCAGGAAGAGGTCGTGAACGCTCCGCCGACGGCAACGGACGAACAACCGTCGACGACCGAGTCCACGCCGCAGCCTGAAGAACAGCGCATGCCGATTCCGGCCGATGAGGCAAACACCGCTGTCGAGCCGCCGGTCTCGGACGGTGCCGAGCCGCAGATCACCACAGCGCCGGAAATTCAGGTGAGTGCGCCAGCCACCGAGACCCCGAGCGAGCCGGCAGTAGTTCCCGCCGCCGGTGAAGGCCGCTTGGTCCTGAAGTTCAGTGCCGATTGCTGGACGAAGGTGACCGATGCTGACGGTCGCGTGCTCTATAGCGGCCTGGCCAAGTCTGGCAGCGAGCGCACCATCACCGGCAAGGCGCCGCTCGATGTCCATCTGGGCTACGCGCGCGGCGCGCAGATCAGTTACAACGGCGCGGCCGTAGATCTTGCCCCGTATGTTCGTGGCGAGACGGCGCGTATCAAGCTGGGGCAGTAAGCATGCATTCAGAGTCTCCCATCAAGCGTCGCCCATCTCGCAAGATCTGGGTAGGCAACGTTGCGGTCGGCGGCGATGCGCCGATCTCCGTGCAGAGCATGACCAACACCGAGACGTGCGATGTCGACGCGACTGTCGGACAGATTCGTCGCCTGGCAGATGCCGGTGCCGATATCGTGCGTGTTTCCGTGCCGTCGATGGAGGCCGCCGAGGCGTTTGGACGGATCAAACAGCAGGTTCAGTTGCCGCTGGTCGCGGACATTCATTTCGATTATCAGATCGCGCTGCGTGTGGCCGAGCTGGGCGTCGATTGTCTGCGCATCAACCCGGGCAACATCGGTCGCGAGGATCGGGTGCGGGCGGTAGTCGAGGCTGCGCGTGATCGCGGCATCCCGATTCGCATCGGCGTCAACGCAGGTTCGCTGGAGAAGGATCTGCAGAAAAAATACGGTGAGCCGACTCCCGAGGCGCTGGTCGAGTCGGCGCTGCGCCATGTCGAGCATCTGGATCGGCTGAATTTTCCCGACTTCAAGGTCAGTGTGAAGGCCTCCGATGTGTTCATGGCGGTCGAGGCCTACCGGCAGCTGGCCAAGCAGATCGAGCAGCCGCTGCATCTGGGGATCACCGAGGCCGGCGGACTGCGTTCCGGAACGGTGAAGTCGGCGGTTGGGTTGGGCATGCTGCTCGCCGAGGGCATCGGCGACACCATCCGTGTTTCGCTGGCTGCCGATCCGGTGGAAGAGATCAAGGTTGGTTTCGATATCCTCAAATCACTACACCTACGTTCGCGAGGCATCAACTTCATCGCCTGCCCCAGCTGCTCGCGGCAGAACTTCGACGTGGTCAAGACCATGAACGAGCTGGAGGCGCGCGTCGAGGATCTGCTGGTGCCGCTGGACGTGGCAGTCATCGGCTGTGTGGTCAATGGCCCGGGCGAAGCCAAGGAGGCGCATATCGGCCTGACTGGCGGCAGCCCGAGCAATCTGGTGTACATCGACGGCAAGCCGGCACAGAAGCTGAACAACGAGAATCTGGTGGACGAGCTGGAGCAGCTGATCCGTCGCAAGGCGGCCGAGAAGCTCGACGCGGATGCCGCGCTCATCGCCCGTAGTTGATTGTTAAGGAATTCCCTTGAGCAAGTCCCTGCAAGCCATTCGTGGCATGAACGACATTCTGCCGGCGCAGACTCCGGTCTGGCGCTACCTGGAGGGCACTTTCGCGCAGCTGCTCGACAGCTACGGCTATAGCGAAATTCGTCTGCCGATCGTCGAATACACTGAACTGTTCGCCCGCGGTATCGGAGAAGGAACCGATGTGGTCGACAAGGAGATGTACACGTTTCGCGATCGCAACGACGAATCGCTGACACTGCGTCCGGAAGGTACCGCCGGCTGTGTGCGCGCGGTGCTCGAACACGGTCTCACCGGCGGCGGCCAGGTCCAGAAGCTCTGGTACACCGGACCGATGTTCCGCTACGAGAAACCGCAGAAGGGTCGTTATCGCCAGTTTCACCAGATCGGCGTGGAAGTGTTTAACCAGCCTGGCCCAGACGTGGACGCCGAGCTGATCGTGCTCACGGCTCGTCTGTGGAAACAGCTCGGCATGAGCGAAGCGGTGACGCTACAGCTCAACAGCCTTGGTTCCAGCGAAGCGCGCGCACGTTATCGCGACGCGCTGGTCGCCTACCTGCAGCAGCGGTTCGATCAGCTCGATGAAGACAGCCAGCGCCGACTGACTACCAACCCGCTGCGTATCCTCGACAGCAAGAATACCCAGACCCAGGCGCTGCTGGCCGATGCGCCGACGCTACACGATTACCTAGATGAAGAGTCACGTGAGCATTTCGACGGACTGAAGGCGCGCCTGGATGCGGTCGGAATCGCTTACGAAATCAACCCGAAGCTGGTGCGTGGACTCGACTATTACGGCCGCACGGTGTTCGAGTGGGTGACCGACAAGCTTGGCGCGCAGGGTACGGTTTGTGCCGGCGGCCGATACGATGGGCTGGTCAGCCAGTTCGGCGGTAAGCCCACCCCGGGAGTTGGCTTCGCGATGGGCGTCGAACGCCTGGTGCTGCTGCTGGAAACCCTCGACTTGGTCCCTGCAACGCTGAATCGACCGCCGCACGCGTTCATCTGCGCATTCGGCGAAGCGGCGGAACTGGCGGCACTCGGTCTGGCCGAGCGTCTGCGCGACGCCTTGCCCGGTCTGCGTTTGCTGGTCAATGCCGGCTCCGGCAGCTTCAAGAGTCAGTTCAAGAAGGCCGACAAGAGCGGCGCACATTTCGCGCTGATTCTCGGTGAGGACGAACTTGCCGGGCGCGTGGTAGGTTGCAAGCCGCTGCGCGATGACAGCGAACAACAAAGCATTGCCTGGGATGCTCTACCCGAGCGTCTGGCTGCCTGCCTCGAGCAGGTCTGAGACTAAGCGAATAAAAGGAGTGACAGCGTGACCTCGGGTACCGACGAAGAACAACTGGCGCAAATCAAGGATTGGTGGCAGCGCAACGGCAAGCCTTTGCTCACGGGGGGTGCGCTCGCCGTGGCGCTGGTGTTCGGCTGGCAGTTCTGGCAGAACCATCAGCTTAACCAGGCATATAACGCGTCTGGCCTTTATCAGCAACTGCTGACGGCCGCGCTGGAGTCCGGCAAGGCGGATGCCGCTGAAGTGGCGCGCCTGGGCAATCAGCTGAAGCAGGACTTCGCCGGTACTCATTACGCTCAGTACGGTAGCCTGTTCGTCGCCAAGGTGGCGGTCGAGGGCGGCCGTCTGGACGAAGCCGCTGCCGAATTGCGCGGGATTGTCGACAAACCCGCCGACGCAACGCTTGGCGAGCTGGCGCGTCAGCGGCTGGCACGTGTGCTGGCGGCGCAGGACAAGGCCGAAGATGCGCTCAAACTGCTCGAAGGCGAGGCCGATAAGGCCTTCGCCGCCGGCCGTGAGGAGCTGCGCGGTGATCTGCTGGTGCAGCTGGGCCGCGTGGACGAGGCGCACGCTGCCTATACCAAGGCCAAGCAGGCGTTGTCGCAGGATGCCGCAATCGGCGGTCTGCAGCTGAAGCTGGACGATCTGGCCCGAGGGGAGGCGTAACCGATGCGCTGGAAGACTGCCGCGTTGCTGACCCTTGCCGTATTGGCCGCCGGGTGCAGCAGCAATGACACGAAAGAGCCGGAGCCTGCGGAGCTGACCAAGTTCGAAGCCGAGGTCGAACTACAGAAGCAATGGAGCCGCTCGATTGGTGAGGGCCAGGGCGAAACCTACAACCTGCTGGTGCCTGCAGTATACGGCGAGCAGATCTATGCTGCCGACGTCGAGGGGCTGGTGGTTTCCGTGGACCGCCTGACCGGCAAGGTCAACTGGAAGACCGACCTCGAAGTACCGGTTTCCGGTGCTGTCGGTGCGGGTTATGGCCTGGTGTTAGTCGGCACGCTGCGTGGCGAGGTGATCGCGCTGGACGTCGCCAGCGGCGAGGAGCGCTGGCGCAGTCGGGTCAGCAGTGAGGTGCTGGCTGCTCCCGCGGTGAATGGCGATATCGTGCTGGTGCAGACTCAGGACGATCGTCTGATCGCGCTGGAGATAGACACTGGCGCGCAGCGCTGGAGTTACGAAGGCTCGCCAGCGGTACTCACTCTGCGCGGTACCGGCGCACCGGTACTGACCAATCAGCTGGCGATCGCCGGTCTGTCCAACGGCAAAGTCATCGCGTTGGATACGCGCCGCGGTCTGCCGGTGTGGGAGCAGCGTGTGGCAATCCCGCAAGGGCGTTCCGAGCTGGAGCGTGTAGTGGATATCGACGGTGGCCTGCTGCTGTCCGGCGGCACGCTGTACGTCGCCACCTATCAGGGGCGTGCGGCGGCGCTGGATGTCGAAAGCGGCCGTATCCAGTGGCAGCGCGATGCTTCCACGTATTCCGGCGTTGCGCTGGGCTACGGTAGCGTTTATCTGAGCTTGGCCAGCGGCACCGTGGAAGGAGTCGACGAGCGCTCCACCACGGCCTTGTGGAGCAACGATGCACTGGCACGCCGCCAGCTTTCGGCTCCGGCGGTGTTTTCCAGTTACGTCGTGGTGGGCGATCGCGAAGGCTATCTGCATCTGCTGAGCCAGGTGGATGGGCGTTTCGTGGCCCGTGAGCGTATCGACAGCTCCGGACTGCGCGCGCGTCCGGTTGTCGAGGGCGATTGGCTGTACGTGTTCAGCAACGACGGCAAGCTGGTCGCATTGACCATCCGTCGGGACGACTGATACGCCTGAGTTGCCCTGACGCTCCGCCGTGGCGGAGCGCTCGATTTATGGCCGCTGCCTCGCAGCGGCCTTCGTGTTTTCTGAAATATCGCAATGGAGAGCCGCATGGTTCCCGTAATAGCTCTGGTGGGGCGCCCGAACGTCGGCAAATCCACCCTGTTCAATCGGCTCACCAAGAGCCGCGACGCCATCGTCGCCGAGTACGCCGGCCTGACCCGCGATCGCCAGTATGGCGAGGCCAAATGGCAGGGGCGCACCTACATCGTGATCGACACCGGGGGCATTTCCGGTGATGAGGAAGGCATCGACGCGAAGATGGCCGAACAGTCGTTGCAGGCGATCGAGGAGGCCGATGCGGTGCTGTTCATGGTCGACTCGCGCGCGGGGCTGACTGCCGCCGACCAGATGATTGCCGAGCACCTGCGCAAGCGGAACAAGCGCAGCTTCCTGGTGGCGAACAAGGTCGACACCGTCGATCCTGATCTCGCGCGAGCTGAGTTCAGCCCGCTGGGGCTGGGCGATGCGCTGCCTATCGCGGCGGCGCACGGTCGTGGCATCAGCCACATGCTGGATGCGGCGCTGGGTATCTTCCCCAAGGACAACGCCGAAGAGGGCGAGACGGTCGAAGGCGAGGTTGCCGAGGAAGTTGCGCAGGGGCAGGAAGCCAAGCGCATCCCCGGGCCTAGCGAGAAGGATGGCATCAAGATCGCTATCATCGGCCGGCCTAACGTTGGTAAGTCCACGCTGGTCAACCGCATGCTCGGCGAAGAGCGGGTCATCGTTTACGACCAGGCTGGCACAACGCGCGACAGTATCTACATTCCGTTCGAACGCGATGGCGAGAAGTACACGCTGATCGATACCGCCGGCGTGCGTCGGCGCGGCAAGATCTTCGAGGCAGTGGAGAAGTTCTCCGTAGTCAAGACACTGCAGGCGATCCAGGACGCCAACGTGGTGATCTTCGTCATGGATGCCCGTGAGGGCGTCGTCGAGCACGATCTCAACCTGCTCGGCTTCGTGCTGGAAACCGGTCGTGCGCTGGTCATCGCGCTGAACAAGTGGGATGGCATGGAGCAGGGCGAAAAGGACTACGTGAAGACCGAGCTGGAGCGCCGGTTGTTTTTCGTCGACTTCGCCGATATCCATTTCATCTCGGCCAAGCATGGCACCGGGGTCGGGCACCTGTACAAGTCGGTGCAGGCGTCGTTCACCTCCGCGGTCACTCGCTGGCCAACCAGCCGCCTGACGCAGATCCTCGAGGACGCGGTGCGCGAGCACCAGCCGCCGATGGTCGCCGGCCGCCGCATCAAGCTGCGCTATGCGCACCTGGGCGGCGCCAACCCGCCGCTGATCGTGATCCACGGCAATCAGGTCGATGCGGTGCCGAAGTCCTACTCGCGTTATCTGGAGAACACCTACCGACGCGTCCTGAAGCTGGTCGGCACGCCGATCCGCATCGAGTACAAGGGCGGTGAGAACCCGTACGAGGGCAAGAAGAACACCCTCACCGATCGCCAGGTCAACAAGAAACGCCGCTTGATGAGCCATCACAAGAAGGCCGAGAAGAAGCGTCGCGACAAGAAGCGCTAGCGGCGAGCGCCGGGACAGAGGCTGGACGGACCGGGCGGCGGCGTGCATGCTCGGTCTCAATCCAAGCCCCCGAGCCCTGGCGTTTCGTATCGATGATTACCAGCAAACTGCCGAACGTCGGCACCACCATCTTTACCACCATGTCGCAGCTCGCGGCCGAAGCCGGGGCGCTCAACCTGTCGCAGGGCTTCCCGGATTTCGACGGTCCGCCGGCACTGCGCGAAGCGCTGGCGCGGCACGTCATGGCCGGGCACAACCAGTACGCGCCAATGACCGGCCTGCCGGCCTTGCGCGAGCAGGTGGCGACCAAAGTGCGTTCGCTCTACGGTCGAAACGCCTGCGCCGACCGCGAGATCACCATCAGTCCCGGGGCCACCCAGGCGATCTTCTGCGCGATCCAGGCGGTGGTTCGTGCCGGCGACGAAGTCATCGTGTTCGATCCCTGCTACGACAGCTACGAGCCTGCCGTGCAGCTGGCCGGCGGTGTGTGCGTCCACCAGCCCCTGACCCTGCCGGATTTCCGGATCGACTGGCAGCGCCTTGCCGATGCGCTCACGTCGCGCACCCGGATGATCGTGCTGAATACCCCGCACAATCCCAGCGGCGCGCTGATCGAAAGTAGCGAACTGGCTCGCCTCGCCGAGCTGATTCGCGGGCGTGACATCTACCTGCTTAGTGATGAGGTTTACGAGCATCTGGTGTTCGATGGTCGTGAGCACGCCAGCGTGCTGCGCCATGACGAACTGTATCAGCGTGCCTTCGTTGTGAGTTCGTTCGGCAAGACCTACCACGTTACCGGCTGGAAGACCGGCTACGTGGTCGCACCGCCGGCGCTGACGGACGAGTTACGCAAGGTGCACCAGTACGTCAGCTTCACTGCGGTGACGCCGTTGCAGTGGGCGCTGGCCGATTTCATGGCCAAGCACCCCGAGCACGTCATCGAGCTGCCGGCGTTCTATCAAGCCAAGCGTGATCTGTTCTGCGATCTGCTGACCGGCTCGCGCCTGCGTTTCGAACGGGCCGCGGGTACCTATTTTCAGCTGGTCGACTATTCGGCCATTCGCCCGGATCTCGACGATGTGGCGATGGCCCAGTGGCTGACCCGCGAGCACGGGGTGGCCAGCATTCCGATTTCGGTCTTCTACCAGCGGCCGCCGCAGGGGCTGCGGCTGGTGCGCTTCTGCTTTGCCAAACGAGAGGAGACGCTGCGTCAGGCGGCGGAACGACTATGCGCGATCTGAACAACCTGCCCGATCTCGAACTGGCGCTGGTCCAGACTTCGTTGGCCTGGCACGACGCGCCGGCCAACCGTGAGCGCTTCGCCACCATGCTGGAACAGGCCCGCGGCGCCGATCTGGTCATCCTTCCGGAGATGTTCACCACCGGTTTCTCGATGGAGGCGGCGGCGCTGGCCGAGCCGGAGGAGGGGCCGTCCTACGCGTGGTTGCGCGAACAGGCGGTACGGCTCGATGCGGTGGTGACCGGCAGCCTGATCGTCGAGGCCGCCGATGGCAGCCATCGCAACCGGTTACTCTGGGCGCGTCCTGACGGCCAGATATTGCATTACGACAAGCGCCACCTGTTTCGCATGGCTGGCGAACATCAGCATTACACGGCGGGGGCCCGGCAGGCGGTGTTCGAGCTGAACGGTTGGCGGGTGCGGCCGCTCATCTGTTACGACCTGCGCTTCCCGGTCTGGAGTCGCGACCCGCACGGTACCGACCTGCTGCTGTACATCGCCAACTGGCCGGCTGCCCGCCGTGATGCGTGGAACCGCCTGCTACCGGCGCGGGCGATCGAGAATCTGTGTTTCGTCGCCGCGGTCAACCGTATCGGCGAGGATGGCAAGGGACACGCCTATAGTGGCGACAGCCAAGTGCTGGATTTCAAGGGCGATACCCTCCTCGATGCCGGCGAACACGACGGCGTTCTGCGCTGCACGCTGCGCGCGCGCGATCTGGCAGCGTTCCGTGAGCGCTTCCCGGCCTATCACGACGGCGACGCCTTCGAGCTCCAGCTATAACGCGGCGCCGCGAAGCCAAATTGGGGCGCTAGCGCACCTCGCGCAGGAGGTAGGCCTGTTTGTGCCCGCGCCGTTCGTAGTCATGCATCGCCTGTTCGGCTGCGCGGTAATCGCTGAAACGGTGCATTTCCACTTCGTTGCCATTGTCATCGATCCGGTAGAGCGCCCAGCAAGATGCTCTTTGCAGTCTAGCGACAGGCTGTGCAGCCGGAGCGGGCGACATGCGGGCGTGCTCGGGGGATGACGCTGCGTTGTGCGAGCGGCGCCGGCGATGCCAGACCCATGCGTAAACCAGTACATTGCTGATCAGCACCACGCCGGCCAGAACGTATTGCACCGGCAGCGTCAGCCAGCCGGGATAGAGCAGCGGCAGCACGTAATGCTCGATGAACCCTTCGCTGTAGCCCGTCTCGCCAGCCAGCCGGCGTAGCGTCTGTTCCCAGTGGGTGAGCGGGCAACCGCGGTCGGCCAGCTCGACGTAGATCGCCCAGCCCATTGCCAGCAGATGAATCGGCAGCAGCCTGCGCCAGCGCGCGACCAGCAGCCCGCCAAACAGGGCAAACAGCACGAATCCCAGATGCAGGATCAGCAGTGCGTCGGCACCGAGGCGGTAGGGCATGGCGATCAGCCCTCGGACTTGCTGTGCGTCTTGAGCGCGGTGATCTGCCGATCCTGCAGACGATCGATGCCGAGCAGCACCGCGCTGGCGCCGAGCAAGGCCAGCAGCATGTCCGACTGCGTGTCCCAAGGATCGCCTTGGGTACCGAGGAAATCGGTGGCGCCGCCACCGGCAATCAGCGCAACCCACCACTCGATCAGCTCGTAGAATGCACTGATCGCCAGCGCCACGCAGATCCCCAGGAAATTCAGCATCGCTCCAGGCGTCAGGTAGCGCCGCCGCAGCAGGATTTCGCGGGTCAGCAGCATCGGCACCAGCCCCTGCATGAAATGGCCAAGTTTGTCGTAGGGATTGCGCTGTAGATCGAACAGCTCCTGGACCCAGAAGCCGAGCGGAACCCGTGCGTAGGTGTAGGCGCCGCCGAGGATCAGGACCAGCGCATGGAAGGCGACCAGAATGTAGAGCAGGCGACTGAGCGGGAAGCGATGATGGGTCGCCAACAGCACGGGGGCGGCGAGCAGCACCGGACTGACTTCCAGCAGCCAGGTCGCTCGGTCATAAGGTTGGATGCCGGACAGGATGAGCGCCAGCAGCACGATCAGACCGAGGGTGACGTAGAGCGTGTTGTTCTGCATGGCGTCCTGGCGATGGTATCGATGCCCACAGCATGCCGCTGCCGATGAACGGCGACAAGCCGCCCGGCTGCCTCAGCGACTGGCGAAGTCGCCGGTGCAGCGCTGCAGATTGACGGTCCCGACATGCCGGTTGGCATTGCCCTGCGCGCAGGCGACGCGTTGGTTGCGCCAGCGTTCCCATTCACTGACCGGGTAGCGGCGATCCCACAGCTCGTAGAGCCGCCGGTCCTGGCGGGACAGGCGGAGCTGGTAACGCTCGCTCATGTACAGGTAGGTGCGGGCAATAGCGCCGCGACTGCGTTCGGGCGGCATCGCCGTGCGCTGCTTGAAATCCACCACCATTGGGCATGCGCCGTACTGCCCAGGCCGGGCGGGAAGCATGCCGAAACCGAAATTGCTGCGGTCGCCGTTGACCTCGCCAACCACCGGAACCAGGTTGTGCAGGTCCGCCTCGGCTCGGCTGAATACCGGGTCGTTGGCAGCGCAATGCTTGCGTCCGCCCTGCTGCCAGCAGCGCCGCTGATGGCCAATCACCCAGGCGGGGACGATGTGCTCCCATTCCACACGAGCGGCGCGCTGTGGCTGTTTGCGCGGTATATAGCCGCAGCTGGCCAGGTCGATGCGATTGCCGCGGTAGCGGCAGCCGCAGTAGAAATCCACCGGGCGCTCGGCGTGGATTCGCCAGGCTAGCTTTTTCGCTTCGCGAAAGGTGCGCGGAGCGTCGGCATGGGCGGCGGCACCGCAGAAAACAAGGAGCAGCAGAAGACTGAAGCGGCGCATGGCATTCTCGACAACCGAACGAGTAACGCATCCATGCGGCGCGGCATATTAGCCTTCTGCGCTGAAGGAAAGGTCAATAAAAACAAAAGGTTGTGTATTTTTTCGACGAACGGCGGGCTGTCCCGCCCTCGTTCGGAGAGCGGGGGCAGGCGTTGTCCGCTCAGGCTGCGGTGAGTGTCGACATGTCGATCACGAAGCGGTACTTCACATCGCTCTTGAGCATGCGCTCGTAGGCCTGGTTAATGTCCTGCATGCGGATCATCTCGATATCCGCGACGATGCCGTGCTCGGCGCAGAAATCCAGCATTTCCTGCGTCTCGGCGATGCCGCCGATGAGCGAGCCGGCGATGCGCCGACGCTTGAAGATCAGCCCGAACACGCTGGGTGAAGGATGTGGCGAGGCCGGCGCGCCAACCAGTGTCATGGTGGCGTCGCGTTTGAGCAGGTTGACGAAGGCGTCGAGGTTATGCGGCGCGGCGACGGTGTTGAGAATGAAGTCGAAGCTGTTGGCGTGTGCGGCCATCTCGTCCTTGTTCTTCGACACCACCACTTCCGAGGCGCCCAGGCGCAAGGCATCGTCCTTCTTGTCCGGCGAGGTGGTGAACAGCACCACCTTCGCGCCCATGGCGTTGGCGATCTTCACCGCCATGTGACCGAGCCCGCCGAGGCCGACCACGCCGACCTTCTGTCCCGGGCCGACTTTCCATTGGCGAAGCGGCGAGTAGGTGGTGATACCGGCGCACAGCAGCGGCGCGACGGCGGCCAGGTTGTCGGTGTGGCGGATGCGCAGCACGTATTTCTCATCCACTACGATACGGTCCGAATAGCCGCCCAAGGTGTTCTCGCCGCCGCCGAACGCCGGACCGTTGTAGGTACCAACAAAGCCGTTTTCGCAGTACTGCTCCAATCCTTCGCCGCAGGAGGGGCAGTTGCGGCAGCTGTCGACCAGGCAGCCGACCCCGGCGAGGTCGCCGACCTTGAAGGTGCTCACCGCCGAGCCGACAGCACTGACGCGGCCGACGATCTCGTGCCCGGGCACGGAGGGATAGAGCGTGTTGTTCCATTCGTTGCGCGCGGTGTGCAGGTCGGAGTGGCACACGCCGCAGAACAGGATCTCGATCTCGACATCGTGTTCGCCCGGCGAGCGGCGCTGGAAGCGGTAAGGTGCGAGCGGGCTGTTAGCGTTCTGGGCGGCATAGCCCTGTGCATCGATCATGGAGAGCTCCTGGTGCGTGAGAGGGCGCGGGGTGGTGAACAGGGTAGACCGCCCGTGCGTGGCCGTGGTTGCTGACGGATGCTGTAGCAGCGATAAAAAAAGGGATGCCTTGGCATCCCTTGCGATCGTGCGGTTTCGCTTCAGGCCGCCTTCGTCCCGGCTTCACGCAAGGCGCGGTTCAGGGCGCTGAACAGCGCGCGGATGCTCGCCGTGGTGATGTTTTCGTCGATACCGATGCCATGCAGCGGGCGCTCGCCATCCAGGCGCACCTCGATGTAGGCCGCGGCCCTGGCGTTGCTGCCGGCGCCGATGGCGTGCTCGTGGTAGTCCATGATCTCCAGCTTGACCGGCAAGGCGGCGACCAGCGCCTCCAGCGGGCCCTTGCCAATGCCGCGCCAGTGCTGCGACTGGTTATCGGCGAGCACTTCGACATCCAGCGCGCTGGTACCGTTCTCCTCTTGCAGCCGGTGGCCCTTGAGTGCGTACGGCGCGGTTGCCTGCAGATACTCGGCTT
The DNA here is from genome assembly GCF_036701605.1 of Pseudomonas sp. FIP_A4. NCBI lineage: Bacteria > Pseudomonadati > Pseudomonadota > Gammaproteobacteria > Pseudomonadales > Pseudomonadaceae > Pseudomonas > Pseudomonas sp. FIP_A4. The sequence goes on along the minus strand of NZ_JAYDXP010000122.1, from coordinate 86,288 downwards.
CCAGCAGCGCATAGATCTGCTTGGCGCTCATTTCCAGACCCAGGCGATCGGTTTCTTTCTGCACCACCTGGCTGAACTCGATCTGCATGCGCCGCGGCAGGCTGATGCCGTATTCCTGCTCGAGCAGGAAGGTGATGCCACCCTTGCCGGACTGGCTGTTGACGCGAATTACCGCCTCGTAACTGCGGCCGATGTCGGCCGGGTCGATCGGCAGGTAAGGTACTTCCCAGATGCCGTTTGGGTCCTGTTGGGAGAAGCCCTTGCGGATCGCGTCCTGGTGGGAGCCGGAAAACGCGGTGTGGACCAGATCGCCGACGTAGGGATGGCGCGGGTGTACCGGCAGCTGGTTGCATTCCTCGACCACCTTGCGCACGGCATCGATGTCGGAGAAGTCCAGCTGCGGATCGACGCCCTGGGTGTAGAGGTTCAGCGCCACGGTGACGAGGTCGACGTTGCCGGTGCGCTCGCCGTTACCGAACAGGCAGCCTTCGACCCGGTCGGCGCCGGCCATAAGGCCCAGCTCGGTCGCCGCCACGCCGGTACCGCGGTCGTTGTGGGTGTGCAGGCTGACCAGTACGCTGTCGCGACGCGCGATGTTTCGACAGAAGTGCTCGATCTGATCGGCATAGACGTTGGGCGTGGCCGCCTCGACCGTGGCCGGCAGGTTGAGAATGAGCTTGTTCGCCGGGGTCGGCTGGAACACCTCGACCACCGCGTTGCACACCTCGACGGCGAACTCCGGCTCGGTGGAGCTGAAGATCTCCGGCGAATACTCGAAGCGCCAGGCGGTCTCGGGGTTCTGCTCGGCGAGGCGCTTGATGATGCGGCCGGCGTTCACGGCGATTTGGATCACCCCGGCCTTGTCCTGGTTGAAGACGATGCGGCGGAAGCTCGGCGCGGTGGCGTTGTAGTAGTGAACGATGGCCTGCTTGGCGCCCTTGAGCGACTCGAATGTGCGGGTAATCAGGTCTTCGCGGGCCTGCGTCAGCACCTGGATGGTCACGTCGTCGGGAATATGACCGCCCTCGATCAGCTCGCGCACGAAGTCGAAATCGGTCTGCGAGGCGGAGGGGAAGCCCACCTCGATTTCCTTGAGGCCTACCGCGACCAGCGTCTTGAAGAAACGCATCTTCTTCGCCGCGTCCATGGGCTCGATCAGCGACTGGTTGCCATCGCGCAGATCGGAACTCAGCCAGATCGGTGCCTGGGTGATGGTCTTCGACGGCCAGGTGCGGTCCGGCATGGCGAGGGTTGGAAAGGCGCGATATTTCGTCGACGGATTCTTGAGCATGGTCATGGCGTTTCCCTGTTGTTGGCGCAGGCAGGGAAGCGATTCACCTGCCGCTGCAGTCGTTCATGACGCCAACGTTATGGTTTTATATGAGCGGATTGCAACAATGCTTTTAAAAATGGCAGAAACCACCAATTAATCGCAGTTTCGGCAACAGGATTCTGTCTTGTGGAAATTATTAGCTGTTCGTTTGCTATGTAATTCTGCGGCGCCATGCCGCACCACTTCGGTGCGATGACATGCGATCATCCCGCCGCACCCGCCTTGGGCGGTCAATCAGGTTGTTCGAGCAAGGGATTCGTCGGTGACGCGCAAAGGGCTTTCGACATTGAGTATCTGGCTTGGCCTGTTTGCCATGCTGATGATTCATGTCGGCCCGCTGTATTCCGCGCTCCAGGTACCACCGCCGGAACCGGCGGCCATGGGCGAGCATCACCACGCGGCGCATGAGCACGCCGAGGAGGGCGCGCCGGCCAAGGCGGTCGCGCACCATCGAGCGCTTGCCAGTGACGGTCCGGCCTGGCTGACGGCCTTGGAGCTGTGTGGCTACTGCGAACTGCTCACGCTCAACCCGCCGCTGAGCCTGTCCGTCGACCTGGCGCTGCCGCTGCATCGTCCTGCCTATTTCCACGCCCTGCCGCAGGCGCCGCTGCTGTCTGCCGAGCGCCGCAGCAGCGGCCATCCGCGTGCCCCGCCATATCTGCCGAGTTGAATGTTCAAGGCCGCCAACATGCGGCTATTCAAAAATGCAGATGTGGAAAGAACTATGTCCAGTAACACTATTGGCTGTGCGGCGCGCTCGCGCCTGTCTGTTGATTTTTCGTTTCATCCATCGCGCCGCCGCTGGCAACTGGCGCACGCCGCATTGCTAAGCCTGCTCAGCGGTGCTGCACTGGCCGCCGAACCGATGGATCACTCGCACCACACCGAGGCGGCCGACTCGGTCGAGCTGGCACCGATGGTCATCACTGGCGTCGCCCAGCAGTCGCCGCTGACCGTGGTCACCGATCCGAAGATTCCGCGCCAGCCGGTTCCGGCCAGCGACGCCGGCGATTATCTCAAGACCATCCCGGGCTTTTCTGCGGTGCGTAATGGCGGGGTGAACGGCGATCCGGTGTTTCGCGGCATGTTCGGCTCGCGGCTGAAACTGCTGAGCAACGGCGGGGAGATGTTGGGTGCATGCCCGAATCGCATGGACTCGCCGAGTTCGTACATCAGTCCGGATACCTTCGACAAGCTGACCGTCATCAAAGGACCGCAGAGCGTGCTCTGGGGCCCGGGGGCTTCGGCGGCAACGATCCTGTTCGAGCGTGAGCCGGAGCAGTTCAGCGAACCGGACTATCGCATCAACGCCAGCCTGCTGACCGGCTCCAACGGCCGCTTCGACCGCAATATCGATGCCGCGGCGGGCAGCGAGCAGGGCTACGCGCGGCTGATGGCCAACAGCTCTCAGGCCGACGATTACGAGGATGGCAACGGCGACACCGTGCCGTCGCGCTACGACAAGTGGAACACCGATGTCGCGCTGGGCTGGACGCCGGATGCCGACACGCTCGTTGAACTGACCGCCGGGCGCGGCGACGGCTATGCGCGCTATGCCGGACGAGGCATGGACGGCAGCCAGTTCCAGCGCGAAAGCCTGGGGCTGCGCTTCAAGAAGACCGATATCGGCGAAACGTTCTACGGGCTGGAGGCGCAGGTCTACTACAACTACGCCGATCACATCATGGACAACTTCAGCCTGCGCAGTCCGGGCGGAATGATGCCGAATCCAACGCTTTCGCGGGTCGATCGTCGCACCGTCGGTGGGCGTCTGGTCGGCACCTGGCAGTGGACCGATGTCGAGCTCAAGGCCGGTGTCGATGCGCAGCGCAGCGAACACCGTAAGGTGATGGATCCGACCAAGGCCGTTAACCAAATGGTGCTCGCGGCCGGTAGCGGCGCTCTGCCGTGGGTACCGGATGCGATGCTGCACAGTTATGGACTGTTTGGCGAGCTGACCTGGGATATCACGGACACTCAAAAAGTGGTCAGCGGCGTACGGGTAGATCTGCACGAGGCCGAGGATCAGCGCGAATTCTTCAATAGCCACGATCCGTCCAGCATGCCGATGGTCAAGCGTGACTGGGCTAACCCCACCGCCGGCGAAACCCGCCGCGATACGCTGTACAGCGGCTTCGTGCGTTACGAGGAGGAGCTGACCAGCCTGCCGGCCACCTGGTATGCCGGGCTTGGCCACGCGCAGCGCTTCCCCGACTACTGGGAGCTGTTCGTCTCCAATCCGGGGCCGGTCGGCACCGTGCAGCCGTTCGACTCCGTGCGTCCGGAAAAGACCACGCAGCTGGACGTCGGTCTGCAGTACGCCAAGGGGCCGCTGGAGGCCTGGGTATCCGCCTACGCCGGAGTGGTCGAGGACTACATCCTGTTCAGCTATGTGCCTGGGGTGATGCCGGGAATGATGCGCGCCGATGTCAGCAACATCGACGCCACCATCGCCGGTGCCGAGGCGGGTGCAAGCTACCGTTTCACCAGCAACTGGAAGGGTGATGCCAGCCTGGCCTACGCCTGGGGCAAGAACCGCAGCGATGATCGTGCCATGCCGCAGATCCCGCCGCTGGAAGGACGTCTGGGCCTGACCTACGAACGTGACAACTGGAGCACCAGTGGTCTCTGGCGTGTGGTGGCTTCGCAGGGCCGGGTCGCCGAAAACCAGGGTACGGTGGTCGGCAAGGACTTCGACGAGAGTTCGGGTTTCGGGGTATTGGCGGTCAACGGTGCCTATCGGCTGAACAAGAACTTCAAGTTCAGCACCGGCATCGACAACCTGCTGGACAAGAACTACAGCGAGCACCTCAACCTGGCCGGCAGCGCGGGCTTCGCCGATTACGGGCTCGATCCGACTACACGGGTCAACGAGCCGGGGCGCACCTACTGGGCGCGCGTCGACATGAGTTTCTGATTCACGGCTGCTAGGAGCGGGATCACCCGCTCCGGACGTAGGTTGGCGCTGAGGCGCGGAGCGTTTCGGGGCAGCTCGCGGCGCTGGCGTCAGGGACGACGCAATGGGCAGTGCTCAAGGCTGTGATGAGTGTTTCGTGCCTCAGCGCCAACCTACGATTAACCCACCACTTCGGCCGGATGTTCGTCCGGCTGCTGCAGCGCCGGCGCGTCGCGCGATTCCAGCGACTGGCGCCAATCACGCATATCGCTTCCACTCGGATGCTGGAACACCCGCAGGCCGAACTCCGGAAGGATTGCCAGCAGGTGATCGAAGATGTCCGACTGGATCGCTTCGTACTGCGCCCAGACCACCGTGTTGGTGAAACAGTAGATTTCCAGCGGCAGGCCGTCCGCGGTCGGGCTCAGCTGGCGCACCAGCAACGTCATGTTCTGGTGCACGCCCGGATGCGCACGCAGGTAGCGTTCGACATAGGCGCGAAAGGTGCCGATGTTGGTGGCGCGGCGCGTGTTGACCGGTTCCTGGCCGCGCTCGGCAAGTTTGGCGTTCCACTCGTCGATCTCCTTGCGCTTGTTGACCAGGTAGTCCTCCAGCAGGCTGAAGCGATACAGGCGCTTGCGCTCCTCGGCGTCGAGGAAGTGCACGCTCTGCTGATCCAGGAAAAGGCTGCGCTTGATGCGTCGGCCACCGCTTTCCTGCATGCCGCGCCAGTTCTTGAACGAGTCGGAGATGAAGCGCTTGGTGGGGATGCTGGTGATGGTCTTGTCCCAGTTCTGCACCTTCACGGTATGCAGAGCGATGTCGATGACGTCGCCGTCGGCGTTGAGCTGCGGCATTTCCACCCAGTCACCGACACGGATCAGGTCGTTGGATGTGATCTGCACGCTGGCCACCAGCGACAGCAGGGTGTCCTGGAAGATCAGCATCAGCACTGCGGCCATCGCACCGAGGCCGGAGAGCAGGATCAGCGGTGAGCGGTCGATCAGCGTGGCGATGATGAGGATGGTGGCGATCGCGTAGACGACGATCTTCACCACCTGCAGATAGCCCTTGATCGGGTGAATGCGGGCGTCCGCGCGGCGCTGGTACAGCAGGTTGACGATGTCCAGCACCGCGCCGAGCGCCAGCGCAATAGTCAGCACGATGAAGCCGCCGCAGACGTTGCGTACTACCGTCACAGCCGCTTCCGGCAGGCCGGGTACGGCATTCACTCCGATCGACAGCACCAGCGCCGGGACGATGTTGGATAGCCGCTTGATGACGCCGAAGTCCTGCAGCTGCGGGTCGCCGGCATGGCGCAGCAGTCGGTAGAGGCCGCGCACCAGAATGCGTTTGACGATCCAGTTGGAAAGCCAGGCGGCGAAGATCAGGGCGGTACAGGCCGCCAGGGTTTGCAGCTCGGGATGGTTGCCGAGCCAGTCCAGGGCGATGGTCAGTTCTTCCTTCATGGGCGCTCCAGCAGAGAAGGGCGGCTTGCGCGGCCGCCCGAACGGCGGGACCTTAGCAAATTCCCGACCGCCGGTGCGCTACAGAAGGGATCAGCGGATGAATTCGCGGCTGATCGATTTGAACAGTTCGGTGCCGGCGCGCTCCATCCACTCGAACGCCACCATCTCACGCGAAACGATCTGTGCGCCGGCCTGGCGCATGCGCGTCAGCGCCAGCGCCTTGTCCGAGGTGCGGCGCGAGCTGACGGCTTCTTCGACAACGAACACCTGGTTGCCGTGCTCCAGCAGGTCGAGCACGGTCTGCATGACGCAGACGTGGGTCTCGCAGCCGCAGATCACGAACTGCTGGCGCTCGCCGCCGGGCCTTTTGAACAGTTCGCCGTCGGCGGCGCTGGAAAATTCCATCTTCTCCAGAATCGCGGCATCCGGCACGCCTTCGCGCAGCACCGCGGCGGTCGGGCCGAGGCCCTTGCTGTACTGCTCGGTGAGCAGCACCGGCACGCCGACACGCTGCGCGATCTGCTGCAGCCAGGCGGTGTTTTCGATCATCAGCGCGCTGTCGAGGATCGCCGGCAGCAGGCGTTCCTGAATGTCGATGATGAGCAGGGTCGATTGCGTGGCTCTGATGCGCATGGTGGCTTTCCTTGTGGTCAGGGTTTGAACGCGCCGATGAAGATCGAGGGATCGACGCGGGTGTCGTTGAGGCTGACGTTCCAGTGCAGGTGCGGCCCGGTGGCGCGGCCGGTGGCGCCGACCTTGCCGAGCACGGCGCCGCGCTCCAGGCGGTCGCCGAGCTTCACGTCGATCGCCGAGAGGTGGCAAAACATGCTGATCAGGCCCTGGCCGTGATCGACGAATACCGTTCGGCCGTTGAAGAAGTAATCGCCGGTGAGGATCACCTCGCCGGCTGCCGGAGCCTTCACCGGGGTGCCGGCTCGGGCGGCGAAATCCAGCCCAGAATGTGGATTGCGTTCCTCGCCGTTGAAGAAGCGGCGCAGGCCGAACGGCGAAGACAGCGGGCCATCCACCGGATGGTCGAACAGCAGGTTGCTTGGCTGGTTCGGGCTGAAGCGGGCATAGGCGCGATTCTGTTCGGCCAGTTCGCGTTCGATGCGCGCCAGATCGGCCGGGTTCGGATTGACCTGCCGCTTGTTCTTCAGCGTGATGTGCTGCGCGCGGTATTCGCGGCCGGAGATCTGGAAGGTCCGAGGCTGACCGTCGACCTCCAGCGCTTGCGCACCGGGCGGGGCTGACAGCGGGATGCCGACGATGGCGATCCAGCGCTGGCCTTCCTCGCGGAGCACCAGCGTTGGTTTGTCCTGATAACGGACCTGCGGCGCCTGGGCGGCGTCGCCCAGCGCGATCACGGCGACGCCGCCCGGAACCGGCTTGTTCAGCAGGCGGGTGATGAATCCGTCAGCCTGGGCAGAAGCGGCCAGACACAGGGCCAGCGAAAGGACGAGCGTGCGCAGCATGAGCGGTTCCGTCTGGGTGGGGCGGCCCATCCTCGCGTAAACGGCCGGTCAGCGAAAGCCTTCTGCCGGCAGGTGGACCTCGGGCGGGCGATGGATGGTTGCAATCACGGCGCGGCGACCTTATCTAGGATGATCCCTCGGCGTTGTGTGCACCTCTTATATGAATAACGCTCTGTCCATCCGGCAGTTGACCAAGACCTATGGCAACGGCTTCCAAGCCCTCAAGGGCATCGACCTGGATGTTGCCGAAGGCGATTTCTTCGCCTTGCTCGGCCCCAATGGCGCGGGCAAGTCCACCACCATCGGCATTCTTTCCACGCTGGTGAACAAGAGCAGCGGTACGGTGAACGTGTTCGGCCACGACCTGGATCGCGATCCTTCCGGGCTCAAGCGCTGCCTGGGCGTGGTGCCGCAGGAGTTCAACTTCAACCAGTTCGAGAAGGCCTTCGATATTCTCGTCACACAGGCCGGTTACTACGGCATTCCTGCGAAGATCGCCAGGGAACGCGCCGAAAAGTACCTGCATCAGCTGGGGCTGTGGGACAAGCGCGACGTGTCCTCGCGGATGCTCTCCGGCGGCATGAAGCGCCGGCTGATGATCGCTCGCGCGCTGATTCACCAACCGCGCCTGCTGATCCTCGACGAGCCGACGGCCGGCGTGGACATCGAGCTGCGCCGCTCGATGTGGTCGTTCCTCACCGAACTGAATCGCGAGGGCATCACCATCATTCTCACCACGCACTATCTGGAAGAGGCCGAGCAGCTGTGCCGCAACATCGGCATCATCGACCACGGCCGCATCGTCAAGAACACCAGCATGCGCGAACTGCTCAAGCAGCTGCACGTGGAGACCTTCCTGCTCGACCTGAAGGAATCGCAGCTGGTACCGCCGGAGCTGGGTAGTTATCCGTCGCGGCTGGTCGATCACCACACGCTGGAGGTGCAGGTGGAGAAGAGCCAGGGCGTGACCGAGCTGTTCCGCCTGCTCGCCGCGCAGGGCATCGAGGTGCTGAGCTTGCGCAACAAGACCAACCGGCTGGAGGAACTGTTCGTGTCGCTGGTGGAAACCAATCTGCAGAAGGTGAACCCATGAGTGCCGAGTTGCGCCCCAACCTGGTCGCGCTGCAGACCATCGTGCAGCGCGAAATCCGCCGCTACACGCGCATCTGGCCGCAGACGCTGCTACCACCAGCGATCACCATGGTGCTGTACTTTGTCATCTTCGGCAGCCTGATCGGCGCGCGAATCGGCGAGATGGATGGGTTCAGCTACATGGACTACATCGTGCCGGGGCTGATCATGATGTCGGTGATCACCAACTCCTACAGCAACGTGGTGTCGAGTTTCTTCAGCACCAAGTTCCAGCGTTCCATTGAGGAACTGCTGGTCTCGCCGGTGTCGCCGCAGGTCATCGTCATCGGCTTCGCGCTGGGCGGCATCACCCGTGGCCTGGCGGTGGCGGTGATCGTCACGCTGCTGTCGATGTTCTTCACCGATCTGCAGGTCCATCACGCCGGCGTCATGGTGCTGGTGATCGTGCTGACGGCGACGATCTTCGCTCTTGGGGGTTTTATCAACGCAGTATATGCGCGCAATTTCGACGATATCTCGATTATCCCGACATTCGTGCTGACGCCGCTGACCTACCTCGGCGGGGTGTTCTACTCAATCCACCTGCTGCCGCCGTTCTGGCAGACGCTGTCGCTGGCCAACCCGATCCTGCACATGGTCAACGCGTTCCGCTATGGCATTCTCGGCGTGTCGGATATTCGCATCGGCGTGGCGATCAGTTTCATGGCCGTGGCGGCGGTGCTGCTATACCTGTTCTGCGTGCGCCTGCTCAAGAGTGGGCGCGGCATGCGCCAGTAATCGCCTGGCACCGCGCCGCGCTGAAAAAAACGCCGCAAGGCTTTACACTTTGCGGCGTTTTTCGTTCAGGTTCCCGCCATGCAGCATCCCGCAGAACATTCGCCGCTGGGCAAGTCCAGCGCCTACATAGCCACTTACAGCCCCGAGCAGTTGTTCCCCATCCCGCGCGCGCCGAAATGGGCCGAGCTGGGCCTGAGTGCGGCGACGCTGCCGTATCGCGGCGTGGACATCTGGAGCTGCTACGAGCTGTCCTGGCTGCTGCCGTCGGGCAAGCCGGTGGTGGCCATCGGCGAGTTCGCCATCCCGGCCGATTCGCCGAATATCATCGAGTCGAAGTCGTTCAAGCTCTATCTGAACTCGCTCAACCAGTCGATCTTCGCCTCGCAGGAGGCGCTGCTGGAGGTCATGCAGCGCGATCTTTCCGCCGCCGCCGGCAAGCTGGTCGCGGTTCGCCTGCGCGGCCTCGACGAAGTGACCGCAGAGGGCGTGGCGACGCTGCCGGGGCGCTGCGTCGATGAGCTGGACGTCGCCATCGAGCATTACGATGCGCCGCGTCCGGAGCTGCTGCGCCGTGACGCGAGCCGCCAGGTGGAGGAGTGCCTGCACAGCCATCTGCTCAAGTCCAACTGCCCGGTGACTGGCCAGCCGGACTGGGGCAGCGTGGTGGTGGATTACAGCGGGCCGGCACTGCTGCCGGAGAGTCTGCTGGCCTATCTGGTGAGCTTTCGCCAGCACGCCGACTTTCACGAACAGTGCGTCGAGCGCATCTTCCTCGACCTGCAGCGGCTATTGCAGCCGCGCAGGCTGACGGTTTACGCCCGCTACGTGCGCCGCGGTGGGCTGGACATCAACCCGTACCGCAGCACCGAGGCGTTCACGCCGGACAACCGCCGGCTGGTGCGGCAGTAAGCCCGGTCGTCCCGTTCAGATGCCCATATTGGCCAGACTCTGCATGATATTGCGCAGAGTGATGGCCATGCTCGGGTGGCTGACTTCGAAACGCTCCACGGCGAGGTTGACGCCGTCCACCAGCGAGTCGGTGTACTCGGCCTCGCCGTCATCGGCCAGGCGGGCTTCGATATCCAGGGCGATGGCTTGGAGCGACGCGCGCTCCTCCTCGGTCAGCGGGGTGTCCTGCGCCAGTTGACTACGCAGTTCTTCGAGCTGCGACTGCAGATCATGTGCCGGCATGTTGCTTCCCTCTCATGGTTGCGAAACGTCACGGCGGCAAGCCGTGCTGATGAACGAAGGTTAAACCAGCCGCGTTGGCTTGTCTGTGTCTGCACCATGCTCCGCGGCGGCGCAGCCTCCGCACGTCCGCAGGCTGCCGAAATGCCGGCGAATGGTTCTATACTTCGCCGCTTGGATCGGCAGGGTGGCACGGCCACCGACTAACAGGAGAGTTGCAATGCGCAAGTTCGGCACGCGGTGCCTCGGGCTTTTCAACGTCGCTCTGGTTGCCGCTGCAGCGCTGGCGGTACCGGCGCTGCAGGCTGCCGAGGAAGACCCGTGGGAGGGCGTCAACCGGGCGGTGTTCCGCTTCAACGATACGCTCGATACCTACACCCTCAAACCGCTGGCGCAGGGCTACCAGAAGGTGACGCCGACCTTTCTCGAAGACGGCATCAGCAATGTCTTCAGAAACCTCGACGATGTGGTGGTGCTGACCAACGACCTTTTGCAGGGCAAGGTGCGCGATGCCGGCATCGACACCAGTCGCATTCTGTTCAATACCACCTTCGGCGTGCTGGGCTTCTTCGACGTGGCGACGCGCATGGGGCTGCCGAAGAATGATGAAGACTTCGGCCAGACGCTGGGTGTCTGGGGGCTGGGCAATGGACCGTACGTGGTGCTGCCGCTGCTCGGGCCGAGCACCGTGCGCGACACCGCAGGACTGGTGCCGGATGCTTTCCTCAAGCCGTATCCGTACATGGATCATGTACCGTCACGCAACCTCACGCGCGGCGTGAATGTGATCGACACCCGTGCTGGCCTGCTGTCGGCGGAGAAGATGATCACTGGCGACAAGTATGTGTTCGTCCGCAACGCCTACCTGCAGAACCGCGAATTCCGCACGCTCGACGGCCAGGTCGAAGACGACTTCTGATCCTCGCCGCCGGATCGATGAATCCGGCATAAGGCCTGACGCGGCCTCTCCGTCAGGCCATCGCCAGTATCGCCAGGCCCAGGCTTTGCTGGCCGTCTTCCAGTGTGGCGACCCGTATCACTTCGGTTTCGGCGTCCAGTCCCTTGAGCGTCGGATGTTGCGAGGCGATCAGCACGCGTAGCCGGTCGCCGGCATTCAGGCTGGTCGCCGCCACGACCTGCATGCCGGTACTCGACAGGTCGAGACACTTGCCCTGAATCTGCCGTTCGCCGTCCAGCAACCGCACGGTGCATTCGACAGGCATGCGGATGAAGTCGCGCTTCTCGCTGTAGTCCCGGTCTTTCTGGCTCATGTGCTTGTCCTTTTCATCTATTTGTCGAAGTTCTTATAGCCAGCGATCATCGTGGCATCGACGCCTGCGGCCGGTCCAGGGTGCCTGGCTTGAAACGCTGTTCGTATGGGAGTACCGTCTGCGCCTTGAAAACATCCCTCGTGCCGCGCACCGCGCGGGCTCCACGCACTGGCTCATCATCCTGGCGTAAATCGCCTGGTAGGAACATGCATAAACCAAGCGCGACGCTACTGATCATAGATGACGACGATGTGGTGCGGGCCAGCCTTGCAGCCTATCTGGATGACAGTGGTTTCCGCGTCCTGCAGGCCAGCAGCGGTCAGGAAGGCATGGCACTGTTCGAGGCCGAGCAGCCCGATCTGGTGATCTGCGACCTGCGCATGCCGCAGATGGACGGCCTCGAACTGATTCGCCAGATCAGCGAGCGCCAGACCGATCTGCCGGTCATCGTGGTATCCGGTGCCGGTGTCATGAGCGATGCGGTCGAGGCATTGCGCCTGGGCGCCGCAGACTATCTGATCAAGCCGCTGGAAGACCTGGCGATGCTCGAGCATTCGGTGCGTCGCGCACTGGATCGTTCCCGTCTGCGCCTGGAAAACCGTCGCTATCGCGAGCAGCTGGAGTCCGCCAACCGCGATCTGCAGGCCAGCTTGCACCTGCTGCAGGAAGACCAGGATGCCGGTCGTCAGGTACAGATGAACATGCTGCCGGTGACGCCCTGGAGCGCCGACGGTTTCGACTTCGCCCACCAGATCATCCCGTCGCTGTACCTGTCCGGCGATTTCGTCGACTACTTCCGCGTGGATGAGCGACGGATCGGTTTCTACCTCGCCGATGTCTCGGGGCACGGTGCGTCGTCGGCATTCGTCACTGTACTGCTGAAGTTCATGACCACGCGGCTGCTCTACGAGTCGCGGCGCAGCGGCACGCTGCGTGAATTCAAACCCTCCGAAGTGCTCGATCACATCAACCGTGGGTTGATCAACTGCAAGCTGGGCAAGCACGTGACCATGCTCGGCGGGGTGATCGACATCGAGCGCGACGTGCTGCACTACAGTATCGGCGGGCATCTGCCGATGCCGGTGCTGTACACCGGCGGCGCTGCCCATTACCTGGAGGGGCGCGGTCTGCCGGTAGGGCTGTTCGTCGAGGCTACCTATCAGGATTTCGAGCTGAAACTCCCGGAAACCTTCAGCCTCACGCTGCTCTCGGACGGCATTCTGGACCTTTTGCCAGGCGATACACTCAAAGAAAAAGAGTCGGCGTTGCCGGAATTGATCAGCGGCGCCGGTGGCACGCTGGATGGCCTGCGCCGTGTCTTCGGCCTAGCCGAACTGGCGGACATGCCTGACGATATCGCCTTGCTGGTGTTGAGCAGGAACCTTGCATGAGTACGGGTAAGATCCAGTTCGCCGAGATGGACGGCACCTTCGTCCTCAAGTTCATCGGTGAAATCCGCCTGACGCTGTGTTCGGCGCTGGACGCCACCATCGACCGGATTTTCTCGGCGCTGAATTTTTCCACCATCGTCATCGACCTGACGGAAAGCCGCAGCATCGACAGCACCACGCTGGGGTTGCTGGCCAAGCTGTCGATCCTGTCGCGGCAGAAGGTCGGCATGCTGCCGACGCTGGTGACCACCCACCCGGACATCACCCGTCTGCTGCAGTCGATGGGCTTCGATCAGGTGTTCAATATCGTCGACCGGCCGTTACCGTGCCCGGAATGCCTGGCGGACCTGCCATCGCAGGACCAGTCGGAAGAGGTGGTGAAGGCCAAGGTGCTGGAGGCTCACCGCATCCTGATGAGCCTCAACGAATCCAACCGCGAGGCCTTCCGTGACCTCGTCACCGCGTTGGAGCGTTCCTGATCAGGCGAGCGCCCTGAGCAGGGCTTCGAGTTTTTCCTGATCGCGGGCGAACTGGCGGATACCTTCGGCCAGCTTCTCGGTCGCCATCGCATCCTCGTTCAAGCCCCAGCGGAAGCTGACTTCATCCAGGCTGATGCACGGCTCGCTGCCACGTCCCGGCGCCAGGCGGCGTTCCAGCGTGCCGCTGGCCTCGCTGAGCTGGCCGAGCAGCTCGGGGCTGATGGTGAGTCGATCGCAGCCGGCCAGCGCCTCGATCTGGCCAACGTTGCGGAAGCTCGCGCCCATCACCACCGTTTCGTAACCGTGCGCCTTGTAGTAGTCGTAGATGCGGCTGACCGATTGCACGCCGGGGTCCTCGGCACCTTGGTAGTCGCGGCCTTCGTGTTTCTTGTACCAGTCGTAAATGCGACCGACGAACGGCGAGATCAGGAATACGCCGGCCTCGGCGCAAGCCACTGCCTGGGTGAAGGAGAACAGCAGGGTGAGATTGGTCTGGATACCGGCCTTCTCCAGCTGCTCGGCTGCGCGGATGCCTTCCCAGGTCGCGGCGATCTTGATCAGCACGCGCTCGCGGCCGATTCCCGCCTGCTCGTAGAGACCGATCAGGCGCTCGGCGCGCTGGATCATCGCCTGGCTGTCGAAGGACAGGCGCGCATCCACTTCAGTGGAGATACGCCCCGGAATCAGCTTGAGAATCTCCTCGCCCACCGCGACGGCGAACAGATCGCAGGCCAGGCCGACATCGCCCTGGCAGCGGCTCATTGCGGACTTGAGATGTTCGGCGTAGCGCGGCAGCGCGGCGGCCTTGAGCAGCAGCGACGGATTGGTGGTGGCGTCCACCGGTTGCAGACGGGCGATAGCGTCGATGTCGCCCGTATCGGCGACGACAGTGGTGAACTGCTTGAGTTGTTCCAGCTTGGAAGTCATGAAAGGGGAGGCTCCGTCCAGTGAATGAGCATGACCTTACCCGAGCGCACCAGCCCGCTACAACGGGCCGATAGTCACGGGTACGCGTGCTTTGATGGGGCTGGTAAGGCAGCGTTCCCTTGGTCGGCGATCAATGTCCGTCAAGCAGGGCGGCAGCCTGGTCGAACAGCGCGAGCGGGTCGGTGGCCTTGTGGATATCCGCAGAAAGCATCTGGCGAAAGCGCCGCGCACCGGGAAAGCCCGAGCCCAGCCCGAGTACGTGGCGGGTCACATGATGCATCGTGCCGCCGCTCGCCAAGTGCTGTTCGATGTACGGGCGCATGGCACGCAACGCCTGCGCGCGGCTGATGACCGGCGCGCTGCTGCCGAACAGCCGCTGGTCCACCTGAGCCAGCAGATAGGGGTTGTGGTACGCCTCGCGCCCAAGCATGACGCCATCGAAGGTGTGCAGATGCGCTTCGCACTCGTCGAGCGTCTTGATTCCGCCGTTGAGGATGATTTCCAGATCGGGAAAGTCCCGTTTCAGCTGTGCGGCCACGTCATAGCGCAGCGGCGGCACCTCACGATTCTCCTTCGGCGAAAGCCCTTCGAGGATGGCGATGCGCGCGTGTACGGTGAAACTGCGGCAGCCAGCGTCGCGCACCTGACCGACGAAATCGCACAGTTCGGCATAGCTGTCGCGGCCGTTGATACCGATCCGGTGCTTGACCGTCACCTCGATGCCGACGCTGTCGCGCATGGCCTTCACGCAATCTGCCACCAGCGCCGGATGGCCCATCAGGCAGGCGCCGATCATGTTGTTCTGCACGCGATCGCTGGGACAGCCGACGTTCAGATTGACCTCGTCGTAGCCGGCGGCCTCGGCCATCTTCGCGCATACCGCCAGTTCCGCCGGAACGCTGCCGCCCAGCTGCAGCGCCAGCGGGTGCTCGCACGCGTCGTATCGCAGGTAGCGCGCGGCGTCACCGTGAATCAGCGCGCCGGTGGTGACCATCTCGGTATAGAGCAGGGCGTGACGCGACAACTGGCGCAGGAAGTAACGGCAGTGACGATCCGTCCAGTCCATCATCGGTGCGACGGAAAAGCGGCGTGAAGGTCCGGGGCGCGTGGTTACTGCGTTTGCGGCTGGTTTGTCGAACATTTCGGCTGTCTGATTGTTGCTCGTTTTCGCCTGTTTTTGCCCGTTTTTTTAGGCTCGGTGCTACATTGTAGGACGCCATTTTGGCGTGTAGCACCGGGGGCAAAGGATGGGGACGATAACGGCGCGGCCGCGGAAGGGCGGCGGGGTTGGGTATACCGCGCAGATCAGGATCAAGCGCGAAGGCAAGGTAGTTTATCAAGAAAGCCAGACCTTCGACCGCAAGCAGACTGCACAAGCATGGGTGAAGCGCCGGGAGACGGAGCTGGCAGAGCCCGGTGCGCTCGCTCGTGCGAATCGGAAAGCGTCTACGCTGCGAGACATCATCGACCAGTACCTGGAGGAGTACGAACGGATTCGCCCTCTGGGCAAGACCAAACGTGCAACATTGAAGGCGATCGCTAGCACTTGGCTGGGAGACTTGGCGGACGTCGACGTAACCAGTCAGCGGCTGGTGGAGTTCGCAACCTGGCGGATGGGGTCAGAGGGCGGCGGCGTGAAGGGGCAGACCGTGGGCAACGATCTGGCGCACCTTGGTGCGGTGCTATCGGTTGCAAAGCCTGCCTGGGGGTATGACGTCGATCCGCATGCGGTTGGTGACGCACGCAAGGTGTTGCGAAAGCTCGGGGTGCGCACCAAGAGCAAAGAACGCGATCGGCGGCCAACGGCGGATGAGCTGGACAAGCTGCTCGAGTATTTCTTCGAGACGCAGAAGCGTCGGCCAAGCTCAATCAACATGCCGAAGATCATCGGTTTCGCCATTTTCTCCACCCGCCGTCAGGAAGAGATCACGCGAATCCGCTGGGCCGACCTGGATGAAAAGCGGCAGGCCGTGCTGGTTCGGGATATGAAGAACCCCGGTCAGAAGATTGGTAACGATGTGTGGTGCCACCTTCCTGATGAGGCCTGGGCGATTCTGAAAAGCATGCCGAGGCACTGTGAGGAGATCTTTCCCTACAACAGCGACTCGATTTCCGCGGCGTTCACCCGGGCCGGCAAATTTCTGGAGTTGGACGACCTGACGTTTCACGACCTCCGGCATGATGGTGTGAGCCGGCTGTTCGAGATGGACTGGGACATCCCGCGGGTGGCCAGTGTGTCTGGCCATCGGGATTGGAACTCGCTGCGGCGCTACACACATTTGCGGGGTCGCGGCGACCCTTACGCCGGTTGGAATTGGTTGGAGCGGATAATAGCGGCGCCCGTTGAGCTGGGCGCCAGAGGGAAAGAAGCGGACAAAAGCTCAGCCGGCTCGCTTGAAGCGACCGTGTAGTTTGTCGTTCTCGGCCACGGCCTTTCGGCGTTGCTCATCGAGGTAAGCCGCCAAGTCGGTGAGGTGCACACCCTTGGCGGCCTTCTGGCTTCCCTCGATGCGAACCACTGGCAAATCCACTTCGCCAGTGGCTACCTTGCGCTGGAGTTTGTCCGGCGTCAGATGGCTGAAATAGTCCGAGCACACCCGCTCTAGAGGAATGATCGCCTGGCCGTTGTACTGGGCCATCAGCAGAAATGCGGTATTCATCGCCGCTTCCCTCCCTTGCGATGCTTCTTGGTGCCGCCGTGGCAGGTCAGGCGGTAGCTGATGAACGTGGCCAGCTCGCCGATCTCGGCTTTGATGTCGTCGATGATGGCGCCCATGATCGCGTTCACCTCCTCATAGGTGGCGCGCTGGATGGTGCGGGAGTTGTCGACGTGGGTCTTGCCGTCCGGCGTCCTGACCAGCCATTCCATCGTCCAGCGCTGCGGCTTGCGCGGCAGGCGGCCGCTGACCTGGGCGGTGTCGTTGGGCATTTCGGTGCTGAAGAAGATGGTGTAGCTCATTGAAGTGCTCCCGCGGGAAGCCTGCGCGAAGCGGCGGGCAAGCGTTGGAGTGCACGTAGCGACGAAGTTGGCTCATATGGTGTGAGGCGCCCAATCAAGAGGTGCCAACCATGTACAGCGCAATCAAACGTAAACTCGTCGCCGCTCTTCATAGCGAAGTCCTTCGCGCGCTCCTTTGGTTTCTGATGAAGCGGGCGCTTATAGAGCTCCTTCGTCATGCGGCCTCCTTGCTCTGCTGCTGATCCACCAGGTTTGCGCGTACCAAGGCGGCGGCTACCGGTGGGCAGACGCTGTTGCCGCACATGCGCACCTGCGCGGCTTTGCTGAGCTTCTTGCCGCCGGCGGTACGGTCGTGGATGTAGTCGGCTGGGAAGCCCTGGGCAGCGAACAGCTCGTGTGGCTCGAGCATGCGCATGCCGATGTCGACGATCTGGTAGGGCTCGCCCTTGATCATCACCAGTGCGTGGCGGTCCTTGGTGGTGATGGTGTGCAGTGGTTCCTGCAGCGGCTGGCCGTCTCCGGTGCCGTAGTACTTGAGCAGGAACGCGCGCACTTCGCCCATATGACCTCCGGTGGTCAGCGTGTGGACTGGCTCGCGCAGGTCCTGGCCGATGCAGTTGTTGCGCAGCTTCACTAGGTGGCTGGTCACCAGTGCGTTGTGATCGACGGTGGTCGCAGTCGGCACCGGGCTCTCCAGGCCGCTGCCTGGGCCGGTGTAGTTGCCGCCGTAGTGTTTGGCGAGGAAAGCGGCGACGAGGCCGATCGGCGCGGCGCCGCCCGGCTTCTTGATGAAGCTGTTCGCGGTGACGGTTGCCAGCGGTGCTTCGACCGTTGAGCCGCGATCATTCGCCCGGAACTTGGTGATGACCGGCGCTACCAGCGCGAAGTGCCCGCCTTTCACCTGGGCACAGATGGTGCGCAGCGGCGCATCTGCCGACATGTTGCGCTGCGTACTGCCATTGGCGTGCTCGGTGATGAAAGGTGCCATGCCCTGAACAACGAAGGGCTGGTTCGATTCGATCACGTAGCGCTGAATGCCCCGGGCGATCCGGCGCAGGGTGTTCTCTGCGAGCGCCTTCTTGCGGGTGAAGATCGACGGGCAGGGCAGTGACCAATCAATGATCTCCGCGGCGGTGCGCCAGGGCGTCAAGCGCTTGGCCTTGACCGCCTCGCTCGCCGGGTCTCCGTGGGTGGGCTCGGGCCAGACGATGGGTTGGCCATCGCAGCGGGCGATGAGGAACAGGCGTTTGCGGATGGTCGGGGCGCCGTAGTCGCAGGCGCGCAGCTCGCGCCAATCCACCTGGTAGCCGTGGCGCTGGAGTGCGTTCACGAAACTGGTGAAGGTGCGGCCCTTGTTCTTCGGGCAGGGTCGGCCGTCGGTGGCCAGCGGCCCCCACGTCACGAACTCCTCGACGTTTTCAAGCATGATGACTTTCGGCTTGACCGTGGCGGCGTAGCGAATGGCGACCCAGGCGAGGCCGCGTATCTCCTTCTTCACCGGTGCGCCGCCTTTGGCCTTGCTGAAATGCTTGCAGTCGGGCGAGAACCAGCAGAGATCGACGGGGTGACCGTCGACTATCACGCGCGGGTCGACCTCCCACACCGATTCGCAGAAATGCTTTGTGTGCGGGTGGTTGATGTCGTGCATGGCCACGGCCTCGGGGTCGTGGTTGACGGCGATGTCGACAGGGCGGCCAAGGCCCAGCTCTATTCCTGTGGAGGCGCCACCGCCGCCGGCAAAGTTATCGATGACTAGGCCGTTGAAGTTGAACGCCGGTTGAGGGTGGATACGATAAAGATTGTTCACCGAACACCCCCTACGGCTAAATAGCAGGCTTCGTCAGGTGAACTAGGGAAGGTTAAAACGTGTGGCTTGCGCGATTGCGTGAATACGGCTTTTTGGCTGCGGGAGTGGTTGGAGTTTTCGCAGTGGCCACTTTCTTCGTGTGCGCTCTCCAAGCCGGGCAGACAGGTGCTGCTTGGGTACAGGCGGTCGGGTCGTTGATTGCGATTTTGGTAGCTATTCAGGTTGCCAGGAATGATCGTAAGGATGCAATTGCCAGAGAAACGAGAAAAGAGGGAGCGTTGTTTGCGGCTATCTATCGAAAGGGTGGGGCGGCGCATTTCAGGCTGGATGCTCTCAACAGCCAAATGGCCGTATGTATTCAGGATCTTGAGGACGTCGACAGTCTTATTCCCTACATTGAAAATGTAGATGCGAGCAGGTCTGAACTGGATTCTTTTGACCTCAGTCGTATGCCATCTGCTGAAGCCGTAGAGGCTCTCGTTGGCATCATCTCTGCTCTTCAGGGCGCCAAGTATCAGGCGAGCAGGCTGATTGCAGGTGAGGAGGTAATTGACCATGAACGTGGACCGCTTTTTCATCATTTGGTCGTCGTTTCCGACCATCTGAGATTCTTTAAGCGTCCTACCTAGGGGCGTATACCAGCTAATTTCTAGAGGCATTTCGTCCAACCTCACAAGCACTGCGGCGCGGCGGCACCGGTGTGTTCGGTGTCCACGCGCTCCCAGGTGGAGCTGGCGCGGGCGCGGTGGGTGGTGGACAGCAGTTCGAGCAGCTTGCCGTGGTACTGGACGCAGGCGTGGGTGTTGGTCCATTCGGGCAACTGCCACGGTGCCGGTGTCACGCCTTCCAGGCATGGCCAGCTCTCGCCGTGCTCGGGCATGAGGTCGCGGCGTTCGGTTGCCAGGGCGACCATGTCCGCCTCGTGAATGCACTCGGGCAGTTGCGGGGCGAGCTGGAAGCGCTCGCAGATGGCGAGCCAGATGCCGTGCTCGATAGCGCTGAAGTCCGGCAGCAGGGCCTTGAGTGGGCGAGTCATGTCGCCGACGTAGGCCTCGGTGGCGTCGTGGAGCAGGGCGGCGAGCTGATGCTCGGCCGGCACGATGCTGGCCACCAGCAGGCTGTGCTGCGCGACGGAGTAGTGCCGGCTGGTGTGGCCGTTGAAGCGGCAGAGCTGCGAGAGCGCGTGGGCGATGTCCAGCGTGCTTACCTGGTCGGCCTTGGGCGCGAGGAGGTCGAAGCGGCGGCCGGTGCGGGTGAGAATCCAGCTCATTGCATCACCTCCACTTCCAGCACGGGTAGGGTCTGCCAGTAGCGGTCGAACATGGCGCGAGCGGTGTTGGAGAGGCGGCGGCAGGTTTCAGCCTGGTCGTTCGAGCGCAGGCCGGCGAAGGTGTTGGCGGCCAGGCTGAGTTTGTCGGCCATCGCGATCAGGTGGTCGGCGTCCGCCTCGGTCAAGGCGCGGTTCTGCAGGGTGGCGATCTGAGCCTTGCAGGTGTCCAGCTCTGAGGTCAGCTGCTCGATTGCCTGGGCGGCGTCGAGGCGGGTGATGGTGTGCTCGTGCTGGGCCTTGTCGCGCTGCTGGTGCAGGCGGCGCAGCTCGTGCCGGTGGGCTTGCAGGCCGCGCTGGTAGCCGGTGTCGAACGCTTCGCGCTTGCCGGCGCGCAGCCCTTCATAGAAGCCGATGCCGAACACGAGTGCCGCGGCGGCAACGCAGCCGATCAAGGCAAGTATTTGAATGCTGGTGATGTTCATGTGCTGTGTCCCCGTGGTGACCGCCGGCTGGTGAGGCCGGCGGGTGGTGGTGGTTATTTGCCGAGGGAGAAGGTGCCGATGGTGAGCGGCACCAGGCCGCCGACTTCCTGCTCGAGCACGTCCTTGAATTCCCGGGCAAAGGCTTCGCGCTGCGCTTCCTCCCCGACCCACCGGAGCTTCAGTTGCGGTTCGTCTCGGCCGGTGATTACGGACAGGCGCAGCTTGATATCTGCCACGTCCAGCCCTTCGAACGGCACGGTGGTGAAGATGAAGGCGGAGGGCAGGGTGTCCTGGCTCTTGGCCTCAATCTCGTCCATCGCTGAGCGGCTGGAGGAGAAGTCGCCGACGTTGCTGTCGCGCTGGCTGGTGGCTTTGATGGTCATGCGGCGCACTGCGTTGATGGCCTGGATCATCTGCAGGTTCGTCTCGTCGTCCAGCGCCTGCAGGGCGGGTAGCCAGTCCTCCAGCCATTCGGCGAGGTCCTTCTGGCTGAGCGGCTTGCCGAGCACACCGAGCAGAGCGGAATAGGCGGCGGTGGGCTTGAGGGTGAGCACGGCTACATCATCACCGTGGCCCGCTGCGCCGGGTTCGCCCAGGTTGAAGATTACGGTGGCGCGCATGGCGTCCTGGTCGATGAAGCCGAGCGCCTTCACCGGTGCGTTGTCATCCACAACGTCATGGCTTTCGGTGTACTTGATGAAGTCCTGCAGGGAGTGGGTAGCCATAGTGCCGCGGAAGCGGTCGCGCATCGGCTGGAATGCTTCTAGCGACTGCAGGCGAATATTCTCCGGCAGTACCGTCACGGTGGTGCCGTCCTGAATGCTGAGCGGCTTGGCCGCCGCGATCACGGCCTGGGACTCGATGTGTTGGATGGCTTCTTTGCTCAGCGACATGCTGTGTCTTCCTTTTGGTGAGTGGGACTTGGTGAGGCGAGTCAGACTTCGCGGGCGACGACAGGCGCCTGCTCAGGTTTGAAGAGCTGGTCGGTGGGGTTGGTCTGGAACAGTTCCAGGCCGTTGGCGGTGACGTAGAGCGGGGTGTCGAGGGTGGTGTCCTCGCGCTTCTTGCCGCGCTTGGTGGGTTGCACGTAGTCGAGCGTGTGCGACACGGCGACCTGATTGCTCTGGCCGATCTGCTTGAGCTTGAAGGTGAGCGTCACCTGGCCCTGCTTGCTGTGCTCGACCACGCCGGCGGCGACGTCGGACAGTGCGCGACCAACCTGCTGGGCGAAGACCCCGGCGTTGAGGGAGTTGATGAAGTCACTGGTATCGGTGGGTTTCATGGCGTGCTGTGCCTCTTTGGTTGCCCGTGGTGGGGGCGGGTTATGCCGCCTTGGTTGAGGCGGCGGAATGGGTGGGGTTCTGTGCATCGAGCCAGTTGGCCAGGTCCTGCAGGTACACCACGGGCTGCGCCTTGCGGGTGCCGTGCAGGCGGGTGTAGCGCAGCTTGATGGCGCCGGTGCGGATCTCGTGCAGCAGATACTCCATGCTGTTGATGTGCGGCAGGTACTCGGCGCGCACTTCGTCCAGTGGCAGGCAGGGCCGGTCGTAGCGGCGCAGCAATTGCTCGTAGGTGCTGGTCACTGGCTGGCCCCTTCGTGGTCCCCGCGCCCCTCGACGGAGCGTGGCGCGCCGGGTGAGTGGCGCAGGCGGATGATCTCGGTGATGCCCTCGATGGTCTTGCCGGCCTGCCGGTCGACCACGTTGCCGGTGGCGTCGGTGATGACGCAGGCGAATGGCACGGCCTGATCCGTGGTGAGGGTGACGTGTGGCAGGTAGCCACCCGGCAGTACCGCGAACAGCGAGCACCAGAGCCGGCCGAGGTCATCCGCGTGGGGCTGGTTGGTTTGCAGACGGTCGATGGCTTCGGCGCAGGTGGCGCGCAGCATTCGGCCTGGGATCACGCTGGGGTGGTCCAGATGCAGGCTGGCGAGCTTGAGGGCGCCGATCGCGTGTTGGGTCGCGGAGGTGCTCATGCGGCGACGTCCTTGCGGGTGATGGTGATTTCCAGCTGCTCGGCCAGCCACGCGATGCCATCTTCGGTGGCCATGACCACGCCGTAATGGGTGTAGCTGTTGATGGCCGGGTTCCAGCGGCTGCGGGTGTCGACGAACAGCCGGCCCTGGCCGCGCTCGCTGCTGATCAGCTCGCCGGCGTGGTTGAGCAGGCCCAGCGCGCGCATGCGTGCGCGCAGCTTGCGCGGGCCGACGCCGAGCACGGCGGCGGCTTGGTCGAGAGTGCGGTTCATGGTGGCGGGCCTCAGGCTGCGGGGCTGGTGGCCAGGGCTGCGCGGTAGTTGCCAAGCGCATGTTCGGCCTGCTTGCACGCGTGGACCCGATAGTCGACATGCGAAAGATCAGGGTTCGGGTACTGCCGAACCATTGCTTCGAGCGCATCCACCAGTTCTGCGCAGAGGCTGGCCCGTGTCTGCCACGCCGCCCACGCCACGCCACGCCATCCATTGCTGTCACCTGCCTTGAAAGCTTCCGGTGTGATGTACCAAGCCCCGAACGCAGCAAGTTCATCCTGCGCCGGGGCTGGCTCTGCCTGCGCGTTCAGTTCGCGGGCGGCTGCGTGGAATGCCGCAGGGGCCGCTGCCAAGTCGCTCGGGTCAGCGCGCTGCGGTATGGCCTCGGCCGTATCCAGCGTGCCGTTGGCAACGGCTTCGATCCAATCGGCCAGGTGCTGGGCGTTGGCGCCGTCGTTGCGCTGGAGGGTCATGCTGTGGCGCTGCTCGCGCATGAACAGCACGGCCAGCAGCTGATCGCCGCTGTCGCTGGTGAATGGCTCGATGCTCAGCTCGGCGCGCAGCTCGCGGGCGGGCTGGGTGAGCAGCAGGGTTTCGCTGCCTGCCTGGCTGGCGAGCATGCCAAGGGCGGCTTCGCTGCCTCTGGTGAGGGTGAAGGTGCTCATGCGCAATCCCCTCCGAACGGGCCGAAGCTCTCGAGGGCGGGCAGGGTGTTGCGCTTGAGTTGCGGGCGCCCACCTGTGAGCACGATCAGCTGGCCGGTGGCGCGCTGAATGCTTGCAACGGTGGTGGGGTTAGATGCCGCTGCCGGGTGCAAGTAGACCGGGCAGCGGGTGCTGCTGTGCTGTGCTGTGTCCATTGTCGCGATCCCGTGGTGAGTGGGTACGCGAGAACAATACGTCAGCGTATTGATCGTGTCAATGCGTAAACGAATAAGCGCATTGGATAGGTGAGCGAACTTCTGTTGTTACAGTGCCGACGATTCGGAATAGCGCGCAGCAGAGCGCCAGCGGACGTGAACGCTGCCATCTGACCGCTTGGTCATGGCGACGCCGTCCGTTTGCTGGATTTCATCCAGCAGGCGCTCCCAGTCTTCCGGCCGGTCATCCTGCTGCGGGGCTAGGTTGGCTTGGCATTCGCGCTGGGCGCGCGGTGTGGAGATTGCGTGGTTAACGCGGCGCACCAATCGGCTGTAACTGGACAGCTGGCGCTGATGGCCGATGGTGTGAGTCCGATTCATTGCTTCCTTCCCGCTGCTGTATATACGCACAGTAATGAGAGGTTGATGAAAGTTCAATCGAAAGGGGGGGCGGGCGAGATTTGATGTGTAAGAAAATGGCACGGGTGCTAAGGCCGACATACAGCCACGATGCTTTATTTTGGTGGTGAGGACCTTGAGACGGATGTAAAAAACCCGCCTGAGGCGGGTTTGGAGACTACCGTCGCGATTCGATCTGGGCCTGGCGCACTCTCAGATCTGACACCTCAGTGGTGACCATGGACGACACTTCGGTCACTTTCGCACTAATCGAATCCAACTTATCGTCGACTCTATCGAACCTTTGATTGACGTCGCGACTGTAAGCGCTCAGGTCCTGTTTGGCCTCCAGGCGAACACTCTCAATGCTGTCGTCCAGCTTTGTGTATAGCGTCCAGGCCGCGACTATTATTGCCGCTACGATTGGTAGCGTGACTTGGAAAAAGAGATCCTTCGACCGACTAGCGCCAGCTGGCATGTCCGTATCCTCGATGAAGCGGAAAGCCACATGAATCAAGCCTGCCGCGTCAAGTGCCGCAAATTGGCCGCGCATGCTTGATGAATCATAGTGCAGTAGCTGCGATAACAGTACCGACTGGTTAACTCGCTCCACTTCAAAAAGGCGAATTTGACCACAGCCCCGGGGAGAGCTTTTGATCTCTAACGTGCCTAAATCCCCGGTGCTAGTGACACGAAACGACGCGCCGCGTTCAACATATGCGGGTCGTATCGTTGTGCAATTAGCCGAAGCGAAAGCGAGTGATCCCATCACTGCTGCGGCACTTGTCCTGCATTTTCGATCATCTGGTTCAGAAGATCTCGAAGGCGGACGGCCGCATCTAGGCTCATCGTGAAGGTTGCGAAATCAATTCGGGTGACCTCGAAGCCCTCCTCGGTCATGATGGTTTGAAACGTACCTGGCGCCGCTTCTTTGAACACTTCATGCTTGATCTGAACTAAATCGCGACCAAATGTGAGCGCGATTTTGGCCTCGGTCGTGGCGGAGAAGCCAAATCCAATTATCTGATCAGCATATTCATTGATGAAGCGTTCGTCCTGAAGGTGAGTCAGCTTCATGCCGTCGCTGATTGCCATGGTTCCCTCCCAGTTAGAAATGCCAACATGCGAGTTGTTGACGCGGCCGCGAGTGTATAGAAATGTACTTCGTCACGTCGAGTCTGATCGTCTGGGCCGTGCTATGAATTTCTTAGGCCAATGGCACGTGAATGCGCCGTACTAGAGCCTAAGCTTGCTAGGGGCTACGATGTGGCCGACGTAGTGAATAGTTTCGATATGATCGGTGGGTATCGTGCGCCGTCCGAAGCGCTCGTTGACTGACTGAACGACAACTTCCTCATCGGTCGCCTGTAGCAGTTCCTTGAGCATGCACTCGCCATCTTGTAGGCGGATCATCACATACTCGAGCGGTACCAAGCGATGATTCGGCTCAACGATTGCGATCCAGCCTGACCTGATCGCCGGTGCCATCGAGTCGCCGCGCAGACGCAATGCGTAGGCATCCGGGTCGCGAGAGGGCACGTCAACCACGCCATCACCTCCGTCCAGTGCATACCAGTAGCCCTCGTTACCCAGCTGTGCGGTGCCGACGATCTTGATCGGACGATACGGGGTAATGATTTCCGGGCCCGGCTCCATATCCATAGCGTAGGACGCCGGACCTTCCTTTGGGCCTGTGGCGTTCGGGCCGCCATGCCGCAGCCAGTGAGCGTTTACGCCGAGCGCCCGGGCGATCTTCTCGACGTTGCTCTGACGAGGGTCTTGAGACTCACCAGTAATAATTCTGTGGATGGTCGGCTGCGATACGCCGGAACGACGTTTCAGCTCACCTTCTGACCAGCCAAGCTCTTCCAGCTTCGCGGCAAGTCGCTTGCCTATATGCATGGCTGTTTCCAATTCAAAAACGTATTGACGAGTGTATTGATTCGCTCAATACGTCTGCGTATTATCAATTCCAATGCGAATGCGCATAGGATTGAGCGATGACCATCAAGAACATGATCGAAGGGCTGCTTGAGGCGGGTTACACCCAAGGCTCCATCGCCGAGGCGGTGGGCGCCACTCAGCCTACGATCCACCGGGCGCTGAATGGCTCCGATGTTCGCTACACCACAGGCAAGGCAATCGAATCGCTCTACGCACAGAAGGTTGGCGGTTCGGATTCCTCGCTGCGCGAGTCGGAAGCTCCCCGCAAATCAGCAGCCTGACTACTCACCAAGGGCACACCCCGCCGGGATACAGCACAAGGATTCAGGCGGCGGGGGCCGGCTCCGGGAGCCTCACCAGCAGACCGGAGCCGGCAGGCCCAAGGGCCAGGAGCAACAAACCTGTCGCCACGGCGGCAGGTGGATGTAGAGGCTGGAATCAAGGCGCCCACTCACCAAAGTAAGAGCCTTGACCCAGCGGTCCGGGAGACGGGTACCACCCCTGACTCCCTCAACCCGCGACCCGAGGACACAGCACGTATCGGGAAGGTCGCAAGCTGTGAGCCAACTGTAGGGCAACCGCCCTGCAGCTGGCTACAGCGTTACCGGGGCATTAAAGCCATGAGCCGCAGAGATCTACTACCGGGCAAAGGCCCGGTGCTGAATACCCGCCAGGCGCTGTACCGCGCCACGCGCGACGCAACAGGGGGCCAGAACGCGGTGGCGCTGACCATCGGCATGGACCCGGACGAGCTGAGCAAGCGCGTCAACCCTGAGGGCCACCGCCCAATTCACCCTGAGTTCATTGAGGAGATCGTCGCAACAACGCGCGATCCGCGCCTGCTGGCGGCATTGGTGCGCCCGGCCGGGGCGGTGGCGTTCGTGCCGCAGCCGGTACCAGCGACGCGCGATGCGCTGAAGGCGCTGGGCGCGCTGTTGCAGGCCGAGGGTGAGTTCGTCGGCAGCCTGCATGACGGCGCAGCGGATAACCGCTGGGAGCCGCACGAGGTGGAGACGCTGCGCTACCACGCGAACCGGATGGTCGGGGAGATTCTCGGGATCGTCGCCGGCGCCGAGCAGGCGATGGGGGAGAGCTGTCATGGATGAGCGTGCATTCGAGATGGCGCAACAGCGCGAGCTGGACGACCGGGAGGCGGCGATTGCCGCCCGCGTGCGTTATGAGGGCGTGAGCCTGAGCGAGTGCGAGGAGTGCGGCGTGGAGATTCCACAGGCCCGGCGCGATGCGGTGCAAGGGTGCCGGCTGTGCGTGGAGTGCCAGGTCTTCGAGGACAAGCGGAATGCGGGGGTGAAGCGTGGCTAATGCTCACCCCTGCGGTGCGTCACTCCTCAATGCGCAGCGCCATCAGCTTGGCCAGTCGCGCCAGGTACACCTGCATGTGCTCAGCGCTTTCAGTGGGCAGGCAGCCGTCATTGTAGAAATAGATTCGATCCAGATTCGCTCGACCGCGGACGTCCAGCTCGGCGGCGAGTGTTTCAGTGAGGCCTGGAAGTCTCATGCCTATTGGGTGTTCTTCGTAGTTGATCCATTCGCCCGTCATGAACCCGATTGGCTTGTAGTTACGGTTGAGCAACACGTAGCTGCCGTCTTCCAGCCGATCGAGGCAATAGGGGAAGTGGGTTTGACGCAGTTCGCCCTTCAACATGCTTTTTACTCCAGTGAGGCCATCCATGAACAAGCTGATCATCATCGTAGCGCCGCAGGGCGCGGGCAAGACCACGAATGCCGCAGCGTTAAAGGAAGCGTTGGGCTGCGAGCGAATCGTAGACAACTGGGATGGCCGCGCGCGACTGCGGGACGGCGACCTAGCGCTGACCAATTGCACCGCGTTCGAGGCGCCGAAGCGTGCGCGGGTGCTGTCCCTCGCGCAGGCATTGAGCGAAGCGCAGCCGGCCGCTTGAACCGGCGTTTGATGGTGGGAGGGAACAGACATGTCTGACCGCGTACCTCTCACCCTGGCCGACCTCGCCGAGCTGCTGCAATTCATCCGCGCCGATGACCGCGATACGTGGTTGCAGGTGGGGATGGGCATCAAGGCGGAGTTTGCCAGCGCTGGGTTCGATGCCTGGGATACCTGGAGTGCGACCGGCGACGGGTATAACGCGGCCGATGCGAAAACGGTGTGGCGCTCGTTCCGCAAGGCGGGCACGGGCATGGGCACGGTGATCAAGCTGGCGAAGGACAACGGGTGGCGCCCGCGCCGCGAGCCGATGACCGCCGAGGAGAAACGCCGGCTGAATGCCGAAGCGGAAGCGCGCCGTGCTGTGCGCCAGGCGGAGATCGAGGCGGACGAGGCGCGGGCGCAGGTGATGCGTGAGGCCGTGGCCGCCGCGTGCGAGCTGATCTGGACGAAGCACTGTAAGCCGGAAGGCGAAAGCCCCTACCTGGAGCGCAAGCAGGTGGGGGCTTTTGGTGTGGGCTTTTTCCACTACACGGTTGTGCTGGCGATCGATGACGAACGCCAGCGGTGCGATGTATGGGTGGGGAGCGAGGCGCGTGCATTCTTCGCGGCGATGCCCAAGCCCAGGCCGGATTCGCTGTCGTTCCTGATGTTCAAGGCCGGCACTGTGGCGGTGCCGCTGCGCGATGCGGCGGGGAAGTTGTGGAGCCTGCAGGCGATCAACGAGCAGGGCACGAAGCTGTTCCCGAAGTACGGGCGCAAGGCGGGGTGCCGGCATGTGCTGGGCGAGCTGGACGGTGCGGCGGTGATCGCCGAGGCCGAGGGCTATGCGACGGCGGCGAGCGTGCACATGGCGAAGGGCTGGCCCGTGGCGATGGCGCTGGACTCCGGCAACATGCCGGCGGTGGCGCGCGACCTGGCGGCGCAGTGCCCGGATGCGCTGTTGGTGCTGGCCGGCGATGACGACCCGACGAAGCCGGGCAACCCGGGCCGAAAGAAGGCGGAAGCGGCGGCGGGAGAGGTTGGCGGTATTGCGGCGTTCCCTACGCTGCCGGCTGAAGCCGAGGCGGGGCAGGACTGGAACGATGTGCATGTGGCGTGGGGGCTGGAGGCGGTGACGGAGCAGCTTACTGCTGCGGTTGCTGGTGGTAAGCCTTCCCCGACCCCATCCGCTGACGAAGCCGCGGCGCCGGGCGGCTCCTCCGAAAGCGGGGGGGCGGGGGCGGGGTTTACGGCGGCACAGGTGTTGCGGCGGTTTGCGCTGGTGGAAGGCACGACGCACGTCTGGGACCAGGATAAGAAAGCGGTGATGAAGAAGACCGCGTTCGAGGCGCTGGTGACGAAGCCGTTGGCGAAGGGCTGGGCGGAGGATGCGGGCAAGAAGCTGATCGGCGCGGATGAGGTGCGCGAGATCGAGCAGGCGCGGCGGATGGCTGGCAAGAAGGCCGGTGCGCTGGGGATGACGCCCATCCAGCGGTATGTGTACATCGATGGGACGAAGGATGTGTGGGACCGCGAGAAGAAGCGGCGCATCCCGGAGGGCGCGGTGAAGATGGCGCTGGGCGATGCGTATGCGTTGTGGCTGAACAGCGCGGAGCGGCGGACGGTGGATGTAGATCACATTGTGTTCGACCCGACGATGACGAAAGACCCGGCGGTGTACATCAACACGTTCGAGGGGCTGCCGCTGGAGCCGGTGCGCAATGACAAGGCGTGCGAGAACCTGCGGTGGCTGATCTCCTTTTTGTGCAACCACGAGCCAGCGCCGCTGGATTGGCTGGTGAAGTGGTTGGCCTTTCCGCTGCAGCACCCGGGCGCGAAGCTGGATACGGCGGTGCTGATGCATTCGGTGATGGAGGGCTCGGGCAAGAGTCTGCTGTTCGCCGATACGTTGGGGGCGCTGTACGGGCCGTATGCGGCGACGGTGGGGCAGACGCAGTTGGAGAGTAACTTCAATGCGTGGCAGAGCCGGAAGCTGTGGGCGGTGTTCGAGGAGGTGGTAAGCCGGGACCAGCGTTACAACCAGGTGGGCAAGATCAAGCATCTGATCACCGGGAAGACGGTGCGGATGGAGTCGAAGTTCATCAACGGTTGGGAGGAGGCGAACCACATGAATGCGGTGTTCCTCTCGAACGAGATCATGCCGTGGCCGATCAGTGAGTCGGACCGCCGGTTTCTGGTGATGTGGCCGCTGGAGACGTTGCCGGAGGAACGGCAGCGGGCGATCGGCGCGGAGCTGGCGAACGGTGGGGTGGCGGCGCTGTATGGCTGGCTGCTGGATGTGGACCTGGGCGACTTCAATGAGCGCACGCGGCCACCGAAGACGGATGCGCGTCAGCGGTTGGTGGCGCTGTCCCGTGCGGGGTGGCAGACGTTTTTGCATCAGTGGCGGGTGGGCGAGCTGGGCAAGGGGCTGTGGGGCGCGTGCCTGTCGACGGACCTGTATGCGCTGTTTCTGGAGTGGTGCCAGCGCAACCGCGAGCACGCGATGAGCCAGACGAAGTTCAGCTTGTTCATCAGTTCGGAAGTCGGCAAGACGCCGCGGCCGATTCCGTGGACGGACGGCAGCGATCGGCGCTTCGGTGCGTTCTTCCTGCCGGATGCGGGGGAAGGCGAGGAGGATGGCTCTTTCCCGCCCCTATCTCTGAAAGCCGCTGCGCTTGGCCAGCAGGTGAGGGAGTGGCGCGCGCGGGCGAAGTTGGCGGGCTGGGACGTGGATGGTTGGGATCACGTCAAGGAGGTGGCGGCATGATTGGGCGCAAATGTGTGTCGGGTGTGTCGGGTTGTGTCGGGTTTGGTTTTGCAACCCAACACAGCGGCAGGCCAGTAACGGCGGGGCTTGCGGCGGTGTGTGTCGGGTGTGTCGGGTTTTACGCGCGCGCGCGCATGCGTGCATCGCGCTCGGGATTGGTTGCCGGCACCGGTGACGGTTGGTTTTTTTTCTACGCGAGGGCTGAAAAACCCAACAAACCCAACACACCCAACACAGATACTTTGAAGGTGTTGATTTGTAAGGGTTTTAAGTGTGTCGGGTTTGTGTTGGGTTCGGTGTTTTTGTGTCGGGTCGGGGGTGAAGCATGATCGAGGCGATGGAGGTGCTGTTGCAGGCGTGGGGCCGTGAGGTTGTGGACCCTGCTCTGGATGTGGCCATCGCCTCGCCGCTGGGCCGGCTGGGTGACGATGCGCCGGGCGGCGTGGGCGGGCATCGTTGCCTGTCGCTGGTGGAGTGCGCGGTGGCGATCAGCCGTGCGAGCCAGGCGGTGACGATGGCGCTGGACGGGCTGGCGAAGGATGCGCCGCTAGGGCTTGGCTCGCGTGGGCGGGTGCTGCAGCGGTTGGCGCATGTGCGCTACTGCCAGGGGCCGCAGGCGGTGGCGGTGGCGACGCAGTGTGCGCGCCTGGGTATCTCGATGCGGACGTATCGGACGCAGGTGGATGAGCTGCACGCGGAGCTGATGGCGGAGTGGCCGGTGGCGCTGGCGCGTTTGCAGGCGGCGGAGCGGGGCACGGATGCACATGCGGCGGCGGTGAAGCGGGCACGGGTGGCGCGCGATGCCGCACGGGCTGCGCTGGTGGCCGAGCGCCGGCGTGAAGGGGAGCGCAAGGCTGCGGCGCGGGCGGTGAGGGCGGCGGCGAAGGGGGCTGCGTGATGGCCGTTCGTCCGGTGTGTTTCGAGGATTGGCGGAGGATTGCGGGAGCATTCGCGGAGGATTCGAGAGGGGCGTAATTCGAGGGTTTACGCCGTTGCATGTCGGCTGTAGAAAGTGCGCATGGTTGTAGAGCTGCGCCCGCAGCGATAACCACCAAGCGACGTGCTGTGTCGCGGCCTGTTCCCCGGCAGGCCAGCCCCCGAGAGGGGGCATCCATTCCAAGGCTCACCCGTAACGGTGGGCCTTTCTTTTGGCCGCTGGCCGGTGGGAGGTTGTGATGAGCGAGCCGAGCGGCGTGGTGGTTGCCGGCGCTGTCGGTGTTGGCGTGGCCGGTGTGCTGGCTGGCGTGAACACGGAGGCGGCGGTGGGTGCGCTATTCGGCGCGCTGCTGTATTTCACGACGACGCGTGAGCTGCCGTTGTGGCAGCGCGGGTTGTTCTTCCTGACTTCGTTCGTGATGGGCTATCTGCTGTCGCCGGCCGTTGGCGATCTTGAGGTGTTCGGCGTCCATCCGTTCGCGTTCCCCGGGCCGGCTGCGTTCATCTGTTCGGTGCTGGTGGTGACGCTGTCGCTCAATGCAATCAAGCGCGGCGCTCTGCCGGCTCAGCGAGGGCAAGCCGATGGATAGTCTGGTGCTGACGCAGGTGACGTTCTGGTTGTGCCTGGTGATCTTCCTGCGACTGTTCACGTATCGCCGCAGCGGCGCGCGCTTCCGGCGTGGCATTTCGCTGGTGGCGGTGCTGGTGATGGGCTGCGCCGGGCAGACGATGATCAGCATCCTGCAGGGCTCGCTGCACATGCAGCCGCAGAGCTGGCCGCTGGTGGTGCTGCTGGCGGTGTTTACCTGCACGATCTGGCGGGCGCGCGGCAATCTGGCTGTGGTGCTGAAGTCTGAGTCGCCACGTTGGGACGGGGCAGAGCGCCGGCATGGCGCGGTGTTCCGGGAGAGGCGGGTGGTGAGGCGGTGACGGATGATAACGATCAAGGCGCCAGACCTGAGGGTCGCCCAGGACCAGCTCGATAAGTTCGCCAAGCAGGTGCCGTTCGCCACTGCGTTGACGCTGACCAATCTGGCCAAGCGTGTGCAGAAGGGCGAGGTCTCCGTTATGGAGAAACGCTTCGATCGTCCGACCAGGACCACTCTCAACAGCGTGTTCATCAAGCCTGCAACAAAGACCCGACTTCAATCCAAGGTGTGGCTGAAAGATGCGTTCGGCGCGAGCATTCCGGCTGACAAGTACCTGCAGGCGCAGGTATACGGCGGCACCCGTGCACGCAAACGGTTCGAGAAGGCGCTGATCCGCAGAGGGCTGATGCGCCCCGATCAGTATGCGATGCCTAACAAGGCTTTCCTCGATCCGCACGGGAACATCAAAGGCCAGCTGGCGATGAAGATTCTGTCCGGCTTGGGTGCTGCGGAGTCCACCTCCGGCTCACAACATAACGCCACGAACAGTAAGCGCAGCCGCAAGAAGGGAAACGCCTGGCGGTACTTCGTCGGTGAGGTCGATGGCGAGGCGGGCGTGTGGGAACGCAAGAAGATCGGTCGGGAGATTGGTGTTCGGCCCGTCTTCATCTTCACCGACGCTGCGCCGCGCTACAGGGTTCGCGTGCCGTTCTTCAAGATCGCCGACAACATCGTGAAGGCTCGCTTCGATGAGGAGTTCGCCAAGGCGTTCGAGCAGGCTGTTGCGACCGCTAGGTGACCGCACGTTTCGCGGTTCCAGCTGCACGTCGCTGGCGGCATCGGGGATTGCGCCGGGGCCCCTGAGGAAGTCCAGACGATGCGGGTAATTCGCGCCGCGTTTCTGCGTTAGCGGGAGGGCCGGCAAGTTAGTTAACAGGGGTTAACGGGTTAACCGTTGTGGGTTAGATGGTTAACAGGTGCCGCTATGGAACTACTGACCAAGTCTGAATTCGCGGCGCGGATGGGGTGGTCGAAGCCCTACGTGTCGAAGCTCGGTAAGCAGTCGCGCCTTGTCCTTGCCGCTGATGGCCGAGTCGATGTTTTGGCCACCCAGGCGCTGCTCAAGGAGAGCGCCGACCCCAGTAAGGCAGGGGTTGCGGATCGTCACCAGCGTGATCGGATCGAGAAGGGCGTCAGCGCGCACGTCGCCGCTGATGCACCTCCCAGCGAACCGCATGCAAACGTCTACGACTTCCAGAAGTCCCGTGCCCAGCGCGAGTACTTCCTCGCCCAGCTGGCAGAGAGCGAAGCCCGCAAGAGTGCAGGTGAGCTGGTCGAGCGGCTGGCCGTTGAGAACGCCGCTTACACGGCAGGCCGACTGATTCGTGATCTGCTGCTCGGCGTGCCTAAGCAGATCAGTCCGGCCCTCGCTGCAATCACCGACCCGTGGGAACTCGAACGCGAGCTCACCGGCCATCTGCGGCGCGTGCTGGAAGACGCTAGCCGCCTGAGTCAGTCAGACCTTGAAAGGGCGCTCAGCCCGCAGAAGTAACGCCATGAATCCACACTACGCCGACGGTGCCGAGCAGTACCGCTCGGCGTTTATGCGTGGGCTGCAGCCAGACCCTGAACTCTGGATCGACCAGTGGGCCGACGAGTTCATGCGCATCCCGCGCGACAGCGGTGCGGCTGAGCCTGGCCCTTACCGGACTGACCGTACGCCTTATGCCCGCGAGCCGATGCGCTGCCTGTCGCCGAACCATCCGGCCAAGCGTGTAGTGACGAAAGTCGCCTCGCAGATGATGAAGACGCAGATCGCACTCAACTGGATAGGCGGCTGCATCCACATGGCCCCTGCCAACATTCTCATGCTGCTGCCAAGCCTTGGCCTGGCCAAGCGCGTCAGTGGCCGCGTAGACAAAACCATCAAGGCGACTCCGGTCCTGAGAGACCGTGTTGCCACTGCTCGCTCAAGGGATTCACGCAACACTCTCGACACCAAAGAATTCGAAGGCGGAACGCTGTATGCCACCACTGCAGGTTCTGCCGCCAACCTGGCGGAAGTCTCCGCTCGCTTCATCTACGGAGACGAAGTTGACCGTTGGGATGTCGACGTAGACAACGAAGGCGACCCAATCGAACTGGCCGAAACGCGCGGTACCACCTTCGGTCGCAACGCCAAGTTCTACTTCTCCAGCTCGCCCACCATAAAGGGCGCGTCTAGGATCGAAGACCTCTACCAGCAGGGAGATCAGCGTCACTACTACGTGCCGTGCCCGCACTGTGGCGAGCATCAGGTGCTTGAGTGGGAAAACCTCAAATGGTCGGATGACTACAGCTGGGCAGGCTACCTCTGCTGCAACGCCGAGTGCGGCGCGCTGATCGAAGAACATCACAAAGGACAGATGCTGGCAGCCGGTGACTGGCGCGCCCATGCCGAAGGCGACGGCGAAACCGTCAGCTTCACCCTGAGTGCCCTCTATATGCCGCCCGGCTGGCTCAGTTGGGTCGACCTGGTCAAGCAGTACGCGAAGGCCCTGCATGCAGCGGCCCGCGGCGATCTCGAGCCCATGCAGGTGTTCTATAACACCCGCCTGGCACGCGTGTGGGACTCGGCGCAGGAAATGACCAAGGCCAGCGAGCTTAGAGCCCGCGCTGAGGAATACCGGCTCGGCAGTGTCCCCGCTGGAGCATTGATGCTCACCGCCGCGGTCGATACCCAGGGAGACCGGCTAGAACTGATGGTGCTCGGTTGGGGCGAAGGCCTAGAACGTTGGGTAGTGGACCATCAGGTCATCCAAGGCAGCCCATCGGACGAACGCACCTGGGCCTCTCTCGATGAGCGGCTGAAGATGCGCTACCGGCACACCTCCGGCGTCGAGTTGGCTATCTGCGCCGCTGCCATCGACTCCGGTGGTCACCACACCGACGAGGTCTATCAGTTCTGCCGTTTGCGCCGCTGGCGCAACGTGTTCGCGGTCAAGGGCGCGAGCAAGTCAGGCCGCCCAGTGATCGCACAGCGCCCGTCGAAGGTGGACGTGACTTGGAAAGGAACCACCGAAAAGCAGGGTGCCGAACTCTGGATGATCGGTACCGACACTGCCAAGGACTGGATCTACAACCGCTACCACCTAAATGACGGCCCAGGGGCTCTGCACTTTTCTATCGATCTGGCCGCGGACTTCTACGACCAGTGCGTGGCCGAGCGGAAGATCACCCGCTACGTCAAAGGCTACAAGCGCAGCGAATGGGTCAAGGGCAAAGCGGATCGCAACGAAGCGCTAGACCTTCTGGTTTACAACTTGGCAATGGCGCACTACCTGGGCCTGCATCGGTACAAGGAACCTGACTGGTCGCGCCTGAGCGCCGCGGTAAGCCAAGGGAGCCTGTTTGCCGAGCGCGACCAGCCCACAGTCACGCCCGTAACCCCCACCACTGCGGCATCGCATGAAGAATTGCGTGCCGTACACCCAGCCGCGCCCCTGCCAGCGCCGGCTAAAGCCAGCATCCGCCGCAGCTCCAGTAGCGGTTACCTGAAACGACGTTGAGACAAGACGAGGCCTGCATGACTACGGCACAGCAGCGCCTGGACAGCGTCCGGGCGGAAATCGATGAAGTACTGCGTAAGGGACAACGTCTTCGCAAGGGCGACCGTGAGGTCCAGCGTGCCGAGCTGGCCAGCCTTCGCATGCTGGAAGAACAGTACGCCCGGCAAGCTGCACGCGAGGCATCCAACAGCAAACCACGCTCGCGTATCTCGCGGCTCTACCACGGGGGCAAAGGCATCTGATGACACGCATCCGCCAGACCCCCAAGCGCATTCGCAACAGCTACGAAGGCGCCGGTACCGGTCGAAGGGCAAAGGGTTGGGACGCGCCAGAGGCTGCCCTCAACGCGGTGGCAATCCCAGCATTGCCAGCGCTGCGCAAGCGTGCGCGTGCAGCAGTACGCAATGACCCCTACGCCTTCAGCGCTATCGGAAAGCGCGTCACCAATATCATTGGCACCGGTATCGTCCCGCGTTCGCAACTGCAGGACGAAACCCACCGCACCGCCCTGCATCAACTCTGGGAAGACTGGGTAGATGAAGCCGATGCCGACGATCGGACTGATTTCTACGGCCTGCAGGCCCTGGTCTGCCGCATGGTTGAAGAGGCCGGAGAATGCTTCGTGCGGTTGCGCCTGCGGCGCCGGGAAGATGGCCTCGCCGTTCCACTGCAGCTGCAGGTGCTGCCGGCCGAATTCGTGCCGCTCGACAAGAACTTCAAAACCCGCGCAGGAAACGTCGTGCGTGCCGGCATTGAGTTCAGCCCGATCGGCAAGCGGGTGGCCTACTGGATGTACCAGAGCAACCCCGGTGACTCCACCGCGGCTGGTTATCACTACAACACCCTGCATCGCGTGCCCGCCGACCAGGTGCTGCACATCTATGAAGTAGTCGATGCCGGTCAGCTCCGCGGTGTTCCGCGTCTTGCGCCGATCCTATTGCGCCTTCGCTCGCTGGATAACTACGACGACGCCGTGCTGTTTCGCCAGGAAGTCAGCAACCTGTTTGCCGGCTTCATCAAGCGGCCAGCCCCCGAAGGTCTTGCACCGCTGGATCCGCTCACCGGGCAGCCGATCCAGGTAGATCGAGACGGTGCTCCGCTGGTCGCCCTTGAACCTGGCTCCATGCAGGAACTTCTCGAAGGCGAAGAGGTTGAGTTCTCCGACCCGCCAGACGCCGGCAACACCTATGTCGACTTCATGCGGCAGCAACTGCAGGCCGCCGCCGTTGGCGTCGAGTTGCCCTACGAACTGCTTACCGGCGACATGGGCGACATAAGCGACCGCGTGCTGCGCGTGTTGCTGAACGATTTTCGTCGCCGCATCGAGCAGCTGCAGTTTGCTGTTTACGTCCACCAGCTCTGCCGGCCAATCCGTGCCGCATGGCTCGACACGGCTGTTCTGTCCGGCGCAATCAATTTGCCGGATTACACCAGCAAACGCCGCGCCTACCTGCGCACGCGGTGGGTGCCGCAGGGATGGACCTACATCCACCCGGTACAAGACCCGCAGGGCAAGATTCTTGAGATCCGCGCGGGGCTCACCAGCCGCAGCGAACAAGTGCTGCGCACCGGCTATGACGCCGAAGTCATCGACAGGGAGAACGCCGAGGATAACCAGCGCGCAGCAGGGCTCGGCCTCAACTACTCCACCGACACCGCCGACCTGGCGTCAGAGAAAGAGGATCAGAAATGAAACCAATTCCACGCGCCTTGGCGTTGGCCTGTGCCTTGGCCGGCATGACGGCCTGCACCCTCGACCAGCCGCGCACCTTCAACAAAGCCGGAGCGCCCGATCTGCAGGCCGAACACTGGTACAGCATTAGAGCAGTAGGCGAAGACGAGCAGCGCACTATCGAGATCTACGTCTACGGAGAGATCGGCTATTGGGGCATCACCTCGGGCGACTTCATCCGTGATCTGAAATCGCAGGACGATGGAGTCTCCCCGGTGCTGGTGCTGTTCGACAGCATCGGCGGCGACCTTTTCGACGGTATTGCCATCCACAACACGCTCAACGCCCTTGGCGAGCGCTGCACAGCGCGCATCGTCGGCGCATGCTTCAGCGCCGCCAGCGTGGCCGCTTGCGGTGCGCATCGCGTCGAGATGGCCGACAACGCCCTGTTTATGATCCACAACCCCTGGACCTACATGGCCGGCGGCAGCGAAGAGCTGCGAAAGATGGCCGACATGATGGACAAGGCCCTTGAGGGCATCGTTACCAGCTATCAGCGTCGGGAACTCACCGTTGACGATGCTGAGCTGCGGCGCCTCATCAACGAAGAAACCTGGTTCACCGCCGCAGAAGCTAAGGCCGCCGGCTTCGTCGATCACGTTCTGGCTGGCAGCCTGCCGCAGATCGACAACAGCGCGCACGGCAAGATTCTCAACCGCTACCGCAATACCCCCCAGGCGGCTCTCGACCTGATCAATAACCAGCCAGAGCCTTCCGAGCCAGAGCTTGAACAGGACCCCGTCGCGCTGGCAGCTCAGCTCACCGCTGCATGCCATGCCGAAGGTCTGGCGAACGTTGCCCACGTCCTCATCAATGCCAGCGGCCTGAAGAGCGCAGCGGCCGTCCAGGCGGCCGTCAAAAACGCCGCTGCCGTACGGGATGTCTGCGTGCTTGCCAAGTTGCCCGGCGAAGCGGAGCAGCTAATCAAGGACGGGCTCACCGCGGAGCAGGCACGAGCCAAATTGTTCGACAAGTTGGTCGCTACCAGCGCTCAGGTCGAACTCGATAATCACCCACCGGTTCTGGATGACCAGCCGCCGGCCGCCCGCGCAGTAACCCCTCAGGCTGTCTACGCCAGCCGTAAATCCCACCGCCTCGAAAGGAGCGCATAAATGAGCATCAAAACCGAAGGCGTGCACGCCGGAGAATTCCTCCTTTCGGAGGCCAATGGCGAACGCAGCCGCGAAAACATCGTGATCTCCGCGGGTTCCGGCGTTGTTATGGCGGGCACCTTGGTTGCGGTTATCACCGCCGCCAACGCGTTGACCGCCACTGCCGCCGCCGGTAATACCGGCAATGGCACCATCGGCTCGACCGCCGTCACCAGCGCAGCGAATAGCGGGACGTATACCCTCACCATCACCAGCGCCGCCGCGGATGGCGGTTCTTTTGAGCTCAGCGGTCCGGACGGGCTAGTGGTTGGTGGGGGCACTGTCGGCGAGGCGTTCAGCGCTGGCGGTATCAGCTTTACCCTGGCCGATGGCCTAACCGATTTCGTTGTCGGAGACAGCTTCACGCTCTCGGTAAAGGCCGCGCTCGGCGAATACGTGCCGTATGACGATGCCGGCACGGATGATGGGCGGCGCGCGGCGAGTGCGATCGTATATGCATCCGTCGATGCGACCGAGATTGACGTTCAGGCCACCGCCATCGTGCGCGACGCCGAGGTGACCGAGCGCCTGCTCACCGGCCTTGATGCAAACGGTACTGCCGACCTCGCTGCCCTGGGCATCATCGTTCGCGCCTGACTTCGCAACCACGAACCCACTCACAACCCCGCTTTCGCGGGGTTTGTCATTTCAGGAGCCCATCATGGCCGAGATTTCTATTTTTGAAGACGAGGCGTTCAGCGTCTCCTCCCTGCTCACTGTCATCAACGAAGACCACACCTTGCCCGGCCAGATCGCCGGCATGGGCCTGTTCGAAGAGCAGGGCGTTTCCACCACCACCGTTCAGATCGAAAAAGACGGCACCACTCTGGCATTGGTGCCGGCGGCGCCACGCGGTGGGGTCGGCTTCGCCGTACTCGCCGACAAGCGCAAGCTGATTCCGTTCAACACGGTCCACCTGCCTCAGGTTTTTCAGATCCTCGCTGATGAGATCCAAGGCATCCGCGCGGTCGGAAGCATGACCGAGTTGCAGGCGGTGGAAGCGGTGGTTGCTCGCCGGGTTGAGAAAGCCCGCCGCCAACTCGATCTCACCCACGAGTTCCAGCGCATCGGCGCCCTCGGAGGCAAAGTACTCGATGCAGATGGGAAGACCGAACTGCTCGACATCTACCAGCGCTTCGGGATCAACCGTCCCGCGGTCTATTCGTTCGAGCTCGCCAATGATGCGACAGACGTCAGCGCAAAATGCGTTGAGGTGCTGGATGCACAGGAAGACGCGCTGGGCAACGTCACCAGTACTGGTGCTCGCGCACTGTGCGGGAAAGCCTTCTGGGCGAAGCTCATCGCTCACCAGAGCGTGCGCGAAACCTACCTGGCCAGTGAGGCAGCGTCCGCTCTTCGTGGTGACCGGCGCCAGGCATTCACCTTCGGTGGCATCCTCTGGGAGCGCTCGGTGGGCAAACACGCAGGCGCGGCGTTCATCGCCGACGATCGCGCTCGGGTCTTCCCCGAGGGGGTGCCGGAGCTGTTCATCAGCGCATTCGCCCCTGCGGACTACATGGAAACCGCCAACACCGAAGGGCTGCCGTACTACGCCAAGCTCGAACGCATGCCGTTCGACAAGGGCGTCATGGGCGAGGCCCAATCCAACCCGCTGCACCTGTGCACTCGCCCTCTGGCGGTGCGCGAGATCAAGGTGTGACGCGGTGGGCTTCGCTGAGCTGACCGACGAAATGGACGCCATGATCATGGCGTCCCTCGGAGACGGGGCAGGGGATTACCAACACCAGGACGGACAGGTCATCCGCAACGTCGAGTTGATCATCGACCACAACCTGCAGATCAACGGCCCCGAGGGGCTGTATCGCAGCGACGTGGTTGGCATCACATGGCAGCGGCAGGCGATCCCGTGTTCGGTAGGGCGGGGAGGCATCTTCGTCTACCGCAAGCGGCGCTATCTGGTCGAAGACATTCTCGTAGACGACGGGCACATGGCTACGGCTGCCTGCATGGAGCAACGATGAATATCCTCACTCAAGCCCGACTCGCCCTGGTCACGCGCCTGCAAACGATCACGGTCGCAAACGGCTACCGGACTAATGCTGGCACAAACGTCCGCACCGGCTGGTTCAGCGAGGTGCTTGAGTCAGAGCACGTAGGATTTCCGCTGATCTGCGTGCAGAGGGCCAAAGGTGGCGATCCGCTGGAAGGACCGGGTGTTATCACGCTGACGCCCGCCTTCTACGTGATTGGCGCCGTCGACGTTGGCCTCGACGATTACGACAACGCGCTCGAGGACATCGAGCTTGATGTGATTCGCTGCCTGATTACAGGCAAGGGCCGGCCGGTGGACTGGATGCCTCGCGGGACTGTCAGCGTGTCGCTTTCAACTTCCGAGCACTTCCCGCCTGGCAACGGTGAGCGGTCAGCCAGCGTGCTCGTTCCGATTCAGCTTGCCATCAACATTCGGCCATAGCGCCATACCATCATCTAAGCCCGCCCCGAGCGGGTTTTTTTTCGCCTGGAGAAAACTCGCATGGCCAACTACGCATACATGGGCAAGGGCCTCGTCAAGCTCACGCCTGAAGGCGGCGGCACTGCTCGCGACGTAGGCAACGTCTCGGCGCTGAACTTCACCGTCAACGAAAACATCATCAAGCTGCCAAACTACCGCACCGCTG
The DNA here is from genome assembly GCF_036701605.1 of Pseudomonas sp. FIP_A4. Taxonomy (NCBI): domain Bacteria; kingdom Pseudomonadati; phylum Pseudomonadota; class Gammaproteobacteria; order Pseudomonadales; family Pseudomonadaceae; genus Pseudomonas; species Pseudomonas sp. FIP_A4. The sequence continues at coordinate 44,478 of NZ_JAYDXP010000122.1, read as the reverse complement.
GCGGCGGCACCTATGCTCAGGTGAACCGCATCGAGTCGGTCGAGTTCACGGCAACCCTGCACGACCTGTCGCCGGAAAACCTCGCGATGGTCCTGTTCGCTACCGTTACCGAGGACACCGTCAACAACACCGCGATCATCGAGGCGCTTACCACCGGCGCGCAGACGTTCTTGATGACTTTCGAGGGCGTGAACGAGGCGGCAACTGGCAAGAAAGTGACCGTGACCGTGCACCGCGCGAAGATCGGCGCCGCTCAGGGCCTCGGCCTCATCGGTGACGAGTTCGGTGCGCTGGAAATCACTGGTGAGGTACTGATCGACACCAGCATCGTAGAGGCTGGCAAGTCGCAGTTCTTCAAGGTCGAGATGGACATCATTGCCTAAGCGCCCGAATCCAAGCCCATCGTGTTCGGTGGGCGTTGGTGCTGGCTGCGTGATATGGTTCTCATGTCCGAAAAGGAGGGAACCTGATGCGTAATTTCGGCTTCATCTTGGCGGCGCTTTTGCTTTCCTCGCAGGCCAGCGCTGCCACTATCTTCAAATGCGTCGACGAGGCCGGGAAGGTCACGTTTACGAAGAACGCCAATTGCCCCCGCAACAGTGGCCTTGAAGATGTCGTCCGCGCCCATAACGCCGCACCGAGTGGTTCGAGCGCACCGGTGCAGATGGCGACCCCATCCGCGCCGGCCCATACTGCGCAACGCCCCGAGCAGGCGCCAAGCGAGGGTCCAGTGGTTGTCGGTGGCAGCGCACCGCAGCGTGGCTGCGATACCGGCCTGTCTGAACGCGACCTACGCACTGCGAAGGTCCGTGGCGAAATCGTGCCGGGCATGTCACGCAAGGACGTCGAGAGCATGTACGGCCCGGCCAATCGCGACGGCAGCGCTCGCGGCGCAGGGGCCACGACCTACTGGAACGACAAGTACGTCGATGTGACAAGCGTCAATTACGATGCTGGCGGCTGCGTCCGGTCAACCTACCAGTCCGGCCATAAAAACTGATCCGGGAGGGAGCCCAATGCAGTGTCCAAAGTGTGGCTACGAGCCAACGATGAACGAGATGCAGCTCAGCCCGGATGATTGCGTGAAGTGCGGCGCTAACTTTGCCACCTATAAAGCGCCAACTGTCGCCGAGAAGCTGGCGAAAGGCATGAAGGGCGCCCGAGCAGCTGTTGCAGAGGGTAGGGCGGCGCGCAATGGCAGCCTTTACTGTCCAGCGTGCGGAACGACAAGCGAAGGGCAAACGCATACGCGCGGCTCAATACTCATCGAGATCATCCTGTGGCTGTGCTTCTTGGTGCCCGGCATCATCTACAGCATCTGGCGCCTGACCACCCGTCAACAGGTATGTCCGGCCTGCAAGAATCCAGGCGTGATTCCGATCAATTCGCCCAGAGCGAGGCGAGAACTCGGTATTGACTAAGCCGCCACCCAACACACGAACCCGCCCCGGCGGGTTTTTTATTTCCCGGAGTTCGGCATGAGTGAGTTGCAAATCCTGTTTCCAGAGCCGGTCACCGTCGAGGTGATGGGGCGTGGCGTGAAGATCCTGCCGGTGAAGCTGCGCCACTTCGAGCGTTACGGAAAGTCGGCCGGCGCCCTGGTCGATCTGTTCAGCCAGGCCAGCGTGCAGCAGATCAACCGCTATGCCGCCACGCACAGCCGTGAGCTGCGCCAGGTGCTGCTGGCAACGACCAGCCTCAAGCGCTGGCAGCTGTGGTTCCTGCCGGCGACCGTCTCGGTGCAACTGTTCGTCGAGGTGGTGCGGGTCAATTCCAGTTTTTTCGGCGAAGCCCTGCCGGCAATGGTAAGGGCGCTGAGTGGGGCTCCGTCGTCCAGCGGCTGATCGGCGCCGGTCATTCCCTGGCTGACGTGCAGGAGTACAGCCTGCGGCAGATCGAAACTTTCTTGGCCGCCATCGACCAAGAAGACCGTGCCGACAATCGTGTTGCGCTGATCGCGGCGCGGGCAGCCAATGCCAAACCCGAAGACTTCAAACGCTTGCTCAAGGAGTTCGCCTAAATGGCCCAGGTCAAGACCCAGTTGGTCATCGACGGCAAGAACAACACCAAGCGCGCGTTCGACGAGGTCAACGGCCAGATCGAAACCATGAACAGCAGGCTCGCCGCAGCAGGCAAGGCGCTGGTCGGTGTGTTCTCCGTGTCTGCCATTGCCGGCGCGGTGCGTGGCATCGCCAATGCGGCCGACAGTTACAACCTGATGAACGCGCGGCTGAAACTGGCAACAGGCTCGCAGGAAGAATTCAACACCGCGCAGGGCGAGCTGCGGCGCATCGCAGCGGCAACGCAGACCCCGCTGGAATCGCTGGCGACGTTGTACCAGCGCATCAGCCGGCCGCTGAAAGAGGCGGGGCGCAGCCAGGCCGACATTCTCAAGGTTACCGAGGCTGTCGCCACCTCGTTCCGCGTCTCCGGCGCCAGCGCTCAGGAGGCCGAGAACGGCGTGATCCAGTTCGCCCAGGCCCTTGGCTCCGGCGCGCTGCGTGGCGACGAGTTCAACAGCGTGGCAGAACAGGCGCCGCGCCTCATGCAGGCGCTGGCGGATTCGCTGGATGTGCCGGTTGGCGCGCTGAAGGATATGGCGGCGCAGGGCTTGTTGACTGCTGACGTAGTGACCACTGCGCTGGTCGAGCAGCTCGGCACGCTGCGATCCGAAGCTGAATCGCTGCCAGCCACGGTTGGCGGAGCCATGACGGAGCTGTCCGACAAGTGGAACGAAGCAATCGGTCAGGCCGATGTGCAGCCGCTTATCGACGCAATCAACAGCCTCGGCGAGACACTTGGCGACCCGGTCGTCATTGATAATCTGGTTCGACTGGCATCTGCGCTGGCGACGCTCGCCGGCACCGCTGTAGATGGCGCATCCGAGTTTGTCGACCTGGGCAAGCGGATCGGTTTCGTTGCCGCGAATGCGGCTGGCATGGTCACCGAGCTGGATCAGGTCGATCAGGAAATCGCTGATATCGACCGAAGCCTCTCCGGCACAGGGCTAAACACCACGCTGGCTGGCATGTGGTTCAGCGAAGAGGAGCTGAAGGCCAAGCGCGAGGCGCTGGTGGCCTTTCGCAACGCCATCGTCGAGCAGCAGACAGGCATGAATGCCGAACTGAGCGCGGCGGCAGCCACAGCCGCGACACAGGCCGAAGCGGAGCGACAGCAGGAAATCAGCGCCCGCAACAAGTACATCGCTGACCTGAAAACCCAGCAGGAGCGCATGGTTTCCGCCGCAGAGCAGGCCGGCAAGGACTTGGTCGCTGCCGAGAAGAAAGCGAACGGAGAGCTGCAGAAGGCTCGCGACGAGCGAATCAAGATCGAGCAGCGCTACCAGGAAGCGCTTGCCGGAATGAACTCTGGCGGCGAGGCCTCCTATGGGGCGGCTCAGTCGCTGAAGGTAGGCGCTCGGCAGGCGCTACAGGCCGGTGACGTGGAGGGCGCGCAGGCACAGGCGCAGGCCGCGCTGAGGATGCTGGAAGAACTCCGCGCCGCAGGTGCCAACACCTACGGATTCGAGGGCTTCATCGGCGAACTGCGCGACATTGAACTGGCCGCAAACGACATCGAGCAGAGCCGCGCCGAGCAGAAGATCGCCGAGATCAAGCAGGAAATGATCGACCTCAAGTCGGCAGCCGCCACGCTGCAGGACATGCCGGTCAGCGTGAAGATGGACGACGCCGCGCTGGCGCAAGTGCAGTCCGCGCTGGATGCGCTGGCCAAGCGCGAGATCATCGTGCAGGTTGGTGCTCAGTACGACTTCACCACGCCGTACACCCTGCAAGACCCTGGCCCCGAACCAACTGGCTACGCAACTGGCGGCTACATCAGCGGCCCCGGCACCGGAACCAGCGACAGCATTCCGGCGCTTCTCTCGAACGGCGAGTACGTCATCCGTGCGGCGGCCGTGCGCAAGCTGGGCAAGAACGCGCTGGACCTGCTCAACCGCGGAATTCCGATTCCACGGTTTGCCGATGGCGGACTGGTTGGGACAGTTGCGAGCCTGGACACAGGGCCGCGCAACATCGGCTCGCTGGATTTCAACATCGGCGGTGACACGTTCCAGCTGTTCGCCGATGCCGGCCAAGCCGACAGGATTCGCACCGCCGCCAAGAAATTCGGCCGCACCCACCGGAGTTAAACATGCCACAACCTCAAATCATGCTCGGCGGCGTGCCGATCGTGCTGCACGCTGGCGCGCCGGTTTTGAGCGAGGAACCCATCGGCGGCGAAACGTCGCTGCGCATGAGCGACGGCGCGCTGATAACCATGACGCATTGGGAGCGCATGTCCGGCTCGATCAGCGGCAATGGTTGGATGCCGCCGGGGCTTCACGGCCTGGACTACAGCCAGCCGCTTGAGCTGCGCTCGACGAAGGTGCACAGCATTGTCGGGGCAGGCCTCGCGCACACCCTGCGCGGCACGCCACGGCCTGACGTTGCGCCGTGGGGGCAAGCTCTGGTCGGCGACGACTGGGTCAATACGGCCTGCAGCGTCACCGATGGCGTCGCTACCGTAACGGCCGTCGCCGGCGCTGCGCTCTACCGCGTCTGCTGGATGCCGATCTACAGCGTCAAGGCTCGCCGGCCGTCCGAAACGCAGGATTCAGGAACTGCCAGCCATAGCTGGTCCATCACCTGGGAAGAAACCTAAATGCTCAACGCCTCGCCACTGAACGCCGTGCCGCTGAACGGCTTGGCGAGCGCTTCCGCTGAACCCGAATACATCGTGCGCGGGCAGTCGTTCGTGTGGGCGCTGCGCGTACTGGTCGGCGGCGTGAACCTCACGGCCCAGCTGACTGGAACGGTCACCGTAGACCGGGAGGAGGGCGCCGCGGGGATCGCAGGCTTCGACCTGTTCATCGCGCCCGGCACGCCCGTGGTGCCTCCCGACTGGAAGGGCCGCGCGGTAACCATCGACTACATCACCACGAGCCAGGGCGTGACAACCGAGGCGCGGCGCTTCACTGGCCAGGTCAGCATTGCCAACTGGAACCCGGTCACCCGCCTGCTGAGCTGCGAATGCTCGGACCAGCTGCAACAGCGCGTCGAGGGAATGACGGTTACTGCCATCGATGCGCTGATCGGCGGCTACTGGTCGGCGGATGTGTTCGAAGAAGTCGAGGGGCGCAGCCATTGGGACTACGCGCTGGAGCGCCTGAGCACCCGGCCGGTTAGTCTGGACTGTTCGCCGCTGGGCGATATGCGCGTGACCAGTTGGTATGCCGGCGCGCCGGCGTTCGTGTTTGGTGAGGGCACGGTGGCCTACCAGACACTGCAGCTGCAGCAGTCTGATCTGTCGAGCACGACGAACTGCGTCGAAATCGAGTTCAGCTACCGTTACTCGCGCCTGTGGCAGCGCAACCAGAACTACACCTGGCTCGTGCCTGCGGGGTCGTTCTGCGAGTGGCGGCTGGATGCGCACGATCTGCCGACTATTGACATGGTGCAGGGTGCGGTAACGGGCGCCGGGTTCTCGATAGTCAGCGAGAGCTACGTCACCGCGCCCCTGAGTGACCCGGACCCGTGCGGCACCGGCTCGCCGTGGATCAATAATTTCGACAACCTCGTCATCGGCACCGGCATCACTGGCGGGCGGCGTTGGGTGCAGACCGTCACCGAGACGTACACGCTCACTTTGGCCGCACCCGCCGGCGAAGTCGAGGCAACGCAGGTTGTCCAGCGCCAGAGCGCCACGCTGCAAGTCGAGAGCGCAGCGGCGGAGGAGTGGACCGAAGGGGACATGGCTGATGCGGCCACTGCCTATCAGGATGAGTTCGACGATGCGCGCCGCGCTGCGGTATTCGATGTGGTCGTCAACGAAGCGAAAACCGAACTGATCGCTGCAAGCCGGCAAACCGTGCTGAGCTGGCAGGTGCCGACCAGCATGGTTCTCGGCATCGACCTGATCCACACCCTGGAAGTCGATTGCTCTGGCGTGCGTGCGCGCGGCAAGTGCCGGCGCGTGGTCGACACGTTCGACCTCTCCAGCGGCTCGGCCACGACTGCGCCAACGACTGCGCTCAGCATCGCGCTCATGCGCGGCGGCGGCACGAGCGACCCGATTGTCATGCCGGGGCGTATCGGCGCTACGCCGATCGATCCGGGCGAAGGGGCGTCGATTGTGCTGCCGACCCAGATCGGTGGTCGCCTGGCCGATCCGCCCTACGACGAAGAAAAGCTCGGCTTCTCGGGCAACTGGTCAGGCGGCGGGCTGGGCGAACAGTACCCGCGCCGCTTCGCTCTAGAGGCGCCTGAGATACCCGCCGCCGACCGCGACGAACTTGCGCTGGCCTCGACCACGCTGTTCCGCGTCGGCATTCCTAACGATCTGCTGGAGATGTAGCAATGGCACTCGGAGATGCGCGCCGCGCCAGCGGCCGCGCGATGGAACAGTCGCGCCGCGACATCGGCAGCCAGATCGAAGCGGAGCGCCGCGCCATTGGCCGACAGATTGAGGCAGAGCGCCGTGGTGAGTCGGTGGTAGAGGACATCAACAGTATCGTCCGCCCGCCACGCCAGCCCTCTCGCCTCAAGCGCCTCGACCCGGTCGGCTCGATCCCTCCCCAGCGCAGCAGCGCGCCGTACAAGGCGCCGGCCGCCACCGGCACCGGCGGCATCGCCAGCCCGGTAACCGAGGTCAGCGCAGCCACGCGCACCTACTGGCCCGGTGGCTGGCCGAGCAATGACGGCCTGCTGGTGCTGCCTGCCATCCGCCATGTGCAGATGCAGGACGCCAACGGCGCCGAGGTGGTATTCGACTACGCGGACCCGAGCGCATGACGCAGATCACCTGGGGCAACCCGTACCGCGGGCTCTGCCGCAACGGCAGCATCAGCCTGCCCAACGGCGGCAGCCGCGCCTGCCCACAACCGTGGGGCGAGACGACCGACGACTACGGCCAGACGCTGCTGCAGCGTGGCCCTGCCGCCTATGTGGTACGCAGCCCGGAGGAGGCCGTGCGCGATACTGAGCTGGGCTACACCTGGCGCACCGACGCGCTGCTCGCCGGCTCGGATTTCGAGCTGTACGGCCAGGTGCTCGGCGGCTACATCTACTGCGCGCCGGACGGCAGCCGCTGGCACATCGCGGCCATGTACCCGACCGTGCAGGCGCAGCAGCCGCTCACGCTGAGCATCACCGCCACCCGTTTCGGCGAATTCGATGGCGCAATGCCCGGCACGCAAACGCTCACCGCTACACTCGCCGACATTGGCCAGGCCGAGCCCGACCCGGCCAAGCCGGTGAGCGCCACCGTGAGCATCGCCGTGTGCGACCTGCAACCGGACGGCAGCCGGGCGCTGCTCATGCTCTACGTGCCGTATGGCGTCGTGCAGCAGTGGGGCTACAGCAACGCCAATATCGGCAAGCGTCCTCTGGGTTGGCTGGAGCTGACCCTCGCGGGAGACGCCACGGGTCTAACGGCAAGCCTCGCCGTAATCCGCACGCGTGCGCAGGCGCTCGGCGCGGCGGTTGTACGCCAGAGCAATTGGAGCGGAAGTGGGCAGCTCACACTGGCCGACCTCACCTCAACCAGCGTGGACATGGGCGACTACACCGAGGTCACCTACACCTACCAGGCTGGGCTGGGCGAGACGTTCGGCTATGACCGGCTCGCGGCCGACAACGAAATCAGCCTTAGCAACCGCATCCTGGCGCTGTGGTATGCCGGCGTCGGGTTCGAGGAGCTGACCCTCGATTACAGCTGGACCGAAAGCGGGGGCAATGCCGTCCCGCAGGAGGCCACCAGCGGCCGGCGCATAGAGCATCACCCGAAAGCTGGCGGTGACGTGACAGTGGTGGAAGACAGCCTCTCTCACCAAGTGACCCGCAGCGGACAAATGGCCGGGGCCGTGAACATCGCCTTGCGCCGCGGCGCAGAGGTGGTTGCGATGATCAGCGGCTCAAGCAGCAACGCCATGACACTGAGCCGCGTACTGGCATCGCCCTCCGGCGCCTCGCAAAGCTGGACGGAAACCGGCAGCGGGGCACTGGATGGCGTGTCCGGGGCGATCACCGAGGCGCGGGCGTTCGACGCGAACACCCCGTTCTTCACCTACGTCAGCACCTCGCGGCTGGCCCCTCAGCTGCCGGAGCCGACCACCAACCTGCCGCGCCTCCAGGCGCTTGCCGGCGGATTTGGCGCGGAGATGTACATGACTGCCTGGCAGCGCACCAACGTCGCGCCGAGGCGCTACAGCAACTACCTGCTTGGCCTGCTCGTCGAGAGCGGCCCCTACGATTTCGACACGGCGGTGTACCTCTACGCTCGCCGCACCACGGCTGCCGCCTATCCGGCCGGCATCGATGCCGGTGGCTTGGAGACGAATGCCGGCAGCACTTACTACGGCAGCTACAACCCGGCCACCGGCGCCGTGATACGCGATCAAACCGAACCCGTCTGCTGGATCTGACCGAGGACAACCATGAATTTCGTGAACAACTGGAGCCGGCCGGTGACGCTGGCGGCCGGTGCGACCACGCTCGCGCTGGATTTGCCCGATGGCAGCTACCGCCTGACGTTGGCTGATAGCGCGACTACCCCGACGCGTTGGGAAATCACCGACGCCACCGTTGCTGCCGGCACCGCCACGCTCACCCGCGCGCTGGAAGGCACCACGGACCAGGCGTGGCCAGAGGGGAGCGTCATCTACTGCTCGCTCACGGCGGGGACGCTGGCGCAGTTGGCCGCCCCTGCGGCGCCAGCGCGCTCGCCGGTCGTGCGCGTCAGCGCATCGCGCACGCTCACGCTCGCCGACGAGGGGGCATTTTTGATGATGAACAACAGCAACGTCGCACTGACCGTGCCGTCGGATGCCGACGTTGCCTGGCCTGAGGGCGCGCAGATCACCTTCGCCGGATGGGACGCTTACAGCATCCTCGGCGGACCTGTGGCCGGTGATTTCGTCATGTTCATGTTTGGCGACTCAGCCAGCAACAGCGTCCAGGCCGGCAGCGCGTACGCCGTCATCACCATCAAGCGCATAGACATTGACAGATGGGTCGCCTACGGCGACTTCCTGCCGAGTGCAGGGCCCATTTAACCGAGCTAGCCGGAGTCACCATGCAGCCAGCGAAACACGATCTGCGCATCGAGCAGGGTTCGACCCTGCGCGACAGCCTGCGGCTGATGCAGCCGCGCTACGAATACCGGCCCATCGCCTCGCTCGGCGGCTCGCCACTGCACCTCACCGTCGACCACGGCCTACCGGGCGACTGGCTTGTATGGGTCGAGGGTGTGAGCGGCATGCAGGGCGTCAACCGCGCGCCACGCACTGAGAAGCCGCACCGCGTGAAGGTGATCGACCCCGCCACGCTGGAAATCAACGCGCTGTCCGCCTTCGGCCTATCGCCCAGCGGCGGCCAGCTGATCTACAAGCCGCCCGTGGACCTCACCGGCGCCACGGCACGCATGCAGATCCGCGCCCAGCTCGGCGGCGCCGTGCTGCTGGAGCTGACCACCGAGAACGGTGCGCTCGCCATCACCGGCCTGGGCACGATCACCCGCACCCTCAGCGCCACGCAGACCGCCGCGCTGGCGTGGACCGATGGCGTGTATGACCTCGAGGTGCAATTCCCGGACGGCACTGTTCAGCGCTACCTGCAAGGAGCCGTCACCGTCAGTCGTGAGGTCACCGTATGAGCACCGTTGCAATCTGCGGTGACCCGGAGGTGCTGGTCATTGAGGCTGGCGCCGAATACGCCGTAGGTCTTGAGCCGGACGCCGAGACGGTCGTCGTCATGGCTGGCGAGCAGGGGCCGCCCGGCGTCAATTCCGCAACTGGCGACTTTTTCCAGGTAGCCAACCGATTCTCCGAACTCACGACCGAACAAGCCAAGGCCGAGGCGCGCGCCAACCTCGACCTGCAAACCATCGACGGCGGCACCTTCAATTAAGGAATCACACCCATGGCAACACGTCTTCAGCTGAAACGCGGCATCAAGGCCAACCTGCCCACCTCCGGGATGCTCGCCGGCGAGCCGATGATCACCACTGACCGCGGAACTCTGCACGTCGCGACCGACGCCACAACGAAGCTGCCAGTCGTTCCGGCAATCGATGACTTGGCAACCCTTGCCGCGGTCGATGGCGCAACCGACCTCCTGATCATTCACGACGCCAGTGAGGCGGCCGGGCAGAAGGAGAAGAAACTCACCTTCAACGCATTCAAGACCGCGCTGAACATTCCAGAAGGGACTGCGGATGAGAAGGTCGCCGTAGTGGCTGGCGGGACTTCCGGTTACCTGTGGGGAACCGATGGCACCGACGGCGTGCTTCGCATGAACGCCTCAATGGCAATGACCAAAGACGCCAGCAATGGCTTCGTCACCCTGGCTGTCGAGTTGGTCGACGGCGGCACCTTCTAATCCCGTTCGGAGCCCATCAATATGGCGCGCGTACTCACCAAGAAGTCGACCGTGGCGGCTAAAGTCCCGCTTGCAACCGACCTCGAAATTGGCGAACTGGCGGTCAATACCGCCGACGCCAAGCTATACACCAAGCACAGCGACAACACCGTCAAGCAGCTGGGCATCGCGACAAACGACAGCCGCCTCACCGACGCTCGCGAGTGGACGGCGACGACAGTCACCCAGGCAGAGGCAGAGCAGGGCACCGCAACGACTCGTCGCGCATGGACCGCGCAGCGTGTGTTCCAGGCCATCGCCGCCTGGTGGGCTGCCAGCGCGATGAAGACCAAGCTGGACGGTATTGCTGCGGGCGCCACGGCGAATGCCACGGATGCCCAGCTGCGCGACCGAACGACTCACACCGGCACGCAGGCAATCAGCACCGTCACCGGCCTACAAACGGCGCTCGACGGCAAGATCAACACGACCGAGCGCGGCGTGTCTGGCGGCATCCCGACCCTTGACCAGTTCGCCCGCATCCCGGCCAGCCAGCTGCCGAGCTACGTCGATGACGTGCTGGAGTATCCGACCCGCCAGGATTTCCCCGCCACCGGCGAGGGCGGAAAAATCTACATCGCCATCAACCAGGGCACCGCGGCGAACCCTACCGTTTGGTGGCGGTGGACCGGCACAACGTATGTAGATATCCCACCGTCTCCAGGGACCACGGATGCGCTGGTTGAAGGCTCAACGAACCTGTATTTCAGCGAACACCGCGTGCGCAACACGGTGCTGACGGGGCTAAGCCTGGCCAGCTCAGCGGCGGTGGTAGCGACGGATACCGTGCTGGCGGCGTTCGGGAAGATTCAGGCGAGGCTAAACCTGCTAGGCACTGCGGCGAATGCGAATGTGCAGACCGGCCCGATCGACACAACAGCGGGGGCGCTGATGCCGGTTGGGGCGTTTGGGTTAGGATCATTCCGCGACTTGAGAAACACTCCTTATGAAACAGGGGCGCCTTCCGACTATTTTGGAAAAGGTACAGTATTCGGGTTCGCTAGAGGAGGGACCGATGGCCTACAGATCCCTGGCCTGGGGAACAATTCGTACGGTGTTCTTGCTGCTAATGGACATTGGGTAGATGGGAGCGGGTCCAATGGATATTGCCGGACGTTTACTCAAGGCCGCAGGATGTGGGGTCAGGGGTATGCCTCGCCGTCGAGCTGGGGGGAGTGGGTTGAGTTCTTTAGTAGTGGTAACTTTAATCCCGCCACCAAGCAGGACAAGTCGGCCCTCGTCGCCACGGCTACGACCCGAACGCTGGCGCTGACGGACGCCTGGAACTACGTGCGCCCCGGCACGACGAGTGCCATCACTCTGACCGTCCCGACAAACGCCTCGGTGGCGTTCGAGATCGGGACAGAAATCACCATCCGCGCCTCGGGCAACATCACCCTGGCCGCTGCCAGCGGCGTAACTCTCAACGCTCCGTCTGGCGGTACGCTCAGCCTAACGGCCCGCATGACGGTCACGCTAAAGAAGGTCGCCACGGACGCATGGGACGTGATCGGCCAAACGGTGGCAGCATGATGCCCGGTGTGGTGGCGGGGTTTCCTGTGGCATCCCGCTACGCCATCACCGCCACATTCGCGACCTACCAGACTCTGACGACGGGCTACAGTCGTGGCGTGTACGGCTCGATCAGCCCTGCCTATGCCAACGTCGACGGCGTAACCAATACCGCCGGCGCGGCGGGGCAGATCGACCTACTGGCCACGACGCAGGACGAAGCGACGCTCGCCTATTCACTCGAACTGGTCATCGTCGGCAGCTACACCCTGGCCAGCCTGCCATTCACGACCATGCGCGTAGCTGACGCCAACAACGTGACCTACAACAAGAGCAACGCAACGCTGACCGTATCGGGCGGCAAGACCACGCTGCGCTGGGCGAATGCTGCGCGGTTCTTCACGGGGTCGGCGGCTGTCGTGTTCGCCTGACACAATCCTGATCTAGGTGCGATAGAGGGATGTCTTGCAACGCCTGCAATAGTGGATGCTTCCGGTATCAAACACGTCGGATTCCGAAATTTGGTTCGAATTGCATTTCGAACAACAGATACCCCGGTTTCTGGTGCTCTTGTTGACCGCGAGGTATTCGTCCACGGTTGGGAGCGCTTTCCAGCGTTTTTTCTGCCGGTGATCGTGGCGCATCAGGTTTATGACCTGATACACCGGCAGCACAACCAAAAACAGAAATGCGGAGATCAAAAGCAGTTGCATTACTGACATTCCTGATCCTCGTAAAACGACCCCGCAACAGCAGCATTCCCGTTCAGCTCATGAGTGCGGTAGCGAAACGGCGGGTAGGGCGCTAGCGCGCTGTCGAGGTACCGCAGGCATATTTCGATGGCTGCAGCTCGCGCGCCGTCCTCGCCTTCAACCAGCACATTGAGTGCATCTATAAGTTCTGAGGGTGTCGGTTCGCTGAGCAGCATGCCGTGCTGAACGGTGAGCGTCTGCTGCTTGTAGATGAGTCTGACGGGATCTCGACCGATCAGCGAGGCGCCGTCAGCCAGAAGTCCGTCAATGTGATTGCGCAGCGCGGTGCACTGGCGGCGGTCGGTCCCTTGGTAGCTCATCCTGACTCCCTGTCGGCAAACGAAAAACTGTGACACAGATCACAAAACAGTGACATCATATCGCCACTACCTGCACGCCCTCTCGTGTAGCTGTGGTTCTCCCGAGGCCCGCCCAGTGCGGGCTTTTTTTTGCCCGCCGTGCGCTGCTCGTGCTTGATCCTGTGGCGGGGTGGCATAGTGCCATGACTCATCAGTCTCTCCATGACCGCGCTCAAGAACCGAGCACGCCCGCAACATTCCCCAAGTAACTCGTCACCTGGCTATCCACGAATTCGTTAATAGGGCTAACCCTGTTGCGGGATTAATCCACCGCTCGTCGGGTAGCGATGACGCTTCGTTATAAATCTGACCTTCATCATATTTTTCAATAATTGTGCAAACTACACTTTTGGCTCACTTAAAAAAGGAGTTGGTAATGAAGAAATGGAGTTTGATTGCGGTTGCATGCATTTCCATACTTGCCTCACAAGTCTGTTCGGCTGCTACATATCTAGGCTCTTGGGACCTTAAGGGAGCTGGAAAGAAACAGACGGTATATAAAGATGGAGCGTCTATACGGGTTGTGGATGTAGGCGGGGACCAGAGAATTTACTCTATTGGAAACCTGGCATGGTCATTTGTAGATGCAAGGGACACCGATGGAAAGCCAGGCCTTGAACTGGTGGTGCGTGCCGGTAACGATCTCGCGGTAATCTCCCATGCTACTCAAACCAAGCGGACCTATACCGTAGGTAACATGTCTTGGTCGATCGTTGGCATTATTGAACTTAACAATAAGGCAGGCGAGGAGATTGTAATCAATACCTATCGCGGCATTAAGTTCATTCATGACGCGACTCAAAATTTCAGGGATATCGACTTCAATCATACTGGAACCTGGACGCTTTTCGGCATAGCGAACCTAGGTAGTGCGGGGCCTGATCTGGTCATCAATATGGGTGGCGGAGTGAAACTGATGGACCCTCGTACTTATCAGATGAGGGATTTCACTTTCCAAGGCTACAGCGCGATCTTTAGTACATCCCAACTTGATTCGAAAGCGGGTCTTGAAGTCGTAGGCCGAACCGCCGGTACTGTCTACGTCATCAGTGGTGGGGTTAAGTCACCGCGGCTGAAAGAATACCCAGCTACCACGAGTTCATCGTGGGCAATTTACGGGCGCACGGCAGATACGGACGGTAAGGCTGGAGATGAAATTATCCTGGTCATGCAAGGCCTCATCCGCATCATCTCCCATGCCCAAGGATACTCGCGCGACTACCCTATCGCCGGCGGAAACTATTCCATCGACTCGGTCACGGACATGGATGGGCGTGCGGGCAACGAGATCATTTTGCGCGATGCGGCTGGAACTGCATTCATGCTTAACGACCGTACTGGTGTGCTAAGCCGGATGTAATAAACATTTCGAGAAACGATTTTAAGGCCCGCTCTTAGCGGGCTTTTTTTCGCCTGGAGAAACCATGCGGCCACTGACTGAGCAGCAGTTGCTGCGCATCCTCCCCAACGCCCGCCCCGTCGCGGGCGTTTTTGTTTCTGCGCTCAACCGGGCCATGAGCCGTTACCGCATCGACAGCCCGGTACGGCGTGCGGCTTTTCTGGCGCAAGTCGGGCATGAATCCGGTCACCTGCGCCGGCTGGTGGAGAACCTCAACTACAGTGCCGCCGGCCTTGCCGCCACCTGGCCAGCGCGATTCCGCGCCGCCGATGGGCAGCCGAACGCACTGGCGCAGCGGCTGGCGCGCCGGCCAGAGGCCATCGCCAACCATGTCTATGCCGGTCGCCTGGGCAATGGGCCGACGGCGAGCGGCGATGGCTGGCGCTACCGCGGGCGAGGGCTGATCCAGCTCACCGGGCGCGACAACTACCGCGCCTGCGGCGATGCCATCGGCACGGATCTGCTGACGAAACCCGAGCTGCTCGAGCAGCCCGAATGGGCCGCGTTGTCCGCCGCGTGGTACTGGGCCAGCAACGGCCTCAACGAACTCGCCGACGCCGGCCGCTTCACCGATATCACCCGCCGCATCAACGGCGGCACGCACGGCCAGCCGCAGCGCCTTGCGCTATGGCGGGCGGGGCAGGAGGTGCTCGCATGATCGCCATGCTCAAGCAGTACAAGCTGGCCGCTGCAGGTGTGGCCGTCCTCGTGCTGTGCTCCCTGTCGTTCGGTGCCGCGTGGCAGTGGCAGGACAACGCCTACGGCAAGCGGCTGGCCGAGAAGGATGTCGAGCACCAGGTGTTTCTGCGTCAGGTGGCCGAGGCGAATGCTGCGATGATCCTCCAGCAACAGGCCGACCGGCAGGACCTTGAGCGGCGCCTGGCCGACGCCGACCAACAATCAACCGAGAAACTGAACCATGCACTCACCGAAAACGATCGCCTTGAGCGCCTGTATAGCTCTGCTGATGATGAGCGCCGCCGGCTGCGAATCGACGTCAAGATTGCCCGAGCCGACGCCGTCGTGTCCGCCGCCACCAGCGCCGGCCGCGTGGGCGATGCAGCCAGCGTCGAACTCAGTGCAGCAGCTGGATCAGCTGTTTGGGATATCCGAGCCGGAATGATCAGCGACCAGGAGAAGCTGGCCTACCTGCAGCAGTGGGCGAGGGCCGTTCGGGCTGTTAACGCCGAGCAGGGCAGCCAATAGGCGTATCATGAGGCGCTTTGCTTGGGGGAAGTTATGCTGCTTTTGCGGATGGACGGGGGCCTGACCTATACGCTCGATCGCCAGATTGGCAGCTCCGGCAAGCACGGCATTTTCGAGTTTCATCGGTCCGCCAGCTCCTACATGAGCCCCCCGGACTACACGCCTTATCGCCACGCCGCCATTTCCCCAGCTGAGCCGAAGGTCGGCGCCAAAGCGCAGATCGCAATCTGTAAACCGGGCGCACCTGAGGCTGAGTGGATGCCGCTCGGAGAGGGCGTCGTCGCCTTCGATACAGATCGGTAGCGCTCGGGGGCGGTGCGGGGAGACGTTCGCGCTATGTTCGCCGACGTGCTTGTCGAGATGGAGTCAGCAGGTCGGGCAATGGCAGCACAGGCTGACTGCGCCCGCAGCACCAGACTCACCTGTGAGGAGGTCTATGACCGGGTGATGGCGGAGTCGTCTTCGAAAATCCAGTAACTGTCGACATAAAGGCTCCGGTCTACCGCCCGTTTAATATGGGCCACCTCGTTTGACCATCCGATGCCGCCGGTACATCAAAAAACCAATGCCGATCAGGCACCACTGAGCGACAGTGTCGAACGAGCTTGCACGCGCGTCAGTCACCAGGTCGACCGCCAAATCAAGGCATCCCCATACAGTTGCAATAACGAGAAAAATACCGAGAAGCAGCAGCGTCTTTTGTTTCGGGGATCGCTGTACTGGGCGGTTACGGTCGTCCCAGTTCTCGGCGTGGCAATGCGGGCAATGGGTGCTAATAATCGCTCCGCCACCTAGCCACCCACCATACTTCCAGCCCGCATAGATTCCCTTTGAGCGCACAGTTACTGGGTTCATGCTCTGCCCACAGCACTGACATACTCGACGGTTGTCCATTGCATCCGTCCCTCGTTTGATCTGTAGCGTGATGGTGGCGCTGAGCCACATGAAAAACAAGCGGAGTGTTATTGAGGCCTGATCAGCTCCGACCCTTCGTTGCGAACATTCCCTACGGCGCGGTCGACCGCAAACCATTCAAACGCCTCAACCGGCAGCGCCAAGTCACGCACAATCTCCTCGGCGCGCTCCTGTGGCAGATCCGGTTCGATCCATTCTCTCGCTCGTTCCGCCTCGAGTACGACCGGGCGGCGGTCGTGGATATCAACCATGCCCTGGTCGCTATCGGCGGTGATGATCACGAAGCCGTCACCGTCGCGATCGGTCATGCCGGCACGGTCCATCTGCGCCAATGCGGCGAACCACAGTGGTTCGCCGTCCTTGCGGCGGATGTAGTAGGGCTGCTTTTTCTTCGGGTCCGATGGGGCCTTGACCCATTCGTACCAGCCGTCAGCAGCGACCAGCGTTCGGCCGGTCGCCCAGATGTCCCGGAAAAATCGGCTGGTCGCTGCCGTCTCCACCCGCGCATTGATCGCTGGCGGGCGCTTACCCACGGCCCAGAACGGCTGATAGCCCCACGGCAGGCGGGCCATGCGCAGGCCCGTGTCCGTCTCGTAGAAAATCATTACGCGAGACCGTGGCGCGACGTTGTAGCGGTTGATAGGCTCCGGGTCGACGCCTCCTTCGATGGGTTTGTCGTAGCGCAGCGCATCCAGGTACTCGACCGCTGTTCGGTACTGCGTGAAACGACCGCACATATCCCCTCCAGCCTGCTATCGGATGGCTGACTCTCTACATTGACCGCATGATGTGCTCGCGGTTTACTGTACACATATACAGTAATCGCAGAGCAGTACTATGCGCGCCACCCTCCTGGGCCAGCTCGGCCCATC
The DNA here is from genome assembly GCF_036701605.1 of Pseudomonas sp. FIP_A4. NCBI lineage: Bacteria > Pseudomonadati > Pseudomonadota > Gammaproteobacteria > Pseudomonadales > Pseudomonadaceae > Pseudomonas > Pseudomonas sp. FIP_A4. The sequence goes on along the minus strand of NZ_JAYDXP010000122.1, from coordinate 27,048 downwards.
GTCAACATTCCTTCAGTACGTCGACAGCCGCGTGCCGGCCGGTTTCCCTTCGCCGGCAGCGGACTATGAGGAGGTGACGCTCTCCATCGATGAGCTGGTCGACCTGCGTACGCCGCACGTGTACCTGGTAAGGGTAGAAGGCCCCAGCATGATCGGCGCCGGCATATACGACGGCGATGTGCTGGTGGTGAATCGGGCGCTGGAGGCGCGCCCTGGCCACATTGTTGTCGCCTATGTTGATGGTGGGATGACGGTCAAACGGTTGCAGGTGACGCCGGAGGGCGTGTGGCTACAGCCAGAAAACCCGGATTACCGCGCGCTCCGCGTTACTGAGTCCCTGCACGTATGGGGCGTGGCCACTCACAATCTGCACCAGCTATGTTCGCGCTGATCGACTGCAACTCGTTCTATTGCTCGTGCGAGCGTGTCTACCGGCCCTGGCTCGACAGCGTGCCGGTGGTGGTGCTGAGCAATAACGACGGGTGCGTCATCGCGCGTACGCGCGAGGCCAAGCGCCTGGGCATACCGATGGGGGCGCCGTATTTCCAATGGCGTGACCAGATGCGTGAGTGGGGCGTGGTGTGCTTCTCCAGCAACTACGAGCTTTACGGGCAGATGAGCGCCCGGGTGATGGCGACATTGGAGGGGATGTTTCCGCGAATCGAGGTGTACAGCATCGACGAGGTATTTGCCGACCTGACAGGGATGACGGGCGACCTGGTGCCGCTGGGGCACGAGGCGCGTGAGCGAGTGCTGCGCTGGACCGGTATTCCGGTAGGGGTGGGGATTGGGCCGACGAAAACCTTGGCCAAGCTCGCCAACTGGGCGGCCAAGACCTGGCGCAAGTCCGGCGGGGTGATCGACCTTCGCGACCCTGAGCGACGGGACAAGCTGTTGCAGATGACCGAGGTAGCCGAAGTGTGGGGCGTTGGTCGTCGGCTGACCGCTAGGCTGCGACCGCTGGGTATCGAAACAGCCTGGGACCTGGCGCAGTACGACGCCGCATCGCTGCGCCGACAGTTCAGCGTGGTGCTGGAGAAAACCGCCCGCGAGCTGCGCGGGATCTCCTGTCTCGAGCTGGAGGAGGCGGTACCGCCGCGGCAGATGATTTGCTCATCGAAGATGTTCGGCTGTCGCCTGCGCGACATCGCCCCGATACGCGAAGCGGTTGTCGCCTACGTCACCAAGGCCGCCGAGAAGCTCCGCTCACAGCAGAGCTTGGCCGGCGCGCTGCAGGTGGCCATCCGCACCGGCATGCACAACCCCAACCAGCCACGCTACGCCAATGCCATCAGCTGCCCGCTGCCGTACCCGACCGATGACACCCGCGTGCTGGCCGCCGCGGCTGTGCGCGGCCTGGAGGCAATCTACCGGCCTGGGTACGCCTACAGCAAAGCGGAGGTGCTGTTGATGGACTTGCGGCAGCGAGGCGAATTCACCGGCGACCTGTTCGCCGAAGTACCGCGCCCAGGTGCTGACCGGCTGATGGCTGTGGTAGATCAGATCAACGCGCGCGAGGGGAAAGGAACGGTGCGACTTGGACGCATCCCCGCCACGGCGGAGTGGTCGATGAAGCGCGAGATGATGAGCCAGCGGTATACGACGCGGTGGGGGGAGTTGATGGTGGTGCGGTGAGCGCGCGGAGAGCGAATGGAACAAGTAGGTAATCAGGCATGCGGTAGTACAAAGCCGACACGTAACATCGCAGTAGCACCTCGGGCAGCTATAACGTTGAAGTAAAGAGGCGGGCTTTAGTCCGTCCCTGTGAGCGTAGCGAACGATTTGAGCCGTTTGTTAGGTTCTGCATTGTGTTTTTTTGATGCCACATGTGTTGATCCATAGTGGCACTTATAAAATACCGATAATTCAATCATGTTGACCAATTCTTTAGCTATTTGCCGACCTTCCATAAAGCTTCGACCATCAGTAGGCAAGCTGACCTGTATTAATATTTTCTCATTTCCTTTGTCAACTGCGTCTCCGGTGTGCAGATAGTTAGCAACACAATGTGCGCGGCCTTTCGCGGGAGTGTTGGTATTTACCATCCGTAGTAGTTCTTCAAATACAGAATGAGGGTCTAATTCGTTTACTTTATTTAGAGAGATTTTGTAGTTTTCGATTAGGGCAGGACCAAGGCCGACATTTTTAATTTTCAAAGTGTAAGTGTGGTGATCTTCTCGAAAGCTGCTATCAAACATGCTATCAAATATTAGGTGAGGCTTTACTAGTAATCTGTTATGGCGTCTCGATAGATAGGAATTATAAAGTGTTACAAAAAGACCAAGGCAAGCAATAAAAAGTGTTAAGGACGTACCCAGCGATAAACGCCAGCCGAGGTCAACAGATTGACCGAATACGAATCCAAAGATAAATATTAGAATTATAGTTAATACGATAGGTAAGACAAATATTCTTATCACGATTGAGTTGTAATCCGGGGGGAGCCTAACGTCTGGTTAAAGGGCGGGCTTTAGTTCGTCCCGTTGAGCGAAAAGAACGGTTTGAATTAGTTGTTATGTTTTCGCAGATCGGTAGGATTTGTTAAGCGAGGAGTACAGAGGCGCTTGTTTCCCATGCCCGATATTTCAAGGTTACATCCTTGTTTGCACATAACGTCTGAGTTCACCAGGCTGCGCGGTTTTTCGCGCAGGTCAGGTGGACTTATGGGTTAGCTGGAAACCATTTCAACTCAGTTCCGATTAGCACGAAGGCTTGATATGTGCTTCCAAGGAGAATGTATAGAACCCCAAGAGGGATTACTCTCGAAGCAGAAACAAGTAATTCTGCTAGCTTCTTTGCGTACTTGTTCCTTGTTGGGTTGCCTTTTTGCAGGTGCTCTTTCTCTTGACTGAAGAGATAGACGCCAGATGCGATCCACAGCGCGCCAGCGGCGTTACACACAATGCCAATTAGGTTGAATGCTGTTGTGATCGACCAGTTGCGGCCAAAGTAGAGGTAGAAAGAAAGGCCACCGAGCAATAGGAGAAAAATTACGGCAAAGAAGCGGATTGGATTACGGTCTTTCTCAAATTCAAACATCCGGGGTGCTCGTATTAGATGGATAGGGCTAACGATTTAGCTAAGAGGCTGGCTTTAGCCAGTGCCGGCGAGTGAAGCGAGCGATTTGAGCGCCTCGGTAGCTGTGATGCACTAAGGCCTTAAAGATACTTCCCAAACATTTTCAGTTCCAGCCAAATGAGCCCGCTCCTGGGCGTCAGCAGCCGCCCGGATCGTAGTCCGACAATGATCGGTGGCGGAAAGCCCTCTACCCGTAAGCTGTTCCCCCAAATATGCTACATGCGCGACAAGTTATATAATAAGCAATTGATTTACATGAATTTTCCCGATAAGTGTGTCCAATCCATCATCGGCGCGACGGAGAAGCGGCGAGACACGGAAAGTCCCGCAGCTTCGGGTGTTGAGGGGGAAATCACTTCATGCATCCTTTAACGCAATCCTGGGAGTTTGCTCCGACAGGGCGTTGTTGAGTGGCAGTCCTGATTGGCGCCTTTCGGCAGGATCGAGAAGATCGGTCGGGCGTCTTGCCATCAGGTTTCGGCTAATTATGCGGCATGCCGCAGGAGCCCTGAAGGGGCGCGGTGCAGCCGCAGACGGCAGGTAACGCTTCGGGCCGTCAGCGGCGGGAGGGCAGGTCAGCCGGCCGATGCGCCGGCCCGATAATGGTCGAGCAGCGCCTGGATCGGATGGCGCAACTTGTGGGTGTGCAGGCGCGAGGTCTGGCTGCGGCAGGAGTAGCCGGTCGCCAGCGGCTCGGCCTGGCTGTCCACGGCCAGCGCCGGCGCCCAGGATTGCGCGAAGATCGCCTTCGAAGTCGCCAGGTTGCGCGCCTCGTGGCCATAGGTGCCGGACATGCCGCAGCAGCCGGTGGCCTGGGTCGCCAGGGTCAGGCCGGCGCGTTCGAACACCTGGTTCCACAACGCCGTGCTCGGTGCCGCGTTGGTCTTCTCGGTGCAGTGCGCCATTAGCCGGTAGCTCGCCGGCGGCGTCGCGTCCGCCGTGGCCGTGCGCTCGGGCAGCGCGCGCGCCAGCCACTCCTGGGTCAGCAGGACCTCCGGGCACTGCAGGCCGGGGATCTTGGCGTACTCCTGGCGATAGACCAGGGTCATCGCCGGGTCCAGACCGACCAGCGGAATGTCGAAGGTTGCCAGCTCCTGCAAGCGCCGGGCGTTGCGTCGGGCGGCGCGGGCGAAGGCGCCGAGAAAACCCTGCACGTGCAGCGGTTTGCCGTTGGCCGAGTAGGGCGCAAGGAGCACCTTGAAGCCCACCCGGCTGGCCAGTTCGATGAAAGCGGCCAGCAGCGGCGTCTCGAAATAGCGGGTGAAGGCGTCCTGCACCAGGATCAGGCTGCGCTGGCGCTGCGCCGGCTCGAGCGCGGCCAAAAGTGCTGGCGTTGCCGTTGCGACGTCCCAGCGCCGGCAGGCCTCATCGAAGTCGAAATCGCTGAGCAACGGGCTGTCGACCATGCCGATGCGCTCGGCCAGCAACCTGTCGACCCAGGGCGCGGCCATGATGGCGTTGTACAGGCGGGGGACGCGGGCGAACAGCGGCAGGCTGAACTCCAGCGAGCCAATCAGGTAGTCGCGCAGCGGGCGCAGGTAGCGCTGGTGGTACAGCTCCAGGAAGCGCGAACGAAACTCCGGCACGTTGACCTTCACCGGGCACTGGCCGGCGCACGACTTGCACGCCAGGCAGCCCGCCATGGCGTCGTAGACCTGATGGGAGAAGTCCGCCTCGGCACTGCGCGAGTTGCGCCAGCGTTCGGGCAGCGCGCGCAGGAAGTTCAGCGGGCCGCGTGCTGCCGGGGCGAGCACGTCGACGCCGGCCTGTTGCTGCAGGCGCAGCCACTCGCGCAGCAACGAGGCGCGCCCTTTTGGCGAGTGCACGCGCTCGCGGGTGGCCTTCCAGGACGGGCACATGGCGTCGTCCGGGTCGAAGTTGTAGCAGGCGCCGTTGCCGTTGCAGTGCATGGCGGTGCCGTAGCTCTGCCAGACGCGCTCGTCGATCTGTCGGTCCAGCTCACCGCGCAAGGGCACCTCGTCGATCTTCAGCAGCGCCTCGGGGCTTTCCAGCGGCGTGGCGATCTTGCCCGGGTTGAGCTGGTTGAATGGGTCGAACGCGCTCTTGAGCGCCTGCAGCGAGGGGTAGAGTTCGCCGAAGAAGGCCGGCGCGTATTCCGAACGCACGCCCTTGCCGTGCTCGCCCCAGAGCAGGCCGCCGTGACGCTGGGTGAGTTCGGCCACCGCATCGGAGATTGGCCGCACCATCGCCGCCTGTGCCGGGTCCTTCATGTCCAGCGCCGGACGGACGTGCAGCACGCCAGCATCGACGTGGCCGAACATGCCGTAGGCCAGGCCGTGGGAGTCGAGCAGGGCGCGGAATTCGGCGATGAACTCGGCGAGGTTCTCCGGCGGCACGGCGGTGTCTTCGACGAAGGGCTGCGGACGCACTTCGCCTTCCACGTTGCCCAGCAGGCCGACCGCGCGCTTGCGCATTGCGTAGATGCGTCCGACCGCCGCCTGGCCCACCGCCAGCGTATGGCCCAGGCGCTGCACCTGAGTGTCGCGCTGCAGGTGTTCGACGAAGGCGGCGACCCGTGCGTCCAGCTCGGCCGGATCATCGCCGGAGAATTCCACCAGGTTGATGCCCAGCGTCGGCTGTTGCGCATCCTGCGGAAAATAGTCGGCGACGCCGTGCCAGACGATGTCCTGCATGGCCAGCATGAGCACCTTGGAATCCACCGTCTCGATTGACAGCGGTTTGAGCGCGAGCAGGCTGCGCGCGTCGCGTAGCGCATCCATGAAGCCCGCATAGCGGATGTTCACCAGTACCGAATGCCTGGGGATCGGCAGCACGTTGAGCTTGGCCTCGACGATGAAACCCAGCGAGCCCTCGGCGCCGCACAGCACGCTGTTGAGGTTGAAGCGGCCGTCCGCCTCGCGCAGGTGCGCCAGGTCGTAACCCGTCAGGCAGCGGTTCAGCTTGGGAAAGCGCGCTTCGATCAGCGCGGCTTTCTCGCGCTGGATGCCCTCGGCGCAGCGGTAGACCTCGCCGATGCGATCCTGCCGCGCCAGTTGCCCGGCCAGCGCTGTATCGTCTAGTGCGGCGGTGTGCAGGCGTTCGCCGCCGAGCAGCACGCTGTCCAGTTCGAGCACGTGGTCGCGCGTCTTGCCATAGGTGCAGCTGCCCTGGCCGCAGGCGTCGGTGTTGATCATGCCGCCGATGGTGGCGCGGTTAGAGGTCGATAGCTCGGGGGCGAAAAACAGCCCGTGCGGCTTGAGCGCGGCATTCAGCTGATCCTTGACCACGCCGCTCTGCACGCGCACCCAGCGCTCGGCGACGTTGATCTCCAGAATCCGGTTCATGTGCCGCGACAGGTCGACGACCACGCCATCGGTCAGCGACTGGCCGTTGGTGCCCGTGCCACCGCCGCGCGGCGACAGGCGCACGCTGCGATGCGCCGGTTCGGCGACCACGCGGGCCAGCGTCTCCACGTCCCGCGCATCCAGCGGAAACACCGCCGACTGCGGAAAGCGCTGGTAGATCGAGTTGTCGGTCGCCAGCACGGTGCGGCTGGCGTGGTCCTGGGCGATCTCGCCGCGAAAGCCGGCCGCGCGCAGGGCGTCGAGGAAGGCGATATAGGGTGCGGCGGGCGCGCTGGTGGGGAGGCGGGCAATCATGGTCGACGGTTCTCACTCATCTGGCGCGCGACGCGACGCAGCGGGTCGGCGCTTTTTATCAAATGGCCGAATTTTCGCCATTGAGGTGACATGCTACAAAGGTATTTTCAGTCGCCAATCCATGAGTTTCTTGAATGAATTACCGTCGTCTGACGCCCTCGATGTCCCTGTTGCTCGCTTTCGAGGCGGCGGCCCGACATGAAAGCTATACCCGCGCCGCACAGGAACTGTCGCTGACCCAGAGCGCGGTAAGCCGCCAGGTGCAGGCGCTCGAAGCGCTGCTGGGGGTCAGCCTGTTCCGCCGCGAGGGGCGCAACATCGTGCTGACCGATGTCGGCCGGCTGTATCGTCGCGAGCTGGCCGGCGCGCTGGCGCAGATCCGCAACGCGACGCTGCAGGCGGTGGCCTATGGTTCCGGGGTCGGTACGCTGCGCCTGGCACTGCTGCCGACCTTCGGTTCAAAGTGGCTGCTGCCGCGGCTGAACACCTTCTATGCCGCCAACCCCGGCGTGCAGGTGCATATCCATTCACGCATCCAGCCGGTGGACTTCGATGCCGAAGACATCGATGCGGCGATCTGCGTCGGCAATCCCGAGCAGCCGGGCCGGGTGGTGCATCCGTTGCTGGAGGAATCGATGGTGGTGGTCGCCAGCCCGGCGATTTTCGCCGCGGGCGTGCCGGCGACAGCGGAAGCCATCGCCGAGCAGACGCTGCTTCAGGTGGCCAGCCATCCGCCGCTGTGGGCGCAGTGGTTCGCCGAGAACGGTCTGGACCCGCAGCGGATGCACGGCGGGCCGAACTTCGAGCTGACCTCGCACCTGATCCAGGCGGTGCGCGCCGGCATTGGCGTCGGGCTGGTGCCGGGCCTGCTGGTCGAAGACGAACTGCAGCAGGGGCATTTGCTCGCCATCGGCGCGCCTATCCCGAGCCAGCGCACCTACTGCCTGGTCTATCCGCCGCGCAACTCGGTGTTGCCGGCGCTGGAGGCGTTTCGCGCCTGGCTGCTGCCGCGCTCGGCTGACGCTCAGGCCTGAGCGGTCGCGCGTCCGATCGCCCGCTCGACGGTCTGCTTGCAGGCTCGCAGTGCCTGCTGAAAGGTCGCGCTGCGCGTTGCCGCGCGCGCCGATGGCGCGACGACCGCGATGGCGTAGCGCCCCAGGTAGGTATCCAGCACCACGGCGAACGAGCTCATGCCTTCGATGAGTTCGTCGTGTTCTTCGGCCAGCGTGCCGGCGCGAATCCGCGCCAGTTGCTCCAGTAGCGCGGCGCGCTCCGGCGTGGCCGGCGTGACCTTGGGCAGCGGGTCCGGCAGCAGCTGCGCGAGGCTGTCATCGGGCAGCGCAGCCAGCAGCGCCTTGCCGCTGGCCGTGGTGTAGGCGGGGGCGTTGATGCCGATGGGGAAGACCACGCGCAATTCGCGCTCGGCGACCACGCGATCCACCACATAGGATTTGTCGCCAACCAGCGTGCTCACGCACACCGACTCCTGCAGCTGCTCGGACAGCGCGAGCATCTGCGGTTTGACCAGCGAAATGATGTCGGTCTGGGTCTGGCTGATCAGCTGGCCGAGCGCCGGCCCGAGACGGAAGCCGCCGCCCGGGCCGATGGTTTCGGCCAGATGCTCCGCTTCCAGCGCGCCGATGATGCGCTGCACGGTCGAGCGCGGCAGATCGACGAGCTGGGCGATGGCCGCCAGGCTCAGGCCCTGCGGGTGGCTGCCGAGGGCGCGCATGACCGCCGCCGCGCGGGCAATTACCTGAATGCCGGCGTGTTTGGCATCGCTGCCCTGGTCTGTCTGCGTCATCGGTTTCTCCCTTTGTATCGTTGCGCCCTGAACACCGCCTGCATTCTCCAGCAGTGCCGCCGTCGAGGCTAGGCGCGGCATCCCGCATTGCGTATCGCTGACCTGGCGCGGACAAATTCGTTCACGGTTTTTCTCATTAAGCTGAATCGCATAATGGTACACTTGCTCGCTATGCGATACATGTCTTGCGACGCTTCAAGGAGAAGAACAGGTGAAACACCCAAGAAAAACATTGCGTGAAGTTCGGCTGGCGCCGCTGGCGGTGCTGCTTGTGCTGGCCGGCTGTGGCGAGAAGACAGCGGAACAGGCCGCCGCGCCGGTACCCGAGGTCGGGGTCTACACCGTGCAGGCGCAGCCGCTGACGCTGACCACCGACCTGCCGGGACGCACCAGCGCCTACCGGGTCGCCGAGGTCCGCCCGCAGGTCTCCGGCATCCTGCAGCAGCGGCTGTTCACCGAAGGCACGGAAGTGAAGAAGGGCCAGCAGCTGTACCAGATTGACCCGCGCACCTACGAGGCACGGCTGGCGCGTGCCGAGGCCAACCTCACCACGGCGGAGAACCTGGCCCAGCGCTACGAGCGCCTGCTCAAGACCAACGCCGTCAGTCGCCAGCAGTACGACGACGCCCAGGCCGCCTGGAAGCAGGCCCAGGCGGAAGTACAGGTGGCACGCATCGACGTGCAGTACACCAAGGTGCTGGCGCCGATCTCCGGGCGTATCGGCCGCTCGGCGGTGACCGAGGGGGCGCTGGTCACCAACGGCCAGGCCCAGGAACTGGCCACCGTGACCCAGCTCGATCCGATCTACGTGGACGTCAACCAGCCGATCACCAAGCTGCTCGGCCTGCGCCGCGCGCTGGAATCCGGCCGCCTGCAGAGTTCCGGTGACAACCAGGCCGAGGTCAGCCTGACCCTGGACGACGGCAGCGCTTACCCGCTGCCGGGCACGCTGAAGTTCTCCGAGGTGAGCGTCGACCCGACCACCGGCTCGGTGACGTTGCGCGCCGAGTTCCCCAACCCGGACCGCAAGCTGCTGCCCGGCATGTTCGTGCATGCGCTGCTCAAGGAAGGCACCCAGCAGGACGCCATCCTCGTGCCGCAGCAGGCGGTCAGTCGCGATGTCCGCGGCGTCCCCAGTGTCTGGGTGGTCAAGGCGGACGACAGCGTCGAGCGGCGCGAGGTCGAGACCCTGCGCACCGTCGGCAATGCCTGGCTGATCAGCAAGGGCGTCGCTGATGGCGAGCGGGTGATCACCGAAGGCACGCAGCGGGTACGCAGCGGCGTCACGGTCAAGCCGGTGGCCGCCAGCAACGTCAGAATGGTCGCCGAGTTCGCTCCGAAGACCGACGCCGTCGCCAACTAAGGAGCAAGCCGTACATGTCCCGTTTTTTCATTGACCGGCCGATCTTCGCCTGGGTGCTGGCGATCGTCGCCATGCTCGCCGGCGCGTTGTCGCTGGTGAAAATGCCGATCAGCCAGTACCCCAACATCGCCGCCCCGGCCGTGGCCATCCAGGTCAGCTACCCCGGCGCCTCCGCGCAGACCGTGCAGGACACCGTGGTCCAGGTCATCGAGCAGCAGCTCAGCGGCCTCGACGGCTTCCGCTACATGTCCGCGGAGAGCAATTCCGACGGCAGCATGACCATCATCGTGACCTTCGAGCAGGGCACCAACCCGGACATCGCCCAGGTGCAGGTGCAGAACAAACTGCAGCTGGCCACCCCGCGTCTGCCTGAAGAAGTGCAGCGCCAGGGCCTGCGCGTGGTGAAGTACCAGAAGAACTTCTTCCTGATCATCGGTCTGGCCGATACCACCGGCAAGATGAGCAACTTCGACCTCGGCAACCTGATCGCCTCGCAGCTGCAGGACCCGATTTCGCGCATCGACGGTGTCGGCGACTACCTGCTGTTCGGCTCGCCTTACGCCATGCGCATCTGGCTCGATCCGGCCAAGCTCAACAGCTACCAGCTGACGCCTGGCGACGTCGCCAATGCCATCCGCGAACAGAACGTGCAGGTGTCCTCCGGGCAGCTCGGCGGTCTGCCGACGCTCAGCGGCGTGCAGCTCAACGCCACGGTGCTGGGCAAGACGCGCATGACCACGCCCGAGGAGTTCGAGGAAATCCTGGTCAAGGTCAAGGCCGACGGCTCGCAGGTGCGCGTCAAGGACATCGCCCGCGTCGAGCTGGGTGCCGACAACTTCTCCATTTCCAGCAAGCGCAACGGCGAACCCTCGGCGGGCTTGGCGCTGCGCCTGGCTTCCGGCGGCAACCTGCTGGAGACCGTGGCCGCGGTGAAGGCCGCGATGGAAAAACAGAAAGCCTACCTGCCCGAAGGCGTCGAGGTGGTCTATCCCTACGACACCACGCCGGTGGTGGAGGCCTCGATCAGTTCGGTGGTGCACACCATCATCGAGGCGGTGGTGCTGGTCTTCCTGGTGATGTACCTGTTCCTGCAGAACTTCCGCGCCACGCTGATTCCGACCCTCGCGGTGCCGGTCGTGCTGCTCGGCGCCTTCGCTCTGCTGCCGTACTTCGGCCTGAGCATCAACGTGCTGACCATGTACGCGATGGTGCTGGCCATCGGTCTGCTGGTGGACGATGCCATCGTGGTGGTGGAGAACGTCGAGCGCCTGATGCACGAGGAGGGCCTGTCGCCGCTGGAAGCCACGCGCAAGTCGATGGGGCAGATCCAGGGTGCGCTGGTCGGCATCGGCCTGGTGCTGTCGGCGGTGTTCGTGCCGATGGCCTTCTTCGGCGGTTCGGCGGGGATCATCTACAAGCAGTTCGCCGTGACCATTGTGCTTTGCATGGGCCTGTCGGTGCTGGTCGCGCTGATCTTCACCCCGGCGCTGTGCGCCACCATCCTGAAGAAGCCCAAAGGCGACGCCCACCACGAGAAGAAGGGCTTCTTCGGCTGGTTCAACCGCACCTTCGAGCGCGGCACCACCCGTTTCGAGCGCGGCGTCGGCGGCATGCTCAAGCACCGCGGGCGCTACCTGCTGGCCTTCGTGCTGATCACTGCCGGCACCGGCTACCTGTTCACCCAGATTCCCAAGGCCTTCCTGCCCAACGAGGACCAGGGCCTGATGATGGTGGAAGTGCGCATGCCGGTTAACTCCTCCGCAGAGCGCACCGGTGCGGTACTTCAGCAGGTGCAGGACTATCTGAAGGAAGAGGAAGGCGAGCTGATCCAGCACGTGCTGACCGTCAACGGCTTCAACTTCGCCGGTCGTGGGCAGAACTCCGGCCTCGGTCTGGTCATGCTCAAGGGCTGGGACCAGCGCGCCGCGGAGGGTCAGGACGTGTTCAGCATCGCCGAGCGCGCCAACGCCCATTTCGCGACGATCAAGGACGCCACCGTGATGGCCTTCGTGCCACCGGCGATCCTGGAAATGGGTAACGCGATGGGTTTCAACCTCTATCTGCAGGACAACGCTGGCGTCGGTCATGCGGCATTGATGGAGGCGCGCAACCAGTTCCTGCAACTGGCCGGCGAGCATCCGAAGCTGCGCGCGGTGCGCCCCAACGGCAAGGACGACGAGCCGCAGTTCCAGGTCAACATCGACGATGAGAAGGCCCGTGCGCTGCAGGTCAGCATCGCGTCGATCAACCAGACCATGTCGGCGGCCTGGGGCTCGATGTACGTCAACGACTTCATCGACCGCGGCCGGGTCAAGCGCGTGTATATCCAGGGCGAGGAGACCGCGCGCATCACGCCGGAGGATTTCGACAAGTGGTACGTGCGCAACGCCCTCGGTGAGATGGTGCCGTTCTCGGCCTTCGCCACCGGCGAATGGACCTTCGGCTCGCCCAAGCTGGAGCGCTACGGCGGCATCTCCTCGGTGGAAATCCTCGGCGAACCGGCACCGGGCTACAGCACCGGCGACGCCATGGTGGCCATCGCTGAAATCATGCAGCAACTGCCGCCGGGGATCGGCCTGAGCTACACCGGGCTTTCCTACGAGGAAATCCAGACCGGTGACCAGGCGCCGATGCTCTACGCGCTGACCGTGCTGATCGTGTTCCTCTGCCTGGCGGCGCTCTACGAGAGCTGGTCGGTGCCGGCGGCGGTGATGCTGGTGGTGCCGCTGGGCATCCTCGGCTCGGTGCTCGCCACGCTGTTCCGGGATCTCACCGCCGACGTCTATTTCCAGATCGGCCTGATGACCACGGTCGGCCTGTCGGCGAAGAACGCCATCCTCATCGTCGAGTTCGCCAAGGACCTTTACGAGAAGGAAGGCATGCCGCTGGTCCAGGCGGCGGTGCACGCGGCGCGTCTGCGCCTGCGCCCCATCGTCATGACCTCGCTGGCGTTCACCTTCGGCGTGCTGCCAATGGCCCTGGCCAGTGGCGCCGGCGCCGGCAGCCAGCATTCGGTGGCGACCGGGGTGGTCGGCGGGATGATTACCGCCACCGTGCTTGCGGTGTTCTTCGTGCCGCTGTTCTACGTGGTGGTGGTCAAGCTCTTCGAGGGCCGCAAGAAGCCGCACGCCGTTGCCGAAGCCGAAGGAGAAACCGCATGAAGTTCAAGCCTTTGACCCTCGCGGTTGCCCTGGCACTGGGCGGCTGCAGTCTGATCCCGCAGTACGAGCGACCGCAGGCGCCGATCGAGGCCGACTGGCCGCAGGGCGCGGCGTACGATCAGGCGGAGCAGGGCGACACGCGCGCGGCCGATCTGCGCTGGCAGGAGTTTTTCCGCGACGCCGCGCTGCGCGAGCTGATCGGCGTGGCGCTGCAGAACAACCGCGACCTGCGTCAGGCCGCGCTGAACGTCGAGGCCTACCGCGCGTTGCACCGCATCCAGCGTGCCGAGCTGTTCCCCGGCGTCGACGCGGGCGGCAGTGGCAGTCGCCAGCGCCTGCCGGACGACCTCTCGCCGACCGGCGAGGCGGGTATCCAGAGCCGCTATGACGTGGGGCTGGGCGTATCCTACGAGCTGGACGCCTTCGGCCGCATCCGCAGCCTCAGCCGCGCCGCGCTGGAGCAGTACCTGGCCAGCGAAGAAGCCCAGCGCAGCGTGCACATCGCCCTGGTCGGCGACGTCGCCACCGCCTATTTCGCCTGGCGCACCGACCAGGCGCTGCTGGAGCTGACCGAGGCCACGCTGGAAAGCTACCGGCAGAGCCTGTCGCTGATCGAAGCCAGTGCCGAAGCCGGCACCGCCTCGGAGCTGGACGTGCGCCAGGCGCGCACCCTGGTCGATCAGGCGCGTACGCAAAAGGCGCTGTATACCCGGCTCATCGCCGAGGATGCCAACGCCCTGCGCCTGTTGCTGGGGGCGGCGATTCCGCGCGATCTACCGGCTGGTGGCAAGCTGCAGATGGATACGCTGGCCGACTTCCCCGCCGGGCTGCCGGCCGATCTGCTGCTGCGTCGCCCCGACATCCGCGCCGCGGAGCACCGCCTGCTGGCCGCCAACGCCAACATCGGCGCGGCGCGCGCGGCGTTCTTCCCGAGCATCAGCCTGACCGGCAGCGCCGGCACCGCCAGCAGCGAACTGGACGGTCTGTTCGACGGCGGTTCCGGCGCCTGGAGTCTGGTCCCTCGGATCAACCTGCCGATCTTCACGGCCGGGCGGTTGAAGGCCAACCTCGACTACGCCGAGATCCAGAAGGACATCCACGTCGCGGCTTACGAAAAGGCCATCCAGACCGCCTTCCGCGAAGTCGCCGACGGCCTCGCCGCGCGCGGTACCTACGACGAACAGGTACAGGCGCAGAGCGATCTGGTCGACAATAACCGCGCCTACTACCAGCTGGCCCGCCAGCGTTACGACGAGGGCGTGGACACCTACCTCACCGTGCTCGACGCCCAGCGCGAGCTGTTCGCGTCGCAGCGCCAGTTGCTCAGCGACCACCTGCTGCAGCTGAACCGCGAAGTCCAGCTGTATCGCGCCCTGGGTGGCGGCTGGAAGACGGACACGGCCGAGCGTTCGGCCGCGAGGGCTGATGGCCCTGCAACACTCACCATGAACTGAAGTAAGGAGTTCGTTTTGATCAATCGCATGATTCTGGGCGGCGCGCTGGCGCTGGGTCTGGCCGCCGGCCCCGTGGCTGCCGCTGAAGTCTCGGGTGCTCTGGGCGTCACCGGGCAGGGCGACATGACCTTCCGTGCCAGCTTAGCGCAGGCCTGGGACAAGAGCTGGTGGCAGAGCGAGACCGGTCAGCTGAGCGGCTACTGGGATGCGGCCTACACCTACTGGGAGGGGGGCGACGACTATTCCGGTGCGCACTCGCTGTCGTTCAGTCCGGTGTTCACCTATGAATTCGCCGGCTGGCGCTACACCCCGTACATCGAGGCCGGCATCGGCGTCGCGTTCTTCTCCAAGACCGACGTCGGCGAGCAGCAGCTGGGCTCCTCGTTCAACTTCGAGGATCGCCTGGGCGTCGGCCTGAAACTGCCGGGCGAGCGCAAGGTCGGCCTGCGTGCCATGCATTACTCCAACGCCGGCATCAAGCAGCCGAACGACGGCATCGAGTCTTACTCGCTGTTCTACAGCCAGGCGTTCTGACCTGGCCGGGCCTGGCGGCAGCCAGGCCCGCATTCCGCCGCAGCCCGTCCCGAGGCGCCGGTGCATTCATCCGAAATCGTGCGATAACCGAACGGACGGGTGTTGTCCGTTGGTCGAATCTCCTATGCTGGCATCACTCGCTATTCTTGATCTCGATCAATGTTGTGTCTGTTGACAGTGATCGCGACCCGAGAACGGTGACGGCCAGACCGCACCGCAGGCGAACTATAAAAACAAACCGAGTCCCCTGTGATGGAACGACTGCTGAACGAAAGAAGCAGGATCTTCGCGCATGCCGATCCGCATGCCGTTTCGGAGTACGTCAACCAGTACGTTGGCGCGCACTGCATTCGGCTGCCGCGCACCGGTAACCCGCAGGCGAGCCTCAATCACTGCACCTTCGGCAAGCTCGACCTGTGCCAGATCAGCTACGGCGGCAGCGTGCACGTCAGCTCGCCGGCGCTGGAAACCATCTATCACCTGCAGCTGCTGCAGCGCGGCCACTGCCTGTGGCGCAGCCGTGGGCAGGAGCATTACTTCACGCCCGGCGAACTGCTGCTGATCAATCCCGACGATCCGGTCGACCTGACCTATTCGGACGATTGCGAGAAGCTCATCGTCAAGCTGCCGGCCTCATTCCTCGAACAGGCCTGCAGCGAGAACCAGTGGCGCGCACCGGCCGAGGGCATCCGCTTCAGCAGCAACCGTCATGCGCTCGGCGAGCTTGACGGCTTCGACAGCCTGATCGGCCTGGTTTGCCGTGAGGCCGGCTCCGCACAGAGCATCCCGCAGATTCAGGAGCAGTACAGCCGGATCATTGCCAGCAAGCTGCTCTGCACACTGGCCAACAACATCCGTCGCGATCCGTTCGGCGACAGCTGCCCGTCGTTCGGTCGGCTCAGCGATTACATCGACGAGCACCTGAAGAAGGACATCTCCGTCGAGCAGCTGGCCGAGCTGGCCAACATGAGCCTGCGCTCGCTGTATCTGCTGTTCGAGCGCAAGGTCGGCACCACGCCCAAGTCCTACATTCGCCAGCGCAAGCTGGAGCAGATCCACGGGCGGCTGAGCGATCCCTCGGCCAAGGTGCGCAACATCACCGAGATCGCCATGGACTACGGCTTCATGCACCTGGGCCGTTTTTCGGAAAGCTACAAGAGCACCTTCGGCGAGCTGCCTTCGGACACCCTGCGCCGCCATCACTGAGTCCCCTTGAGGCGCTGCCATTCTGACGGCAGCGCCTCTTTTTCTTCCCGCGCTCGATCATCCTCACCGCCAGTCCGGGTGGCGATTTACCGTGCGCGTGCGTGCGGCAATCTGTCCTCTTGCGTTGTGCAGAAAACGGATAGAAGTCGTGCAGAAAACGGATATTGATGCCGCCGCCAGCGCCTTAGCCTTCATCACGTGGAAACAATAACAATGGAGGCCCCGGCCATGTCCCTGGGAATCGATTACCTTGATTCGCTGCTCGATGAAGACAAAGAGAAGGGCATCTTTCGCTGCAAGCGCGAGATGTTCACCGACCCGCGGTTGTTCGAGCTGGAGATGAAGCACATCTTCGAGGGCAACTGGATCTACCTCGCGCACGAGAGCCAGATCCCCGAGAAGAACGACTACTACACCACTCAGATGGGCCGGCAGCCGATCTTCATCGCACGCAACAAGGACGGCCAGCTCAACGCCTTCATCAATGCCTGCAGCCATCGCGGCGCCATGCTGTGCCGCTTCAAGAGTGGCAACAAGGCGACGTACACCTGCCCGTTCCATGGCTGGACCTTCAACAACTCGGGCAAGCTGCTCAAGGTGAAGGACCCCAAGGAAGCCGGTTACCCCGACAGCTTCGACTGCGACGGCTCGCATGACCTGAAGAAGGTCGCGCGCTTCGAGTCCTACCGCGGCTTCCTGTTCGGCAGCCTGCGCGAGGACGTCGCCCCGCTGGAAGAATTCCTCGGCGAGTCGAAGAAGATCATCGACATGGTGGTCGACCAGTCGCCCGAAGGGATCGAGGTTCTGCGCGGCTCCTCCACTTATGTATATGAAGGCAACTGGAAACTGCAGGCCGAGAACGGCGCCGACGGTTATCACGTCACCGCCGTGCACTGGAACTACGCCGCCACCCAGCAGCAGCGCAAGCTCAAGGAAGCCGGCGACGACATCCGCGCCATGAGCGCCGGCGGCTGGGGCAAGAAGGGCGGTGGTTTCTACTCCTTCGAGAACGGCCACCTGCTGCTCTGGACCCGCTGGGACAACCCGGAAGACCGCCCGCTGTACGCCCGTCGCGACGAGATGATTGCCGAGTTCGGCCAGGCGCGGACCGACTGGATGATCGAGAACTCGCGCAACCTCTGCCTGTACCCGAACCTGTACCTGATGGACCAGTTCGGCTCGCAGCTGCGCATCGCCAAGCCGCTGTCGGTGGACAAGACTGAAGTCACCATCTACTGCATCGCGCCCAAGGGCGAGAGCGCCGAAGCGCGTGCGCGCCGCATCCGCCAGTACGAAGACTTCTTCAACGTCTCCGGCATGGCCACTCCGGACGACCTCGAGGAATTTCGCGCCTGCCAGCAGGGCTTCGCCGGCCGCGCGATGGAGTGGAACGACATGTCCCGCGGCGCCAAGCACTGGATCGACGGTGCCGACGACGGCGCGCGCGAGATCGACCTGCAGCCGCTGATGAGCGGTGCCCGCACCGAGGATGAAGGTCTGTTCGTGCTGCAGCACCACTACTGGCAGCAGCAGATGATCAAGGCGGTGAAGGCCGAACAGGACCAGCTGATCCACGTGGAGGGCGCGTAATGACCATCTCCTACGAAGCCGCGCGCGACTTCCTCTACCGCGAAGCACGCTACCTCGACGACAAGGACTGGGACAGCTGGTTGGAGCTGTACGCCGCTGACGCGACCTTCTGGATGCCGGCCTGGGACGACGAGGACAAGCTCACCGAAGACCCGCAGAAGGAAATCTCGCTGATCTGGTACGGCAACCGCAGCGGCCTGGAAGACCGAGTGTTCCGCATCCGCACCGAGCGCTCCAGCGCCACCATTCCGGACACCCGCACCTCGCACAACATCAGCAACCTGGAGCTGATCGAGCAGGGCGAGGGCTTCTGCAAGCTGCGCTTCAACTGGCACACGATGAGCTTCCGCTACAAGACCGTCGACCACTTCTACGGCACCAGCTTCTACACGCTCGACACCCGCGGCGAGAGCCCGCTGATCAAGCACAAGAAGGTCGTGCTGAAGAACGACTACATCCGCCAGTTGATCGACGTTTACCACCTGTGAGGGCAAGGCCATGACTCACCAGATCGCATTGAATTTCGAAGACGGGGTGACCCGCTTCATCGAAGCCAACCTCGGCGAAACCGTTGCCGACGCGGCCTACCGCCAGGGCATCAACATTCCGCTGGACTGCCGCGACGGCGCCTGCGGGGCCTGCAAGTGCTTCGCCGAAGCCGGCAGCTACGACCTCGGCGAGGAATACATCGAGGATGCGCTGAGCGAGGACGAGGCCGCGCAAGGCTACGTGCTGACCTGCCAGATGCGCGCCGAGAGCGACTGCGTGATTCGCGTGCCGGCGTCCTCGCAGGTCTGCAAGACCGCGCAGGCCAGCTACCAGGCGACCATCAGCAACGTGCGCCAGCTGTCGCAGAGCACCATCGCGCTGTCGGTCAAGGGCGAGGCGCTGAGCCAGCTGGCATTCCTGCCGGGGCAGTACGTCAACCTGCAGGTGCCGGGCACCGACCAGACCCGTGCCTACTCCTTCAGCTCGTTGCAGAAGGACGGCGAGGTCAGCTTCCTGATCCGCAACGTGCCGGGCGGGCTGATGAGCAGCTTCCTGAGCGGCATGGCCAAGGCTGGCGACAGCCTGACGCTGGCCGGCCCGTTGGGCAGCTTCTACCTGCGCGAGATCAAGCGACCGCTGCTGTTGCTGGCCGGTGGCACGGGCCTGGCGCCGTTCACCGCGATGCTGGAGAAGATCGCCGAGCAGGGCAGCGCGCATCCGCTGCACCTGATCTATGGCGTCTCCAACGACTTCGATCTGGTGGAGATGGACAAGCTCGCCGATTTCGCCGCGCGCATCCCCAACTTCACCTACAGCGCCTGCGTAGCGAGCAGCGACAGTCAGTACCCGCAGAAGGGCTACGTGACCCAGCACATCGAGCCCAAGCACCTGAACGAAGGTGAAGTGGACATTTACCTGTGCGGCCCGCCGCCGATGGTCGAGTCGGTCAACCAGTTCATCCGTGAACAGGGGCTGCAGCCGGCCAATTTCTACTACGAGAAGTTCGCCGCCAGCGCCTGATCCGCCGCTCGTAGGGTGGGTGTCCGCGCAGCGACACCCACCGCAACCCTCGCATGCAAGAGGTTGGATAGATGAACGCACGTTTTCACAACAAGGTCGCCGTGATCACTGGCGCCGCCCAGGGCATCGGCCGCCGCGTAGCCGAACGCATGGGCGAGGAGGGCGGCCGGCTGCTGCTGGTCGACCGCTCCGAACTGGTCCACGAGCTGGCCGATGAACTCGGCGCCAAGGGCATCGAGGTGCTGACGCTGACCGCCGATCTCGAACGGTTCGCCGACTGCCACCAGGTGATGGATGCCGCGAAAGAGCGCTTCGGCCGCCTCGACATCCTCGTCAACAACGTCGGCGGCACCATCTGGGCCAAGCCCTTCGAGCATTATCAGGAACACGAGATCGAAGCCGAAGTGCGCCGCTCGCTGTTCCCCACGCTGTGGTGCTGCCACGCCGCGCTGCCGCACATGCTGGAGCAGGGCGCCGGCGCCATCGTCAACGTTTCCTCGATCGCCACGCGCAGCCTCAACCGCGTGCCGTACGGCGCGGCCAAGGGCGGCGTCAACGCGCTGACCGCGTGCCTGGCTTTCGAGAACGCGCAGCGCGGCATTCGCGTCAACGCGACGGCTCCAGGCGGCACCGAAGCACCGCCACGGCGCATCCCGCGCAACAGCGCCGAGCAGAGCGAGCAGGAAAAGCTCTGGTACCAGCAGATCGTCGATCAGACCGTCGATTCCACGCTGATGAAGCGCTACGGAACCATCGACGAGCAGGCCGGAGCGATCCTCTTTCTGGCCTCGGACGAGGCCTCCTACATCACCGGCGTGACCCTGCCGGTAGGCGGGGGCGACCTGGGCTGAGCCCCGCAACGAACGACACGCAACGCAGTTTTCACAACAAAAACAATAGAGAGCCTTGTCATGCGAAAAGTAGATGTTCACGAGATCATCGATAACGCCCGCTTCAGCGGCTTCCACTGGCTGGTCATGTGCCTGTGCGCGCTGCTGCTGATCTTCGACGGCTACGACCTGTTCATCTATGGCGTGGTCCTGCCGGTGATCATGAAGGAATGGGGGTTGACCCCGCTGGAAGCCGGCGCACTGGGTAGCTATGCACTGTTCGGCATGATGTTCGGCGCGCTGGTGTTCGGCACCCTGGCCGACCGTATCGGGCGCAAGAAGGGCATCGCCATCTGCTTCGTGCTGTTCAGCGGCGCCACGGTGCTCAACGGCTTCGCCAGCACGCCCACTGAATTCGGCATCTTCCGCTTTCTCGCCGGCCTCGGCTGCGGTGGCCTGATGCCCAACGTGGTGGCGCTGATGAATGAATATGCGCCGAAGAAACTGCGCAGCACCCTGGTGGCGATCATGTTCAGCGGCTATTCGCTGGGCGGCATGTTCTCCGCTGGCCTGGGCATCTACATGCTGCCGCGCTTCGGCTGGGAAGCGATGTTCTTCGCCGCCGCCGTGCCGCTGCTCCTGCTGCCGCTGATCCTGTGGAAGCTGCCGGAGTCGGTGGGCTTTCTGGTGCGCCAGGGCCGCATCGAACAGGCGCGTGATCTGCTCAACCGGGTCGATCCGAACCAGCAGCTGGGCGCCAGCGATGAGCCGGTGCTGGTCGAGGTGAAGGGTAAGAGCGCGTCGGTGCTGGAGCTGTTCCGCCACGGCCGCGGCGTGCGCACCGTGTCGCTCTGGCTGGCGTTCTTCTGCTGTCTGCTGATGGTCTACGCGCTGGGCTCCTGGCTGCCGAAGCTGATGGCCAACGCCGGCTACAGCCTGGGTTCCAGTCTGTCGTTCCTGCTGGCGCTGAACTTCGGCGGCATGGCCGGCGCGATCTTCGGCGGCTGGCTGGGCGATCGTTTCAACCTGGCCAAGGTGGTGGTGGCGTTCTTCGCCGTATCGGTGGTGTCGATCAGCCTGCTGGGCTTCAAGTCGCCGATGCCGGTGCTCTACACGCTGATCTTCATCGCCGGCGCTACCGTGATCGGCACGCAAATTCTGCTCTATGCCGCCGCCGCGCAGTTCTACGGCCTGTCGATCCGCTCCACCGGCCTCGGCTGGGCCTCGGGCATCGGCCGCAACGGCGCCATCGTCGGCCCGCTGCTGGGGGGGGCGCTGCTGGGCATCAACCTGCCGCTGCAACTCAACTTCATGGCCTTTGCCGTGCCGGGTGCGATTGCCGCGCTGGCCATGACCGTCTTTGCCATCTCCAGCCAGCGTAGCGGTGCCACGGCACCCTCCCTGCTGACGACGGCGAAGGCCTGAACACTGAAACTGGAAATCGGAAGCTGATATGAGCCATTCCCTGATCGAAAGCATCCAGACGGTCATCGTCGACCTGCCGACCATCCGCCCACACAAGCTGGCGATGCACACGATGCAGAAGCAGACGCTGGTGATCATCCGCGTGCGTTGCGCCGACGGCATCGAAGGCATCGGCGAGGCCACCACCATCGGCGGCCTGGCCTACGGCAACGAGAGCCCGGAGAGCATCAAGACCAACATCGACAGCCATCTCGGCCCGCTGCTGGTCGGTCAGGATGCGGCCAATATCAACGCCGCCATGCTGCGCCTGGACAAGGCGGCCAAGGGCAACACCTTCGCCAAGTCCGGCATCGAGAGCGCGCTGCTCGACGCGCAGGGCAAGCGCCTCGGCCTGCCAGTCAGCGAGCTGCTCGGCGGCCGGGTGCGCGACAGCCTGGAAGTAGCCTGGACGCTGGCCAGCGGCGACACCGCCAAGGACATTGCCGAAGCCGAGCGCATGCTCGATATCCGTCGCCACCGCCTCTTCAAGCTGAAGATCGGCGCCGGCGAGGTGAACGCCGATCTCAAGCACGTCATCGCCATCAAGCAGGCCCTCGGCGAGCGCGCCAGCGTGCGCGTCGACGTCAACCAGGCCTGGGATGAGTCGGTGGCGCTGCGCGCCTGCCGCATCCTCGGCGACAACGGCATCGATCTGATCGAACAGCCGATCTCGCGGATCAACCGCGGCGGGCAGATCCGCCTGAACCAGCGCAGCCCAGCGCCGATCATGGCCGATGAGTCGATCGAGAGCGTCGAGGACGCCTTCAGCCTGGCCGCCGACGGCGCGGCCAGCATCTTCGCCCTGAAAATCGCCAAGAACGGCGGCCCACGTGCCGTGCTGCGCACCGCGCAGATCGCCGAGGCAGCGGGTATCGCGCTGTACGGCGGCACCATGCTCGAAGGCGCCATCGGCACCCTGGCCTCGGCGCACGCCTTCGTCACCCTCAACAAGCTGACCTGGGGCACCGAGCTGTTCGGCCCGCTGCTGCTCACCGAAGAAATCGTCACCGAGGCGCCGGTCTATCGCGACTTCCAGCTGGAAGTGCCGCGCACGCCGGGCCTGGGCCTGACCCTCGACGAAGAGCGCCTGGCGTTCTTCGCCCGCACGTAAGAAAGGAGAACTCGAGATGCTCTTCCACGTGAAGATGATCGTGAAGCTGCCGGTCGACATGGACCCGGCGAAGGCCGCCAAGCTCAAGGCAGACGAGAAGGAGTTGGCGCAGAGTCTGATGCGCGCGGGCAAGTGGCGCCACCTATGGCGTATCGCCGGGCAGTACGCCAACTACAGCGTGTTCGACGTGGCCAGCGTGCAGGAACTGCACGACACGCTGATGCAACTGCCGCTGTTCCCCTACATGGAAATCGAGGTCAACGCGCTGTGCCGTCACCCGTCTTCGATTCGTGAGGACGACAGCTGATCGATTTCTCCGGACCAGGCGATGCCCGGTCAGTTAACCCGCGACACCACAATTACAAAACGAGGCCTGAGCCATGACTGTAAAAATCTCCCACTCCGATCACGTGCAGACCTTCTTCAAGCAAGCCAGCGGCTTCAACAATGACGAAGGCAGCAGCCGCATGAAGACGGTGATCAACCGCATTCTGGTCGACACCGCGAAGATCGTCGAAGACCTGGAAGTCACCCAGGACGAGTTCTGGAAGGCGGTGGATTACCTCAATCGCCTCGGCGGTCGTCACGAGGCCGGCCTGCTGATCGCCGGCCTGGGGCTGGAGCATTACCTCGACTTGCTGCAGGACGCCAAGGACGAGCAGGAAGGCCTCACCGGCGGCACGCCGCGCACCATCGAAGGCCCGCTGTACGTCGCGGGTGCGCCGCTTGCCCAGGGCGTGACGCGCATGGACGACGGCAGCGAAGATGACGTTGCCACGCCGATGTTCCTCCAGGGCCGCGTCACCGGCCCGGACGGTCAGCCGGTTGCCGGCGCGGTGGTCGATCTGTGGCATGCCAACACCAAGGGCAACTATTCCTACTTCGACAAGAGCCAGTCGGAGTACAACCTGCGTCGTCGCATTGTCACCGACGAGAACGGCTACTACCGCGCCCGCAGTATCGTGCCGTCCGGCTATGGCTGCTCGCCCGACGGTCCGACTCAGGAACTGCTCGACATGCTTGGTCGCCATGGCCAGCGTCCAGCGCACATTCACTTCTTCATTTCCGCGCCGGGTCATCGTCATCTGACCACTCAGATCAACCTGGCGGGCGACAAGTACCTGTGGGACGATTTCGCGTACGCCACCCGCGAAGGTCTGGTCGGCGACATCCGCTTTGTCGACGATGCCGAGGCTGCGCGTAGCCGCGGTGTGCAGGGACGTTTCGCGGAAATCGACTTCGACTTTCAGCTGCAGAAGGCGCCCGCGCCGCACGCCGAGCAGCGCAGCCAGCGCCCGCGCGCGCTGCAGCAGGCTTGATACACGCCCTGGTGGCCGGGAGCTTTCCGGCCGCCAGGCTGCCTGCTGCTGACGGAGCTACATGCAGGACGCAGCGGTCGCTTCACCCATAACAAGAGTGATCCGGGCAATGCCACGGATCGCCTGCCTGTCTTGCGAGGCGATATGAAAGCGCTACTCAAAGACTTCTCGCTGTCCGCCGTGGTCGCCGGCTTTATCGCGACCGTGATTTCCTATGCCGGTCCGCTGGTAATCATCTTCCAGGCGGCCAAGGCGGCCGACCTGCCGCATGATGTGCTGTCGTCGTGGGTCTGGACGATCTCCATCGGCAGCGGTGTGCTCGGCATTGCACTCAGCATTCGCTACAAGGTCCCCATCGTCATCGCCTGGTCGGCGCCCGGCTCGGCGCTGCTGGTGACCATGCTGCCCGACATCACGCTCAACCAGGCGGTGGGGGCGTACATCGTCAGCAATATAGTGGTGCTGCTGGTCGGCCTGTCCGGTGCCTTTGACCGCATCATCGACCGTCTGCCCGCGGCCATCGCCGCAGGCATGCTCGCGGGGATCCTGTTCCGCTTCGGCACCGGCCTGTTCGTCGCGGTCAAGGACCAGCCCTGGCTGGTGCTGGCGATGTTCGGCACCTATCTGTTGTTCAAGCGCTCGCTGCCGCGCTACGCAGTACTCGCGGTATTGGTGGTCGGTGTGACGATCGCGATCGCTTCGGGCGAGCTGCGCAGCGAGGCGCTGGTGATCGGACTGGCGACGCCGGTGTGGATCGCGCCGGAGTTCAGCTGGCAGGTGATCCTCAATATTGCCTTTCCGCTGGTGATGGTGGCGCTCACCGGGCAGTTCATGCCGGGTATGGCGGTATTGCGCAATGACGGTTACGCAACGCCTGCCAGCCCGCTGATCAGCAGCAGCGCGCTGGGCTCGCTGCTGCTGGCGCCGTTCGGTTGCCACGGCTTGAATCTGGCGGCGATCACGGCGGCGATCTGCACCGGCCGCGAGTCCCACGAAAACCCGCACAAGCGTTATGTCGCGGGCGTTTCCGGCGGGGTGTTCTATCTGTTGCTGGGAATCTTCGGGGCGACGCTGGTTTCGCTCTTCACGGCCTTCCCCGCAGCGATGATCGCCGCGCTGGCCGGCTTGGCGCTGCTGGCAGCGATCGGCGCTGCATTGTCCGGCGCGATGGCGGTCCCGGCCGATCGCGAGGCGGCGCTGATCACCTTTCTGGTCACGGCGTCCGGCATGTCGTTCCTCGGTCTGTCGGCGGCGTTCTGGGGCTTGGTGTTCGGCCTTTGCGCCCACGCTCTGCTTGGGCTGCGACAACGCCGAAGTGCTCCGGCATTGCCTCTCGCGACGAGCTCCGAGGAGCAGCAGCCGGCACGGTGACCTCAATCTGAGCAGGTAGCTTTTTAGCGTTCCAACCACCCATCTGTCGTTCTTCCGACTTCGTCGGAGGGCCGGCTGCGTGCATCCGAAAACAAAAACAAGAGAGCGACACCATGCAGAAAACTCGAATCTCCCGCCTTGCGCTGGCCATCGGTACCGCCACCACCATCCCCGCCGCCTTTGCCGCAGACGGCGGGTTCTTTGAAGATGCCACCGCCACCTTGCAGGCGCGTAACTATTACTTCAGCCGGGATTTCTCCGACATCGTCGGTCCCAATCCGCAGTCGAAGGCCGAAGAGTGGGCGCAGGGCTTCATTCTCAAGGTCAATTCGGGCTTCACCCAGGGACAGGTCGGCTTCGGCATCGACGCCATCGGCATGCTGGGTATCAAGCTCGACAGCGGCGGCGGCCGGATCAACACCGGTCTGCTACCGACCGGCAGCGACGGCAAGGCGCAGGACGACTACAGTCGACTCGGTGCAGCGCTCAAGGTGCGCCTGTCGCAGACCGAGCTGCGTATCGGCGAGCTGACGCCCAACCTGCCAGTGCTCGCCTTCAGCGATATCCGCTTGCTGCCGCCGACTTACCAGGGTGCCAGCATCGTTTCCAACGAAATCACCGGACTGACACTGCAGGCCGGCCAGCTGCGTTCGGGAAGCCTGCTGAACGAGGCAGGCGATGGCGAGATGTTCGCCAAGCTCGGCAGTACGCCACGGCTGGGCAGCAATAGAAGCAGCGACCGTTTCCACTACGCGGGTGCCGATTACACCTTCAACGACAAGCGCACGTCGGTGGGGGTGTGGTACGCGCAGCTGGAAGATATCTATAACCAGCGTTTCTACAGCCTCAAGCACAGTTTGCCGGTGGGGCAGTGGGTACTCGGTGCGAACATCGGTTTCTACGATTCGCGGGAAGACGGTGATCGGCTGCTGGGAAGCATCGACAACCAGGCGGCGTTCTCGCAGCTTTCCGCTAGGCGTAGTGGCCATACCTTGATGGTCGGATACCAGGCGATGTTCGGTGACGATGCGTTTCCGCGTGTGTTCAACAACATCGCGCCGCTGGGTAACGAGGTGCCGACGTACGAGTTCGCCGAGAAGGACGAGCGATCCTGGCAGGCTCGTTACGACTATGACTTCGCTGCGCTTGGTGTTCCCGGGCTGGTGGCGACGATGCGCTACATCGCCAGCGATAACGTCGACACCGGAAGAGGCTTCGAGGGCAACGCTCAGGAACGCGATCTGGACATTGGTTACACCGTGCAGAGTGGTCCGTTGAAGAATGTCGGCATCCGCTTGCGCAACGTAGCCGCTCGATCCAACTACCGCAGCGATATCGATGAAAATCGGCTGATCCTGAGCTACACGCTGACCTTGTTCTAATAACTAAGGCGAGGTCCGATTCTGCAACGCAGGGGTGCTGAGAGAAATATCTAAATTAACGGTTGACTCACATCTTCAGCCCCCTATAATGCGCACCACTTCTGGCGCGGTCCTCTGCTAAAAGCCCTTGTAAATCAATAAGTTGCTTTGAGATTGAGGGTTGCGCTGGTGGCGGATTCGAGTAGAATGCGCCGGGCTGACAGGGTGGTGGTTGAGTTCTGTTGGTGGCTTCGGTCGGGTTGATCGGAGGCG
>NZ_JAYDXP010000005.1:0-214 GCF_036701605.1 Pseudomonas sp. FIP_A4 | reverse complement strand
CATACCTGCCCGAGCAGTCCAGGAGCTGTCCAAGAAATGATCAATGCCGATACATCGAACCCGCGCCGGGTCGTGATGACCTACGCCAACCGCGCACGCGAGCCCGAGCACGAGCGCCGTGTCCATGCCGCTATGGCCGAGCAGCTGGCCGGCTTGCTGGGGCTGAGCTATGGCGGTGAGTACGATCCGACCCGAGGTCACGAAACCCAACCCT
>NZ_JAYDXP010000106.1:0-696 GCF_036701605.1 Pseudomonas sp. FIP_A4 | reverse complement strand
GCCGTGGCCGACAGCGCCAGCGTGGGCGAGGACAGCGTCACCGCCATCACCGGCAACGTGCTGACCAACGACCTGCACGCCAACGACCAACCGGGTGCCGATACCCCGAACAGCTTCGTCAACTGGACCAGCACCACGGCGGCACACGGCACCTTCACCGACCTGGGCGCTGGCAACTACAGCTACCTGATCAACCCGAACGATGCCGCGGTGCAGGGCCTGGATGACGGTGAAACCCTCACCGAAACCTTCACCTACACCATGCAGGACGCCGACGGTGACCCGTCCAGCGCCACGCTGACCATCACCATCACCGGCAGCAACGACGGCCCGACCCTGAGCCTGGTGGCCACCGACAGCCTCGCCGAAGAAGCCGGGCTGAGCAGCGGCTCGGCCGCCGCTGGCGCTGGCGAGTTCGCCTCCGGCAGCTTCACCCTGGCCGACACCGATGGCCTGGACGACCTGCAGAGCGTGACCATCAACGGCAAGACCGTGGCGATTGGTGACCTGCAGGGCGAGACCTTCGCTGGCGACCACGGCACCCTGACGGTAACGGCCTACAACGCCGCCACCGGCGTGGCGAGCTACACCTACGAACTGACCGAAGCGACCACCGACGGCGCCGGCACCGAGACCGACACCTTCAGCCTGAGCGTGACCGACGGCACCGGCAGCTCGACCCCGGCCAGCCTGGTC
>NZ_JAYDXP010000105.1:0-68637 GCF_036701605.1 Pseudomonas sp. FIP_A4 | reverse complement strand
TGTACGTACACGACATGGGCAAGAGCCAGTGGGAACACCCGGACGACGCGCATCTGATCGACGCGACCAGCGCCTATTACGTGATCGGCACTTCGCTCAAGGGGGCGATGGGTGCATCGCTGGCGAGCTTCTCCGACGAGGGGGCTGCGCAGAAACTTGCGGCCGAGCATGGCGGTCGCGTGCTGCGCTTCGAGCAGATCGACCAGGCCCTGCTGCAGGAGGCCGCGAGCATGCAGCACGGGGCCATGCACGACGCGCGGTGATGCCAATTCTCAATACCCACTTGTACCGCGGGCCTCCGCTCGAGGCGCAGGTGCCAGCTGCATAATTGGTGGCAGGCAGTGCTCGTTCAATTCCCGCGGCGCTGAAGTCTGGGCATCAGCGCCGGGGCGGAGGGTCCTGCACCCGGCAGGACCCTTTTTACCTTACTCCGGCTTGCTGCGATTCCAGAGCAGAGTATGCGTGCCGTCATCCTGCTCCAGCAGGCTGGCATATACCGTCGCCGGGAAAGCCGGGTCGTCGAGGCTAACCGACAGGTACGGGCGATCGGATTGGCTCAGCTTCTTCCATGCGGCGCCTATCTCGTATCCGCCGGCTACCAGGATGCGGTAGTCAGGGGCATTTGTGCTGATCTTTTCGTTGGGCACGATGGCGACCTTGGCTTGGAGCGTGAGGGTGCGCAAGGTACCGGTGAAGCCGTCGTTGAGGGCGGTGAAGGAGCCGATGTGGGCCATGATGTTTCTCC
Source organism: Pseudomonas sp. FIP_A4 (assembly GCF_036701605.1). Taxonomy (NCBI): domain Bacteria; kingdom Pseudomonadati; phylum Pseudomonadota; class Gammaproteobacteria; order Pseudomonadales; family Pseudomonadaceae; genus Pseudomonas; species Pseudomonas sp. FIP_A4. The sequence continues at coordinate 67,892 of NZ_JAYDXP010000105.1, read as the reverse complement.
TTTCGGATTCAAGGTCGCGCCTATCGCGTCCTTGTTGTGATCCGGTCGGCGGGAGAGGGCGGGCCGCACTGCATGGCAGTCGCAACGCAGAGAAGAATCACCGGCGCCGAAGAATGTGCTTCGCGAGGAAGCCAATCGGCGGGGACATTGTTTGGTGCCGGCGGTTGCGGCCTCAAGCCCGAGCCCGCCAGGATTCACGACGAGCCAAGGACGCAGCGCCGACCGGCCGAACGGGGAATGATGGCCGTCCGAAACCTGCAACCAGCGCAGCACAAAGCTCACGCACCTCTCACCGATGCTCTTTAGGCGCCTGCTTGTCGACGCTGCGCGCGTTTCCCGCTCCCAGCATGCTGCGGATCCAGGCCGAATGGATTCTCTGCCAGATGATCGCCTGTCACGCGCCTGCATGAGACCAAGCGCAGCTGGCTCGGGCGTAGTAGAGCAGCACGATATTCAGCTGAATGACCGCACCGACGGAATCGGGATGTGCCCGGTCAAAAGCCCGACGATGCGAGGCGAGGCATTGACCACGCACGGATGTGCACTCAAACTGTATGCATATACAGTATCAATTCGCAGGTCATGCCGTATGGACCGCTATACCGTTCTGGGACAGCTCTTGCCGTCTAGCACCCCGTTTCCGATCTTCGCCAATCGCGTGCCTGCCGGATTTCCATCCCCGGCCCAGGATCACCTGGAGCGCCACATATCGCTCGACGAGTTGCTTAATCTGCGCGCACCGCACGTCTATCTGGTGGAAGCGGGGGGACGGAGCCTGGAGGGCATCGGGATATTCGACGGAGACCTACTGGTTGTCGACCGCGCCGCCAGCGCATGGTCGGGTGCGGTTGTCATCGCGGCGCTAAACGGCGAACCCATCGTGAAGATATTTTCTCGCCTTGAGGAGCAGATCGCCCTGCGTTCGGCCAATCCGGATTTCGCGCCGCGCTACGTGCTCGAAGGCGATGATCTGGAAATCTGGGGTGTCGTGCTGTACAGCGTCCGCCGTCATGGCCAGTGCTGATCCGGTCTTCGCGCTGATCGACTGCAACGCCTTCTATTGCTCGTGCGAGCGGGTGTGGCGCCCGGATCTGGCGCGCACCCCGATCGTGGTGCTGAGCAACAACGACGGGTGCGTGATCAGCCGCACCTCCGAGGCCAAGGCGCTGGGCATCAAGATGGGGCAGCCCTATTTCCAGATCCGGGACGATCTGCGCCGTTGGGGAGTGGCCGCCTTCAGTTCCAACTACGCGCTGTATGGCGACATGAGCGAACGGGTGATGTGCACGCTCGAGGGTATAGTGCCGCGGCTAGAGATCTACAGTATCGACGAGGCCTTCGCGGATCTTTCGGGCATGCCCGAGCCGCTCGAGGCGCTCGGCCGCCAGATGCGCCAACGCGTGCTGCGCTGGACCGGCATTCCGGTAGGCGTGGGCATCGCCGGTACCAAGACGCTGGCCAAGCTCGCCAACCATGCGGCCAAGCGCTGGCAGCGCCAGACCGGCGGCGTCGTGGACCTGCGCGATCCGATCCGGCGCGACAAGCTGTTGAAGGTCACGCCGGTCGAGGAGGTCTGGGGCATCGGCAGGCGCATGACCGAACACCTGGCGGTGATGGGGATTCGCACCGCTTGGGAGCTTGCCCGGGCTGACGCCAAAATGCTGCGCCAGCGTTTTTCGGTAGTGGTGGAGAAAACCGCACGAGAGCTTGCCGGAACGCCATGCCTGGACTTCGAGCCGGCCAACCCAGCGCGCCAGGAGATCTGCTGTAGCCGCATGTTCGGCCATCGTGTGCATAGCATCGAGCCCATTCGGGAAGCCGTGGCAAGCTACACCGCTCGGGCCAGCGAGAAGCTTCGCGCCCAGGCGTCACTGTGCAAGCGCCTGCGGGTGAGCATTCGTACCGGCATGTTCAACCCGGAGCAGTCACGCTACGCAAATGGCATTCTCTGTGAGTTGCCTTACCCGACCGACGATGTGCGACTGCTTACGCGCGCGGCGCTTGAGGGCCTCGAACGGATATACCGGGATGGCTTCGCCTACAGCAAGGCAGAGATCCTGCTGGTCGATCTCTGCCGGCGTGGTGAATACACCGATGATCTGTTCGCCACGACGCAGCCGCTGGAAACCGAGCGTCTGATGACCGTGTTGGACCAGATCAACGCGCGTTGGGGGCGTGGCACCCTGCGTCCGGGGCGCGTGGTGGCCAACCCGGACTGGGGAATGCGACGGGATATGATCAGCCAGTCGTTCACTACGCGCATCGACCAGCTGTGGCGGGTGTCGTGTTGAGCCGGGCGCCAGTACGCGGCGCTGCACCAGCAAACGCTGCATTCGCTATGGCAAGCCAATCTTCTTGGGGCGATGCGATTCCGCGTCCCTTCCACCATTCGCTGCCCGGATAGGCCTCGCGCCTCGGCGAGACAGCGCCATAAAGCGAGCGGCCTTGGTTCGATGGGCGTCATAACCATTGCAATTCCAGGTTCGAGCGCTAAGATAGTAATTGATTACTATCTTTTGAGCGACTCATGAACAATCCTTCGAAACATCTCCCCGCTGACGAGCGTCGCGCTGTAACGATCGAGGCGGTCGTGGAGCTCGCCGGGTCGAACAATCCCAGCGAGATCACCACCGCCGCGATTGCCAAGCACATGCATGTAACCCAGGGCGCGCTGTTTCGGCACTTCGCGAACAAGGACGCCATCTGGCAGGCGACGATGGAGTGGGTGGCCGAACGGCTGCTCACGCGCATAGACCGTTCGGCTCGTGGCATCGAGTCCGCGCTCGAGGCGATGGAAGCGATGTTCATGAGCCACGTCGACTTCGTGGCCGAGCATCCGGGCGTGCCGCGCATGATCTTCGGCGAACTTCAGCGCGCTGAATCGTCGGCTGCCAAGCGCATGGTGCAGACGTTGATCAGGCGTTATGCCGAGCGTTTGCAGGTGCTGATCGAGAAGGGCAAAGCGAACGGCGAACTGGCTGGCGAACTGGATGACGAGGCCGCGGCGATGCTTTTCATCGGCACGATCCAGGGGCTGGTGATGCAGTCGATGCTCGACGGCGATATGCAACGAATCCGCCGCGATGCACCGCGCGTCTTCGCGGTCTATCGGCGTGGCATCGAGGCTGCCGTATGAAGCAACCGATCCTGCGCCGCCGCGCGCTGGTGCTGCTGGCGGTCGTGGTGCCTTTGGCTGGTCTGTTCGGCTATGTGGCGTTGCGTTCCGGTCCTCTCGCACCCGTTGCGGTGACGGTCGCGGCGGTAGAGTCGCGACCGCTGACGCCGGCACTGTTTGGCATCGGCACCGTGGAGGCGCGCTACACCTACAGGATCGGTCCCACCTCGACCGGGCGCCTGCTGCGCCTCGCCGTGCAGGTCGGCGATCGTGTCATTGCAGGACAGGTGATCGGGGAAATGGACCCGGTCGACCTCGACAAGCGGATTGCCGCGCAGGCATCGACCGTCAACGCTGCCGAGGCGGCCATGCGCGAGGCGCAGCAGCGACAGAGCTACGCCAGCACCCAGGCTGGACGCTATGCACGACTGTACGAGGCGCGGGCGACCAGCGAGGAGAATGCTGCGACGAAGCGTCACGAGCTGCGGATAGCCGACGCAGCCTTGACCGCTGCCGAAGAACAGCTGGCTCGCGCCAAGGCTGATCGGGAAGTCCTGTTGGCGCAGCGCGCGGATTTGCGCCTGATCGCTCCGGTGGACGGCCTGGTGGCAGAGCGAACAGCTGATCCCGGCTCGACGATCGTCGCCGGGCAGGCCGTGGTGAACGTCATTGATCCTGGCAGCTACTGGATCGATGTTCGCTTTGACCAGGTCGGTGCCGCCGGCTTGGCGCAGGATCTGCCGGCTCGGGTCGTGCTGCGCTCGCGTGGCGGCCAGGCGCTGCAAGGTCGGGTGCTTCGGGTCGAGCCGATGGCAGATGCGGTAACCGAGGAGCTGCTGGCCAAGGTGGTCTTCCAGACGATGCCTGAACCGCTGCCGGCGGTGGGGGAGCTGGCAGAGGTCACGGTCGACATGCCCGCGCTGCCTGCCGCGCTGGTCATTCCCAACGCCGCGATCAGGCGTGACCACGAGACCACAGGTGTCTGGCAGCTCATGGAACGGGGCTTGCGATTTGCGCCGGTCCGCCTTGGTGCCGCCGATCTCGATGGCCATGTGCAGGTTGCGGCAGGCCTCGAGCGCGGCGACCAGATCGTGGTGTATAGCGAGAAGGCGCTGGCGGCGCACCATCGCGTGCAGGTCGTCGAGCACATCGTGGGCGCGCCGAGATGATCAGTCTCGCCGGGCGCGACATCCTGCATGCCTGGGGCAAGTTCGTCTTCACCGGGGTGGGTCTGGGCCTGCTGATCGGTGTCACGCTGGTCATGGCCGGGCTGTATCGCGGCATGGTCGATGACGGCAAGGTGCTGCTGGACAACAGCGGCGCCGATCTGTGGGTGGTGCAACGGGACACCTTGGGGCCATACGCCGAATCATCCAGCATCCACGACGACCTGTACCGCACGATCCTGGCCATGCCGGGCGTTTCCCAGGCAGCGAATGTCACCTACCTGACCATGCAGGTGCGCAAGGGTGCGAGCGATGTACGCGCCATGGTGGTCGGTACCGCGCCGGGCTCGCCGGGCGTGACACCGGGCTGGCCGGCCTACCTGGTCGCAGGGCGCCAGATCACCCGTGGCCACTACGAGGCGGTGGCCGATGTCGCCACCGGGTTCCAGCTGGGAGACCGGCTGACGATTCGCCGCAATCAATACATGGTCGTAGGCCTGACCCGGCGCATGGTGTCCTCCAGCGGCGATCCGATGGTGTTCATTGCGCTCAAGGATGCGCAGCAAGCCCAGTTCCGCAAGGACAACGATGCGATCTGGCAGGAGCGCCGTCGCACCGCGGTCGATCCCGAGCTCAATCGTCCCGGCGCGCCGGACATCCTCGGAACCGTCAACGCGCTGCAGGTCGCCAATCCCTACGTCAACGCTGTGCTGGTCACACTGAAGCCCGGGCATTCGGCGGATGGGGTGGCCGACTCCATACGGCGCTGGAAGCGCCTGACCGTGTACACCCGCGATCAGATGGAGCAGATCCTCGTCGGCAAGCTGATCGCGACGTCGGCCAAGCAGATCGGCATGTTCCTGGTGATCCTGGCCATCGTCAGCGCCGCGATCGTGGCGTTCATCATCTATTCGCTGACGATGGACAAGATTCGCGAGATTGCCGTGCTCAAGCTCATCGGCACGCGCAATCGCACGATTGCCGCGATGATCCTGCAGCAGGCGATAGCGTTGGGGGTGATCGGCTTTGCAGTGGGCAAGATCAGCGCGACGTTCTCCGCGCCGGTGTTTCCAAAGTACGTGCTGCTGATTCCGCGCGACTCCATTGCCGGCTTCCTCGCTGTCCTGGCGATCTGCGTGCTGGCCAGCCTGGTTGCCATCCGTATCGCGCTCAAGGTTGATCCGGCGCAGGCCATAGGAGGCTGACATGGCAGGCAACGGCATTCGCATCGAGCGGCTGAGCAAGCGCTATGGCGAGGGCGACACGGCGGTGTTCGCCTTGAAAGACGTGAACATGCATGTCGCACCCGGCGAGGTGGTGGGGTTGATCGGCCCCTCGGGGTCGGGCAAAAGCACGCTCCTCAAATGCCTGGGCGCGGTCATTGAACCCACGACCGGGCGGATGACCCTGGGCGACGACGTGATCTACGACGATGGCTGGAGTGTCAGCGACCTACGCGCCCTGCGTCGGGACAAGATCGGCTTCGTGTTCCAGGCACCGTACCTGATCCCCTTCCTCAACGTAACCGACAACGTGGCGCTGTTGCCGATGCTGGCCAACGTACCCAACGCCGAGGCCCGGCGCCGCGCGCTCGACCTGCTGGGCGCACTGGATGTCCGGCATCGGGCCAATGCCGTGCCCTCGCAACTGTCCGGCGGCGAGCAACAGCGCGTGGCGATAGCCCGTGGCCTGGTCAATCGTCCGCCGGTGATCCTGGCTGACGAGCCGACCGCACCGCTGGACAGCGAGCGCGCGATGGCGGTCATCCGCATCCTCAACGAGATGGCGCGCTCCTTCGAGACGGCGATCATCGTCGTCACGCACGATGAGAAGATCATTCCGACCTTCAAGCGCATCTACCATATTCGCGATGGCGTGACCCACGAAGAAGCTGGCGAGGGGCGGGCGTACTAAATCGTATGCCCACATAAGGGTGATTGCCTTGCTAGACATTGCACGCCTACGCCTGCTTTCGGCCGAACGCCGTTTAGCTGGTGCGGTTGGTGGCGTGCGAGTGATGCTTCGAAACGCTACCGCGTTACAGGCCGGACATGCTGCCAAGTCCAGCACAACCATGCACCTAGCCCGGCGAGCGGCGCGGATCGTTGCGACGCGGGTAAGTGCGTTCCTCGGAGAACTGGCCGCTGCGCTTGCGAACCTTGACCGAGCCTGTCTTGCCCTGCATGAGTTCTGCAGCGGCTCGAAGAATGTCGGCTTTCTTGCGCGCTTTTTTCAACACGTTGTCCGAGCCCTGCTCGACCAGGACCCAGCCGTCTTCACTCGGATTGATGAAGTAGGTTTGCATGTTCGCTCCTATGACTGTTCGCCTTGTTTGGCGCAGCCATGGAGCCGGAGTTCCCTTTTTTGCGTTCTGTCGATCAGTCCCGCCAGGGCTGTTCGGGCGCAACCGAACTCCCTGCGATGAACCGTGGATCGCTGGGGGAGGGAAGATGGCAATGGGCCCCGCTGATGGCGGGGCCGGCGGACTGGTCGTTAGTTGACCGCGTCCTTGAGCGTCTTTCCAGGCTTGAAGGTCGGAACCTTCGCTGCAGCGATCTGAATATCCTTGCCGGTCTGGGGATTGCGTCCGGTTCGGGCGGCGCGCTCTTTTACCGAGAACGTGCCGAAGCCTACGAGACTCACATCCTCGCCCTTGGCCATCTGGACCTCGATGGTCGTCTGGAGAGCCTCGAGTGCTTTCTTGGCATCGACCTTGGACAGGTCGGCTGCAGCGGCGATGGCCTCGATCAACTCGGTCTTGTTCATGTGTTACTCCGCGGGAATTGAAGACAGCGCAAGGATAGAGGGGGCACCTGCGGCTGACCATGCCCTTTCTCGCTAATGCTGCGGAATTCGTCCCACGATGCCGCCGTCGGCTCACCTTCAGTAGCTGGACGACTCGTGAGCCTCGAAGCATTAACTGATGTCAGATTTTTACCTGTGCGCCGAGCTCAATCACACGGTTAACAGGCAGCTGGAAGTAACTCATGCTGCTATTGGCGTTTTTCTGTAGGAAAGCGAACAGACGCTTCGGCCACGTCACAAGGCCCATTTGACGAGGTGCAATGACTGTCTCGCGGCTAAGGAAGTAAGTAGTGCGCATCGGCGCAAAATCCAACCCTTCGATGTTGCACAAGCGCAAGGCCTCCGGCACGTTAGGCTCTTCCATGAAGCCAAAATGCAGAAGCACGCGGAAGAATCCGTCTCCGTAACATGCCACCTCGTAGCGCGATTCCTCGTCGACTCGGGGTACATCTTCACTCAAGACCGTCAGCAGTACGATCTGCTCGTGCAGAACCTTGTTATGCAGCAAGTTGTGCAGCAATGCGTGCGGCACGGCATCGGCACGTGCGGTGAGGAAGATAGCCGTACCCTCGACACGGTGTGGGGGTTGCAGACGAATGCTGCTCAGGAATGACTGCATCGGCAGGGCCGTTTCGTCCAGCTGTTCCAACAACCTGTTTTTGCCCCATTTCCAGGACGTCATCAGAACGAACAGCGCCACACCCGCGATTACCGGGAATGCGCCGCCCTGAAAGATTTTCGGCACGTTCGCACTGAAGAACATTGCATCGACAATCAGGAAGCCAGCCAGGACCGGTATTGCCAGCCAGCGTGGCGTTTCCCAGAGCAAAAGCATTACAGCCGCCACCAGTACGGTATCGATCAGCATGGTGGTGGTCACGGCTACGCCGTAGGCCGCCGCCAGCGCCCCAGAGGAGCCAAAACCGATTACCAGCAGCACCACGGCCACCATCAGGGCCCAATTCACCACGCCGATGTAGATCTGCCCCTGGGCCGCGCTGGAGGTGTGTTGCACCTGCATGCGCGGAATGTAGCCAAGCTGAATGGCTTGTCGGCTTAGCGAAAAAGCCCCCGAGATCACTGCCTGGGAGGCAATGATTGTCGACAGGGTGGCCAAGGCGATCATCGGCAGCAGTGCCCAGGCCGGCGCGAGCAGGTAAAAGGGATTGCGCGCCGCTTCGGGATTTTCCAGCAGTAGTGCGCCCTGGCCGAAGTAGTTGAGCACCAGTCCCGGTAGAACCAGCGAGAACCATGCCCTGACGATCGGTTTGCGCCCAAAATGGCCCATGTCTGCATAAAGCGCTTCAGCGCCGGTCAGCGCCAGCACCACGGCACCGAGGATGGTGATGCCGATGCCGGGATGCGCGACAAAGAAGTTGAATGCCCACCAGGGATTGACCGCCTGCAGAACTTCGGGGCGCGCAACGATGCCCTTGATACCAAGCAGCCCCAGCATGCTGAACCACAACACCATGACTGGCCCAAACAGGATGCCGATTCGTGCCGTGCCGTGTTTCTGAATCAGAAACAGCCCCACGAGCAACACAACGGTGGTTGGTATCACCCAATGCCCAACGCCAGGCAGGGCGACTTCGAGTCCCTCGACTGCAGAGAGCACGGAAATCGCCGGGGTGATCATGCTGTCGCCATAGAACAGGGCCGTACCAAACAAACCAAGTAGCAGCAGCACCCCACTCAAGCGGGGGTACGCAGATGTGGCACGACGCGCCAATGTCGTGAGCGCCATGACGCCGCCTTCACCACCGTTGTCGGCGCGCAGCATGAACAGCACGTATTTGAGCGAAACCACCCAGACGAGCGACCAGAGGATGAGCGAAAGGATGCCTAGAACGCCATCAATGTCGGCTCTGACCCCGTAATGGCCGGCGAAAACCTCTTTCAGCGTATAGAGAGGACTGGTGCCAATGTCGCCGTACACAACCCCTACAGCCGCTACCACCAAGCCGGTGGAAGACGAATGGACACCGCTGTCGTTCACCGTTGCAGTCTGGGAAATCACTCTAGCCTCGGCATGTTGCACTCGCGCGCAGACGCGCTTTCAATTGGCCTGCTGTGCAAGCCAACGCATGCTGCCGATTGTCTCTGGGTGCCGCGAGAGGTGCCGTAAAAAGAGCGTAAAAATGATCGCGCGTTAGCTGGCGCTGAAGCGGCGTGATGTACGCCCCATGGGATGGACTCCGGGGGCAGCGCCGCCGCGGGGTTCGATGATTTCTCGATACTAGGACGTCAGCAAGCGATAACCGACGCCGGCTTCCGTGACGATAAATCGAGGCGCTGCGGGATTGTCTCCAAGCTTCTGGCGTAGATGGCCCACCACAACCCGCAGATAGTGCGAGTCATCCACATGGGTAGGCCCCCAGATTTCCTTGAGCAACTGCCGCTGGGGAACGATACGCCCTGAATGCTGAGCAAGCATCGCAAGCACCGCATATTCCTTTCGAGTCAGAGGGACTTCAGTTTCATCCAGCGTAACCCGGCGAGCGGCCAGGTCCAGGCACAGCGATCCACTTCGCACCAACGTGGACGGTTCCGTGCCGCCTGCCTGGCGCAGCAGTACGCGAATACGTGCGAGAAATTCCTGGATGGAGAATGGCTTGTTTACGTAGTCGTTGGCACCGCCGTCCAACACCTGCACTTTTTCGCCTTCACCGGCGCGAACTGACAGTACAAGCACCGGAATCTGGCTCGACTGACGAAGCCTGGCCAAAACATCCTTGCCATCCATGTCTGGCAAGCCGAGATCGAGCACCGCAAGATCGGGCTGCGCGAGCGCGATCTGGGTCAGCGCCTGGGCACCGGTCGCCGCTTCCACCACTGTGTAGCCTTGCGCAGCCAGGCTGATGCGTAGAAATCTGCGAATCTGCGGCTCATCGTCGATAATCAGGATCGTTGCGCTGCGGCCATTCATGAGCGGTCGTCGTCCATCTGCGGTTGCGGGTGAAGTGGCAGATGGAGCGTCAGACTGGCGCCAAGACCTTCCAGTCCCTCGCCAACAGTTACGCGCCCACCGTGTGCCCCGAGCATGCCCTGGCAGATTGCCAATCCCAGGCCGGTGCCCTGGCCGCCGCGGTCGCCCCGGCCGGCGGTGTAAAACATGTCGAATATTCGCTCTCTCTCATCCTTGGGAATACCGGGCCCCTGATCGGCAACGCGTATGCGAAGCTCGTTCTCATCGACATCGACCCTGACTTCCATTCGGCCCTTGGAAGGGGAGAAGCGCGCGGCATTTTCCAGCACGTTGACCAGAGCCTGCTCGATCAATGCCGCATGCACGTAAAGCAATGGCAACTCCTCGGGCACCTTAACGTCGACCTGCAGTGGCGCCAATACTGGTCGTAGGCGCTGCAATGCGCCGGCCACGATGTCCACTGGCGCCACCCAGTCGCGGGCAAGCTTCAGACCGCCATGACCGAGGCGAGTCATGTCGAGCAGATTCTGGATATAGCGATCAAGCCGTTCGGCCTCATCGCGCGTGCCTTCCAGCAGTTCGCGGCGGTCGGTCGGTGGGATCTGGTCTCCGAGCATCAACAGACTGTCGATTGAGCCTCGCATCGCGGTCAGTGGCGTACGCAGGTCGTGAGACACCGATGCCAACAGTGCGGAGCGCAACTCCTCGGTCCTACCATGTAGGCGCGCCGCCTCGAGCGCCTGTGCCAGTTGCGAACGCGTCAGGGCTTGCGCAACGGGTTGGCCGAGAGCAGCAATCAATCGGCGCATTTCCGGCGGCAGCGGACGCCCGTTCCGGGGTGTCACGCCGAGGAGTACTAGTGGCCCATCACCATTGGACAACGGCCACCACCACCAACGCCCGTGCGGCAGGGTTTCGGTGCCCAGCCCCGAAGGCTGATCGTGCTGCCACGACCAGTCGGCCGCAGCGCGCTCCTGCTCGGACAACGGTCGGTCCAGGCCGGCTTCGACTTGCCAGATGCCGTGAGCTCCGGGCGCCTGCAGGCTGACCTCGACATCTGGCCAGTGGGAGAAGTGCTGAGAGGTGACATCGAGCACTGCCTGGCGATCACTGGCAGCGGTGAGTTTGCGAGACAGGTCCAGCAGCGCCGCCGTTTCGGACTGTGTCTGACGCAAAGCCTGCAATTGTGTGCGCTGGCGACTCGCCAGATTTCCCGTGAGCGCAGCCATCAAGAGAAAGAACAATAGGGTCAGCACGTCTTGCTGGCGATGAATCTTGAGCGACATCAGCGGCTCGAGGAACAGCAGGTTGTACGCCAGGAACGATAAACCGGCACAAGCCAGGGCTGGTCCTAGGCTGCTGCGCACCGCCACGACCAGAACGGCGGCAAGGAAGATCAACGAGATATTCGGAAGTTCGAGCAGCCGGGACAATGCCAGCGCTATCGGTGCAGCCAAGGCCACCGCAATCGGTGCCAGCAGGTATTCGCGCCAGCGTATGGCCGTTGGCAGCTGGCGGGGGGATGCGGCACGCTCGGTGGGAGCATCCAGCACGCAGATTTCCAGCCCGGTGCCTGAGGCGAGCAGGCGCTGCGCAACGCTACGGCCCAGGTGCAAGCGTCGGCGTAGGCCGGTTCGGCTGCACCCGACCAGCAGCATGCTCGCCCGCCGCGCGTGTGCGTGCTCAATCAGGGTCTCGGCCACCGAACCGCCACGCAGTGAGACGACTTCGCCTCCGAGGCGCTCGGCAAGGCGTTGCGCGGCCTGCAACCTGCCTAGGCGCTCTTCGTCCCGCTCACTTCCTATATCTACATGCACCACAGACCAAGGCATGTTGCGCCTATCGGCTACTCGACAGGCATGCCTGACCAGGCGTTCGGCCTGGATATCACCATCAATACCCAGTACCAAGCGGCCACGCACCGTGGGAGCATCCATCCCCTGTTGGCGGTAGCGCTTGTTGAGATCTGCATCGATCTGCGCGGCGGCGGTTCGCATTGCCAGTTCGCGCAGTACGGTTAGATTGGTTGGGCTGAAAAACGCGTCGAATACGATGCCCGTGCGGTCCGGCACAAACGACATTGCGTCGCGGAGTCGCTCGGCCAACTCGCGCACCGGAAGATCGACCAACACGATTTCGTCGGACTCTTGCAGAATCCAATCCGGCACGGTGTCCCGTACCCGCACTCCGGTGATCTCACGGACCTGATCGTTCAAGCTTTCCAGGTGGTACACGTTGACCGTCGCGAAGACATCGATGCCGGCCGACAGCAATTCCTGCACATCCTGCCAGCGTTTGGCATGTCGGCTGCCCGGGGCATTTTCGTGTGCCAGATCATCCACGAGCACGAGACGCGGGGGGCGCTCCAGGATGCCACCCAGATCCATTTCAAAAAGCGTTGTGCCGGCGCTGTCGAATCGTTTGAGAGGCTGCTGGGCCAGGCCCACCAGAAGGGCGTCGGTCTGAGTGCGGTTATGGGTTTCCACGACGCCAACGCGCACGTCCAGGGCTTGCTGCAGTTGTGCGTGAGCGGCCTGCAGCATGGCGAAGGTTTTTCCCACCCCCGGCGCCGCCCCCAAGAAGATCCTCAGTTGACCGCGTTCCGCGGCGCGCGGCGCGTCTGCCAGCGGGACGCGGGTATGTGCACTCATGAATTGACTCAGCGTTGATAGTCGTAGCGATTGTCTGCCAGGACGTGGGGCACCGTCACTTGTGTCCTTTGCGTCATCGTGATGGTCCCAAGTGGGGCGCAGATCAGGCCAGGCGCTGGGCCTGGTCGGCAATGATCACCTTGGTGATCGCACGCAAACAGCGCAGCTCTCCGGCAAGCGTTGGTTTGAGCGCTGGCTGCTCGCTACCCAGTTGTTGGTGCGCTCGTTCGGTCGCTTCATAGAGACTCGACGCTTCCTTCATTACCGCGTTGCGAAGCCGATCGACCATGGCACTGGCCGTCGCGGCCTTGATTCCCATCGTCAGGCCTGCCTCCACCAGATGAGCACGTGTGATCTCCTGCAGTCGCGCTACCTGGCCGATCGGCCAGGCCAGCGCGCAGCCCTGGGGCCAGCCATCCCGATCGAATGCGCGTGTCTCGTAAACGGCCGTGCTGAGCAGGTCATAGAAGGGGGCCAGACGGATACCGCCATGGTCGACCAGGAAACTCAGGTTCTTGAGATGTGCGTCCGTGTTGCCGACCAGTACGTTGAAGACCAGCCACTGGAAAAGCTGCGCACGGGCGATCGCGGATGCGGTACACAGATTGGCCAGTCGAGCCAGTTGCTCGATGCTGCCGGCGCTGTACTTGTAGGTTCGATCCAGACCGAGCAGTTGGCAGGCGTCGATGCTGTGCAGGCGACGCCAGTCCTGGCCATCGTTGCGCCGGTCAAAGCGCTGGATCAGGTACACCGGTTGCGGAACGTAGCGGCACGCAACGGCGGGTACGTGCAGTTTTGCCCTCGCTGCCAAGGTCATCACGAACCATTCGTTTATCACGGAGTGGGCGTACGACAGGTCGGGATGATCGGGTTTTAGGATGTGCGTGGAGGCTGTACCGCCCTCGGGTTCCTGAAGCCCATCGGGTCCCAGGATGACGGCGAGCTTGTGTTGTGCACCGGCAAGCGACATCCGCTTCCTGGCTTCATGGGTCAGTGGAATGCTGGGCATCTGCCGGATCCGTCGCGACAACGCTTCGTCGGGCAGGGGATGCGTTGCGTGAAGTACCTGGGAGGCGCCTTGCGCCAGCAGCGTCACCGAGCCCGCAGACTCGGCACCGTAGTACGCCAGCAGCGCGAAGGCGTCATGGGCGTCGAGGCGAGCCGAACCGGCCAGCAGCGTTCGCTGGCCTTCCTCGGGCAGCAGGTTGTCGAAGTACCATTGCACCGGCCGGTTCGTGGCGCCGTCGCGTTGTAGCCCTTCGACCAGCGGAATGCCAGGGCACAGCGCATAGGCATCCGGATGAGCCAGCCATTGCGAGGAATACTCGAAGGCCCACAAGCCGTTCGCCTCGTGCAGAGTGCCGACACGCTGCTCGTTGATCCAGGCCTCAAGCACGCGCGTCATCAACGCTGCTCACTCTGGCGCGCCATAAGCTTCTTCATTTCGGCCTCGTGCAGGGCCATCGCTTCGTCCGGAATCTCGGCGGTGAGGCGAATGCCCAACTGGTCCAGGACCTGGAATAGCTTGCTCCATTGCACGGAGTCGTCACCACGCTCGACCTTGCCAAGGAAGTTTTCGCTGACACCTATGGTGCCTGCGGTGTCGTCCTGGCGCAGTCCAAGTGCCTTGCGTGTGGCGCGTACGAGCGGGCCCACCTCTGATGCAGCGTCCAGCATAACTTTCATCATTTAATCCTCATGATCGCGAGGATAATAGCTGAGTCGTCGGGATCCGCAATAAAATCCTCATGATCGTTAGGATAATGAGGGAAAGCTTGGACCTGCAGGCAAGGTCCTCATGATCGTGAGGTTTGAAGCGCACAAGCGTGGAATCGATTTCGGTTCCCGCCAGGTCGCGGGTTAAGCAAGTGCGAGTAGCCGTGAGCCGAATAGGTTACGTAATCGGCTCATTTAATGAGCCGATTGTTCCAGGGCTCGCCTGAAACACAAAGGCCTGCTGCAACGCTTTTCCAGCACGACTGCCGTGGTGACTTTTGCGGGAACCGGTGAGAAAGCGTTGGGCATCGTAGGGCGTTTGGTGCAGCAAGCGCCAAGAAAAAACGCTTTAAAATCAATTACATGTTTGCCAAATAACCCGCATGGGGTGCAAGGGGTCGAGTGTTCGAATCACTCCGTCCCGACCAAATAACTCCACGATCTAGGCCAGTTCAGACATGAACTGGCCTAGATCGTTTTGGGCATGGAATATTGCAGCGCCGTTGCTGCGATCTGATCTACGGACTTCGTTGGCGAAAGATCAGAGCGACCGCGGTATTGAGGAATAGCGGGCAGGAGCGAATATCAGAGGATGCGCCGGTTCAAAATGGATTTTCAGATTCAGACGCCAGACGCCAGACGACAATCGCCACTGGGCTGATGACGATATGCGGCTGCTGAACCCGCCTCGGCCGCATTCTACCGGGCCTTGATCGGTTCAATGATGAATTCGACCGAATTTTCCGCGCTGTAAGGGAAGAGCTCCAATCGGTAGTCCGTCCATGAACGGATCATGTTGATCGAGCGGATGCGATATGCGCGGGCGTGCGCTACTTGGGGTGCGATTCCGACAAGTTTCGGCCCGTACCACGCCGAAGGAATGACCGCGTTGTCTGCCTCGTTGCATCGCAGGGCAAGTGCTTCTACGCCATCCGCCTCAGCCATTCAAGCAATGCGGCCTGTGGGCTATCGTCACGCAAACGATGCGGCGAGAAGAGGCAGTAGTGTGAACCGTCCTCTACAAAGCCGAATGGTGCCGCCAGCAAGCCATTGTCAAGATCGTCGCGAACGAGGTGCCAAGGGCCGATTGCGATTCCAAGGCCTGCAACGCTTGCCTGCAAGCTGAAGTAGAAGTGCTCGAATGTTTGTTCAGTGCCGATGGTTAGGGTTTGGCCTGTCGCCGTTGCCCAGTCCTGCCATGCGCTCGGGCGCGTGCGCGTGAGCAACCGAGGTGCCTCGGGGCTTAATGTTGTCATCCCCTTTTGCATACACCAGGCCGCTACCTTGTCGGGGCGGCAGACCGGGCCAGTTTTCTCGGCGAAAAGTGGTTCGGCGTGATAGCTCGCAGGCCAAGTAAAGTCGTCCCGCCGTATGGCGAGGTCGATGCCGTCGCCGAATGAAAACGCTCCCCCTCCCGCAACGAGTTGGACGTCTATTGTGGGATGGCGTGATTGGAAATCCGGCCAGCGTGGAATGAGCCACCGCATTAGCAAGGTAGGCTCGCAAGAAAGCACCCAGCGTCTTCTGCGGCGTGCGCTGACGCGCAACTCGCTGACAGCTTCCCGCATGAGATCCAATCCACCGGAGACAGCTTGGGCGAGGGTTCGTCCAGCATCGGTCAAGTACACTCGTCGACTACGCCGTTCAAAAAGCGCAATGCCAAGCTCGTCCTCGAGCAGGCGTACAGCACGACTGACGGCTCCGTGGGTTAAATGCAGTTCATCGGCAGCACGGCTGAAATTCTCCAGACGCGCCGCGGCCTCAAAGCAGCGCAGTGCGAGTAGCGAAGGCAGGCGCCTATCCTTGTACTGTGATTCTTGCTCACCACTTATGTCAGAAAGCATCGTTATTCATCTGCAGCAAACGTCCATAGTATTGGTTGTACCTAAGCCTACGACTGTATTTCAATGACTGAACTGATAGCTGTCATCACAATAACTTTGCTTGCGGTAATCAGCCCCGGGCCGGATTTCGCGATCGTGTCGCGCAATAGTCTTATGCTCTCGCGGCGCGCTGGGGTGCTGACGGCATTAGGCATCGGGGCGGGTGTGCTTATACATGTCGCCTACACCCTGGTCGGTGTCGGGCTTTTGATCCAGTCATCTCTCTGGCTCTTCAATACGATCAAGCTGATCGGGGCTGTATATCTAATATACCTGGGCGTAAAAATGCTCCGTTCTAAGCCCGGTCGGATGCCAGCCGATCATCTGGTGGCATCGCTTTCTGATGCAGCTGCACTGCGCGCTGGGTTTCTGACCAACGCGCTGAACCCCAAGGCCACTATGTTCATCGTCAGCCTGTTCATGCAGGTGGTTCAACCTGAGACGCCAATGGCGGTGCAGCTTGGCTATGGAGCTTTTATCTCAGCGGCGCATATGGCGTGGTTCAGTCTTGTGGCGCTCTGCTTCACCACAGGGCCCGTGCGCTCTCGATTACTGGCTGTGCGTCATTGGATCGACCGGGGTTTTGGCGGGCTTTTGGTTGTATTCGGTATCCTGCTGGCGGCCGAAAACGGGCCGTCGCATCCGAGCGAATAGCATCGGATGAATTCATTCACTCATATAGCTTTTAGGTGGAAGCGCCCGAGGGCTGTCCGGTGCTGGCAAGGGCGTACTCAGCAATGATAGTCCGCGGTCGGTTACCAGCTTCTGATGCCGGTGGTACGGACGGTTGCTGACGCCGGGGATTGCACGGTGCCGGCAAGTGAGCGCGACGGCAAAAGCAGAAAAGGGACTTAGCCCCCCCCTTAGGCTAGGCGAGTCCGTACTCAATCATCGAGACCATCGCGCGGCCGAACACGACGACGTGGTCCATAGTACGCACGCCAATCAACGCTAGCGCCCGCTTCAGGCATTCTGGTCAATGCCTTGTCCGCTTCGCGCGGCTCCGGATGCTCGCTCGGGTGGTGGTGAGCGAATACGGTTGCCGAATGAGTCGCAGGGCTGCCGTGACTACTCCTCGCCGATTCACCGATGTGCTGTCGATGGTCCCGCGAAACAGCACGGCCAGCACGCCGTTGCAGATGAAGGGAAACAGCAAGATCGCCTCTTTATCCTTGGCACGTGGCATCGCACTAACAGGCGCTTATGCTTGGAGATACACAACCATCCTCAGGTGCCGATACTCATCCACGATCAGAGTTTCGTGATGAAACCTGTGCAGTGTGCCCCCTACGTCCACAAGGGAACTAAGGCCACGCTGCGCGACCGCCCCGCGGGGTTCGGCCCATTCGCGGCGAAAGCTCGGTGCCAGCGATTGAAGCGTTTCGATAAGCTCGAGCATCGTTGGATCTTCGGGCGCGGTGGCTACGTCATATTTGAACTGGGCCATGAGTCCTGGAGCGTCGCTTTCCCAGTCTGGCAATCGTCGACGCATGTCGGGGGCGGCAAAGGCCAGATACAGCAGGTTGCGATCCCGCAAATCTCTAGAACCGAACTGAAAAAGATCATCCGCGGCCGCGTTCCACGCAATGACATCCCATCGAAGGTTCTGCACATAGGCCGGCCTAGGCAGTTCGTCCAACAACTGCTGTATCCCCGTCGATACTGATGCGGGCTGGCGAGCTTCGGGTGATGGTGGTCTGCGGTGTGCAAGAAGAAACAAATGATTGCATTCGGCGTCGTCCAGTTTTAGGGCATAGGCAATGCCCAAGAGGAAATTCTCCGATACCTGGATCTCACGCCCCTGTTCAAACCACGTGTACCAAGACAAACCGACACCTGCGAGCGCCGCGACTTCCTCCCGGCGCAGTCCTGGCGTACGGCGGCGTCCGGTGGACGGTAGCCCGACGTCCGCTGGAGTCAGCTTCTGTCGATGGTGCAGGAGAAACGCTGATAGCTCCTTGCGTGTGCGCCTAAGGCTTCGATCAGACACGGCGGTTGTTCCTGACAATAGGATAACTAGCAAAATTGTAATGGGCTAATCGTGCCGCGATGATGTCGCTTCCGCAACTTGATACGTGAGGGCACGATGAGTATTTCCTTGGAATCCAGGTCTTCTGGAACTCGAACCGTTGTTTCCTCAGCCGTGGGCGGCAAACGAGCCGGGCCTCGGGCCTGGGCCGGGCTGGCATTGCTGTCGCTGCCTACGATCATGCTGGGTCTAGACTTGACGCTGTTGCATCTGGCACTACCGGCGCTTGCACTTGACCTCAAACCGACCAGCGTGCAGGCGCTTTGGATCATGGATGCGTACGGCTTCTTCATCGCGGGCTTCCTGATCACGATGGGAACGTTGGGTGATCGTATCGGACGGCGCAAGATGCTGTTGATCGGTTCGGTAGCCTTCGCCCTGGCTTCCGTGGTCGCCGCGTTTTCAACCAGTGCCAACATGCTGATAGTGGCGCGTGCTGCTCTCGGGATAGCAGGGGCAACGCTGATGCCCTCGACGCTTGCGCTGATCAGCAATCTGTTCTCGGATCCTCGTCAACGGGCGCTTGGCATAGGCATCTGGGCAACGATGTGGGGTGTTGGGTCAGCATTGGGACCGGTAGTCGGCGGGCTTATGCTCGAATGGTTCTGGTGGGGGGCTGCGTTTCTGCTGGTGGTACCCGCTGTGATATTGCTGGTGCTGCTCGGGCCGTTTGTCTTGCCTGAATATCGTTCGGCCGAGGCCGAGCGACTGGATTTTGTGAGCGTCCTGCTGTCCCTGGCTGCGACGTTGCCATTCGTCTATGGCGTCAAGCAGATCGCCAAGGAAGGCCTTGTTCTGGATGCCGGTTCGGCCATCATCGTCGGGTTACTGTTTGCGTGGCTCTTTGTGAGACGTCAGCACCTACTGTCAGACCCTCTGCTTGATCTGTCTCTGTTTTCCAATCGGGCGTTCTCCGTTGCGCTTGCTGTGCTGCTGTTCGGTCTGGTCGCGGTTGGCGGCACCATGCTGCTTGTTGCCCAGTATCTGCAGCTTGTCGCCGGATACTCGCCGTCGGATGCCGGACTGTGGATGGGACTGGCCGCACTGGCGATGATCTTCGGTGGCATCGGCGCTCCGCTATTGGCCAGGGTGATACGCCCAGGCTTTGTTGTTGCTGGAGCCTTGGCGTTGTCCGCGGCGGGTTATCTGCTGCTCGTGCAGGTAACGGACGTGAGCACGGGCGTTCTATTGGCTGTTGTTTCGCTTGCCTTGGCTTACTTGGGTAATGGAACGATCGCGGCGCTGGGCACCGATCTGGCGGTTGGTGCCGCACCAGCAGGGAAAGCTGGGTCGGCCTCGGCGATGACCGAGATGGTGCAGGACCTCGGAATATCGTTCGGCATCGCGTTGCTCGGCAGTATCGCCGGGGCCATTTATCAACGCACCATCACCCCTTTGCTTGCCGGCGATCTGTCGGCAGGTGCACGGGAGGCGGTGGCAGACAGCCTTTGGGCTGCTTCTGCGAGCGCCTCGGAGTT
Organism: Pseudomonas sp. FIP_A4; assembly: GCF_036701605.1. NCBI lineage: Bacteria > Pseudomonadati > Pseudomonadota > Gammaproteobacteria > Pseudomonadales > Pseudomonadaceae > Pseudomonas > Pseudomonas sp. FIP_A4. The sequence continues at coordinate 48,120 of NZ_JAYDXP010000105.1, read as the reverse complement.
GCCGCCTGACCTGATTGCTCATGCGCAAGCTGCTTTCGTGGCCGGTCTTCAGGGCGCTGCCTTATTCAGTGCCGCGAGCGTTGGCGTGTTGGCGGTGATTTCAGCAGTTGCGCTGCGGCATCTGCGCTCAAATGGCGTAGATGTCGAGCGTTAGCCGTTCGGCGCTTGCGCCGCCGGTACGATCGGTACTCAAGGGAATATCGATACGACAATGTTGAGGTAGATGCCATGAATGACAAGGCTAGGCTTATTGAACGGTCGCCGGCTGCCTGGAGGAGCCTGTTAGCTGGTTACCAATGGGCTTTGCAGAAGCAGGGGTGTTCAGGCGCTGCGGTGTTTCGGCTCACCGCGTCCGGCCAGCCCTCACTGTTTGTAAAATCCGAGCCAAGTGATCCGCTCTGTGAGCTGCTGGGCGAAGCGGCGCGCCTACGCTGGTTGGAACGCACTGGTATCCCTTGTGCGCGCGTCATCGATGTACTTAGCGAGGGTGGAAGAGATTGGCTACTTATGGGTGAGGTACCAGGAGTGGATCTGCTGTCGTCATCACTCGACCCTGAAAAGAAGGTGGCGATTATGGCCGACGCCGTTCGCATGCTCCACGAGCTCGATTCGTCCACATGCCCATTCGATCATCGGGCAGAACTCCGGATCCACCGCGCGCAGGCCCGAATGGATGCCGGACTTGTGGATGACGACGATATCGATGATGACCATCGTGGCCTTTCTTCAAACGAATTGCTCGCCAGGCTTCATGAGCAAAGGCCAGCGGTCGAGGATCTGGTTGTCACCCATGGCGATGCATGTCTACCCAACATCATGGTTGAAGGGGGCCGTTTCTCGGGCTTGATCGACTGTGGCCGACTAGGTGTAGCTGACCGATACCAGGACCTGGCGCTGACCTGCCGCGATATCGGCGAGGAGCTGGGAGAGGAGTGGGTTCCGCCGTTTCTGGAGCGCTACGGGATCGAAGTCTTCGATTCGGCTCGTGCGCGGTTCTATCGGCTGCTGGATGAATTCTTCTAAGGGTGGTTCGGCGGTGCGCATCCAATCATGCTCGCGCCGCCGCTCAAACCAAAGGAAGTAGCGCAGGCAATCGGGAGAAGGGGATGCTCCTCGCTGAATACCCCATAAGCAGTCCGGCTTCACTGCACTTCCGCGAGAAACCTCTCAAGCACCTTTCGGCTTTGCATGAGCGTTTCGGTTTTCTGATCGATCAGTGCGATCTGCTCGACCAGCGTGGAGCGGAGCTCGTCGCACGGCTCCAACAGATGACCTTCGCCTCGGATGCACGGCAGAAAATGCTTGATCGTCGCGAGCGTCATGCCTGCGGAGCCGAGGAGTTTGATTCGCTCGACCGTTTGCTCTTCGCGAGGCCCATACTCCCGGAAGCCGCTTTGAGTGCGTCGCGGCTTGAGGAGTCCTTCCTCTTCGTAGTAGCGCAGCATGCGAATGCTCACCGCGCATCGCCTGGATAGTTCACCGATCTTCATGTTGAGGCTTGACTCTGACAGCGCTGTCATAATTTACATTCGATGCTCCCAATCGCAAACCGAGGAGCATCTCCTATGAAATCACATTCGGAAACCTACCCGATTCTGCTCAACGACGGACCTGCACGCGGGCGCGACCTGGCGCCGCTCGCGTTTGCAGGGTTTGCTCACTTCACTGCTTTGCAGGTGCGGGCGCGTCGGATCAAGGGTCTGGATTTGCATCTGGCACGCTTGCGCAATGCCTCGATCGACCTGTTCGGTCGGGCGCCATCCAACGATAGCGTGACGCGCAACATCCGACGGGCGATTGAAGATGGACCTCAGGACCAATCGCTCACCGTAACGGTGTTCTCTCCGGAGGGCGAATTCTCCGTGGGGAGCAGCGACACCGAGCCGAGCATCCTGGTTCGTACTGGGCCGCCGTCAGATGGTCCCAAGGGGCCGCTTCGGTTGAGTGTGGTCGAGCATGAGCGATACTTGCCGACCATCAAGCACGTTGGTGAGGGTGCAAAAACCCACTATCTACGGCAAGCCGCGGCGCAGGGCTTCGACGATGCGGCTTTTGTAGACCGGCACGGTCGCCTGAGCGAGGCGACCATCTGGAACTTTGCCTTTTGGGATGGACGTTCAGTGGTCTGGCCGCGAGCGCAGATACTGGCCGGAACGATGATGGGGATGATCCAGCGCCAGCTGAGCGGACTTGGTATCGCGCAACGGCATGAGGAGATCGTCCTCGACGACGTGGCGAACTTCGCTGGCGCGGTGGTCATGAATTCCTGGACGCCGGGTGTCGCGGTCACGGCTTTCGGGTCCGTCAGCGTTCCGCAAGCGCCAGCCTTCATCGACGTGCTGCAGGCCGCTTTCGAGTCCGAGCGCGCTTCGGAGATAGGGGCGAGTTGCGACGTGCGCTAACAGTTGCCGCACATGCTGCGTGGTTGTCTGTATGCAGGAATTGGGACGATCTGCCCACCGGCTGCTGCCCCGGCTAGGCCTATCGAAGCTGGACGCCAATTCAAACGCGAGCCCCTGCAGGCGAGAGGACTGCCTAACGAAACCAACTCTTTGTAAAATCCCTACAAAATCCAGTTACTTAACGGTAACTGGATTTTTTAGGTCTGATATTTTCGAGTGTCTTCGAGTTTTGCCTCGCTTTTGCCCAGCGGGTTCTACCCGTTAGCCTAGGTGGATGCGAATAAAATCCTCGGGCTGGCGAGCTAAAATGACGCCCTGGGCGAACTAACCTGTTGGGAGCTTATGAACATAGCCGCAGCACAGGGCAGCGTATTTCTAATCGACGATGATCCCTACATTCTTGATCTGCATGCTGCGCTGCTTCGATCCATACGCCTAAACGTCAACTGCTTCGCGTCGCCGGCGGCGTTCTTGGATGCAAGCGTTTCTTTAGGCGTTGCTTGTATCCTGTCCGATGTGCGCATGCCTGTGATGGGCGGACTTCAGCTTCAAGCCGAGCTGCTTGCGCGTGGTGTTGATACACCCATCATTTTTATTACCGGCCATGCCGATGTGGCGACCGCCGTGGAAGCTATGCGCAGGGGGGCGTTTGATTATGTCGAAAAGCCTGTGCATGGCCAGCACTTGCTGGATCGCGTCAACGCCGCTCTGGCAGTAAGCCTAGAGCGACACGATAAACGCTTGCAGCGGCAGACCCGCGAAGCGCGTTTGTCGCTGTTGTCCGCACAAGAGCGAAAAATCGCGCAATGGGTGGTGCAAGGCCTCTCCAGTCGCGAGATCGCCGAGTTGGCGAGCCTGAGCGTACGCACGGTCGAAAACCATCGCGCGCGCATCATGGACAAGTTGCACGTGGCATCGGTGGTGGAGCTGGTCCGCCTACTGCTCTGAGCTGCCCGCATGGGTAATTTCCCCTTGACCCGTTGAGTAGTTCTACTCATGGCAGTTCGCCGCTGCCCGACCACAATTCCCGCCTGTTGTGATGGGTTGGGGAATGAACGGGCATGCGACATCCGAAAGTGGTACAGGGCCTGGCGCTGGCCAATGTGATCCTCTGCGGAATCCTGGCTGAGCCCTGGTGGCTCGGCGTGGCGTGGGGCACCGTGGCGTTGTTGCTGCTGGGCGCAGCCATCGGCCGTCGCGATCAGGCTCAGCAAGCGCTGTTGCTCCAAGCCGAAACTCTCGGCCCGCACCTCGAGACGGACGAACAGCTGCAGTCCCTCATCGCCGGTGTACTGCCTCTGTGGGGCCGCCATCTGTTGCTCGCGCGTGGTCAGGTTGGCGAGGCGATCAATGGGCTGTCATCGGGTTTTGCCGAGTTGAGCCAGCGTCTGGTCTCAGACGCGCCGCAAAGCGGCCAGAGCGGCCGCGCGATCGAAACTATTCAAAAGGCCGAGCAGGGTCTGCACCAAATCACCGACGCCTTGCTGCAGACCCAACAGTACCGCGCACTGCTGCTGGCCGAAATCGACAGCATCGCCAGCCACACCCATGAACTCAGCCGCATGGCCGATCAGGTAGGGAAGATTGCCGATCAGACCAATCTGCTCGCGCTCAATGCCGCCATCGAGGCCGCGCGTGCAGGCGCAGCAGGGCGCGGGTTTTCTGTGGTTGCCGACGAGGTGCGCAAGCTTTCCAGCGAGTCAGGAGAGACCGGCAAGCTGATTCGCGAGACAGTGGCGACGGTGACTGCCGTCATCGAGAAGGCACAAGACCTTTCGGCTTCGTTCGCCGCGCGCGAACAGGGTGTCGTGCAGGAGTCGCAGCAGCTCGTCGAGCACATCGTGCATGACTTCAACGACACCGCCGCCATGTTGCAGGGCTCGCTCGAGCAGCTGCATCAGGAACGCACGGTGCTGGAAAGCGAGCTCAACCAGCTGGTGGTGCACTTGCAGTTCCAGGATCGCGTCGACCAGATCATGGGGCACGTCGGGGACGACATGCAGCGTCTCGAACAGGCGCTTGCGGCCCGGCAGGCCGGTAACGGCGAGCTGCCGGCGGCGGCCGAGTGGCTCGCTCGCCTTGGCAGCACCTACACCACGTTGGAGCAGCGCGCACTGCACGAAGGGCGCAGCGCCGAAGCCACCAACGCTTCTTCTTCCTCCATCACTTTCTTTTGAGTTGAAACGAGCATGAGCAAAACGATTCTGGTGATCGACGACTCGGCAAGCATGCGTCAAATGGTCAGCCTGACCCTGCGTGGTGGCGGCTACACCGTGGTAGAGGCGCAAGACGGCAAGGATGCGCTGAGCAAGCTGGACGGCCGTAAATACAACCTCATCGTTTCCGATGTGAACATGCCCAACATGGACGGCATCAGCTTCGTCAAGGCGGCCAAGCAGCTGCCGGCCTACAAGTTTACCCCAGTGATCATGCTCACCACCGAAGGCAGCGAGGACAAGAAGCAGCAGGGCAAGGCGGCGGGCGTACGTGCCTGGATCACCAAGCCGTTCCAGCCGCCGGTATTGCTAGATGCCGTTTCCAAGCTGGTGCTCTGACCGATGACCACGACGGATAACCAGGCCCAGCTGCTGCGTCTCGGTGGCGCCTTCACCATCGAACGTGCCATCGAACTGAAGGCGCTGCTGCTTGGGGAGATCGAGCAAGGTGCGCCGTCGGCCATCAGCCTGGAAGGCATCAGCGAAATCGATTGCGCGGGCCTGCAGCTGCTGTTGGCGCTCCGTCGCCAGCTGCCATCCGTACCCCTGACCGCGCCCAGCCCGGCCGTCGAGCAGCTGCTCGCCCGGGTACGACTCATGTCGCTGCTGGATAACTGAGGAAGTCTCATGGATATGCAAGCCGTTCGCAGCGTACTGCTGGACGAAGCACGCGAGCTGCTGGCCGAGATGGAGCAGGCACTACTGGCCATCGAGACACAAGGGGCCGACAGCGAGCGAATCAACGCGATCTTCCGCGCCGCCCATACGCTCAAGGGCTCCTCGGGCATGTTCAACCTCCATCTGGTGGTCGATTTCACCCATCTGATGGAAAACCTGCTCGCGCAGGTACGTACCGGCGAGCAGGCCATCGATGCGCGGTTGGTGTCGCTGCTGCTCAATTGCGGCGATTACCTGAGCCGACTGTTCGATAACGTCGCCGACGGACGCGAAGAGCAGGACCCCGATCCGGCGTTGCGCGCCGCGCTGTGCACCGAGCTGAGCGCCTATCTGGGCGACGCGCTGACGCCGCCCGCAGCTGCCGACGCTGGCTCATCCATGACCGGCGCCGGCCGCTGGCGCATCAGCCTGCGTCCGGAGCCACAAGTATTTGCGCATGGTCTGGACCCCATTCCGTTCGTTCAGTACCTCGCCGATATGGGCGAGGTGCTCGCCCTGGAGGTACTGCAGGACGAACTGCCGGCTCTGGAGTCACTGGACCCCGAGTGTTGCCATCTGGGATTCGTGCTCGAGCTCCAGGCGGATGTCGCGCGCAGCGCCATCGAACAGGCGCTGGAGTTCATCGAACAGGATTGCGAGATCCTGATCGAGGAGCTGCCGGCCAGTGAAGCGCCGGTGCTCGAGACGCCCGGCGCGCTGTTCGATGCACCGGAGCGCGGCCAGAGCGATGCGCCTGACAACATTCGGGTACGTGCCGCGGAGCAGGTGTTCATAAAGGTCGATGCACGCAAGCTCGACGAGCTGATCAACGCCGTCGGCGAACTGGTCATTCGCAACTCGGCCTGCAACAGCCATAGCGCCAGCCGCCATGATCCGGAGCTCGGCGAACTGCTGGAGGGCGTGGGGCAGCTGGTCGAGCAGATCCGTGATCGTGCGCTGAACCTGCGGATGGTGCCCATCGGCGAGGTGTTCCAGCGCTTTCCACGGGTGGTCCGCGACGTGTGCCGCGAACTGGGCAAGCGGATCGACCTTAAGGTCAGTGGCGCCGATACCGAGCTGGACAAGTCCATGGTCGAGAAGCTGACCGACCCGCTGTTGCACATCGTGCGCAATGCGATGGATCACGGCATCGAGTCGGTCGAGGCTCGCCGGGCTGCCGGCAAGCCGGAGCAGGGCACGCTGTCGCTCAACGCCTATCATCGCTCCGGTGCCGTGGTCATCGAGATCAGCGACGACGGCCGCGGCCTGGATACCGAGCGCATCCTGCACAAGGCCATCGAGCGCGGACTGGTGGAGGAAGACGCCCACCTGGCCGAGCGTGACATCCACAACCTGATCTTCGCGCCGGGGTTTTCCACTGCGGAAAAGGTGACCGATCTGTCCGGCCGAGGGGTGGGCATGGATGTGGTGCGCCAGAACATCGAGCAACTGCGTGGCAGCGTGGACATCGAGAGCAGTCCCGGCCAGGGCTCGACCTTCCGTATCCAGTTGCCGCTGACCCTGGCGATCATCGATGGCTTCCAGGTCGCGGTCGGCGACGCCGACTTCGTGCTGCCGCTGGACCTGGTCGTGGAATGCCTGGAGTTCAGCGAGCAGTCCGGCAGCGACGTATTCAATCTGCGCGGACAACCCTTGCCCTATCTGCGTCTGGCAGATCGCTTCGACATAGCACGTAAACCGAGCGCTCGCGAATGCCTGGTGGTGGTGCAGTGCGGCGAGCAACGCGCCGGCATCGTGGTGGATCGGTTCGTCGGCGAGATCCAGGCGGTCATCAAGCCACTGGGCAACTTGCTCAGCGGCATGCGCGGCTTCAGCGGCTCAACGATTCTCGGCGATGGCAGCGTCGCCCTGCTGCTCGATATTCCCGCGCTGGTCAGCAGCGCCGCGTGACGGGCGTTTCCGTCGTTCAACTTCTTTTCGATTCAAGCTCGAGGCGTAACGATGAATTGGTTCATGAAACTCAGTCTGGCTAAAAAGCTGCTCAGCGCATTCTTCACGCTGGCATTGATCGCCGCGGGAATGGGCCTCTATGGCCTGAGCAACATCATCTCGATCGGTCAATCGCTGAACGGGTTGTACCAGAACAACCTGGTCGCAACGGCCAAGGCACAGAACGCTTACAGCCAGTACCTGATCTACACCCGTACCGCACTGCGGCTCCTGACCCAGGAAGGCGCCGAACGTGAGGAAACCGTCAAGCGAGCCATCGCATATCGCCAAGTGTCCCAGGACGCGTTCGACGAGTACCGCAAGACGGTAATGAGCGACGCAGAAATCAAGATCGCCGAGAAGATCCAGCAGGGCCTGGATGCCTACATTGCCGGGGTTCAGAGCGCGCTGGCGCTGGCGCGCGAGGATCGGGCCGCTGAAGGCATGGCCATCATCAACGGGTCGCTGCGGCCGATCTCGCACGAGATCGAAAGCAACTTCGAAGCGCTGGTAGCCGAGATGCTGAAGCAGGGCGCCGCAGCGGATCGCGCCGCTACCGACACCGTCGCCTCGATGAAGGTGGTCATGGGGATTGTCATCGCCCTGGCCGTGCTGGCGGCCATTCTCTTCGGCATGTTCCTGACCCGTGTGGTCGTGCGCCAGCTGGGCGGTGAGCCGGATTACGCTCGGGATGTCGTGCAGCGTATCGCCCAGGGCGACCTGACCGTGAAGGTCAACCTGCGCAAGGGCGACGAGGACAGTCTGCTCGCCGCCATGAATGGCATGGTCGTGCGGCTGACCGATGTCATCGGCCAGGTGACCGCTTCGGCCAACTCGCTCGCTTCGGCTTCCGAGCAGGTTTCCGCCTCGTCCGGCACGCTCAGCCAGAACGCAACCGAACAGGCATCCAGTGTCGAGGAAATCAGCGCCTCCATCGAGGAGACCGCTGCGACTGTCACGCAGAACGCGGAAAATGCCGGCCTCACCGACAGCATGGCGACTCAGTCCGCAAGCTCGGCCAAGGAGGGTGGCGAGGCGGTACGCGAAACCGTCGACGCCATGAAGTCCATCGCCGACAAGATCAGCATCATCGATGACATCGCGTACCAGACCAACCTGCTGGCGCTGAATGCGGCCATCGAGGCAGCCCGTGCCGGCGATCACGGCAAGGGCTTCGCCGTGGTGGCCGCCGAGGTCCGCAAGCTGGCTGAGCGGTCCCAGGTGGCGGCGCAGGAGATCGGTGCACTGGCTGGCTCCAGCGTGAAGATGTCCGAGCGTGCCGGCACGCTGCTGGAAGAGATGCTGCCGTCCATCGGCAAGACTGCCGATCTGGTCAAGGAAATCGCTGCCGCGTCGCAGGAACAGCGCTCGGGGATCGACCAGATCAATGGCGCCATCGTCGAGCTGTCCAAGACGACCCAGGCCAACGCCTCGGCCTCCGAAGAGCTTTCCGCTACCGCCGATGAGATGAGCAGCCAGGCGCTGCAACTGCAGAGTGTCATGCAGTTCTTCAAGACCGAGCAGCGGGCGGAGCGAGCATCGAGCAATACGCGCAGCGTGCGTCCGGCGAGCCCTCGCGGTGCGTTGCAGAGTGTCGTCTCGACGGATGCCGTCGACGAAAAACTCTTCGTTAGCTTTTGAGGTGTTCCATGGCTGAGTCCGAGGAAAATCTCGAACTGGTACGTCAGTACCTGATGTTCAACCTGGGTGGCGAGACCTATGGCGTGGGAATCCACGCCATCCGCGAGATCATCGAGTACCCGGGGGTCACGGCGATACCGCTGGCGCCGCGTTTCCTGCATGGGGTGATCAACCTGCGCGGCGCCGTGGTGCCGGTGCTCGATCTGTCGGTACGCTTCGGCCAGGAGCCTACCGGCATCAACCGTCGAACCTGCATCGTGGTCGTCGAAGTCGCGCAGGGCGACAACCTGCACATGCTTGGTGTACTGGTCGACGGCGTGACCGAGGTGCGTGAGGTGGAGCCGGGTGAAGTGGAGCGCAAGCCGCAGTTCGGCACCGGGCTGCGCAATGACTTCGTCATCGGCATGCTGCGCCGCGAGCAGGGCTTCATCCCGATCCTCGATATCGCTGCGGTGCTGTCGCTGGTCGAGCTGGAAACGCTCATCGAGGCGGGCTCCGGTGCCGATGTCACTGCTGCGGCGGCGGGATAACGCCGATGAAGCCGCTCAGCTCCGCCAACTTTCAGCAGATCCAGCAATGGCTATACCAGACCGCAGGCATTCTCATCACGGGGCAGAAAAGCTCGATGGTGGTCAGCCGGCTCTGGCGCCGGGTCGATGAGCTGGGGCTGGGCGACTTCGACGCCTATCTCGCCCATGTTTTCAGCCCAGCAGGGCAGGCGGAACGCGCGGAGATGCTCGACCGCCTGACCACCAACGAAACCTACTTCTTCCGCGAGCCGGCACATTTCGCCCGGCTCAAGAACCAGATCATCCCCAGCAGCGACGAGCGGCCGATGAAGGTCTGGTGCGCGGCGGCGTCGACCGGCGAGGAGCCTTACAGCCTGGCGATGGTGCTGGCCGATCAGCTCGGTGGCAATGGCTGGCAGCTGGTGGCCAGCGACATCTGTGGCCGGGCTTTGCAGCAGGCGCGTAGCGGCCTGTATCGCCTGGACCGCCTGGAGCTGTTGCCGGTCGACTACCTCAAGCGCTTTTGCCGGCGCGGAACGGGTTCTTATCAAGGAATGATGATGATCGATGCGGCGCTGCGTGCGCGAGTGCGTTTCGAGCAGCACAATCTGCTGTGCCCCTGGCCGGAGGCGGGGGGATTCGACGTGATCTTTCTGCGTAACGTCTTGATCTATTTCGATCAGCCGACACGTCAGCGGGTGATCGACAACCTGTGCGCAGCCCTGCGCCCGGGCGGATGGCTGATCATCGGCCATTGCGAATCGCTGACCGGTGTCCGCTTACCGCTGCAGCAGCTGGCGCCATCGATTTACCGAGCGCCGGAAGCGGCGGCAGCGCGGAGGGTGTCGGCATGATCAAGGTGATGATCGTCGATGATTCGGCCGTGGTGCGCTCGATGCTGCGCGAACAGCTGGAGGCAGAGCCGGATATCGAGGTGATCGGTGTCGCGCCCGATCCGTTGTTTGCTTTCCAGAAGCTGCGTACCCTGCGCCCCGACGTACTGGTGGTCGACGTGGAAATGCCGCGGATGGACGGCGTGACATTCCTGCGTCAGCTGATGCAGGACGATCCCATTGCCACCATCGTGTTTTCCTCCCTGGCCGAACAGGGCTCGGCCATTGCACTGGATGCGATGGATGCCGGTGCGGTGGCGATCCTGTGCAAGCCCGGTGCTGGTGTTGGTCAGTTCATCCAGGAGCAGCGTATGCAGCTGGTGCAGACGGTGCGACAGGCGGCCGCCAGCCGCCTGCGGCGCGTGGCGTGTCCGACCAGGGTCGCACGCAGCGGAGTTTCGCCCTTGGCCAGCACGGCGCTGAGTCGCACCACTGATGCGATCGTCGCCATCGGCACCTCCACTGGCGGAACGCGGGCGTTGGAATATCTGCTCAAGCGGATGCCAAAGGACTGCACCGGACTGGTGATCGTCCAGCACATGCCGGCCAACTTCACCCGGCAGTTCGCGCAGCGGCTGGACGCGGCCTGTGCCATCGAGGTTCGCGAGGCGCAGGATGGCGACCGTGTTTTGCCGGGGCGGGCGTTGATTGCACCGGGCGGCCTGCACCTGAGTGTCCGACGCAATGGTGCGCAGTATCAGGTGATGGTGCAGGATGGCCCGCCCGTCTCACGCCACAAGCCTTCGGTCGACGTGCTGTTTCGTTCGCTGGCCAAAGCGGCGGGGCGCAACGCGCTCGGTGTCATCATGACGGGCATGGGAGATGATGGCGCCCGCGGACTGAAGGCAATGCGCGATGCCGGGGCGTCCACGCTGGCGCAGGACGAGGAGAGCTGCGTGGTGTTTGGCATGCCCAAGGAGGCGATTCGCCTGGGTGGCGTCGAGCAGATTTGCAACCTGGAAGATCTGCCCGAGCGGATCGCCCATTACGGACAGAAGATTTGACAGCTTTGGAACTATCTATAGCGGCGGGGTTGGCTGAGCTCCCGGAAGCAGTCCGCGCACGGCAGGTGCTGATCGTCGAGGACAGCCCCTTTCAGCGCGAGCTGCTTTGCGCGCTGCTGAGGGGGCTCGGACTCGAGCGCATCCAGCAGGTCGATGATGGTGGGGCTGCCCTGGCCATCCTGCGGCACTGCGACGACGAGCTGCCGCTGCTGCTGGTCGATCTGGAAATGCCGGGAATGAACGGCATCGAATTACTGCAGCGATTGGGTGAGGAACGGATCTTCTGCGAAGTGGTAGTCGTCAGCGCCCGCGAGGAAGCGCTGATCTGTACGGTGGAAAGCATGCTGCAGGCCGCAGGCGTTCCGCTGCTCGGCAGCCTGCGCAAGCCGATCGAGGGCCGTGATCTGCACCGACTGCTGTCTCAGACGGGGCAACAGCGAGACGATCAGGGGCGCGCCGAGCGTTTGCGGCCGCTACCCAACGAAGCTGAACTCGAGTCGGCGATTCAGCGCGGTTGCATACGGCCCTTCTACCAACCCAAGGTGCACCTGCGAAGTGGAAGGGTCACCGGCTACGAAGTGCTCGCGCGTTGGCTGGAACCGGACGGCGAGCTGATTCCACCTGCCGATTTCATACCTCTGGCCACCGGCAGTGGCCAGCTCTGTGAGCTGACCTTCAATCTCGTGCGGCAAGCCATGCAGCATTTGCTGAGCTTGCAGGATGAATCCATCAGCATCTCCCTGAACGTCGATATCAGCTTGTTGGCGAATCGTCATTTTGCTGACGACCTCATTCATCTGGCGGCGAGCGCACACTGTCGCCCGAGCCAAGTGATACTCGAAGTCACCGAAAGTGCACTAATGGACGATCCTCTGGTGACGCTGGCGTCGGTGGGGCGTCTGCGTCTCGCCGGTTTTGGCCTGTCGATTGACGACTACGGTACGGGGTTCTCTACCCTTCGCCAGCTCTCACGTTTGCCCTTCACGGAGCTCAAGATTGATCGTGCGTTCGTTTGCGAGGCACATCAGAACCGGCGCGCCCGGGCAATTCTGTACTCTGCGATCGAGACGGGGCACAAGCTCGGGTTGCCTTGCGTAGCTGAAGGGGTCGAATGCAAGGACGACCTGTTGCTGCTTGAGTTGCTGGGTTGTCATTCAGGACAGGGGTACCTGTTCGCGCGACCGATGCCAGCCGAACTGCTCGGCGACTGGCACGAGCGGCACAAGTCACGCACGTCCCTCAGCGAATGGTGCGATGAGTGAGGCGTAAGGCATGACGAGGTTACGCCGACTGCTCGCCCCGACCAGTGCTTGCCTGCTGTTGGTGTTGCTCACCATCGCGGCGTTACAAACCGTGCGTAGCAAGGTGGCAGCTAATAACGCCGCCCAGCTCGGCAAGCAGATGGTTGTGATAAAGGACCTGTTGCTGCACTGGCAACACCGTCACCTGATGGCCGTTCGCGGAATGGCGGAGCTGCATGACGTTCAGGCCTGGGCGGCTCAGCCGCGGGACACGGATGCCAGCATCGATACCTATCTGGCCGAACACCTGCGCGCGCTGTATCTGGCGCAGGGATATGTGGGGCACGTGCTGTTTGATGGCGACCTGCAGGTAATAAGTGACAGCAACCAGACCCAACGGCGCACCTTTATGCTGCCGGAGCCGGCCCGCGACACGCTGCTGCGCAGCCAACGCGAAGGTGGATCAATTTCGCGACCGTTCCCGGCACCGGTGCCGTTGCTGAATTCTGAGCGGATCCTGCCGGCAGGCACGCGCATGCAGATGGCGTGTGCTCGAATCGGGGCTGACCGTGCCGAGCAGATTCGCCCGCCCGTGCTATGCCTGCGCCTGGCGCCGGATAACGAACTGAGTGCATTGCTAGCGAGGTTGGAGGGGCCCCAGACCCGGGTGTTTGCAGTGGATGGCGAGGGTGCGCGACTCACATCGCTTTCGAGTCCTGGGGACGTCGAGCACTTATCGACCGGTCTCCCGATTGCCCCCGACCAAGGCTCGGTCAGCTATTCCGAGGGCTACCGTGATCGTGACGGCACCCAGGTTGCGGGCGCGGCGCTCTGGCTGGATGAACTCGATCTGGGACTGGTCATCGAACATGACCTGCTGCCGCTGTATGGCGCGTATCAACTTGGGCGCAATCTGATTCTGACCTTGTGCGCGACGGCCGTCGCTCTGGTGATCTGGCTGACGTTGCGAACCCGACGTGATCGACGCTACCTCGCCGAGCGCGAGTCGCTATATCGCCAGGTGCTTGACCACTTGCCACTTATGGTCCGCATACGTGATCCGGAAGGGTGTGTGAAGCTCGAGAACGCGGCTGTACGAGGTTCCGATGTCGAGGGCTGGGGCCGTCTCGATCTGTGCGGTGGCAACCTGAACCGCGAGCTGCCTCCGTTAAGCCAGCTGGTATGGGAAGCGCAGCTGGAAATCTTGCGCACGGGCATTTCGCAGGAGCGCCAGTTCGTGTCGAGGGGGGCGGACGAAAAACAGGCGGATTTTCGTGCCTACCGCCTCATCGCTTTCCCGATCCTCGACAACAAGGGTGCGCTTCGCGCATTAGGCAGCCTCGCCATCGAGGAAACCAATCAGGCTCGCGATCGGCTCGCCTTGCGCGAACTGGCGGCCAATCTGGAAAGACAGGTAAAGGAGCGCACGGCCGAGCTGAGGGCCGCTAAAGAGCAGGCCGAGTCGGCAGCTCAGGCCAAGGCAAATTTTCTTGCCAATATGAGTCACGAGATTCGTTCGCCGCTCAATGCCGTGGTCGGTCTTGCGCATCTGGCCCGGCGAAACAATCGCGAAGCAAAGACGAATGTTTACCTGGACAAGATTCTCAAGTCAGCGGAGCACCTGCAGGACGTTGTTGGCGACATCCTTGATTTCAGCAAGATCGAAGCTGGTGAGATGCAAGTCGAACGCGTGCCGTTTGCGTTACGCAGATTACTGGACAGCGTCGTAGATATCGTCTGGGAGCGGGCCAGCGGCAAGCCCATTCGGCTGATCGTAGATGTCGATCCGAAGTTGCCTGGCTGGTTCAAGGGTGATCCGCTGCGCATCGCCCAAGTCCTGATTAACTTCATGGACAACGCAATAAAATTCACGGACCGCGGCTGCATTTCCCTGCGGGTCTATCTAGAGGAGATTCGAGCCACAGAGTGCGGGCTGTGCTTCGAGGTGCAGGACACAGGCATAGGCATGCCCGCGGAGCGACTGGACGAAATGTTCAGGCCGTTCCAGCAGATGGATGACTCAATCACACGTCGCTACGGTGGAACCGGCCTGGGTTTGGCAATCTGTTCGCAACTGGCTGGACTGTTGGGTGGACAGGTCATCGCGCGAAGCGAGCCGAACATGGGCAGTTTGTTCGGGCTTCGGCTCGGGTTGGAAATCGTCCCCGATACCGTTGACGATGAGGAAGAGAACTTTCACTCAGGTGGCAGTTTTTCTCTTTCCGGCAGGCGGGTACTGCTCGTTGACGATGATCCGCTGAATAGAGACGTCGCCCACGAGCATCTCACCTCACTTGGGCTGGATGTCCTGATGGCGACAAATGGTGCGGAAGCCCTGCAGTGCCTTGCATTGGAGAAGGAGATCGATCTACTGCTTCTAGACGTCCACATGCCGGTCATGGATGGTTTGGAGACGGTGAAGAGGCTTCGGCCCGACTACCCCGGTTTGCCCGTCATTGCCCTGACAGCCAGCAATCTGGCCGTAGAGCGTGAACGATGCCTGGCAGCAGGTATGAGTGATTTTCTCGCCAAGCCAATTGATCCTAGACATTTGGAGGCAATGCTCGAACGCTGGCTGTGCCGCTCATTAGAGAGGCAAACCCCCAGGGGTAACTTGTTGTGCCATGCGTGCCTCCCCACCATCGAAGGATTGGATCAGCACGCTGCATTGGATCGTTTGCTAAACAACCACGAGCTTTACATCAGCTTGCTCAGGCGTTTCGTCGGTGATTACTCATCCGTAGCCAGCGACCTGGCTGGCGATCTGTCGTATGGCCGAAAAGAAGAGGCTCAGGAGAACCTTCATCGATTCAAATCGATCGCAGGAGCTATCGGTGCCGATAAACTTCAGATATTCAGCACGGAGCTGGAGAGCTGTCTGCGAGACGAACTTGATTACGACGTGGCTCTTGTCCGTTTCAATGACGAATTCGACCGACTTTTTCGTGCTGTAAGGGAAGGGCTCCAATCAGCAGCCCATCCGTGAACGAATCAAGTCATCGAACCGCTGCAATTTGAGCGGACATCCGCTCTTGGGGGATTCCGCCAAGTTCCCACCCCGCGCCGCGACGATCCATGAACCGCCCCGGTTTTCTCGCGGGCGGTGGGGGCGGGATTTAGCTGCCAGCACAGCCCAGCCGAACCCGTTGAGATTCCGTCCCGTCACAAAAAGCTGAGGAGCCTCACCGCCACCAGCCCGCCCGTCGTGAGAAGAACGAACAGACACAGCGCTAGAGCGAATGGTTTGATGCCCAGTGCGGCCAGCTTTTCGAGGCGTGTCTCGTACCCCAAAGCCGACATGGCCATGGTCAGAGCGACCTGCCCCGTCAACACGAGTCCACCGTGTAGCGAGGCCGGTAGGCGCACCGCGCTGTTGAAGCCGACCATGGCCAGAAAGCCGAGTGCGAACCAGGGAATCGTTAAGCTGCCACGCTCGGTGCGAACTGCATCGGTACGCCGTCGTATCCACCACTGACCGATCAGCAGCAGGAAGGGGACCAGTAGCATCACGCGCACCAGCTTGACGATCACGGCAGTGGCCAGCGCGTTCGGCCCGACCGCATCACCCGTGGCAACCACTTGTGCCACTTCGTGAATCGTGGCGCCTATGTACACTCCAAACTGGTCTTCGCTCATGCCCGTATGCGGGTAGAGCAACGGATAAACGAGCATGGCCAGTGAGCCGAATAGCACTACGGTTGCCACCGCCATGGACGTCGCAGCGGGGCGCGTACGAATCGCCGCTTCGGTCGCCAGGACTGCGGCCGCCCCGCAGATCGCGCTGCCGGCACAGGTGAGCAGCGTGGTCTCGCGATCGATTCCGAACACTCGGGTGCCTAGCTGATACCCAACCAGCACGACAGTCCCGATTACGAGGACGTCCAGCAATAGAATCGACGGCCCAAGCGCCGCGATCTGCTGCACGGTCAGCGAGAGGCCGAACAGCACGATGCCGCCTCGCAGCAGCCAGCGTGTCGCGAAACATACGCCCGGCCGTACCGCCGGCGCCATACGTTCGAAACCCGGCAGGTTACCGGCGATCAGCCCGAGCAAAAGCGCAAAGACCAAGGGGCTGAACCCGGTCTCGTGCAGAACTGGTATCGATTTCAGGCCATAGCCGGCTACCGTCAGAAACCCACAGAGCATTAGCCCTTGCCACATAGCCGCTCTCCTTTTGGCGCTTGTCGGTGGCCTAGGTTAGGTGCAAGGTAAGGGGGCTGTGAAAACGGTTATAACAATATAACTATTCGGAAAAGGCGCTATGCACCCGGGAATCAGCTTTCGCCAGCTACAAGTCTTCGTGGCTGTGACCCGCGCCGGCACGGTCGGCGCGGCTGCAAGGGGGCTGAGCCTGTCGCAGTCGGCCACCAGCCAGTCGCTGGCTGACCTTGAGAAGCATCTGGGCGTGCCACTTTTCGAACGGGTTGGCAAACGTCTGCAGCTGAACGAGCTGGGCAGTCGGCTGCTACCGAAGGCCGAACACTTGCTCCATGATCTGAACGCCTTCATCGACGCCGCACGCGAGCCGGATGGCGAACTGCAGGGAACGCTGACCGTTGCGGCCAGTGCGACCATCGGAACCTACCTGCTGCCGGAGTTGGCAGGGCGATTCAGCGAGCAGCATCCTGCGGTAGACCTGCAGGTACGGCTTCGCAATACCGGCGAGGTGATCGCCGACCTGTTGCGCCTCGAGGCTGACCTCGGTTTGATTGAAGGGCAGTGCTGCGACCCCAAGCTCAAGTCCGAATTCTGGCGGCATGACGAGATGGTAGTGGTCTGCAATCCGGCTCACCCCCTCGCGTCGCGAGGTCGGCTGTCTCACGCGGACATTCCGATGGAGAACTGGATCCTCCGTGAGCCCGGCTCCGGTTCGCGAGCGGTGTTCGAGGCGGCCGTCCGCCCGCTCGCTCAACGCATCAGGGTGCGAATGGAGCTGAGTCAGCATGAGGCGATCAAGCAAGCGGTGCGTGCCGGCTTCGGGCTGGGCTGCCTGTCGCGGCTGAGCGTCGCCGGTGAGCTGGGGCGTGGTGAACTGGTTGCACTGGCGACCGATCTGCCACTGAGCCGTACGTTCTCGCTTGTCTGGCACCCTGATCGCTATCGCAGCCCGCTTTGGCAGGCTTTCAAGTGTTTTTGCAGGAAGAGCGTTTGGGCGGCTCGCGTTCGGCTACGAACGCTAAAGTCGACGTTCGCAACGAGGGCTGAAGGCGGCGGCTCCGTATCGCCGAGCCCGTGGTTGGGCAGCTTGGCCGCTCCCCTGGCTGACCTTCACCGCTGCACCGGCTCGCGCCAGCGGTGCCTCGCTATTGGTGTGGGGAGCCCGCAGGTTCGAGCGACTAGCGGTCCGCCTGCCGCGGGCGGGCCGCGATGGCCTCGATCTCGAACAGCAGCCCCGGCAATGCCAGGGCGCTGACCTGTACGATGGAATCGGCCGGGTAGGGCGGGCGGAAGAAGCGCTTGCGCAGCGCGACGACGTCGGGAAAGCAGGCCATGTCGGTGACGAAGAGGGCGACCTTGAGCACGGCGCCATCGCCTTGCGGTCGACGTTGGCGAAGTATTTCTGGGTGGCCAGTTCGATCAGCACATCACGGGTCAGCTGGAACATGATTTCCTTCCTCTCTTGTTCTTGTTGTCAGCGGGTGAACGCGTGGTAGGCGGCGTCGTTGGGATTTTCCGGCGCCGGATAGGCCTTGCGGCTGGGCTTCAGGCCCAGGGTCAGCATCAGCTCGCAGACCATAGGGATCGGGATGATGATTTTTATACGATTCGTCATTGTGGCTCCTCGCTATTTCATTCAACGGTCCTCTGACCTGAACTAGCAAGGAGCCTGCCAACTATTAACTTATTGATTTTAAAGGCGAATTCTGAGTTCTTCGGATTTCAATTTGAAAGGAAACGGCGCAGGTTGAAATCGCAGCGTGACCGGTGCGTCAGGTTGCGAATCGCCTCGTGATCGTGGCGCCGATTCCGGGGGAGGGGTGGCCGATCGATTGATACCGACCTGTCTCTAGCGAAAAGTGCCCTCCGTGAGCGCCGGTCAGGGCGTTCAGATGTGGCAAAACATGAGAAATACTTCGCAATACCTCGCGCTTGTGGCGTGACGCTTCGCCTCACTAGAGTAGCGGGGTGACACCGGGCCCCTCTGGCGGTTTCTTACCGCGATGTCGGAGTCACAGTCGTTTTGACTATGACTGAAAGGAGGGGCTCGATGACTGCCCTAGAACCGTTTCTCCTTGCCGAATTTCTCGGCACGGCCACTTGGCTGTGGCTGGTCTTCATCGCCGTCGTGGTGTCGCTGCTCGCCTTTGATCTGGGAGTCCTTCACCGGGACAATCACGAAATCGGCGTGCGCGAGAGCCTGATGCTGTCGGCAGGCTACATCAGTGCCGGTCTGCTGTTCGGTCTGTGGGTGTATTTCCAGAAGGGCAGCGATGCCAGCATGGATTACCTGACCGGCTTCCTGATCGAGAAATCGCTGTCGATGGACAACGTCTTTCTCATGGCGACCATCTTCGGCTTCCTGGCGATCCCGCGGCAGTACCAGCATAAAGTGCTGTTTTGGGGAATCATGGGCGTGCTCGTGCTGCGGGCGCTGATGATTGGTCTGGGCGCGACCCTGATCCACGAATTCAGCTGGATTCTCTATGTGTTCGGGCTCTTCCTCGCCGCGACCGGTCTGAAGATGCTCTTCAGCAAGGTTGATGATCACCCAGATCTCGAACGCAATCTGCTGGTCAGGTTTCTGCGCAAGCACCTGCGGGTAACGAATACGCTGCACGAGCAGCGCTTCTTCGTGCGTCAGCTAGACGCGACGGGCAAGCCGGTGCTGTGGGCGACGCCGCTGTTCCTCGCGCTGATCCTGATCGAGTGTGCCGACCTGGTCTTCGCGGTCGACAGCGTCCCGGCGATTTTTGCCATTACCCAGGATCCGTTCATCGTCTATACGTCGAACATCTTCGCCGTCCTCGGGCTTCGGGCGCTCTACTTTGCGCTCGCCGCGATGATCCATCGCTTCGCGTACCTGAAGTACGCACTGGCGCTGGTACTGGTGTTCATCGGCGCGAAGATCTTCCTGGTGGGCATCATCGGCAAGATCCCGTCGGTCATCTCCTTGAGCGTGACCGTGGCGTTGCTGGCCGGGGGCGTCATCGTGTCGATGTACAAGACCCGGAACGTGCAGCCCGGTGGCACGGCGACTGACGAAGGAGAGCGCTGAACACGGCGGGCAACAACGCGTGGCGCGGGCGTGTACTAGCTTCTGGCCGGAACGCTTTCGCTGCCCGCGAAGTCTTCACTGCGAGAGTCGGCTCGCGGGGTTCTACAATCGAACCTACTGCCTCAACCGCCCCGCAGCGTCATATGACGAGGATGTGATGACAATCGCCAATCAGCAATTCGCCAGCGACAACTATTCCGGCATCTGCCCCGAAGCCTGGGAAGCCATGGCCCGTGCGAACCAAGGCCACGAAAAGGCCTACGGCGACGACCAGTGGACCACGCGCGCGGCCGATCACTTTCGCCAGCTGTTCGAAACCGACTGCGAGGTGTTCTTCGCCTTCAACGGCACGGCGGCCAATTCCCTGGCGTTGTCGTCGCTTTGCCAGAGCTACCACAGCGTGATCTGCGGTGACATCGCTCATATCGAAACCGACGAATGCGGTGCCCCGGAGTTCTTCTCGAACGGCTCCAAGCTGCTGCTGGCCCCGACGGAGCAGGGCAAGCTGACGCCGGCGGCGATTCGCGAGGTAGCGCTCAAGCGCAAGGACATCCATTACCCCAAGCCGCGCGTGGTGAGCCTGACCCAGGCCACCGAAGTCGGCACCGTCTACCAGCCCGACGAGCTGCGTGCGATCAGCGCGACCTGCCGGGAGCTCGGGCTGCACCTGCACATGGATGGCGCCCGCTTCGCCAACGCCTGCGCACACCTGGGCCTGTCGCCGGCGGAGCTCAGCTGGAAAGTCGGCGTCGACGTGCTCTGCTTCGGCGGCACCAAGAACGGCATGGCGGTAGGCGACGCCATTCTGTTTTTCAACCGCGAACTGGCGACCGATTTCGAGTACCGCTGTAAGCAGGCCGGTCAGCTCGCGTCCAAGATGCGTTTTCTTTCGGCGCCCTGGGTCGGCCTGCTGGAAAACGGCGCCTGGCTGAAATACGCCGCCCACGCCAACCGCTGTGCCCGGCTGCTGGCCGAGCTGATACAGGACCTGCCGGGCGTCGAGCTGATGTTTCCGGTGCAGGCCAACGGCGTCTTCGTCAGCCTGCCGCCAACCGCGCTGGACGCGCTGAGAAGCCGCGGCTGGATGTTCTACACCTTCATCGGGGTCGGCGGCGCGCGGTTCATGTGCTCGTGGGACACCAGCGAAGCCCGCGTGCGGCAGCTGGCCGATGACATTCGCGCGGCGGTAACCGGCGCCCTGTAGGCGCAGCGACCGGTGCATCGAGCGGGCAGCGCCTAGGGGCAGCGCCCGTTGCGCTGAGGATGTTCAGATACCGCCGAGCGTGGCTACCAGTACCGCCTTGATGGTGTGCATGCGGTTCTCGGCCTGGTCGAAGACGATGCTCGCCGGGGACTCGAACACCTCGTCGGTGACTTCGATTCCGCCGGCCAGCTCGGGATGATGCTCGGCGATCTCCTTGCCGACCTTAGTCTCGGCGTTGTGGAAGGCCGGCAGGCAGTGCATGAACTTCACCCGCGGATTGCCGGCGGCCTGCATCAGCGCCGCGTTGACCTGATAGGGCAGCAGCAGGGCGATGCGCTCGCCCCAGGCCGCGACCGGCTCGCCCATCGATACCCAGACATCGGTATGAATGAAGTCGACGTCGCGGACGGCTTCGCGCGGGTCTTCGGTCAGCGTCAGCCGCGCCCCGGACTGCGCGGCGAAGGCGCGACAGGCGGCCAGGTGTTCTTCATGCGGCCAGAGGGCCTTGGGTGCACCGATGCGCACGTCCATCCCCAGCTTGGCGCCGACCAGCAGCAGCGAGTTGCCCATGTTGTTGCGCGCATCGCCGACATAGGCGTAGCGGATCTGGTGCAGCGGCTTGTCGCTGTGCTCGCGCATGGTCAGCACGTCGGCAAGCATCTGGGTGGGGTGGTATTCATCGGTCAGGCCGTTGAACACCGGCACGCCGGAAAACTGCGCAAGTTCCTCGACCACGTGCTGGCTGAAACCACGGTACTCGATGGCGTCGTACATGCGCCCGAGCACCCGGGCGGTGTCCTTCATGGTCTCCTTGTGGCCGATCTGCGAGGACGTCGGGTCGATGTAGGTGACGTTGGCGCCCTGGTCGTAGGCGGCAACCTCGAAGGCGCAGCGGGTGCGGGTCGAGGTCTTCTCGAAGATCAGCGCGATGTTCTTGCCCTTGAGGTGCTGGTGCTCGGTGCCGCTGTACTTGGCGTGCTTGAGGTCGCGCGCCAGATCGAGCAGGTAGCGCAGCTCGCGCTCGCTGTGGTGGGTGAGGCTGAGCAGGTGTCGGTTGTGCAGGTTGAAGGCCATAGGGCTGCCTCCTCAATAGTCTCAATAGTCGACCGGATCGCGGATGATCGGGCAGGTCATGCAGTGGCCGCCGCCACGGCCGCGGCCCAGTTCGCTGGCGTCGATGGTGATGACCTCGACACCGGCCTTGCGCAGCAGGGTGTTGGTGTAGGTGTTGCGGTCGTAACCGATCACCACCCCTGGCTCGAGCGCGACCACGTTGTTGCCGTCGTCCCACTGCTCGCGTTCGGCCTCGTAGCTGTCGCCGCCGGTTGCCACGGTGCGCAGCTTCTGGATGCCGAGGGCTTCGGCAACCACGTCGAGAAAGCTCTTTTCCTCGCGACGTACGTCGATACCGCCGGGTCTGCTCTCGTCCGGGCGCAGGCTGAAGGGGGTGATCGCCTGCACGGCTTCGGGGTAGACCGTCACCAGATCGCGGTCGCAGAAGCTGAACACGGTATCCAGGTGCATGGCGGCACGGCTTACCGGCAGGCCGGCGACGATCACCCGCTCGGCGGCGCCCTGCTGGAACAGCGCTTGCGCCAGCTGGCCGATGGCCTGGCGCGAGGAGCGCTCGCCCATGCCGATCAGCACCACACCATTGCCCAGCGGCATCACGTCGCCGCCCTCGAGTGTGGCGAGGCCGTGATCCTGCTCCGGGTCGCCGTACCAGACCTGGAAATCGGCATGGGCGAAGGTCGGATGAAAGCGGTAAATGGCGGCGGCGAGCAGCGTTTCCTGCCGGCGCGCGGTCCAGTGCATCGGATTCAGCGTCACGCCGCCATAGATCCAGCACGTGGTGTCGCGGGTGAATAGCGTGTTCGGCAGCGGCGGCAGGATGAAGCTGGAGTGGCCCAGGTAGTCGCGAAACATCTGCACGATGTCGCCGCTCTGCGTTCCGCGCAGGTCGTCGGCACAGACGCCGCCGATCAGGTATTCGGCCAGCCGGCGTGGCTCCAGCTCTTCCATCCAGGCGCGCACCTCGTGATGCAGGCCGAGCCCGATCAGATTGGGCGTCAGCTTGCGATCGAGCAGCCAGCGCTTGGCGTCGGCGTTGTGCAGGGTTTCGGTGAGCAGGTTGTGCATTTCCAGCACCTCGACGCCGCGCTCGCGCATCTTGGTGACGAAGTCGAAATGGTCACGCTTGGCCTGGCTGACCCACAGCACATCGTCGAACAGCAGTTCGTCGCAGTTGGATGGCGTGAGACGTTGATGGGCCAGGCCCGGCGAGCAGACCAGCACCTGGCGCAGCTTGCCGACTTCCGAGTGCACGCCCAGGGGTGCGGTGGGAATAGCCATGAGGAAATCTCCTGTCATGCCCCTGGCCTTGCCCGACGGCAGGCCAGGCCGATCAAAGGGTCAGGAAGCCGTCATACAGGCCGTAGGCGGCGATCACTGCACCGATCAGCACGCCAGCGAAGATCAGCTTTTCCAGCAAGGTGAACACCGGCTGGCCGCACTCACGTCTGGCCCTGGCGAACAGCAACGCGCCAGGGGCATAGAGCAGGGCCGACAACAGCAGGTATTGAACGCCACCGGCATATAGCAGCCACGCGGCGTAGAGCAACGCAACCAGGGCAATCAGCAGGTCCTTGCGGCGCGCGCCCGGTTCGTTCTCGTAGGTTTCGCCGCGCCAGCTCACCAGCACCGCATAGGCGGCCGACCAGAAGTAGGGCACCAGGATCATCGACGTCGCCAGGTACAGCAGGTTGAGGTAGGTGGCGTCGTTGAACAGGGTGATCACCAGCATTAGCTGGATCAGCCCGTTGGACAGCCACAGCGCGTTGCTCGGGACTTGCCGGGCATTCTCCTTGCGCAGGAACGCCGGCATGGTGTGGTCCCGTGCGCCGGCGAAGAGAATTTCGGCGCAGAGCAGCGTCCAGGCCAGCAGGCCACCCAGCAACGAGACGACCAGGCCGACGCTCACCAGCAAGGCCCCCCAGCGCCCGACCACATGCTCCAGCACGCCGGCCATCGACGGGTTCTTCAACGCCGCCAGTTCCGGCTGGCTCAGGATGCCCATCGAAAGCACGTTCACCAGCACCAGCAGAAGCAGCACGCCGTAGAAGCCGATCACCGTCGCCTTGCCGATGTCCCGGCGATCCTGCGCCCGTGCCGAGTAGATGTTGGCGCCTTCGATGCCGATGAACACCCAGACGGTGACCAGCATCATCCCGCGCACCTGGTTCATGACGCTGCCCAGCTCCAGGTTGCCTTTGCCCCAGAAGTCGGCGACGAAGATGTCGAACCTGAAGGCCAGCGCAGCGAGCACGATGAACAGCACCAGCGGTACGACCTTGGCGATGGTGGTGATCAGGTTGAGGAAGGCGGCCTCGCGGATGCCGCGCAGCACCAGGAAGTGGATGGTCCAGAGCAGCACGGACGCACAGGCGATCGCCGGCCCGGTATTACCCTCGCCGAAGGCCGGGAAGAACAGCCCGAGGGTGCTGAACAACAGGACCATGTAACTGACGTTGCCGATCCAGGCGCTGATCCAGTAACCCCAGGCCGACGAAAAGCCCATGTAGTCGCCGAAGCCTGCCTTGGCGTAGGCATAGACGCCGGTATCCAGCTCGGGTTTGCGGTTCGCCAGCGTCTGGAACACCAGCGCCAGCGTGAGCATGCCGACCCCGGTGATGCCCCAGCCGATCAGCACGGCGCCGGCGCCGGCGCTGGCCGCCATGTTCTGCGGCAGCGAAAAGATGCCGCCGCCGATCATCGAGCCGACCACGAGTGCAACCAGAGCACTCAGGCGCAGCTTTTGCGCAGATTGAGACATTCGAAAACGCTCCCTATCGTCGATTCCCACCTATCAAGCGCTTGTATCGCGGCGTCAGGCATGACCTGAGTCAGCGTTTCGGCGGTTCGCTGAGTATTGACCACATAGTGCGTTTCATCCTGTTCGCCTCAGTGCGGGCGATGCTTTCCGCGAAGTGCTGAAGCAACCCTCACCGATTCGCGAACGGCGTGCCGTTGCTCCAGCCGCCGCCCAGGCTGCGGAACAGATCGACAAGGGCGATCTGTCGTCGTGTGCTGGTCTCGATGTAATCGGACTCATTGGTGAAGTGGCTACGCTGCGCATCGAGGTAGCGCAGGTGGCTATCCACGCCGCCCTCGTAGCGCGCCTTGGCGAGCTTCAGCGTCGCGCTGCTGGTGTTGGCCAGGTTCCGCCGTGCGGTTTCCTCGCGACGCAGGGTGTCGGTGGCGCTCAGTGCATCAGCCACTTCGCGGAAGGCGGTCTGGATGGTGCCTTCGTAAGCCGCGACGGCCGAGTCCTTGCGCACTTTGGCCAGATCCAGGTTGGCGCTGTTGCGCCCGGCATCGAAGATCGGCAGCGACAGCGTCGGTACGAAGCTCCAGGCGCGCGAACCGCCATCGAACAGCCCGGAGATTTCCGCGCTGGCCGTGCCGAAGCTGCCGGTCAGGCTGATGCGCGGAAAGAACGCCGCGCGGGCCGCGCCGATGTCGGCGTTGCGCGCCTTGAGCCGATGTTCGGCAGCGAGAATGTCCGGGCGGCGTTCGATCAGTTCGGACGGGGTGCCTGGCGCGATGTCCTGAATCAGCAGGGGCTTGTCCTGCGGTGCCTGCGGGACGTGCTGGGCTGCGTCCGCGGTGCCGAGCAGCAGCACCAGGGCGTTGAGCGCCTGCTGCTTCTGCCGCGCGTTGCTTTCCAGCTCGGCGCGGGCCTGCTCGACCAGCCCGAGCGCTTCCTGATAGTCCAGTGCGGTAGCCGCGCCGGCGGTGCGCCGCTGGCTGATCAGGCCCAGCGAGTTTTCGCGGCTGGCCAGGGTCTGCTCGGTGAGCAACAGGCGCCGCTGGGCGCCGTCGTAGGTGAGATACGCCTGGCTGACTTCGGCGATCAACGCGATGCGCGCGCTGCGGCCGGCTTCCTCGGTAGAGAGGTATTGCTCCAGCGCCGCGTCGGTCAGGTTCTTCACCCGGCCGAACAGGTCCAGCTCGTACTCGGGCAGCGACACGCCGACCTGATAGCTGCTGCTGACGCCCGAGCTGCCGCTGTTGGACAGGTCCGCCGGCAACCGCTGGCGATTGCCATTGGCGGAGCCATTCAGGCCGGGTACGCGGTCGGCCCGCTGGATGCGGTACTGGGCGCGCGCCTGCTCGATGTCCAGCAGGGTCTGGCGCAGCGAGCGATTGTTGTTCAGGGCAATGCTCACCAGCTGGCGCAAGTCAGGGTCGACGATGAAGCGCTGCCACTCCAGGCTGGCCGCCGCCGTACCCGTCTGGGAGGCGGCGCTCCAGCTCTGTGCCACCGGCGCTAGGGGGCGTTCGTAGGTGGGCGCCAGCGAGCAGCCGGACAGGGTGAGGGCCAGCAGCATGAGGGCAGGTTTGCGCAGGGCGGTCATTGCGCGGTCTCCGCGGGTTGATGCGCAGTTTTGGGCTGGCGACGCAGCAGCGACAGCAGCCAGACGAAGCAGACGGGCACGAAGATCACCCCCAGCAGGGTGGCGCTGAGCATGCCGCCGATGACTCCGGTGCCGATGGCGCGCTGGCTGGCCGCGCCGGCGCCGCTGGCGATCACCAGCGGTACCACGCCGAGAATGAACGCCATGGAAGTCATGATGATCGGGCGAAAGCGCAGGCGTGCGGCCTGGATGGCGGCGTCGCGCAGGCTGTGGCCCTGTTCCCAGAGCTCCTTGGCGAACTCGACGATGAGGATCGCATTCTTCGCCGCCAGGCCGATGATGGTGATCAGGCCGACCTTGAAGTACACGTCGTTGGGCAGTCCGGTGGCTGTCACCGCGAGCACCGCGCCGAGGGCGCCGATCGGCACGATGAGCATCACCGCCAGCGGGATTGCCCAGCTCTCGTAGAGCGCTACCAGCAGCAGGAACACCACCAGGATCGCCAGCGCGAACAGTTGGCTGGCCTGGCCGCTGGCCACCTTCTCCTGGTAGGAGAGGCCGGTCCATTCGTAGCCGATGCCGGTTGGCAGCTCGGCGGCCAGGCGCTGCATCTCGGCCATCGCTTCGCCGGTACTGACGCCGGGCGCGGCGTCGCCGGAAATGCGGATCGACGGGTAGCCGTTGTAGCGCGCCAGCTGCACCGGGCCTTCTTCCCAGCCGGTGCTGACGAAGGCGGACAGCGGCACCAGCTCGCCGGAACTGTTGGGTACGTAGAGCTTGAGCACGGCTTCGGGAGTCATCCGGTCGCCCTGTTCGGCCTGCACCACCACGCGTTGCTGGCGGCCGGCGTTGGCGAAGTCGTTGATCACCGAGGAGCCGAACGCGGTGGACAGCGCGCTGCTGATGGACTCGAAACTGACACCCAGCGTGCGCGCCTTTTCCCGGTCGATCTTGAGGCGCAGCTGCGGCGCCTCGGCGAGGCCTTCCATCATGGCGTAGAGAATCTTCGGGTTGCCGTTGGCCTGGCCGAGCAGCTGGTCGCGGGCCGCCAGCAACGCCTCGCGGCCGAGACCGGCGCGATCCTGCAGGCGCAGCGAGAAGCCGCCAGAGTTGCCCAGGCCGTCGATTGGTGGCGGCGTCACGGCCATGATCGCGCCATCGCTGATGCCGGCGAAGCGCTCATTCACTGCGGCTGTTTCCGCTTCGGCGGATTGCGATTGATCGCGCACCGACCAGTCTTTCAAGGTCGGAAAGGCCAGCGCGGCGTTCTCGCCCATGCCGGAAAAACTGAAGCCCATCACCAGGAAGGACGACGCCACCGCCTCGCGCGATTGCAGGAATTGCTCCAGCTGTTGGCCGGTGACATCGGTGCGCGCGCGGGTGGCGCCCGGCGGCAGCTGGATGTCGACGATCATGTAGCCCTGGTCCTCCACCGGCACGAAGGATTCCGGCAGGCGCAGGTAGCTGTAGCCGAGCAGCGCGACGATGCCGGCATAGATCAGCATGTAGCGTCCGGCGCGCCGCGCCAGCGCACCATTCAGCCGGGTATAGCGCTCGGTCAGGCGAGCGAAGCCCCGGTTGAAGGCACCGAAGAAGCCGCGTTTTTCGTGGTGTCCCTCGGGGATCGGCTTGAGCAGCGTGGCGCACAGGGCCGGGGTGAAGGTCAGGGCGAGAAAGCCCGAGAACAGGATCGACACCGCCAGCGACAGCGAGAACTGCTGGTAGATCACCCCGACGGAGCCGGCCATGAAAGCCAGCGGCAGGAACACCGCCGAGAGCACCAGCGTGATACCGATGATCGCGCCGGATACCTGGCCCATCGCCTTGACCGTGGCGGCAGGCGGGGAGAGGCCTTCCTCGGCCATGATCCGCTCGACGTTCTCCACCACCACGATGGCGTCGTCCACCAGGATGCCGATGGCCAGCACCATGCCGAACATGGTCATCATGTTCACCGAGAAGCCCAGCAGGTACATCATCGTCAGCGTGCCTAGCAGGCACACCGGCACCACGATCGCCGGGATCAGCGTGTAGCGCACGTTCTGCAGGAACAGGAACATCACCAGGAATACCAGCACCATGGCTTCGATCAGCGTGTGGATGACCTTCTCGATGGCCACGCCGACGAAGCGCGAAGTGTCGTAGGGCACCGAGTACTCGACGTCGTCGGGGAAGTTGGCTGACAGCTCGTCCAGCCGCTGTTTCACCAGCGCGGCGGTCTGCAGGGCGTTGGCGCCGGGCGAGAGCTGGATGGCGCCGGCCACGGTGGGCTTGCCATCCAGACGTGCGGTGAAGTTGTAGCTTTCGCTGCCCACCTCCAGGCGCGCGACGTCGGCCAGCTTCACGGCAGAACCGTCCGGATTGGCGCGCAGGACGATGCGGCCGAACTCGTCCGGGTCATCCAGGGTGCCTTTCACGGCGAGGGTGGCGGTCAGCTCCTGCTCGCTGCTGCCGGGAGAGGCGCCGAAGCTGCCGGCCGGCACCTGCACGTTCTGCCCGCGGATGGCGTTGCTCACGTCATCGATGGACAGGCCGTAGCCGACCAGCTTCTGCGGATCGATCCACACGCGCATGGCGGCTTCGGAGGAGAAGAACTGCAGCTTGCCGACGCCGGACACTCGGCGCAGCTCGTTGTTGATGTTGCGCGCCGCGTAGTCACCAAGGGCGGTGGTGTCGCTGCGCTGTGCGCCTTCCTTGTAGCTGAGCGCGTAGATCAGCAGGAAGCCGGCGCTGGTCTGCTCGACTTCCAGTCCCTGCGTGAGCACGGCCTGCGGCATGCGCGCCTCGGCCTTCTTCAGGCGGTTCTGCACGTCGACCTGGGCCAGTTCCGGGTTGGTGCCGGGCTGGAAGGTGACCACCACCTCGGCCATGCCGTTGGAGTTGCTGGTGGACTCAAAGTAGAGCAGGCCCTTGGCGCCGTTGAGCTCCTCCTCGATCACGCTGGTGACCGAATCGACCAACACCTGCGCCGAGGCGCCGGGGAAGGTGGCGGTGACGGTGATCTGCGGCGGCGCCACGCTGGGGTACTGGGAGACCGGCAGCAGGGGAATCGCCAGCAGACCGGCCAGGGTAATGAACAGCGCCACCACCCACGCGAAGTTGGGACGCTTGATGAAGAACGGTGACATGTGAAATTCCTCGCGGAGGCTTCGCTTACGATCTGCTGCGCGGCGGCGGCGCGGTGGGGCGTTCTCTCACCTGCATCCGCCTTGGTCTGGTTCGCAAGATCGTCGATGGGCTTACTGGCGCGATGCCTGCTGTGACTCCTGGGCGGTACGGGGCTCGACCTTGGCGCCGGGCTGCAGGCCGGTGAGGCCACCGACGATGACCTGCTCGCCACCGGACAGGCCCTGGCTGATCTGCCAGCGCGAGCCATGCATGGCGCCGGTCTGCACCTGGCGCGTCTCGACGCGGCTGTCGGCGCCGATCACCAGCACGTGGGCACTGCCATTGGTGGTGCGCTGCACCGCGCGTTGCGGCACGAGAATGGCGTTGGCGTCGGTACCCTGGGGGGCTGTAA
Source organism: Pseudomonas sp. FIP_A4 (assembly GCF_036701605.1). Lineage (NCBI taxonomy): Bacteria > Pseudomonadati > Pseudomonadota > Gammaproteobacteria > Pseudomonadales > Pseudomonadaceae > Pseudomonas > Pseudomonas sp. FIP_A4. Next base: position 18,250 of record NZ_JAYDXP010000105.1, on the reverse strand, counting down.
CGCGCACGTACATGCCCGGCAGCAGCAAGCCGTCGGCATTGTCGAACTTGCCACGCAGCGAGACTTGACCAGTGCCGCGGTCCACCGAGATGTCGGAGAACAGCAGCTCGCCCTCGCGTTCGTAAGGCGTGCCTTCGATGCGCAGGCGCAGGACCTGGCTCTGGCCGGCGGCGAGGTTGCCGCTCTGCAGGGCTTCACGCAGGCGCAGGGCGTCTGCCACCGGCTGGGTGAAGTCGGCGTAGATCGGGTCCAGCTGCTGGATGCGCGCCATCAGCGTGGCGTCGCCCTGGCCGACCAGCGCGCCCTCGGTCACCAGCGCACGGCCGATACGCCCGGAGATCGGCGCCTTGACCGAGGCATAGCCCAGGTTCAGCCGCGCGGTTTCCACGTCCGCCTGGGCCGAGCGCACCGAGGCCTGGGCGCTGCGCAGGTCGGCGGTGGCGCTATCGAAGTCCTGCTGGCTCACTGCTTCGATCTTTACCAGCGGTTCGTAGCGCCTCACCCGTGCCTGGGCCTCCTGCTGCGCCGCCTGCGCGCGCGCCAGTTCGCCTTCGGCGCGCGACACCGCGGCCTTGAGCGGCGCGGGGTCGATCTGGAAGAGCAGGTCGCCGGCCTTCACGTCGGCGCCTTCCTCGAAGCGCTTCTGCACCACGATGCCGGCCACCCGCGCGCGCACCTCGGCGACGCGCATCGGCTCGATGCGTCCCGGCAATTCCGACGTGAGCGTGAGCGGCTCGGTCGCTACCGTCACCATATCCACCGGACGGGCCGTCTCGGCGGCCGGCTCCGGCGCTTCGGATTGTTCGCAGCCCACCAGTACCGCTACCAGCGCACCGGCTATTCCCAATGCACGCAACCTGCCCATGTTTTCACCCGGGTCCGTTTGATCGAAAAGGCGCGCATGATCCTTGGTCGATCTATTTGAGTCAATAAAGTCTCAAGTGAATCATTTTAGGTGTAAAACGTATCGCGTCCTTCACAAAGCGCCGTTCGCTTCTTCACAATGAGGCGTGACCGCGACCTGACTGAGACCACGAATGACGCTATCTGCTCATGATGAACGACTCCTCAAAGCGCTGGCCGTGGCCATCGTCGATCGCCCGCGCGCGACGCTGAAGGAGCTGGCGGAAGCAGCCGGCGTGAGCAAGGCGACGCTGCATCGTTTTTGCGGCACGCGTGACAATCTGGTGGAGATGCTCATGAGCTACGGCGAGCGCGTGCTCAACCAGGTGATCAGCGATTGCGAGCTGCAAACCACCGAGCCGCTGATCGCGCTGCGCAGGCTCATCCACGAGCACCTGACGCATCGCGAGATTCTGGTCTTCCTGATGTTCCAGTATCGCCCGGACAGCCTTGACCCGGCTGTCGACGGCCGCTGGCAGCCCTACAGCGATGCGCTGGACGCCTTCTTTCTCCGCGGGCAGCAGGCCGGGGTGCTGCGTATCGACATCACTGCGGCGGTCTTCACCGAACTCTTTCTCGCACTGATCTACGGCATGGTCGATGCCGAGCGCCGCGGGCGTGCGGCCAGGTCCAGTTCCGCGGGCATGCTGGAGCGAATGTTCCTCGATGGCGCAGCCATAACCCGCTGAGCTGATCTGCACTGCCGGCGCAGGAGGCCAAGCGCCTATTCGCCCTCCTTGCGGCGGGCGCCACTTGGAATCGGGCAGGTTGGGCATGGCGGTAGCGCCATGCCCGGAGGGCACTCAGCGCACCTTGAACCGGTTGACGACAGCCGTGAGGCGCCCGTTGGTGTTCAGCAGCGATTCGGCGCTGCGGTCGACGCTCACGCCACTTTCCACCAGCTCATCGACGACGTGCCGCACGGCCACCATGTTGCGGTTGATCTCCTCGGCCACCGCGCTTTGTTCCTCGGCGGCCGTGGCGATCTGCGTGCTCAGGTCGTTGATGTGCACCACCGAGCCGGCCATCTCGTCCAGCCCGACGGTGACCTGGGCGGTCTTGTCCGCCGTGGCCTGGCAGCTGACCTTGGTCTGTTCCATGGCCTGCACGGCGGAACCGACTGCCTCCTGCAGACGCTGCAGCGTCTCGTTGATTTCCGAGGTGCTCTGCTGCGTACGCGCGGCGAGGGCGCGGACTTCATCGGCGACCACGGCGAAGCCGCGGCCTTGCTCGCCGGCACGCGCGGCTTCGATGGCTGCGTTCAGTGCCAGCAGGTTGGTCTGTCCGGCGATGTCACCGATGACGCCCAGCACGTCGTTGATGCGCTGCGCGTCGGCCTCCATCGCCTGCACCTTCGCCGTCGCGCTTTCAACTTCGCTGACCAGCGACCGAACGCTGCTGGAGGCATCGTCGACGACCCGCTTCGACGAGAGCGCGTTGTGATTGGCGGTCTGGGTGAAGGTGGCGGTATCGCTGGCGCTCTGCGCAACGGATTCGGCCGTCGAACTCATTTCGTTGATGGCGGTGACGGCCTGGTCCGTTTCCAGCGCATGCCGCGCCAGGGCCTCGTTGGTCGTGCGGGACAGTTGCTTGAGCTGGCCGATCTCGCTGTGGATCTGCGTGGTGGCGTCGCTCACATCGATCATCATCTTCTGCAGATAGCCGATGAAACCGTTGACCGAGCGTCCCACCTGATCGACTTCGTCATCGCCCTTGATGGCGATTCGCTTGGTCAGATCGGCGTCGCCGGCCGACAGCGCATCGATGTTCGAGCGCAGCACGCCGAGGCGCTTCATGAGCTGGTTGAGCGCGACGATCATCAGCGCCAGCAGCACGACGACCATGGGAATCTGCAGTGACGCCAGTGTCTTGAGCATGGCATCGCTGCGCGCTTCGAGCTGCGCGGTGGGCAACGCCGCCGCCAGCAGCCAAGGCGTGCCTTCGATCGGTGTCAGGAAGAAGCTGAATGCTTCACCGTCCTTGGCGCTGTAGGTCGTATGCTTCTGCTGCGGGCGGCCTGCGAGCGCCTGCTGGAGGGTGGCGATGAACGGCGACTGGCCGGCCAGCTCCGCGACGTTGCGCAGCACCATGTCGCCCGGCAGCTGCGGCTGGTTGCTGAGGATCTTGCCGTCGGCCTCGACGACCATCACCTCGCCGCCGATCTCATCCTGCTTCTCGGCGACCAGTCGATTGAAGAAGCCGAGCGTCAGGTCGATCGTCGAAACGCCCCAGGCGGTGCCGTTCTGGTAGATGGTCATCGCGCAGTTGGTGCGTGGCTCGGCGCTGGCGTCGTCCTTGTAGGCCGCGGCCCAGACGCATTTCCCTCGCGGAGCCTGCATGCCGCCACGGTGCCAGGGCTGCTCGAAGTAGTTCAGCGATTCGGCCGAATTCCAGTGCGTATTGACGATCAGTTTTCCCGCCGGATCGCGGTGATAGAAGGTGCTGTGTTTATCCTGTCCGGCGGTTCGCGCGCCCGGCATGGGCCAGATGCCGCCACCAAACACCTTCACGTCACCGTACTGATCGATCAGGCCAGGCAGGATACGGTCGATCTCATCGCTTTCCAGCATCGGCACGGTCTGGGTGATGCTGCGTGCCTGGGCTTCGACGCGCGCCAGCTCCATCGCGATGTGCTCACCGATTTCGGTGACCTGCGACATCACGATGGTTTCGCCCGCAGCCATGAGTTGTGGCGCGACAAAGCGCTGGATACCGAGCATCGTCAGCAGCATGACAAGCAGCACGAAGCCGATGAAGGTGATGGTGTAACGCGCCTTTATCGTGTTGAAAGCAAACATCTAATCCTCAGCATCAAGACAGCCGGCCCAGCGGATGGGCATGGCGATAGCGGTCTATCGGCGCGCAGGTGCGTTGCATGAGCTTCGGCTGACCAGCGGTCGGCGGTCCGGCGGCCCGGCTGGCGCGAAACAGGCCGAGCGGGCGCATGCGACTACCGCCGCCGTACGGTTGGTTCAGCTGATCGAACTCGACCCGAACGATTGCCGGGATTAATCCACAGATGCTGTGGATAACGGCGTTGATATCTCCAGAACAACTTGCGCGACGCCTTGCTGGCCGGGTGCTGGCTGCGAATTGAGTGTTTTCTGTTCGGTAATGTCTTTGAAATCAGTGCGATGCGCCGCCGGCGACGCTCATGGATGAGCTGATCCGTGCCCCGGTGTTTCAATGAAGGAAGCACCGGGCCGTGTGTGCTACGGAATCAACAAGGCCACCAGCGCTGTGGCGACGATCAACACGGCGATGACATGGCTTGAACTCAGGCCCCACGCGCGCTGGCGCGAATTGCGATCGAACCGGCCGCGCGCGTCGTGCAGCCCGTTGACCGGCTCGAACAGGTTGCCCGCCTGTTGCGCCAACTCCGTGTCGCCGCTCATCTGGCCGGACCAGGCACCGCGCGCCAGCAGTCGATCGAGCAGGCCCGGAAAGAACAGCGTGCCGATGATCGCCTTGATGGTCGGTGCTCCGAGCCATAGCTCGCGCGGTGGGGCATTCACCACGTTGAAGATGGCTCGCGCCGCGACGTAGGGATCGTGGATCGGTGGGACCGGTTGGACGCGCTTGCCGAGCTTGTTGCGCGCCCAGTCGAACTGGGGTGTGTTCATCGCCGGCAGCTGGACCATGCACAGCCTGATCTTGCTGGCGTGATGAATGAGTTCGCACCTCAGCGAGTCGGTAAAGCCACGCACCGCGAACTTCGCGCCGCAATAGGCCGATTGCAGCGGGATGGCCCGATAGGCCAGCGCCGAGCCGACCTGGATGATCAGGCCGCGGTTGCGCGGACGCATCAGTTCAAGCGCCGCCAGCGTGCCGTGCACGGTGCCCAGGTAGGTCACTTCGGTGACACGCCGTATCTCTTCCGGCAGCAATTGGTCGACCGGGGCGAATACCGTCACCATCGCCGAGTTGATCCAGACGTCCACCGGGCCGAGTTCGGCTTCGAATCGCTGCGCAGCGGTGTTCAGTTGTTCCGCGTCGGCCACGTCCGCACTGATCGCCAGCGTCGCGACCTCGTACGGCTGTAACTCTTCCAGCGTCAGCGCCAGCCCCTCGTCGCTGCGTGCCACCAGGCCGATGGAATAACCGGCAGCGGCGAAAACATGCGCAGTGGCGCGCCCGACGCCGGCGCTGGCACCGCAGATCACGACGACCGGACGGTCAGGGTTGTTCATTCGTTTCGCCTTGCAAAGGTTCGAGCAGTAGAGGCACGCGCAGGCACAGGGTTCCCTTCACCTGTGGCCAAATGCCCGCTATCCGGTGTTTCAAGGCCGGTCCGGCTTGCCGAACAGCGCATCGAGTTCCGCACCGGAGGCCGCATTGGCGAAGCCGTCGAAACGTCCCTGCTCGGCGATGGTGCGCGCCGCGCGCAGAAATCCGCCCCATGCCGCTCGTGCCAGCGCGCCACCGACACTGATACGCCGGACGCCGAGATCGGCGAGGTCCTGCACGGTCAGCTCGCTGTCCCAGCCGATCAGCACATTGACCGGCTTCGGCGCGACCGCGGCGACGACGGCGGCGATCTGCTCACGTGTGCGGATACCCGGTGCGTAGAGGCAGTCAGCGCCGGCAGCGGCATAGGCCTGCAGGCGCGAAATGGCGTCGTCGAGATCGGCACGACCGACGAAGAAGTTCTCCGCACGGCCGTTCAGCAAGGTATCGCCGCCGTGTGCGTCGATCGCCGCGCGGGCGGCAGCGATGCGCTCGACCGACTCGCAAATGTCGCGCAGCGGTGCCTGCGCGTCGCCGGTCGAGTCTTCGATGGAAATGCCCGCCACGCCGGTTTCGATCGCCAACCGCACGCTTTCGGCCACGCCTTCGGGGGTATCGGCGTAGCCGCTCTCGAAATCGGCGTTCACCGGCAGGTCGGTGGCCTGGGCCATGTAGCGCATATGCGCCAGCACCGCGTCGCGCGGCATCTGGCCGTCCGCACGGGCGCACGACCACGCGTAGCCCGAACTGGTCGTCGCCAGCGCCTTGAAGCCGAGTCCGGCGAGGACGCTGGCGCTGCCGGCATCCCACGGGTTGGGCAAAACGAAACAACCGGACTGGTGCAACGTGCGAAAGGCGGCGCGCTTTTGCGAAACACAGGAAGGGCTCATCGACGTTCTCCTTGGCGCCGCCGTCTTTCGCCTTCTGGGTTCGCCTGCAGCGCAACCAGGCTGCGCTGCAGGCGAGGGCAAGAACGAAGAGGCGAGCGACGTGGCATCGATTCAGACCAGCAAGCCTAGTCTCAACTCGCCAATTCGAGCACGGCGGGTGCTTCGCAAAGGGCGCCTGTCGTCGCAACAGCTCAGAAGCTGATGACGGTCTTCAAGCCGAACACGACGCTGTCCCGCTCATCCGCGTAGCCGCCGGGCTGGTGGAAGTACTGAATGTTCGGGCTCAGCGAAACGGCAGGCGTCAGCGCGACGCGGTAGTAGAGTTCGGCCGGATACTCCCTGTCTGGCACCGGCTCGCCTTGTTCGCGCAGACGGCGACGCGAGTCGTCGTTGATTTCCAGGCGCCCGAGGGCAAGGCCGACTTCGTCATCCGGGCGGCTGGCAAACGGTGCGGAGAGGATGCCGCCGACCTGCCAGACCCGCTCGATGTAGGTCACGTCCGGGTCGGACTGAATCAAGTGGGCGAACAGCTTGAAGCGTCGCGCGGACACCGCCGTGCTCTGCCAGAGCTGCTGTTCGGCCATCAGGTAGCCGCCGGTGGCCTGGTCGTGTTCGGCGGCAGGCGCACCGGAAAGCGCCATCGGCCGGCCCGCAGCGTCACGGTAGACGTCCTCGAAGTCGCCGGTATTGCGCCACAGGCCCAGCCGATAGGCGCCGGGCTGGCCAGAGAAGGTCGGCGTCCAGCCCAGTTCGGCAACCGCGTGGTAGCCAGTGGTGCCCGACGGGCTGCCGAAGTTCAGGCCCTGCTCGCGCTCGGTGAAACGCGGATTGACCTGATACAGGGCGGTCTGCAGCGACCATTCTTGATTGAACTGATAACGCGCAGTGGCGCCCCACTGGCTGATCGGCCAGGTGTACCAGTTGGGCGTGATGTAGCCGGGCACCGTGCCGCAGAAACCGAGGTTCTGGAACGGGCAGGCGAAGGGGAATATCTCGCCGCTCATGGGCAAACGCCCGAGTTTGATCAGCAGACGGTCATCGAGCAGCGCCTGCTGGTAATAGAACTGCACCAGCCGTGTGGTGCTGCCGTAGCCATAAATTTCCTGCGGTTGCAGCAGCACGCCGAGGTCAGCCTCGGCGTTGAGGTTTTCGCCGTTGCGGTTGACCACCGTGAAGCGGAATCCGGCGCCGGACCAGCCCAGCAGTTTGTCGAGGTCCAGCGCGGCATCGAACATCAGCTGATCGGAGTAGGTCCCGGTGTGGTCATCGCCGCCCTGGGTGTTCCAGGCCAGCTCGTTGACGTAGGTGATCTGCAGGTCGACGCCGGCCTCATGCAGGCGGGTGCGGCTGCCGTTCCAGTCGCCGAACAGGAACTGATCGGGTGAATACTCGGCCGCTTGGGCAGAAGTGAACAGGCAGGCGGCGAGAAGGCCGCTGCCGAAGCGCAGGCTGGTTGTCATTGTTTTGATCCTTTGGGATGTAACGGTGCGGCGTGCAGCGAATATCGTTAGTTGCAAGGCCTATGTAATGAACGATATTCGCGTGCACTTCTGCCCATTGGTAACGCCTGACTACATCGCTAGTAGGCGTTACCGGTTTGTTCAGTTGGCGTTTGAATTGCTGGCCTAATGTCCGCCGCCAGACTTCACTCCATCGTGCGCTTGCCTGCGAACGAAATGGCGAATGCTTTCAAGCTCTGCGTCTGTCAAATCCGGGAACTTAGGCATCCCGTTGGCAAGTAACGCACCGCCGCGCACAACACTCTCAAATGCCTTTTCATTGCCTGTGAGCAATATCGGCGACTCCCGCAGGTCGGGTGCTTTCATACCCGCAACAGCTCCGGCGCCATGACAACCAACGCAGAGGTTTTCCGCAAAAACACCCGCGCCAGCCTCTGCTTTCTTGGCATCGATCTCAAACTTCGCATCGATAATTGGCTTGGCAAGCTGCGGTGCCGGCTGTTTGGGAACAACCGCCTTTCCGTCCAGCGAGAAGGTCATGATGCGGCGCTCATGCGCACCATATTTCCAGCCATGGCTTTCAAAGCCCAGTTCACCGGAACCGCCGAAGTTAGAGGCCAATGCACCACCAGGACCGACCAGCAGGGAAACCATCTGCTTGCCATCCAGCTTGTAAGTAATCGGTGGCGCAGAGATACCGAGGCCTACGTCATAAGACCAAAGTTCGTCACCGGTGCGGGCATCGTAAGCCTTGAACATGCCGTCAGGCTGGCCCTGGAATACCAGATTGCCGGCGGTGGTCAGGGTTCCGCCACCCCATGGGCTTTTCTGGTTGACTTGCCAGACGCGCTCGTTCTTGACCGGGTCCCAGGCCTGCAAGGAACCGCGAGTTTCATGCGGGTCTTTGGTCAGTTCCCAACCGGTCAGCCCCAGGTAGAGCTTGTGGCTTGCCATCTTGTGGTCAGACTTCGTGTTCTTGCCATTGTCCTTGAAGGTGTTGCCCAAGTGGTTGGTGGGGATGAAGGCGAGATTCAACTCGGGGTTGTAAGACATCGCATGCCATGAGTGCGCACCGAATGCCGAGGGGTAAATATTCTTCTCGCCATCAGGATATCTCGCGCCTTCAGCAACAATATGGCGCTGTTCTTTCAGGTCATATTTGGTTGACCAGTTGGCGTCTGCGAATTTCTCTGCGGACAGTACCTTGCCGTTTGAGCGGTCGATCGTATAGAAGAAGCCGTTCTTCGGTGCATGCAGTACCGCATCAACATCCTTGCCATCGATTTTCAAATCGGCCAGCACGATGTCCATGTTCGAGTTGTAGTCCCAGGTGTCACCCGGTGCAGTCTGGACGTGCCATTTGTATTCGCCCGTATCCGCATCGACCGCCACGACCGAACACAGGAACAGGTTGTCGCCACCCTCCGGGCTACGCACCTTGATATTCCATGGCCCACCGTTACCTGTACCGAAGATGAGCTGGTTGTATTTGGCGTCGTAGGTCCAGCCGTGCCAGGCATTGCCGCCGCCGCCGTTTTCCCACCACCGGCCAGTCCAGGTTTTGGCCGCCATTTCCTGAGCGGCATCCTCGAATCCATCGGCAGGGTTGCCAGGGACGATATAGAAACGCCAGACCTGCTTACCCGTTTCGGCATCATAAGCGGTCACATACCCACGCATCGGACCAAGTTCCGTTCCGCCATTGCCGACGAATACTTTCCCATCGAAGGCCTTGGGATGACCGGTGATATTCAACGGCTGGTCGTGATCGAAGGTACGGGTCTGCCAGACTTCCTTGCCGTCTTTTCGGTTGATTGCAATCAGGCGGCCATCCCAGGTGGCAATGAATAACTTGTCGCCGTAGGTTGAAAGGCCGCGATTATGCTTCCAGAAGACCTTCTTCATGTTGTTGTTGAGGATCTCTTTGGAAACTTGCGGATCATATTCCCAAAGCATCTTGCCCGAGCGAGCGTCGAATGCACGGGTTCTGTTCATTTCACCCACGTAATACATGACGCCATCGACCACCAAGGGCGTCCCGACCATATCGGAACGGTCCGGCAGCGGTGCGTACCATTCAGGCTTGAGCTGGCTGACGTTATCTACATTGATGTCTTTGAGAGGGCTGAACCTCTGCTCGGAGTGCGTTCGCCCATAAGCCAGCCAATCAGCAGTATTTGATTCATCAGATAATTCCTTGTCGGTAATGACTCTGTCTGATGCATGCAGCGGCGTGATCGCAAAAAGCGAGGCAGCCATGATTAGGTGCACCCTTAGGTTTGACTGTTTGGATTTCATTTTTATTATTCCTTGTTTAGGATTTCAGGCGTGCGTGGGTACAACGAGCATTTATGGATAAAGGCTCTTGTGGTGTTTCTTTTGTTATTAAGTCGGCATCGGTATTGCGCCCCGTGATAGCGCGTAATGGCATGCGCATATCACGGCTTTTCAAATTATTTATTTAAACTTTTATATGGCCTGCTTCGCCGTTGTGACCCTCTGCGGTGATGAGCCACGGAAAAATGTCACCGCTTCGCCTGGACTGGGCAGGGCGAAGTGTTGGATACCCGCGCTGGCCGGGCAGGCTGCCTTTGGGCGGGGAGGGGGTGGGGTAGCTCATGGTGTTTCCTCCGATGTATGGCCGGATCGGTTGACGGCCGTGTTGTTGTTCAAAGCAAGGGGGAGGGTGGACCGGCGACCGTGCTTGCGACCGGGCACGGCAAGGGGCGGGCGCCGAGCTCCAGACCCTGCCAGGCCAGCACACGTTGATAGCGGTCGGACAGTGACTCGGCTTCGCTCCAGGCGCCTGGCAGCCGCTCACCGAGCGCCAGATGGCTGTCGGCCTGGCAGCGCAGGTCGCTGGCGCAGGCGTGATAGAAGCGGTTGACGACTTCGGCCATCGGCTCGCGCCAGTCGTCCATCAGCAGGGCCGCGTGCGCGAGCACTGCCGGGCGACCGTCGTGGCTGCGCCGCCAGCGCTGCGCGGTGCCGGCCAGCTTGCGGCCCTCCAGCGTCAGGTTGTAGCGGCCGTCGCAGAAGGCACCCGGCACCGCGCCGACTCCGGCCCGCAGGCCATGTTCGGCTAGCCACAGCGCCAGGGGATCGAGGAGACGCTCGTAGGCGACGACGATGCGCCTGTCGATCTCGTCGCTGGCCGGCAGGGCGCAGGCCAGGGCGACATTGAGCACGGCCGGTGATTGCGGCACCGGTTCGCCACCGGTATCGCGCAGCAGGATCGGCCAGCCCTGCGCTGCGCAGCGTTGGCTGGCCAGAGCGAAGCCGGGGCGGCGTTCGAAGCTGCCGGGCATCACCAGCGCCTGGCCGGTCGGACGCCAGAGCAGCAGCTGGCAGTCGAACAGGCCATCGCAGACGCGTTGCAGCAAGGCCCGCTCGGCATTCAGGCCGGCGCCCACGCTGAACCGGGCGATGCCGTTCATGCCGCGTGCTCCTCGATGCGCCGGCAGAGATCATCGAGAAACTCCGCCGCGGGTGAGCCGTTGACGGCGCGATGGTCGAAGGTCAGCGACAGGCCCATCCACTCGACTTCCATCAGCTCGCCGCTCGGCCCGAGTTCCAGCCGCCGCTGAATGCCACCGACACCCAGAATCGCTACCTGCGGCGGATTGAGGATCGGCGTGAAGTGATGCACCCGCGACAGCCCCAGGTTGGATACGGTGAAGGTGGCGCCGGTCAGCTCCTTGACCGACAGCTTGCCGGCCTGGGCCTTGTCCACCAGCGCTTTGCGCGCCAGGCACAGGTCTTCGCCGTCCAGCTGTTCGGCATTGAACAGCGCCGGGGCGACCAGCAGGTCGCCCGGCAGCGGGATGGCGAGGCCCAGATGCACCGCCGCGTGCTGGTGGATCACCTCGTCCTCCAGCGTGGCATTGAGGCCGGGATGGGCCTTGAGCGTCTCGATCACCTTGAGCAGCAACAGGTCCTGCACGGACACCGCGCTGCCCTTGGCCTTCAGCTCGGCGCGGCGGGTTTTCAGCGCATCCAGCCGGCATTCGCTGTGGTGAGTGAGCTGCGCGGTGGTCTGCAGGCTTTCGTGCATCTTCGCCGCGATCATCTTGCGCATGCCCTTGAGCGGCACCCGTTCGGGCGCGCGCTCGGGCAGGATTTCCAGTCGAGTCATGGCTATTCCACCTGGCCGATGACCGCGCCCTTGGCGATCACCGCGTCTTCTTCCTCGATGATCTTCAGCACGCCGGCAGCCGGCGCCTCGATCTCGAACTGGGCCTTTTCCGACATGACCTCGGCGACCAGGTCACCGGCGGCCACTTCGGCGCCGTCGCTGACCAGCCAGGAGGTGATCACCGCTTCGGCGTCGCCTTCCCAGAGGTCGTCTGCAATCACGATGGGGGTACTCATAAACGTCATTCCTTATGCATGGCGTGATAGGCGGCCACGATCTTGTCCGCGTTGGGCAGGGCCCATTGCTCCATGACCGGGGTGAAGGGGATGGGGATGTCGGGGAAGGCCACCCGTTGCGGGCGTGCCTTGAGCATGCCGATGTCGTGCTCGACGACGCTGGCGATGATTTCGCCGCTGACGCCGAAGCTGTGGTAGTCCTCGTCGATCACGATCAGTCGGCCGGTCTTGCGTACCGAGGCGATGACGTGCTCGCGGTCCAGCGGCACCAGGCTGCGCAGGTCGATGACCTCGGCGCTGACGCCATCCTTTTCCAGCAGCGCGGCGGCGCGCAGGGCGTGATGCACGCCGGCGCCGAGGCTGACCAGGCTGACGTCGCGGCCCTCGCGCACGGTTTTGGCCTTGCCGATCTCGACGATGTAGGGCTCCTCCGGCACCGGCACAGTGGCGCCTTTCTCGGTGCCCAGCCAGCCCATGCCCTGCAGCGCCTTGTGGAAGAGGTAGACGACCGGGTTGTCATCGCGAATCGCCGCGGTCATCAGGCCCTTGGCGTCGTAGGCATTGCTCGGCACCACCACCTTCATGCCCGGCAGGTGGGCGAAGGTGCCGTAGAGGCACTGCGAATGCTGGGCGGCGTCCGAGTAGCCGGCGCCGGTGGAGGCCATCAGCACCATCGGCACCGGCACCTTGCCGCCGGAGAAGTAGGTGTTCTTGGCCATCAGGTTGTAGATGGCGTCCATGCAGACGCCGAAGAAGTCGACGAACATCAGCTCGACGATCGGCCGCATGCCGTCCGAAGCGGCGCCCACCGCGGCACCGATGAAGGCCGTTTCGGAGATCGGCGTGTCGCGGATGCGCGTCTTGCCGAACTCTTCATAGAGGCCACGGGTGTTGCCGAACACACCGCCGAGCTGGCCGATGTCCTCGCCCATCACGAACACCTTCGGGTCCAGGCGCATCTCCTGCGCCACGGCTTCGGCCATGGCGCGGGCGACGGTGAGCTTTCTCTCTTTTACTGCTGTGGTCATGGTGGTCTCCTGCTCAGCCGGCCAGCGCACTGGGGCTGACGATGATCTTGACGTTGCGGTCCTTGTGGTTGGCCAGTTCCTCGAAGCCCTGCTCGAGGATGTTGTCCAGGCCGATGCGGCCGGTGATCAGCGGGGTGACGTCCATGCGGCCGTCGGCGATCAGGGCGATGACGTCGGCGAACTCCCCTGCATAGGCGAGCGAACCGATCACCTGTTTCTCGGTGGCGACGATCTCGAAGAAGTTGAATTCCGAGGGCTCCTCGAAGATGCCCACCATCACGCAGCGACCGGCCTTGCGGATCACGTCGAGGGCGAGCTTGGCGGTGGCCTTGTGGCCGATGCACTCGAAGGAGGTGTCGGCGCCGTAGCCGCCGGTGAGCGCCTTGATCTCGGCGATGGCGTCGCACTCGCTGGGGTCGATGACCCGCGTGGCGCCGACTTCCAGCGCCTTGGCCTTGCGCGCAGCGGACATTTCCAGGGCGATCACCTGGCCGGCGCCGGCGGCCTTGGCGCACATGATGGTGCAGAGGCCGATGGTGCCGGCGCCGACCACCACAACCGTTTCGCCGAGCAGGCTGCCGGCCTTCTTCACCGCGTGCATGCCGACCGCCAACGGTTCGATCAGCGCCCCGGCCTCCAGCGGAAAGCCTTTGGGCAGGCGGTAGAGCAGTTCGGCGGGTACGTTGACGAATTCGGCGAAGGCGCCGTTGTTCATCAGACCCGTGAAGGCCAGCTGCTCGCAAAGGTTGTACTGGCCGGTCTTGCAGAAGCGGCACTGACCGCAATGCTGGCAGGCGTCGGCGGCGACCTTGTCGCCCGGTGCGTAACCCTCGACGCCGTCACCGGTGGCGACGATCTCACCGCAGAACTCGTGGCCGAGGATGCACTGGCCCTTGATGCCGGTGAGCGGGTGGGGCGCGTCCACCGGGATGAACACCGGGCCGGCGAGGTATTCGTGCAGGTCGGAACCGCAGATGCCGCACCAGTGCACGCGAATCTGCACCCAGCCCGGTTGCGGCGCGCCAGGCAGCGGCACCTGCTCCAGGCGGATGTCCTTGCGACCGTGCCAGACGGCGGCGGTCATGGTGGCTTGGCTGTTCATGGGGTGTTCCTCGTGTTGTTGTCGGGCGGGCTCACACGAACACTTGCTCGAGCGCTTCTTCCGGCCGCGGGTACGGGCTTTCGCGGGCGAACTGCACGGCTTCATCGATGCGCCCGCGGGCACGCGCCGCGATGTCCTCGGCCTGCGTCTCGCTCATCACGCCTTCGTCGATCAGGCGCTGGCGGTAGCCGGGAATCGGGTCCTTTTTCATCAGGCCGTCCTTCTCGCCCTCGGGGCGGTAGGTTTCGCCGTCGCCCATGAAGTGGCCGGCCAGGCGGTAGGTCTCGATCTCGATCAGGGTCGGGCCGCCACCGGCACGGGCGCGCTCGATGGCTTCGCCGGCCGCGCGGAACACGCCGTCCGGGTCGTTGTTCTCGACGAACACCCCCGGCATGCCGTAGGCCGCGGCGCGCACGTGGTGCTGCTTGATGCAGGTGGCGCTGGCCTTGGCCACCGAGATGCCCCAGGCGTTGTCCTCGATGACGAACACCACCGGCAGCTTCCACAGCGCGGCGAGGTTCAGCGTTTCGTGGAAGGCGCCCTGGTTGGCCGCGCCCTCGCCGATGAAGGACACCGCCACCCCGGGCTTGCCCTGCATCTGCCGCGACAATGCGGCGCCGACGGCCGGGCCCATGCCCTCGGCGATGATTCCCGAGCAGGAGAAATTCACCCGGCCATCGAACAGGTGCATATGCCCGCCGCGCCCGCCGGAAAGCCCGGTGGCCTTGCCGAAGATTTCGGCCATCATCTCGTTGAGGTCGACGCCCTTGGCCACGGCGATGTGGTGCGGGCGGTGGGTGGCGGTGACGATGTCCTCGGCGTTCAGGTGGGCACAGACGCCCACCGCACAGGGCTCCTGGCCATTGGAAAGGTGCATCTCGCCGGGAATCGGCCCCTTGGCCATGTTGAACACCGGCGTCTTGCCTTCCATGTAGATGCGCTCGATGGATTCCTCCATGTAGCGGCTGGTCAGCATCTGTTCGTACATCCACAGGCGCTGCGAGTTGTTGGGCTGGGTCATGGTCGACTCCCTTGTGTTGGTGGTCAGATCGCGCGTTCGTTGAGCAGCCGGCCGATCTGCTCGGCCTGGCGCAGGGCCAACGCGACGATGGTGAGGGTGGGGTTCTGGCCGCCGCTGGTGGTGAACTGGCTGCCGTCGGAAACGAACAGGTTGGGGATGTCGTGGCTCTGGCCCCACTTGTTCACCACGCCGTCACGGGCCTTGGCGCTCATGCGGTTGGTGCCCATGTTGTGGCTGGCCGGGTAGGGCGGCAGCTCGATCACGTCGGTGGCGCCGGCGGCCTCGTAACACTTGGCGGTGGCGGCGACGCCGTGCTTGCGCATGGCGGCATCCATGGGGTGATCGCTCTTGGTCACCACCGGGATCGGCAGGCCGTACTGGTCCTTTTCGGTGGCGTGCAGGGTGATGCGGTTGCTTTCCAGCGGCAGGTCCTCGCCGCACAGCCAGACGCCAGACATGTGGTTGTACTTTTCCATCCGCGAGGCGAACTGGCGGCCCCAGCCCTTGGGCGTCGGGTCGAGGAAAGCGGAGAGGAAGGGCAGGCCGAGGGCGAGGATTTCCAGGCGGTAACCGCCGACGAAGCCGCGTGAGGGGTCGTTGTAGGACTCGTCGGAGATCACCCCGGCGCAGGTGGTGCCGCGGTGCATGTTCACCGGCTTGGGCATCACGGCGAAGATGCCGGCGGTGGTGTGGGTCATGTAGTTTCTGCCGACCTGGCCGGAGGAATTGGCCAGCCCGTCGGGGAACATCGAGGAAGCGGAGTTGAGCAACAGCCGTGGTGACTCGATGGAGTTGCCGGCCACGCAGACCACCCGGGCCTTCTGCCGCTGGATGGTGCCCTGGGCGTCGGCGTAGACCACGCCGTTCACCTTGCCCTTGGCGTCGTGCTCGATGCGCAGCACCATCGACTGCGGCCGTACCTCGCAGTAGCCGCTGGCTTCGGCGCGCGGGATGTCGGTGTAAAGCGTCGACCACTTTGCGCCCATCTTGCAGCCCTGCATGCAGAAGCCGATCTGCTGGCAGGCGGCGCGGTCGTCGTAGGGCTCGGTGTTGATCGCCATCGGCCCGGAGAGAATCTCCTTGTAGCCGACCCGCTTGGCGCCGGTGGCCAGCACCTTGAAGGAGTTGTGCCAGGGGTGATAGGCCATGCCGGTGCTCGGCCCGGTCACGCCCATGTGCTTCTCGGCCTTCTCGTACCAGGGCGCCATTTCTTCGAGCGTCACCGGCCAGTCGAGCAGGTTGGCGCCGGCGATATCGCCGTTGATGCTCTGCATCTTGAATTCGAAATCACGAAAGCGCAGGGCGATGCCGGCCCAGTGCACGGTGCTGCCGCCGACGCCCTTGACGATCCAGGCCGGCAGGTTGGGGTTGTTCTCGGCCAGGTGCCAGTCGCCGGCGGCGATGCGCTTGTCGAGCCAGGAGATCTTCTTGAACATCGCCCACTCGTCGTTCTCGATGTCCTCCAGCGTGTGCCGCTTGCCTGCCTCGAGCACTACGCTGCGAATCTTCTGTTTGGCCAGCGCGTTGGCCAGCGTGCCGCCGCCAGCGCCGGAGCCAATGATCACCACGACGCCATCGTCGTCCTGGGCAAACGTTGCCATGGGGTATTCCTCGTCTTGTTCTTGTTGTTGTGCTGTTTGGGCGGGCGTTCAGAGCCAGTTCAGATCGTCGAAGCCGCGGTTGACGTAGCCGCCGTATTCCCACGACGAGCCCTGGTAGCCGAACAGCGGGAACAGCGCCTTGTTGTCGTACAGGCCGAACATCAGGCTGCTGCGCACGGCCTTGAAGAACGGCGAGCGCTCGACCTCGGTCAGCAGGGCGACGCGCTGCGCTTCGTCGAGCGCCTCGAACGGGCGGTCATGGGCCTCGATGGCGCGCCGATTCAGGTCGGCCAGGCCGTCGGCGACCAGCTTCGGCTGCTCTTTGGCGAGTTCGGCCAGCGGGCGGGCGTAATGCGCATCGCCGATGGCGTCATGCGGGAACACGTCGCGGCCCACGCGCAGCAGGCCGGGCGGTAGTTCCGGCAGCGCTTCGTCGGCCAGCAGGCGCACGGGAATCAGCTGCGCCAGACTGAAGGCGAGGGCGGTCTGACCGGAGAGGGAAAGAAAGCGCCGTCGACTGATGGCGGTTTCATGGCAGTTGGGTTTTTGCATGGCTCAGCTCCTGACTTATTGCCGGAGCCTGAAAGAAAGTGCAGGCACGCGGCGCTCTTGTTATGCGGGGGCTTGTTCCGCAAATACTTCCGGAGCAGATGGCGTGCCAACTTTCTTAATTACGCTTTTAGTTCTTCAAGACATTGAAAATAAAGAACTAAATTTCTAGGTGCGGCGGCTTTCCAGTTGTGCTGTAAAGCTCATCGGCTTTACACCTGTAACGTCGTTGTAAAGTGCTTTACAACGTACGAACAATTTATCTGGGCCTTCATGTTCCAAAGTTGAACTTCCCTGCCGGAACATTTCATTTATTCTTGGCGCAGTCGCAGAACTGAAATGAAAACAACAAGAATCATCCGCCCCGAGCACCGCGCCTCGGGACGAGGAGGACGCATGACGCCGCTTGCAACCCCTGCTAGCCATATCGAGGCGGTGCTGTCACTGGCCAACGCATCGCAACTGCTCGGTGATCGCGATCCGATCATCGCCCGCTCCTGGCGGCGTTGCGTGCATGACTACGGATTGGACCCGGCGCGCCCGGCCGAGGCGCGTTTCGTGCCGCGCCAGGTGTTGCGCGAACACCAGGACCACGCCGATGAGCTGATCAACGTCGCCCGCGCTGGCGTCGAGCAGCTTTACCGGCATGTTGCTGAACTCGGCTACATCATCCTGCTCACCGACAGCCGTGGCATCGCCGTGCAGTTTCTCGGCGACCCAGCCGACGAGAAGGCGCACCGCAAGACCGGCCTCTACCTCGGCTCCGACTGGGGTGAGGACCACGCCGGCACCTGTGCGGTCGGCACCTGCATCAAGGAGCAGCAAGCGCTGACCTGCCACCAGCACGACCATTTCAGTGCCTGGCACACCAACCTCACCTGCACCGCGGTGCCGATGTTCAACCCGCAGGGCCAGCTGCTGGCCGTGCTCGATATCTCGGCGCTGTATTCCCCGCCCTCGAAAGACTCGCAGACTTTTGCCCTGCAACTGGTCAAGCAGTACGCGCGGATGATCGAAGACGCCTACTTCCTGCGCCTGTACCGCGACCGGCCGATCCTCTGCTTCGATGCCTCGCGCGAGTTCGTGCTGATCAACCGC
>NZ_JAYDXP010000091.1:0-37204 GCF_036701605.1 Pseudomonas sp. FIP_A4 | reverse complement strand
TCTCGATGTGCAGGCGGCTGTTGATCGCCGCCAGCTCGCGGGTGCGCTCGGCGACCCGGCGTTCCAGGCTTTCGTTGAGTTCGCGCAGGGCTTCCTCGGCGGCGACCTGGGCGGTGAGTCAAGGCCACGATGATGAAGATTTCCCACCCGATCGTCTTCGGCCACGCCGTCAGCGTCTACTACAAAGACGTGTTCGACAAATACGGACTGTACTCGGCGGCTGCCTTGGCCGCATCGCGCGACTGGCGCAGGGCGCGGTTGCGCTGCAGATCGTCGGCGTAGCGGGCAAGCAGCGTCTGGGTTTCACGCAGCGCGTCGAGCACCACGCCATGATGGGCACCTGCGCGGTCGCCATCGGCACTGCCGCGGCCGTGCCAGGCACGCTGGTGAACCTCGCCGCCGGTGGCGGCCAAACCCCCGATCCGCTTGCGCGGGTCGGGGGTTTGTCTTTGTGCGGAAGAAATTCCCTGCGATGCAGCACTAGATTGACCAAGTGAACGTTGGAGGCGAACAGCTACCGAGTTGGCGCAGTCGTGGGCGGCCCTGCAAGTCCGTACGGATGGGACGTTTTGCGAGCAGTCCTAAAGATGCTTGGAATGCTAAGCAACCCACCACGGGACGCGGGGCGGTGATCCAGCTTGGCTAGCCGGCCGATAGCATTCGATTAGAATGACTTCTTTATCTGGATAGCGTGCATGTCCGAACCAGATGCGGCATCAGATCTCGCCCAGCTTCCGCTTGAGCAGTTGGTGGCTTGTCCTGAATGCGATTTATTGATGGCCCGGCCCACGCTTGCGCACGGACAGGTTGCGGAGTGCGTGCGTTGTGGCTATGAGCTGCTCCGTCTGCGTCATCGCTTCGTCGGGCCGGGGCTGGCGTTAGTGCTGGCCGCTTTGCTGCTTTATTTCCCGGCGAATTTCCTGCCAATCATGCGGTTAAACCTGCTGGGGAGAGTTACTGATGATACGGTGTGGACGGGCGTGCTCAGCCTCTACCGTAGTGATATGCAGGGAATCGCTTTTGTCGTTCTTTTGTGCAGCATGGTTGTTCCGTTGCTGAAGTTGCTGTGCCAGCTCGTCGTCTTGCTCTGTATCGCCACTCGCCGCGCAAAGCCGTTAGGGATGCTGCTTTACCGGATATATCATCATTTGCGCGAGTGGGGGATGCTTGAGGTTTACCTGCTGGGCATCCTGGTTTCTATCATCAAGCTTAGAGACATGGCTGAGCTCAGCCTCGGGATCGGCCTGGCGTGCTTTGCTGGGCTGTTGGTCGTTCAGGTATGGCTGGAACTGGTGATGTCGCCGCAGCAGGTCTGGGAAGCGTTGGCGGAGCCTGTCGATGCGCGCCGCTGATGCCGGGTTGATGGTCTGTCACGAGTGCCATCAGCTCAATCGTCATCAGCCGGCGCACGCGCGGCAACACTGCACACGCTGTGGAGCGTGCGTGCACATGCGGCGTCCGAACAGCATCGTCCGTACCTGGGCACTGTTGCTTAGCGCGGCATTGCTCTATTTACCGGCCAACCTGCTACCGATCATGACGGTCCGCATGCTCGGCAACGGCACGCCGGACACCATCATGTCAGGCGTGGTGACGCTGGCGCGGCACGGCATGTACCCAATCGCCGCGGTAGTATTCGTTGCAAGTATTCTGGTGCCGACCTTCAAGTTGATCGGGATCGCCATGTTGCTGATCTCTGTGCAACGGCATCATCCCATGTCGCCGCGTCAGCGCCTGCTGGTGTTCCGTTTCATCGAGTGGATCGGGCGCTGGTCGATGCTGGATATCTTCGTCATCGCGATCCTTGTTGCGATTGTCAACTTTGGCAGCCTCGCCAGTGTGGAAGCCGGTACAGGGGCGGTGGCGTTCGCCAGTGTCGTGGTCCTGACGATGCTTGCCGCCATTACCTTCGACCCCCGTCTGATCTGGGATAACACCGAATCCGGAAACAAGCATGACTGATCTGCCACAAGCGAGAACCCGCCCAGCCTCCAACTGGTCGGCGATCTGGATATTACCGCTGATCGCGCTGGCAATCGGTGCCTGGCTCGCCTGGCAGGCCTACAGCGAACGCGGCGTGCATATCGAAGTAGTGTTCGACAGCGCAGAAGGAATCGAGATTGGCAAGACCTCGGTCCTCTATAAAGGCATGACCATCGGTGTAGTACGCGACCTGCGCCTCGAGGACGAGGCACGGCGGCAGGTCGTTGTCGCCGACATCGAGATGAATCAGGACGTCGATGGCTATCTGCGCAGCGGCACCCGCTTCTGGCTGGTCAAGCCTAGCGTTACGCTCGCAGGGATTACCGGCCTGGAAACGCTGGTTTCCGGGAATTACATTGGCGTGAGCCCCGCGGACGGCGAACCGGCCCGACGCTTCGTAGCCCTGGCGGAAGAGCCGCCGATGTCCGACAGTCGCATCGGCCTGCACCTGACGCTCAAGGCCGAGCGCCTCGGCTCGCTGAATCGTGGCAGCCCGGTGTTCTACCGGCAGATCCAGGTCGGTCAGGTGAAGAACTATGTGCTCGCCGAAGATGACAGCACCGTGGAGGTGCAGCTCTATATCCAGCCGGAGTATGCGCACCTGGTGCGCAAGCACACCCGTTTCTGGAACGCCAGCGGCGTCACTGTCGACGCAGGGCTGACCGGCGTGAAGTTCCGTACCGAGTCCCTGGCCAGTATCGTCGCCGGGGGCATCGCGTTCGCCACGCCCGCGCACCGCAAGGACAGCCCGGCGACCGATCCGAGCATTCCGTTCCGTCTCTACGAAGACTTCGATGCCGCCCAGGCGGGCATCAAGGCCGTGGTCTCGCTGCTGGATTTCGACGGGCTGCAGGCCGGCCGCACCCCGGTCATGTACAACGGGATGCAGGTCGGTCTGCTGAAGAAGCTGGATATCGACGCTGATCTCAAGGGCGCCCAGGCTGAGTTGTCGGTCGATCCGCTGTTCGAGGATTACCTGGTCGATGGCACCGATTTCTGGGTGGTCAAACCATCCATCTCGCTGGGCGGAATCACCGGCCTCGAGGCGCTGGTGAAAGGCAACTTCATTGCCGTCCGGCCTGGCGAAAAGAGCGCCTCCCCCAAACGGGAGTTCGTCGCTCGCGCCAAAGCGCCACCGCTGGACGTCCGCGCGCCGGGACGGCACTTGGTACTCACCAGCGACACTCTTGGCTCGTTGGATGTCGGCAGTCCCGTGCTGTACCGCCAGGTTCGGGTGGGCTCCGTACAGAGCTATCAATTTTCCCGCGACCAGCAGAAGGTCGTCATTGGAGTGCACATCGAGCAGCCGTACGCCGAGCTGGTGAACAGCTCGAGCCGGTTCTGGAATGCCAGTGGCATCTCGCTGAGCGGCGGTTTGTCCGGTATCGAGGTGCGTAGCGAGTCGCTGCAGAGCCTGCTTGCCGGCGGTATTGCCTTCGAAACGCCCGATCCGCAGGCTGCCGGGACGAGGAAGGTGCCGCGCTTCGTACTGCACAAGGACAGGGACAGTGCAATCCAGCGCGGGACGCCGATCGAAATTCGCCTGGCGCGTGGCGATGGATTGAGTGCCGGCACGCCCATTCGCTACAAGGGGCTGGCCGTGGGCCAGGTGGATAGCGTGACCCTCAGCGACGACCTGCAGAGTGTCGTGCTGCGTGCGCGCATCACCGCAGCGGAGTCGCGCATCACCCGCGCCAGCACCCAGTTCTGGGTGGTTCGGCCGGAGCTCGGCATCATGCGTACAGCGAATCTGGATACGCTGGTCAGCGGCCCCTACCTGGAGGTGGCGCCGGGCAAGGCGGATGCGGGCGTGCAAACGCGTTTCACCGGCCAGGAGCGGGAGCCACAGAAGGCCGGTGAAGGGTTGAGCCTGGTGCTCAGCGCTGCCCGGCTGGGTTCCATCAAGCCGGGTAACGCGGTGACCTACCGCGAGGTGAAAGTCGGCGAGGTCACCGGCTATGAGCTGGGGCAGAACGCCGATCGCGTACTGATCCGCGTCGTCATCGAGCCGCGCTACGCGCCCCTGGTGCACACCGGCACCCGCTTCTGGGAGACCAGTGGCTTCGGTGTGGATTTCAGTCTGTTCAAAGGTGCCAGCCTGCGCACCGATTCGCTGGAGTCTCTGCTCGAGGGCGGCGTCGCCTTCGCCACGCCAGAGGGCGAGCAGATGGGACGCCGGGCGCTGCCGGGACAGACCTTCGTGCTGTTCAAGGAGCCGCAGGACGATTGGTTCGGCTGGGCACCGAAGATCGAGTTGGGGCGAGCCGCCGGCGATAGATGACGGGCGTTGCTGGCGGGCTCAAGCCCCTGCGCACACATGAAAAGGGCCCCTTTCGGGGCCCTTTTTTCGTTGCGGGAGATCAGGCCGGCTCTTCGGTCCGTTGGGCTGAAGCAGTGGTCTGGCTGGCGACCGGTTCGCGGCGGCTGATGTATTTCCAGTCCGCCTCGTCAATGTAGATGCCGGCCGGCCCGCTGCCGCCCTCAAGGTCGATCGCGACATGGGCCGAGACCTGAGGCTTCACCGATGCGAGGATCGGCACGAAGCCCAGCTGCAGGCTGGTTTCGATCAGCGCCTGCTGGTTGCGCTCGTCGATGTCTGCCGCCTCGTCGAGGTAGTAGGGCAGGCGGATGCGCCCGGCCTGCTCGCGATCCATCAGGTGCAGCAACAGGTACATGTTGGTCAGCGCCTTGATGGTCATGGTGGTGCCGTTGGACGCCGCGCCGTCGATGTCGGTGTGGATCACCGGCTGGCCGCCGACCTTGGTGATCTCGAACGCCAGCTCGAACAGGTCCTTGAGGCCCAGCTGGTTGTTGTTCGCCGCCACCAGCCGTGCCAGATACTCCTTGGCTTCTTCGTTTCGGGCGTCCTGTTCGGTGGACTGGGAAAGATCGAACACCGACAGCGTCTCGCCTTCCTCGTACTGTCCGGCGCTGTGGATGATCTGGTCGATGTGCTTGAGCGCATCCTTGTTCGGCGCCAGCACGATGCGGAAGCTCTCCAGGTTGGAGACCTGGCGCTTGTTGATCTCGCGGTTGAACAACGCCAGCTGGTGTTCCAGGCTCTCGTAGTCGCTGCGGATATTGCGCAGCGTCCGGGCGATGTCGGTGACGGCGGCACGGCGGGCCTTGGCCAGGGTCAGCGCCTCGTCCTGACGGTGGGCGTAGGCGTTGACCAAGAGCTGCAGGCGACGCTCGGGATCTTCCTCGCTGTCGAACTTGGCCACGCCCTTCAGGCGCACCTGGGCATACAGCGCCTCGATCTGACCGTCGACGCGCTGCAGCGCCTGCCAGCTGTCCTGGTAGTCGTTGAGCAGCGGCAGCAGGTTGTCCAGCGAGTCGTCCACCGGGTCCATGTAAGGCGTACCAAACGGCAGATCCGCTGGTAGCAGCTGGCGACGTCGCAGAGCGTCTTCCAGCGTCCGCTCCTTGGCTTCCAGATCCGCCAGCTGACGGCCGACCAGCTGCAGCTTGGCGGACAGGTGCTGTACGCGCTCGGCGAAGGCGTCACTGGTGCGCTTGAGTTCTTCCTGGGCGGCCTCGGCCTGGGCCAGCTGTTCCAGCTTCGCCGGCTCCTCGGCGGCCAGGGTCTGGCTGCGGCGGAAGTCTTCCAGTGCTTTCTGCGCATCCAGCACGGCCTGATACAGCGCCTCGGCCTGGGCCTTGCTCGCGGCGCGGTCGACAGCCACCGCATGCTGGGTCTTGAGCTGCTTGAGTTCGCGCTCCAGGCGATCCTTCTGGTCGCGCAGGGCGGCACGGTCGGCCAGGGCCTGCAGCGCCGGTGGCTCGATATGCGAGAGATCGATGGACAGGCCCGGCACCGAGAAGGTGTCGCCCTTGAAACGATCCAGCACCGCTTCCACGGCCTTGACCCAGTCGTCGCCCTCGGCGCTGATGCCTTTTTCACCCAGCGGCAGGCTGAACAGCTGGCCATTGAACAGGCGCATCAGGCGATCCACATCGGCCTGGGAGAACTCCTCGCGCAAACGCGAGTAGCTGTTGTTGTCGGCATGGTCGAGCTGTTGCCGTACCGACTTCAGGCGTTTTTCCAGATCACGCAGGCGCTCGTCCAGGTCCTCGCTGGAGAACTGACGGGACTGCGCCAGCGCACCGGCCAGCTCGTCGTGGGCGTCCTTGGCGGCGAGCAGCTGCTGCTCCAGCACATGGGCGTCCTCGACCAGGGCGAAGCGGTTCTTCAGCACCGCCAGCTCGCCCAGCCAGCGCTGGATTTCGCTGATCTCGCGTTCCAGGCGCATCAGTTCGCCAGTCGAACCGCGCTGTTCGTTCTGCAGGCCGTCCTGCTCGCGGCGATAGTGCTCGGCCTGGATCACCAGCTCTTCCTTGCGCGCATCGGCGTAGTCGTGCCAGGTGCCGAGCAGGTTGTCGAGCAGCGGTGACAGGCGATGCAGCTTGCCGCGCAGCAGCTCACGCTGGGCTACGCCGGCCGCCAGCGCCTCGACCAGCGGGCCGGCGGCGACCAGTGCCTGGTAGTCCTGCTCCATGCGGCGCACGTCGCGGAAGGCTTCTTCGGTGGCGGCGATATAGTCGACGCTGCCCGAGCGCAGGCTGTGCTCGAAGGCATCGAGGAACAGCTGCTTGAGTTTCGCTGCGGTGATCTCGCGCATATGCAGCAGGTTGATGAACAGTGCGCGGAAGGTCTTCAGGCTCTGCTCGCTGGTTGAGCGCAGCGGGATCAGCGTCATGTCCAGCGGGATCGAGGTATGCCCGCCGACCAGCAGCCGGCGCAGCTCGTCCGGCTTGGCCTCGTAGGCCTTGATGCCGGCGCGTTCGAGGTTGGCGAACAGCTCGCGCTGGCGCAGGCAGGTGCCGTTCTGCTGGTAATGGTCGAGGTCCAGCGAGCCCTGGTAGACGAAGAACTGATGACCGAAGCCGCCGCCCGGCCCGCGGCCGGCCACGCCGATCACATGCGGGCCGTGGGGCAGCATGACTTCGACGAGGATGTAGCTGGTGTCCGAGGCGAAGTAGAACTTGCGCGACTGCTCGAGGCTGTACTTGCCGAAGCTCATGTCCGACATGCGCGCCAGGATCGGGAACTGCAGCGCGTTGATCGACGCGGACTTGCCGAGGTTGTTGGCGCCGTAGACCGACAGCGGGTTTTCCAGCGGAAAGATGCCGAGGCTGTAGCCGGCGGTGTTCAGCAGTGCGAAGCGGCGGATGCCGTAGCGTTCCTGGCTCATGCTTCAAGCTCCTTTTCTTCGGCGATGGCACCGG
This sequence comes from Pseudomonas sp. FIP_A4, assembly GCF_036701605.1. Classification (NCBI taxonomy): domain Bacteria; kingdom Pseudomonadati; phylum Pseudomonadota; class Gammaproteobacteria; order Pseudomonadales; family Pseudomonadaceae; genus Pseudomonas; species Pseudomonas sp. FIP_A4. The sequence goes on along the minus strand of NZ_JAYDXP010000091.1, from coordinate 29,992 downwards.
CCAAGGCTTCTTCTTCCGATTCTTCGGCCGCTTCCTCGATGAGGATGATGTCGTCCTCGCCCTCGTCCTCGGCGATCAGCTCCGGGGCGGGCAGCGGCAGGTCGCTGCTGTGCAGGCTGGCGGCGAGATCGCGGTCCTGCTGCACCGACAGGCAGACGTCGAGGAAACGGTGCATCGGCGGCAGGAAGCGGTAGACGCCGTTGCTGTCCTCGGCGAAGCCCAGCTGCGTCAGGCGGCGGATGACCTTTTCTTCCAGTTCTTCCTGGGTGGTGACTTCGGCCTGCAGGAACAGGTCGCGGTACTTGTCCAGCAGCGCCGGCAGTTCATCGCGACCGAGGCTGCCACCGTCGAGCACGGCCAGCGGGTCGCGCCCCTGGTCGGCCAGGTGCTCGACGAGGATGAAGGTGAACAGCGCCAGGCGCTGGGCGGTCTTGTTCACCTGCGCGCCCATCTGCTCCGGGACGAAGTAGTAGAAGCCGCGCGGATCGCAAACCAGCTCGAAGCCGAGCGCCTTGAACAGTGCGCGGTACTGGTCCTGCATGTTCGACAGCTGCGCGTAGGGCTCCGGCTCGCTGCGCGACAGGTGATAGCCCTTGAACAGCTCGCGGAAGATCGGCGCCAGCTGGGTCATTTCCTTGAGGTCGATGTTCATTCAGGTCGCTCGGATATCGTCGGGGTGATGGTGGACAAGCTGCGCGTTGTCCACCCTACGTAGGAGTCAGCCATTGGCATTGGCCACCAGCGCAAAGGAGCTGAGGCTGACGCGGTGTTCGCGGGTCAGGTACTCGCGGCGTTGCAGGCGATCGCGCTGGAAGCGGGCGTCGCGGGACAGGCGCGAGAACCAGTAGAGCAGCTCGTCGGTGGCGCCCTCGGGTTCCTGCTCCAGCAGCCAGGCCATCAGGTCCGGCAGCGGCAGTGCCTGCTGGCAGCGCTCGACCATTTCTCGGACGGTACGCGGTGCGCGCGGCGGCTCGCCCTTGCGCTTGCCGCTGGCCCGCGGGAACTGCGCCGGCTTCGGCTCGAAGCGGGCCAGGGCGTAGACGTAGGCCTCGACCTGGCTGGCGGTGCCGAGAAAGGTGCTCTGCGGACGGGTGAACAGCGGCAGCGAGGCCTGTGGTACGGCGTCCAGGCCCTTCTTGCGGATCGCCGACAGCGCCAGTGCCGCGCCGCGGGTCACGGCGTTGTGCCGACGCGCTTCCTCGCGCAGCGGCAGCAGCAGCTCGCGGGCCTTGCGCAGGGTCAGCTGGGCGGTGGTCTGCATTTCCAAGATGCGCGCATGAGTGCGCAGCAGGAGGTCGTCGTCCACCAGCTGGCCGAGGCGCTGCTGTTCGCCGAGCAGCTTCATCAGCACCTGCTCGACGCGATGAACGCCCTGCTCGAAGGCGCCGTCGGCGGACACCAGCTGGATCATCGGCTCGACGTACTCGTCCCAGGTCGCCAGCACCTCGGCATAGCGCTGGCGCAGCGGAATCTGACGGTCGCTGGTCTTGGCCCGGTCGGCCACGGCGACAAGGGCCTGCTCGTCATTGTCGAGCTTCTTCAGTACATCGCGTACGCGCATGTCGAGCAGGCGCAGCTGGCGGGCCAGGTCGTTGCCATCGCGAATCTCGAAGGCATCGAGGATATGCCCGGCCAGGCGCTCGAGATGGCGCAGGTAGGCCTCGATCTCCAGGCACAGGCCGAGGCGGTGCTCGCGGCGCAGGTAGGCGAGGAAGTCGTGGATCTGCGCGTTCAGCTCGAAGCGGTTGGGGCTCTTGGCCACCGGCACCAGGATGTCCAGGCGGATCCACTGGTCGAGCAGGGCGGTGATATCGGTGGGCGTGCCTGCCGGCAATTGCGCGGCGAGCTGGTGACGCAGCTCGACCAGGCTCAGGGTGCCGGCGTCGAAGCGCTCGCACAGCGGTTCGAGCAAGGTCCAGTGTTCGGCGAGGGCACGCAGTACGCGCTTGGGTTCGATCATCGAGGCGCTGGTTCCGGCCAGTGAAAAAAGGCGCAGATTGTACTGCATCGGCGCCCCGTGATTTACCTACTGCTGACCGACCGCCCTCCGGTACCGGACGAGTCACCTGATCGTCATCCGCGCCGCGATAGCCTGCACGACAAGGCCAGCCGACGCGTGGATGGTGACGAAATGTCTCAATGCTCTTTCGAACTGCACCGGTTGTCGGCAGAATTGGCCCTTTTGCCAAACGGGGAGCCGGCCGCTTCCTGCGGGCGACCTCATGGGCAGCGATAAATGATCAAGACGCCGTATTACCTCATCGACAAACAGAAGCTCTTGGGCAACCTGGAAAAGATCGCCTACGTGCGTGAGCAGTCCGGCGCCAAGGCGCTGCTGGCGCTCAAGTGCTTCGCTACCTGGTCGGTGTTCGACCTGATGCAGCAATACATGGACGGCACCACCTCGTCGTCGCTCTACGAGCTCAAGCTCGGTCGGCAGAAGTTCGCCGGCGAAACCCACGCCTACAGCGTGGCCTGGGCCGACGACGAGATCGAAGAGATGGTCGCCAACTGCGACAAGATCATCTTCAACTCCATCGGCCAGCTCGAGCGCTTCGCCGACGCGACCGAGGGCACCATCCGCGGCCTGCGTGTCAATCCGCAGGTGAGCAGCTCCGACTATCTGCTGGCCGACCCGGCGCGCCCGTTCAGCCGACTGGGTGAACACGATCCGGCGAAGATCGAGGCGGTGATCGGCAAGATCAGTGGCTTCATGTTCCACAACAACTGTGAGAACTCCAGCTTCGAACTGTTCGACGAGATGCTGAGCACCATCGAGGAGCGCTTCGGCCATCTGCTGGAACAGGTCCAGTGGGTCAGCCTCGGCGGTGGCATCCACTTCACCGGCGAAGGCTATCCGCTCGATGCCTTCTGTGCGCGGCTGAAGGCGTTCTCGGAAAAGTTCGGCGTGCAGGTCTACCTGGAGCCGGGCGAGGCGGCGATCACCATGAGCGCCTCGCTGGAAGTGACGGTGCTCGACACCCTGTTCAACGGCAAGAACCTTGCGGTGGTCGACAGCTCGATCGAGGCGCACATGCTCGACCTGCTGATCTACCGCCTCAACGCCAAGATGGCGCCCAACGACGGCGAGCACAGCTACATGGTGTGCGGAAAGAGCTGCCTGGCCGGCGACATCTTCGGCGAGTACCAATTCGATCGTCCGCTGGCCATCGGCGATCGGCTGTCGTTCATCGACGCGGCAGGCTACACCATGGTCAAGAAAAACTGGTTCAACGGCCTGAAAATGCCGTCCATCGTGGTAAAGCAGCTCGACGGCAGCGTCGAGGTGGTTCGTGAGTTCGACTTTAACGATTACCTGTCCAGCCTTTCCTGAGGCCGCAGTACAAGGGGGTGAAACAATTGAAGAAAAACGTTCTTATCATTGGTGCAGGAGGTGTCGCCAAGGTGGTGGCCCATAAGTGCGCGCAGCACAACGACGAACTCGGTCGTATTGCTATCGCGTCGCGCAACATCTCCAAATGCCAGGCCATCATCGACAGTGTGCAAGCCAAGGGCCGGCTCAAGCAGCCCGGCGAAATCAAGGCCTATGCGCTGGACGCCATGGACGTGGAAGCGACCAAGGCACTGATTCGTGAAACCGAATCGCAGATCGTCATCAATGTCGGCTCTGCCTTCCTCAACATGTCCGTGCTGCGCGCCTGCATCGACACCGGCGCCGCGTATCTCGATACCGCGATCCATGAAGAGCCGGGCAAGATCTGCGAAACGCCGCCGTGGTACGGCAACTACGAGTGGAAGCACCTGGCCGAATGCCAGGAAAAGGGCATCACCGCCATCCTCGGTGCCGGCTTCGACCCGGGCGTGGTCAACGCCTATGCCGCCCTCGCGCAGCAGGAATACTTCGACAAGATCGAGTCGATCGACATCCTCGACGTCAACGCCGGTTCCCACGGCAAGTATTTCGCCACCAATTTCGACCCGGAAATCAATTTCCGCGAATTCACCGGTCAGGTATACAGCTGGCAGAACAGCCAGTGGACGACCAACCGCATGTTCGAGGTCAAACGCACCGACGACCTGCCGGTCGTGGGTGAACAGAGCCTCTACCTGACCGGTCATGACGAGGTGCACTCGCTTTCCAAGCACCTCGACGTGCCGAACATCCGTTTCTGGATGAGCTTCGGCGAGCATTACATCAACGTCTTCACCGTGCTGAAGAACCTCGGCCTGCTCTCCGAGCAGCCGGTGCGCACCGCCGAAGGCCTGGAAGTGGTCCCGCTCAAGGTGGTCAAGGCCGTATTGCCTGATCCCGCCTCGCTGGCGCCGGGCTACACCGGCAAGACCTGCATCGGCGACCTGGTCAAGGGCACCAAGGATGGCCAGCCGCGCGAGCTGTTCATCTACAACGTGGCCGACCATGAAGAGGCCTACGCCGAGACCGACAGCCAGGGCATTTCCTACACCGCCGGCGTGCCGCCGGTCGCCGCCGCGCTGCTGATCGCCCGTGGCGAGTGGGATGCCAAGCGCATGGTCAACGTCGAAGAACTGCCGGCACAGCCGTTCCTCAAGCTGCTCGATGTCATGGGCCTGCCGACCCGGATCAAGGATGAGCGCGGCGACCGCCCCTGGGATCAGTAACCCAGCGACGAGCTGCACGTGAGAACGAAAGGCCCCGCTGCTCTGTTAGGGGGGCCTTTTACTTTGTCCGCTGCGCGGCGGTGGATGTAAAAAGCGACATCCACCCTACGGCCAACGTGGGCGTTCGTAGGGTGGAAAACGCCGAAGGCTTTTCCACCGAGGGGGAACGCTGGTGGAAAACGCTTCGCGGTTTTCCACCCTACGCGACGACAACCCAAGCCAAACACAGCTGCGCCTTCCCGCCCCGTCCATTTCACGCGACAATCCGTCCACTCAGGCGCCCCATGAGAGGCGCCCGGCAGCCGTGAGGAACCCCCTATGAGCAGCAACGATCGCGTCATCATCTTCGACACCACCCTGCGCGACGGCGAGCAGAGCCCCGGCGCGTCCATGACCGGTGAGGAAAAGCTGCGCATCGCCCGCGCGCTGGAGCGGCTGAAGGTAGACGTGATCGAGGCGGGCTTCGCCATCGCCAGCCCCGGTGACTTCGCCGCGGTGAAGCTGGTCGCCGACAACATCAAGGACAGCACCGTGTGCAGCCTGGCGCGCGCCGTCGATGCCGATATCGAACGCGCCGCCGAAGCGCTGGCCGGCGCCAACTCCGGGCGCATCCACACCTTTATCGCCACCAGCCCGATCCACATGCAGTACAAGCTGCGCATGCAGCCGGACCAGGTGGTCGAGCAGGCGGTACGCGCCGTGAAGAAGGCGCGCAGCCTGTGCGCCGACGTGGAGTTTTCCTGCGAGGATGCCGGGCGTTCGGAGATCGATTTCCTCTGCCGCATCATCGAGGCCGCGATCGACGCCGGCGCGCGCACCATCAACATTCCGGACACCGTCGGCTATGCGATTCCGCACCAGTACGCCGACACCATCCGCCAGCTGCTCGAACGCATCCCCAATGCCGACAAGGCCGTGTTCTCCGTGCATTGCCACAACGACCTCGGCCTGGCGGTGGCCAACTCGCTGGCGGCGGTGGTGGCTGGTGCGCGGCAGGTGGAATGCACCATCAACGGCCTCGGCGAGCGTGCCGGCAACGCCGCGCTGGAAGAGATCGTCATGGCGATCAAGACCCGCCAGGACCTGCTTAACGTGCACACGCGCATCGAGACCGAACACATCCTCGCCGCCTCGCGCCTGGTCTCGGGCATCACCGGCTTTCCGGTGCAGCCGAACAAGGCCATCGTCGGCGCCAACGCCTTCGCCCACGAGTCGGGCATCCACCAGGACGGCGTGCTCAAGCACCGCGAGACCTACGAGATCATGTCCGCCCAGTCGGTCGGCTGGAACGCCAACAAGATGGTCATGGGCAAGCACTCCGGCCGCGCCGCGTTCCGTTCGCGCCTGGAGGAGCTGGGCATCGCCCTGGAAGGCGACGAGCTGAACGCCGCCTTCGGTCGTTTCAAGGAGCTGGCCGACAAGAAGCACGAGATCTTCGACGAAGACCTGCAGGCGCTGGTCTCCGACACCCTGGCCGACGAGGCTCCCGAGCACTTCAAGCTGGCCAGCCTGGAGGTGACCAGCAAGACCGGCACTGTGCCTGAAGCCAAGCTAGTGGTGAGTGTGGATGGCACCGAACACAACGCCGAGGCCCAGGGTTCCGGCCCGGTGGACGCCACCTTCAAGGCCATCGAGAGCATCGCCAATTCCGGTGCCACGCTGCAGCTTTACTCGGTCAACGCCATCACCCAGGGCACCGATTCCCAGGGCGAGGTGACCGTGCGGCTGGAGAAGGGCGGGCGCATCGTCAACGGCAACGGAGCCGACACCGACATCGTCGTCGCGTCGGCCAAGGCTTACCTGAACGCGCTGAACCTGATGCAGGTCGGCGCCAAGGCGCATCCGCAGGTGGAAGGGGTTTGATCAGCGAAACCCGGCGTCGGGCCTACCTCGACGCCATGCAGGTGGCCGTCTGGCTGCCGCGTACCGAGTTGCCCTTCGCTGCGCCGTCGCGGCTGGAGCTGCTGCAGCCGCCGGTTGAGGCCGCGCCGCTGCAGTCGGACGCGATCGTGCCGGTGGCGAGCGAGCGGGTCGTCGAACCGGCACCGGCCCGCCCGGAAAAACCGCAGCTGCGTGTCGTCATGCCCGAGCCGAAGCAGCCCGAAGCAGTCGTGGCCCCGCAGGCGCCCGAGGAGCGGCCGAAGGCGGTCGAGCCGCCACCGCGTTTCGCCCTGCAACTGCTGCGCGCCGGCAGCGTGCTGCTGCTGGTGGAGCTGCCGACCGGCGAGTCGTTCCAGAGTCGCGATCCGGGCTACATCCTGCTTAAGGACCTGCTGCGCGCCGCGCACCTGCCGGACAGTCCGCAGCAAGTCGGTGATGGCGAGCCGATCCGCTGGCCGCTGCTACACGGCGGCAGCCTCGACCAGGGCGCCGAGGCCGCACGCGATTACGTGCAGGGCGTGCTGGCTGCAGAATTGGAAACCATGGGCTGCGACTGCATCTGGCTGGTCGGCCTGCCGGCGCTGCGCTTCGCCGGCGAAGTCGGAGCCGACGCCTGCTGCCGCGAACTGGCCATCGACGGGCTCGGGCGCGCGCTGACGATTCCCGGTCTGGAAACCTTGATGGAGCAGCCGGCGGCCAAGGCCGAGCTGTGGCAAGCCATGCGCCGCAGCCTGCCGCGTTGGCACAGGAGTTCGTGAGTACCCATGAGTGATGCAGTCAGCTTCCGCCCGATGACCGCGGCGGATATCGATGCCGTGTTGAAGATCGAGTACGCCGCGTTCAGCCACCCGTGGACGCGCGGCATCTTCACCGACGCCCTGAGTGCCTACGAATGCTGGGTGATGTTCGAGGGCGAGCAACAGGTCGGGCACGGCGTGATCAATGTGATTCTCGACGAGGCGCACCTGCTCAACATCACCGTCAAGCCGCCGAGCCAGGGCCGCGGCCTCGGTCTGCGGTTGCTCGAGCACCTGATGCAACGCGCCCGCGAGCGCGGCGGACGCGAGTGCTTTCTTGAGGTGCGCGCCAGCAATGCCTCGGCCTATCGGCTCTACGAGCGCTACGGTTTCAACGAAGTAGGCCGGCGCCGGGCCTATTACCCGTCGGCGGAAGGGCGTGAGGATGCCCTGGTGATGGCCTGCACCTTGCTCGACTGAGCCGCGCGATCACTGCCCGGGGCGCTTGTCCCGTCCCGAATCCAGCGGCGCGTCGCCCTCCAGCTCTTCGTCCGAAAGCACGCTGTCGTCTTCGTCCAGCAGCGCGTCGCCGTCGCTGACGCCGCTGTCCTCGTCACCGTCGGCCGGCCCGTCCCAGGGTTTGCCATCCAGCGGATGGCGCCGCGCCAGTTCGGCCTCGTCCAGGCCCGTGGCGCCGCCGATCTGCTGATCGCTCACCACGGTAAGATCTTCATCGGCCGGCCCGCCGTGACCGCGCTCGCTCGGAGATCGGGCGCCATCGTCGGGCAGCAGGGTTTCCGGCGTGAGATCGTCCAGCGTGGTCTTGCCGTCGATCGTTTCCGCGCCGCTAAGCCCGGCTTCGGCCACGCGCTCCGGCGGAAATTCATCGGCCAGCTCGTCGGCAGGAACTTCATCGCCAATGCGGCCCTTGCGTTCGTCCTTGCGTGCGCTGAAGTCGAGCTGCTCGATCGAACCCATGCGATCTTCGGTGTCGTCGATTTCAGTCGGCGTGTACGGCTTGCGCTCGCTCATGGTCGTCTCCCGTAGGTGAATGGCGGGTCTTGCAAGGTGTGACCGGGCCGCGCGGTGAAGATTCAAGACGTCAAAGCCGTGAAAAACAGGCGAACCAGCACCGCTGATCGGCAGTCCATACCCTCTATGGACGATCAACAACCTTCGGCGGCGCCTGCGCCGCAACGCTGTGCATTCTTCTTCGACGTCGACGGAACACTGGCCGAGATACAGCCGCGCCCGGAACGGGTGTTCGTTCCTCCGACGATCCTGGCTGCGCTGCAGCGGCTGCATGCCGCCGCGATTCCCGTCGCGGTGATATCCGGGCGGCCGCTGCAGCAGCTCGACAGGCTGCTCGCGCCCTTGCGGTTGCCAGCCGCGGGCGTGCACGGTGCCGAGCGCCGCGCCGCCGATGGTGCGCCGCGCGACCTGGCGCTCGATCACGCCCAGCTGCAACGCATCGGAGCGGAGCTGGCGCAGGCCTGCGCCGACCATCCCGGCCTGCTGCTGGAAAACAAAGGCATCGCCTTCGCCCTGCATTTTCGTCTCGCACCGCAGCTCGAACAGACCGCCGCCGAGCTGGCCCACGATTTCGCCCGCCGCTACGGCGAGCTGCTCAGCCTGCAGCCGGGCAAGTGCGTGTTCGAGCTGAAACCGCGCGGCGCGAGTAAGGGCGAGGTGATCCGCGCGTTCATGGCCGAGCCGCCATTTCACGGGCAGGTGCCGGTGTTCCTTGGTGATGATCTGACCGACGAGGCCGGTTTCGCCGTGGTCAACGCGCTCGGCGGCCTTTCGATCAAGGTCGGCGAAGGGCCGACGCAGGCCCGCGAGCGCCTGGCTTCGGTCACCGCGGTGGACGAGTGGCTGCAGCGACTGCTCGCCGCGCTGCCATGAGGGACGCATCCAATAACAATCAATCGAGAGCGAGAATCCGATGAGTCGACTAGTCGTGGTCTCCAACCGCGTAGCACCGATCAAGGCCGGCAAGGCCGCCGCCGGCGGGCTGGCTGTGGGGGTCTACGATGCCCTGCGCCAGTCGGGCGGCATCTGGTTCGGCTGGAACGGCGACATCAGCGCCGATCCGCCGATCAACAGCGAACAGGTGGGCAACATCACCTACGTCACGCTCGGGCTGACCAAGCGTGACTACGATCAGTACTACCGAGGCTTTTCCAACGCGACCCTGTGGCCGATCTTCCATTACCGCATCGACCTGGCGCGCTACGACCGCGACGAGTACGAAGGCTATCGGCGGGTCAACCAGATGCTCGCGCAGAAGCTCAAACCGCTGCTCAAGCCCGATGACGTCATCTGGATCCACGACTACCACCTGATCCCCTTCGCCGAGGAATGCCGTCGCCTGGGCATCCGCAATCGCATCGGCTTCTTCCTGCACATTCCTTTTCCGCCGCCGGAAATCCTCACCGTCATCCCGCCACACAACGAGCTGCTCAAGACGCTTTGCTACTACGACCTGATCGGCTTTCAGACCGAAACCGACCGGCTGGCCTTTCAGGACTACATGACCCGTGAAGTGCGCGGCGTGATCGAGGCTGATGGCAGCCTGACCGCCTACGGGCAGAACTTTCGCAGCGGCGTCTACCCGATCGGCGTCGTGCCGGACGAGATCCAGCAGCTCGGCGAAACCTACAAGGGCCGCCGCCATCCCATGCGGCGGACCAGTGACACCGCGCGCAAGACCATCATCAGCGTCGATCGCCTCGACTATTCCAAGGGGCTGGTGGAACGCTTCAAGGCCTACGAGGCGTTCCTCGACCGTTTCCCCGAGCACCGGCGCAACGTCGAGTTCTTCCAGATCGCGCCGACCTCGCGCTCGGACGTACGTACCTACCAGAGCATCCGCCGCCAGCTGGAAAGCGAGGCCGGGCACATCAACGGGCGTCTGTCCGACCTGGACTGGACGCCGTTGCACTACCTCAACAAGAGCCACGAGCGGCGCATTCTCATGGGGCTGTTCCGCTCGGCAAGCATCGGCTTCGTCACGCCACTGCGCGATGGCATGAATCTGGTGGCCAAGGAATACGTCGCCGCGCAGAATCCCGAGGACCCCGGCGTGCTGGTGCTGTCGCGCTTCGCCGGTGCGGCGCGCGAGCTGACCTCGGCGCTGATCGTCAACCCGTACGACTGCATCGGCATGGCCGAGGCGCTGGATCGGGCGCTGCGCATGCCGCTGGCCGAACGCCGTGATCGCTACGAGCACATGATGCGGGCGATCCGTGCGGCCGATCTGAGTGCCTGGCGCGACAATTTCCTGCGCGACCTCCGCTCGTTCGTCTCGCAGCCGCGCGAATAGCTCGCAGGAGGTATGCCGCAAGGGGCTGTGACGCCGCGCAGAACCGGTGTGTCATAGCGGCAGCGGTTCGCATTCGCGTGCCAGACTTCGAGGACAAGAAATGAACGATCTGGATCAGTTGTTCGAGAACAACGCCCGCTGGGCCGAAGCCATCAAGCAGGAAGACCCGACCTTCTTCGAGCAGCTGGCCAAACAGCAGGCACCGGAATACCTGTGGATCGGCTGCTCCGATGCGCGCGTGCCGGCCAACGAGATCGTCGGCATGCTGCCCGGCGACCTGTTCGTGCACCGCAACGTCGCCAACGTGGTGCTGCATACCGACCTCAACTGCCTGTCGGTGATCCAGTACGCGGTCGACGTGCTGAAGGTCAAACACATCCTGGTCACCGGTCACTACGGCTGCGGTGGTGTGCGCGCCTCCATGCGTGACGACCAGTTGGGCCTGATCGACGGCTGGCTGCGGACCATCCGCGACCTCTATTATGAGCACCGCGCGCACCTGGCGACCCTGCCCAGCGAAGAAGAGCGGGTCGACCGCCTGTGCGAGCTGAACGTAATCCAGCAAGTGGCCAACGTCAGCCATACCACCATCGTGCAGAACGCCTGGCACCGCGGGCAGCCGCTCTCGGTGCATGGCTGCATCTACGGCATCAAGGATGGCCTGTGGAAGAACCTCAACGTCACCGTCAGCGGCCTCGACCAGTTGCCGACCCAGTACCGTCTGCGCCCGCTCAATCCAGCGTAGCGTCCCGGCGCCACGGCCTGGCTTTCGCCGGGCTGCTGGTGGCGGTGGTCTGCTGGAGCGGCAACGCCTTGGTGGCCCGCGCTTTTCATGACGAGATCCCGCCGCTGGGCCTGTCGTTCTGGCGTTGGGTACTTGCCGCGACATTGCTGCTGCCCATCGTCGCGCGCTCGATCTGGCGCCATCGCGCCGTTCTGCGCGCCGCCGGCTGGCGCCTGCCGGTACTCGCCGCCTGCGGCATCGCCAGCTACAACTCGCTGCTGTATACAGCGGCGCAAAGCACCGAAGCGATCAATCTCACCCTGGTCAACACCTGCCTGCCGCTGGCGACCTTCGTCGGTGCCGGCCTGCTGCTCGGCGAATGGCCGCTGCGCCGCGCCTGGCTCGGCATGGCCGTGGCCGCCGTGGGCCTGCTCTACCTGATCAGCCGCGGCAGCTGGCAGGTCCTGAGCAGCCTGTCATTCCAGCGCGGCGATCTGATCATGCTGGTCGCCGTCGCGGCCTGGGCGCTATACACCTTGCTACTGCGACGCTGGGCCACGCGCCTGCCGGTGCCGCCACTGACATTGCTCGGTGTGCTAATGGCGCTGGGCGTGCCGCTGATCCTGCCGTTCTACCTGCTGGAACTCAGCCGCGTCGGCGGTTTCGCGCCGACCGCAGACAACCTTGTCGCGATTGGCTACACCGCCGTGTTCGCCTCGCTGATCGCCTACCTCGCCTGGAACCACGGCGTAAGCGTGATCGGCGCGTCCAAGGCGGCCATGACCAGCTACCTGATGCCGGTGATCACCGCGCTGCTCGGCTGGCTGCTGCTGGACGAAGCCCTGCAGGCGTTCCACTGGATTGGCGGTGCGCTGATCTTCGGTGGCCTGCTGATGGCGACTCGTCCGTCGTTCCGCCAACACAGCTGAGTGACAGTCCGACCAGCGACGCAACCGCTGGTCTAACCGCTTGAAAAGGATAAAAATTCAGTGACGGCAGGGTTGACAGCAAAAAAGCACCAGAGAATAATGCGCGCCACTCGGCTACATAGCTCAGTTGGTTAGAGCGCAGCATTCATAATGCTGATGTCCCAGGTTCAAGTCCCGGTGTAGCCACCAGACAAAACAAGGGGTTAGCGAAAGCTAGCCCCTTTTTGTTTTGGGCGTGATAAGTGAATGCCTGTTGGAACCGCTTGCCTCGGCTGGCTCAAAGGCTGGCGAGACTGCGCTTCGCGCGTCGATCTGGATTCAATGGACGCCGGGCGCTAGGCCCGGCGGGTGCAATGCAAGCAAGCCATTGATCACCAGAGCGGTACGCTGTAGCTGATGATCACGCGGTTCTCGTCGAGGTTGTTCTGGAAGTTGCTGCGGGTGGTGGCGTTGCGCAGTTTCAGGCCGAGGTTTTTCAGTGGGCCGCTCTGGAACACGTAGGCGAGGTCGGTGTTGCGCTCCCAGGTCTTGCCTTCGCCGGCTCCAGCTCCGCGGTCGACGTTATCGCCGGAGAGGTAGCGGGTCATGAGGGTTAAGCCGGGGATGCCGAGGGCGGCGAAGTCGTAGTCGTAGCGGACCTGCCAGGAGCGTTCGTCCTCGTTGCCGAAGTCGTTGATCTGCACCAGGTTGAGCAGTGAGTTGTCGCTGCCGGCGATGTAGGCGAAGCCGGTGTCGCCGGAGACTTGCTGGTAGCCGGCGCCGAAGGCGTGGCCGCCGATGCGGTAGGTGAACATCGCGCCGAAGGTGTCGGCGTCGACGTTGCTGCCGCCGTCATCGGTCTGGTGCACGTAGCGCAGGTCGGTTTTGAAACTCTGTTTGTCGCCGAGCGGCAGTACGTGGAGCAGGCCGAAGTTGTGTTCCTTGTAGATGCCGTCCAGCCCGCCGTAGTAGTAGCTGCTGCTCAGTTCCGGGGTCCAGGCGTAGCGGCCGCCGGCGAAGAGGAACTCGTCGCTGGTGGTCTGCCGACCGAAGCGGATGTTGCGCAGGCCGCCGTTGAAGGCGGTCATTTCCTCGTTGTCCGATGAGTTGCGCTGGTTGACCCGGTCGAGCCTGCCCACATCGAGCGTCAGGCCGTCGAATTCCTTGCTCTGCAGCCAGGCGCCGCGGAAGGTCTGTGGCAGCAGGCGGCTGTCGTTGCGCATGAGCACTGGAATCAGCGGTTGCATGGTGCCGACATGCAGGGTGGTTTGCGACAGCCGCGCCTTGGCCGTGAGGCCGGCCGAGCCGTAGTCGTCCTGGGCGCGGTTGGGTGCTTTGCGGTCGCTCTGCAGGATACCGGTGCCGACGCGGTCGGGGCTGGAGTCGAGCTTCACGCCGAGGAGGCCGATGGCGTCGAGGCCGAAGCCGATCGGGCCTTCGGTGTAGCCGGACTCCATTTTCAGCATGAAGCCCTGTGCCCATTCCTCGGCCTTGGACTGCCCGTCGCCGGAGCGGAAGTCGCGGTTCATGTAGAAGTTGCGCAGGTCCACGCTGGCTTTGCTGTCTTCGATGAAGGCGGCGTTTGCGGGGCCGGTGGCGATCAGAACGGCGCTGCCGCACAGCAGTGGGCAGACGACGGTTTGCTTGAGTCGCATGGGATTTCCTCTTGTTGTTGTTCTGCGCCGCGTTCGCGCGGCTGCCAGTCCTCAGCGAAAGCCGTGCCAGCCGGCCCGGTGGCGCAATCGCTATGCGCTGAGGCTCGTGCTAGAGCTGGTGCGTGGCTCGGGCATGAGGTAATACGGCTGGTGTGCAGAGCGTCCAGTTCGGCGGACATGTTCAGCGTCGGATCGATGCGGGCCGCGGGTGTCCAGCATCGCGGACGGCGGTGGCGGCAGCGCGCACGACGCTGGCCGCCACCTGTCCCGGGTCAGCGGGCGTTCACGCAGACGAAGCTGGAGGCGGCATCGACGGCACCCTTGCCGACGTACTTCGGCCAGCCCGGGTACTCGCACAGTGGGCGGGTGCGACCTGGCACGCCGACGCTGTCGGCGACGATCTGGCGGCGCGGGGCGATGCCGCGCTCGACCCAGTTCTCCAACGCGGTAAGCGAGTCCCAGGCGGCATTGAATACCGTGCTGGCGGCATGGCCGTAGCCGGGGATCTCGTAGTAGCGCATGAACTGACGCGTCCTGCCCGGCCCCATGTCGCGGCGAATGCGTTGGTAGTACTCGGCGCTGGCGCGGGTGCTTACCAGCTGGTCGGAGGTGCCATGGGCCATGAGCAGCTTGCCGCCGTTGTTAGCGAAGGCGGAGAGATCGGTCTCATTGACGTCCTGACGCAGCGACAGCTCGCTGATGCGCGCCTGCCAGGGGCCGGGGTTCTGCGGATCGAGGGTCAGCGAGTTGAAGGTGGGATTGCGCGTCACGAAGTGGCGCACCCATTCATCCCAGAAGCCGGCGTGGTAGGGCGCGCCATCGGCGAAGCCGGTGCCGTGCACGGGCATTGGGTAGGTCGGCTGCAGGGTGTTGAGGCCCAGGCGGTTGACCACCAGCTGCAGGCCTTCCCCCGGCCGGCCGAGGTCAGTGCCCCAGGTGTTGAAGCCAGGGTAATGGGTTTCGCCGCTGGCCAGCGGGAAGCCGAAGCGGATCGGTGTGTTGAATACCCGCAGTGCGCGGATCTGCGCGTCCGACAGGCAGCGCGGCGAGCTATCGGCTCCGTCCGGGCAGCGCAGCGGTCGGCCGTCGAGTTTGACGCGGGCCGGATCGAAACGTGCGTTGCAGGCGGCTTGATGGCTGATCACGCCGTCGCGTACGCCATCCAGTCCGTCGCAGGCCTGCATCGCCGCTTCCAGCAGCGCGGCGCGCTGCTCCAGGCTGGGAAAGGCGCCGGGCGCGGCGAGCGCACGGGTGATGCGGCCGAACTGCAGGTCCAGTGCCAGGGCGTTGTAGGCGGGGTAAAGGGCGATCACGCCGTGGAAGTCGGTCGGCCACTGCTGCGCCACGGCCAGTGCCTCGCGCCCCCCGGTAGAGCCGCCGGCGAAGTAGCTGCGTTCGGGGGCTGCACCGTAGCGCTGCCGGATCAGGTAGACGGCGGTATCGCGGGTCTTCTTCAGCGCGTCGTGGGCGTAGTTGGCCAGGGCCTCGTCGTTCCAGGCAAAGCCCCCGGGGCTGAGCGGATCGAAGGCGTGCCCGGAGTCGCTGCCGAACACGGCGTAGCCCCGGCCGAGCGGCGTGGGCTGGTCCAGCGGGCCGGCGGGGACATTGCCGGCAACGTTCGGCAGGGTGCCGTTGTAGCCGCCACCGCCGAGCATCAGCGCCTTGCGGTTCCACTGCTCGGGCAGCGCCAGGCGCAGGCGGATGGGCGGTGCGGCGCGGTCGATGGGGCGAATCTCGGCGCTGACGTCGCAATAGGCACCGAAGGCCTGCGGCGCAGTGCCGCCGGCCGCCATGGCGTTGGCCGCTACGACCTGCGCGCCCCGCGTGGGCAGGCCGATGGCCGCGGCCGGTATCTCGCTGCCGAGCAGCGCGGTGCAGTCGGCGGCATGCGTCTGGCCGGCAAACCACAGCGCCAGTGTCAGTGGTGTGAGGCGCCGGATCGAGGCGATGACGGGATGAACGATCATGCGAGGCTTCCTTCTTGTTGTTGTCGGACGAAGCGCGCCGCAGCGGTGCGAGGCCGCTCAAGTGGGCGCTACGCCGCTCAAGCCAGCGCCATGCCAGCGGCGTGTATCGCGCACGGCAACGCGACGGCCGGTCGCCCATGGCGTACCGGCCGCTCTGCGTCGCGGGGCGAAGGAAGAATCGGGGAGGGGCCTGCCACCAGGGCGTGCCAGGCCGGGGCGCGGGTCGATGTCCAGCGCACTGGAAGGTGTCCGTGCAGCCGGACAGTCGCGCTAGTTGAAGCGTCCGCTCGTTCCGCCGACGCTGAAACGCCCGGCGCCGAGCAGCAGGACGGCCACCGCGCCGAACAGGAACATTCCCTGCAGTTCGAGCGCCCAGCCGCCGGTGGGGGCCAGCGTGAACAGCTCGGCCCGGTGCGCCAGCAGCAGGGCGAAAAGCATGTTGCCGGCGATCAGCAGGGCGCCGACGCGCGTGTACAGTCCGACGATCACCAGCAGCGGGCCGATCACCTCGCCCAGATACACACCATAGGCAACCGCGGCAGGCAGGCCGAGGCCGGTGACCATGCCGACGATGCCGTCCACGCCGTTGACCACTTTCGAAATGCCGTGCAGCAGCATCAGCACGCCCAGCGCCAGGCGCAGCACCAGCTTGCCAATATCCTCAGTCATCGTCGTCGCTCCCGAGCGGTGACGGGTATCGCCACCCTGAACAGAACGATAGATCAGGCAGAACACGCGTGCGTGACGCCACCGCTCAGCGCTGGCTGAGTCCGTGTTGTGCGAGCTTGCTGTAGAAGCTGGCGCGGGAGATGCCCAGCTCCATGGCGGCGCGCCGGCGATTGCCGTGGCAGGCGCGCAAGGCGCTTTGCAGTGCACGGCGTTCGGCGTGGGCGAGCGTCTGCGCGAGCGGTTGCAACGGCAGGTCCTCGTCCACGCTGGTCGGCTCGCTCGGGACGGCGGGCCGACTGGTCGCGGCGGGAGCGGCACTGCTCGCCGGACTCGCCTGCTCGCCGAGCAGCGGCAGCAGGTGCTCGACTTCCAGTTGCGGACCGTCGGTGCACAGTTGCGCGCGCTCCAGCAGGTTGCCCAGCTCACGCACGTTGCCGCGCCACGGTTGCGCGCAGAGCAGCGCCAGCGCCTGCGGGCTGAGTTCCATCGGCGGCTGGCCGGAGCGGTTGGCGATGTCGTCGAGCAGGTGTTCGATCACCGCGGGAATGTCGCCGCTGCGCTCGCGCAGCGGCGGCACCCGCAGCGCCAGCACATTGAGGCGGTAATACAGATCGTCACGGAACTGCCCGGCGGCTACCTTGGCTTCCAGATCGATATGCGTGGCGGCGATCACCCGCACGTTGAGCGCCTTGACCTGGTTGGAACCCAGCGGTTCGACCTCCTGCTCCTGCAGCACGCGCAGCAGCTTGGCCTGCAGCGACAGCGGCAGGTCGCCGATCTCGTCGAGGAACAGCGTGCCGCCGTTGGCCACCTCGAACTTGCCGATGCGCGCCTTGCGGTCGGCGCCGGTGAAGGCACCGGGTGCGGTGCCGAACAGCTCGGCCT
Organism: Pseudomonas sp. FIP_A4; assembly: GCF_036701605.1. NCBI lineage: Bacteria > Pseudomonadati > Pseudomonadota > Gammaproteobacteria > Pseudomonadales > Pseudomonadaceae > Pseudomonas > Pseudomonas sp. FIP_A4. The sequence goes on along the minus strand of NZ_JAYDXP010000091.1, from coordinate 12,642 downwards.
CGACCAGCGTCTCCGGGATCGCCGCGACGTTGACCGCGACGAACGGCCCGCGCGCGCGCGGCGAGAGGTTGTGGATGCCCTGGGCCAGCAGTTCCTTGCCGGTGCCGGTCTCGCCACGCAGCAGCACGGTGGCGTCGAGCTGCGCGGCGCGCCGGGCCTGGCGCTTGATCTCGCTGGCGGCCGGGCTGTTGCCGATGAAACCGGCGATCGTGTAGCGCGCCCGTCGGGCCTTGGCCAATTCGTTCTGCGTGGCGAGCAGTTGCGTCTGCAGGCTGGTGTATTTGGCCATCAGCGGCTTGAGATGCCGCGCGCGGTCGAACAGCACGAAACCCAGCGCGCCGACCAGGGTGCCGTCCTCGTCACGCAGCGGGATGCGGGTGACGACGAAATGCTCGCCGCCGAAGGCCATCAGGTCGAGCATGCTCGGCTGCCCGCTTTCCATCACCTCGCGCAGACGGCTGGCCGGCAGCACCTGCTCGACCTCCAGGCCGAGCACGCTGGCGGGGTCGCGGATGCCGATCTTCTCGGCGTACTTGTCGTTGATCCAGACGATGCGCGCCTGCCGGTTGACCGCGATGGTGCCTTCGCACTGGGCGTTGAGGTGGTCGAACAGCAGGGGCATGGCCAGCATGCGGAAGCGTTCCGGGGATACGCCGACGATGAGGCCATTATGGTCGAGTACGTCGCGGGCAATGCTCATGGCGGTTCGGTTCTCTCTGCAGCCATTATTGGAATGCCCGTCTGATGCGGGCGGCAGTCAGCGAAACTCGGCGTGGGTGCGGACATCGCCCGGGTGCGCCACGGCAGACATGTGTCGTGGGAAAGATCGTTTGCAGATAGCGTGCCTATGCCGCTTCGCTTGGCTGCGGGCGTTAGGACCGTGCGTTTCCGGCCGAGTTGCCCAAGAGTGTCTGCAAAGCCGTACACCGGCAAGGCGGGGTGTCCAGTTTTATGGAGTCTTTCTCGAGTTCTGGACTGACTGGAATGCAGGGCTGCAGTGGCCGAACGCGCCCTCAGCCGGCCGTCTGCTTCGCCAGTGTGCTTTGCAGCGCGCTGCGGCAGCGCTCCTCGGCGGTGTCCAGCTCCAGCTGCATCTGCTGGATGTCGAGCAATTGCTGCTCCAGTTGCTGGCGGCGCTCGGCGATCATCTGCAGCATGATGTTCAGCTGTTTCTGGTTGCCGGCCTTGGGGTCGTAAAGCTCGATCAGCGTCTTGCATTCGGCCAGCGAGAAGCCGATGCGCTTGCCGCGCAGGATCAGCTTCAGCGTGACGCGATCCTTGGGCGTGTAGATGCGCTCCTGGCCGCGGCGGGTCGGGGTGAGCATGCCCTGTTCTTCGTAGAAGCGGATGGCGCGGGTGGTGATGTCCAGCTCGTTGGCCAGATCGGAAATGCTGTAGGTCTGTTTAGCCATGCTCGTTCTCGATGTCCGGTCGCGCTCGCCCGCACCGGTGCGCGGTGCGAACGAGGGATCACGTGCCGCTCAGGGGCGTTCGATGGCCAGCGCCACGCCCTGGCCGCCACCGATGCACAGCGTCGCCAGGCCTTTTTTCACGTCGCGGCGCTGCATCTCGTGCAGCAGGGTCACCAGGATACGGCAGCCCGAGGCGCCGATCGGGTGGCCGAGGGCGATGGCGCCGCCGTTCACGTTGACCTTATCGGCATCCCAGCCCAATTCCTTGCCGACCGACAGCGCCTGCACGGCGAAGGCTTCGTTGGCCTCGATCAGGTCCAGGTCGGCCAGCGACCAGCCGGCTTTCTCCAGGCAGCGGCGGGTGGCGGTGACCGGGCCGATGCCCATGATCGCCGGGTCGACGCCGGCGTTGGCGTAACCGGCGATCTTCGCCAGTACCGGCAGGCCGAGGGCCTCGGCCTTGCTGGCGCTCATCAGCACCACCGCGGCGGCGCCGTCGTTGAGGGTCGAGGCGTTGCCGGCGGTGACGCAGCCGTCCTTCTTGAAGGCTGCACGCAGGCCGCCGAGGGATTCGGCCGTGGTGCCGGCGCGGGGCTGCTCGTCACGGGCGAAGGCGACCGGGTCGCCCTTGCGCTGGGGAATCATGACCGGGGTGATCTCGGCATCGAAGCGGCCGCTTTCGATGGCCGCCGCGGCACGCTGCTGCGACTGCGCGGCGAAGGCGTCCTGCTGGGCGCGGTCGATGCCGTACTTCTCCGCCAGGTTCTCCGCGGTGATGCCCATGTGGTAGTCGTTGAAGGCATCCCACAGGCCGTCGGTGATCATGGTATCGACGATCTGCGCGTGGCCCATGCGCAAGCCGGTGCGCGCGCCGGGCAGAACGTAGGGCGCCAGGCTCATGTTCTCCATGCCGCCGGCGATGACCACTTCGGCATCGCCGCAGCGGATCGCCTGCACGGCCAGATGCACGGCCTTGAGGCCCGAACCGCAGACCTTGTTCAGCGTCATGGACGGTACGGCGTGGGGCAGGCCGGCCTTGATCGAGGCCTGGCGCGCGGTGTTCTGCCCGGCGCCGGCGGTGAGCACGTGGCCGAGGATGACTTCATCGACCTGGGCCGGGTCGATACCGGTCTTTTCCAGCAGGGCGCGGATCACGGTGGCGCCCAGTTCGACCGCCGGCACATTGGCCAGCGAGCCCTGGAAACTGCCGATGGCGGTGCGGGTTGCAGCTACGATGACGACGTCTTGCATGACGAACTCCAGATCGGAAATGGCGTTGCCGCGACGCAATGCAGCGGGCGCGTTCGACGGCGAGTATACGGTCGCGCAGGTGACTGGCCAGTGCTGGCGCCAGTCCCCGGCGTGGCGCGCGATGCCGGGCGGCGGGCGCCGGGCATTGCGCGCATACGGTTCAGCGCTGGATCGGGCAGCCGGTGGCCGCTTGCAGCTCCTCGAAGCTGACGCCTTCGGCCAGCTCCACCAGCTTCAGGCCCTGCTCGGTGACGTCCAGCACGCCGAGGTCGGTGATGATCCGGTCGACCACGCCAACGCCGGTCAACGGCAGGTCGCAGGCCGGCAGGATCTTGTGCGCACCGCCCTTGGCGGTGTGCTCCATCAGCACCACGACGCGCTTGACGCCGGCCACCAGGTCCATCGCGCCGCCCATGCCCTTGACCATCTTGCCGGGGATCATCCAGTTGGCCAGGTCGCCTTCTTCCGACACCTGCATGGCGCCGAGGATGGCCAGGTTGATGTGGCCGCCGCGGATCATGGCGAAGCTCTGCGCGTTGTCGAAGAAGCTCGAGCCGGGCAGGGCGGTGACGGTCTGCTTGCCGGCGTTGATCAGGTCGGGGTCGATCTCTTCCTCGGTCGGGAAGGGGCCGATGCCGAGCAGGCCGTTCTCGCTCTGCAGCCAGACGTCCATGCCGTCGGGGATGTAGTTGGCGACCAGGGTCGGCAGACCGATACCGAGGTTGACGTAGAAGCCGTCCTGCAGCTCCTGGGCGGCGCGTTGCGCCATCTGTTCACGTGTCCAGGCCATGGTCTCAGCTCCTCACCGTGCGTTTTTCGATGCGCTTTTCCGGGCTCGGGTTGTGCACGATGCGTTGCACATAGATACCCGGCAGATGGATCTGGTCCGGGTCCAGCTCGCCGGTCTCGACGATCTCCTCCACCTCGACGACGCAGACCTTGCCGGCCATCGCCGCCAGCGGGTTGAAGTTGCGCGCGGTCTTGCGAAACAGCAGGTTGCCCGCCTTGTCGGCCTTCCAGGCCTTGACCAGCGCGATATCGGCGGTCAGCGATTCCTCCATCACGTACCACTCGCCGTTGAACTGGCGGGTTTCCTTGCCCTCGGCCACCAGCGTGCCGTAGCCGGTCCTGGTGTAGAACGCCGGGATGCCCGCGCCGCCGGCACGCAGCTTCTCGGCCAGCGTGCCTTGCGGGGTGAACTCCAGCTGCAGCTCGCCGGCCAGGTACTGGCGCTCGAACTCCTTGTTCTCGCCCACGTAGGAGGAAATCATCTTGCTGATCTGCCGCGTCTCCAGCAGCAGGCCGAGGCCGAAGCCGTCGACGCCGGCGTTGTTGCTGATGGCGGTAAGGTTCTTCTTGCCGGAGTCGCGCAAGGCAGCGATCAACGCTTCGGGGATGCCGCACAGGCCGAAGCCGCCGACGGCGAGCGTCATGCCGTCCTCGACCAGGCCTTCCAGGGCGTGGGCAGCGCTGGGGTAGAGCTTGTTCATGAAATACCTCTACTTATTGTTGTGTCCGTGCCCGCGGCTGAACCGGCCACGGGCTGAATGCGTCAATGCAACAACGATGCCGATCAGGCTGCATGGCGGGCGCGCGCCACCCGCGAGCCGTTGACACGGCCCAGCACGCGGCTGATGCGGTCGCCAGATGCGATCAGCGCATCGAGGTCGATGCCGGTGGCTATGTCCAGCCCGTTGAACATGTACAGCACGTCTTCGCTGGCGACATTGCCGCTGGCGCCTTTGGCGTAGGGGCAACCGCCGAGGCCGGCGACCGAGCTGTCGAACACCGCGATGCCTTCCAAGAGGCTCGCATAGATATTCGCCAGCGCCTGGCCGTAGGTGTCGTGGAAATGCCCGGCCAACCGTTCGCGCGGCACCTCGCGGGCCACGGTATCGAACAGGGTGCGGGTCTTGCCCGGTGTGCCGGTGCCGATGGTGTCGCCCAGGGAGACCTCGTAGCAGCCCATGGCATACAGCTCGCGGGCCACTTCGGCGACCTTGGCTGGCGATACCTCACCCTCATAAGGGCAGCCGAGCACGCAGGAAACGTAGCCACGCACGCGAATGTCGTGCTCGCGGGCAGCCTCCATCAGCGGGGCGAAGCGTGCCAGGCTCTCGGCGATGGAGCAGTTAATGTTCTTCTGCGAGAACGCTTCGGAGGCCGCGCCGAACACCGCGACTTCCTTCACGCCGGCCTCGATGGCCGCCTCCAGGCCCTTCATGTTCGGCGTCAGCGCCGCGTAAGTGACCCCGGCCTTGCGCTGGATCTGCGCGAAGACTTCGGCGGAGCCGGCCATCTGCGGCACCCACTTGGGCGAGACGAAGCTGCCGACTTCGATATAGGACAGCCCGGCGGCGCTCAGGTCGTCGACCAGACGCACCTTGTCCGCCACGCTGATCGGTTGCTGCTCGTTCTGCAGGCCGTCACGCGGTCCGACTTCCACCAGCCGGACCTGTTTGGGCAGGCTCATATGTCCTCCAGGGGTAACGGCGTCCGCCGTTGCGTGGGTATCGGTGGAAAATCGCTGCGCGAGTTTTCCACCCTACGGCCTTGCGTTCGTGCGTAGGGTGGACAACGGCGAAGCCTTGTCCACCTTGTGCATCCTTCAAGCCTCTTCCATCTCCAGCAGCACCGCGCCTTCGCTGACCATCTCGCCTTCGCTGCAGAACAGGCTCTTGACCACGCCAGCCTGGGCGCTGCGGATGCTGTGTTCCATCTTCATCGCCTCCAGCACGATCAGCGCGGTGCCGGCCTCGACCTGCTGACCGGCCTCGACCAGCACGCGCACGATGCTGCCGTTCATCGGCGCGGTCAGCCCGCCGTGCTGCTCGTGACTGGCCTCGGCTTCGGCGATCGGGTCGAAGGCGCGCACCGCCAGCCACTCGCCGTTCCATTGCAGATACAGCGTATCGCCCTGGCGTATCGCCCTGGGGGCGCGGATGCCGGACGGCTGCGCTGTCGGATCGACCGTCAACCGGCGGCTTTCGCCGTTGCACTGCAGGTGCAGGCTGATCCGCGCCGGCAGGCCGAAGCGCAGCCCGTCGCGCCGGGACCACGGCGAATGCGCGTCGTCCTCGCGCACGCGGGCGCCGGCGCTGCGCACGAAACTCTCGGCCGCCTGCTGCCAGAAGGCATCGGACAGCTCGCCGGCCGGACGCAGCAGTTCGCTTTCGTGGCGCGGGATAAAGCCGGTATCCAGCTCGGCCTCGGCAAAGGCGCGATGGCCGACGACGCGGCGCAGGAACGCGAGGTTGGTGCGCACGCCGCCGACAGCGGTCTCGTCGAGCATGGCCAAGAGGCGCAGACGTGCTTCCTCGCGGTTCTCGCCCCAGGCGATCAGCTTGCCGAGCATCGGATCGTAGAACGGCGACACCGTATCGCCCTCGGCGACGCCGCTGTCGACGCGACGGCCCGGACCATCCGCGGCTTCACGGTAGAGCTCGAGGGTGCCGGTGGCGGGAAGGAAATCGTTGTCCGGGTCCTCGGCGTACAGCCGTACCTCGATGGCATAGCCGATCAGCGGCACCTGCTCCTGGCTGATCGGCAGCGGTTCGCCGCGGGCGACGCGAATCTGCCAGGTGACCAGGTCGAGGCCGGTGATGGCCTCCGTGACCGGGTGCTCGACCTGCAGACGGGTGTTCATTTCCATGAAGAAGAATTCGCCACGGGCATCCAGCAGGAATTCCACGGTGCCGGCGCCGACGTAGCCGATGGCCTTGGCCGCCTTCACCGCGGCTTCGCCCATGGCACGGCGCAGCTCGGGGGACAGGCCGGGGGCAGGGGCCTCTTCGACTACCTTCTGATGGCGGCGCTGGATCGAGCAGTCGCGCTCGTTGAGGTACAGGCAGTTGCCGTGCTGGTCGGCGAAGACCTGGATTTCCACATGGCGCGGCTTGAGCACGTATTTCTCGACCAGCATGCGTGAGTCACCGAACGACGACTGCGCCTCGCGCTGGGCGGACGCCAGCGCCTCGGCCAGGTCCGCCTCGCGCTCGACCACCTTCATGCCCTTGCCGCCGCCACCGGCGGTGGCCTTGAGCAGCACCGGGTAGCCGATCTTTTCCGCGGCAGCACGGAAGGTTTCCACGTCCTGCGCTTCGCCGTGGTAGCCCGGCACTAGCGGCACACCGGCTTCTTCCATCAGCGCCTTGGCGGCGGACTTGCTGCCCATGGCGTCGATGGCGGAGGCGGGTGGGCCGAGGAAGATCAGCCCGGCCTGTTCGATGGCGCGGGCGAACTCGGCGTTCTCCGAGAGAAAGCCGTAGCCCGGGTGGATCGCCTGGGCGCCGCTGGCCTTGGCCGCCTCGATCAGCTTGTCGATGCGCAGGTAGCTCTCGGCCGGCTTGGCGCCGCCCAGGTCGATGCGGATATCGGCCTCGCGGGCATGGCGCGCGCTGGCGTCGATGGCGCTGTGCACCGCAACGGTGGTCAGGCCCATGGCCTTGGCGGTGCGCATTACGCGGCAGGCGATCTCGCCGCGGTTGGCAACCAGCAGGGTATCGATATGGCGATTCATCACTTCTTCTCCTGCCAGGCCGGCGTGCGTTTTTCCAGGAAGGCGCTCAGGCCTTCCTGACCTTCCGGGCTGGTGCGCAGGCGGGCAATGGCCTGTTCGGTGGTCTGGCGCAGGTCTGCGCTGAAATCGCCATCGCCCACTTCCAGCAACAGGTTCTTGCAGGCCTTGAGCGCCTGCGGGCTGTTGAGCAGCAGGTTGCCGACCCACTGCTCCAGCGCGGCGTCCAGCTCACTGGCCGGGTAGGTCTCGGCGAGCAGGCCGAGTTCGCGGGCACGTGTACCGTCGAAACGTTCGGCGGTCAGCGCGTAGCGGCGGGTGGCGCGCTCGCCGATGGCCTTGACCACGTACGGGCTGATCACCGCCGGCGCCAGGCCGATGCGAACTTCCGACAGGCAGAACAGTGCGTCGCGGGCGCCGATGGCCATGTCGCAGCAGGCGATCAGCCCCAGGGCGCCGCCAAAGGCCGCGCCCTGTACCACGGCCAGGGTCGGCTGCGGCAGCTGGTAAAGGCGCTGCATCAGCTCGCCGAGTTCGTGGGCGTCAGCCAGGTTCGCCTGGTAGTCGAGTTTGGCCGACTCGCGCATCCAGCCCAGATCCGCGCCAGCGGAGAAGTGCTTGCCACGTCCGCGCAGGATGAGGAAGCGGATGCTTGCATCGTCCTGCACCTGGGCCAGCGCTGCGTTCAGTTCGCCGATCACCTGGGCGTCGAAGGCATTGTTCTTGTCCGCGCGGTTGAGCCAGAGCGTGGCCACGCCGCGCGCGTCTTTGTTCAGTTCGATGGTCTGGAAATCGGTCATCTCGGCATCCTCGATGCGACTGCAGGCGCCGGCGCGCTCGGCTGCCGGCGGCACGGATTACATGCGGAACACGCCGAAGCGAGTCGGCTCGATCGGCGCGTTCAACGCGGCGGACAGCGCCAGCCCCAGTAGCTCGCGGGTCTGCGCCGGGTCGATCACGCCGTCGTCCCACAGCCGCGCGCTGGAGTAATAGGGATGGCCCTGGCGCTCGTACTGTTCGAGGATCGGCTGCTTGATGGCCGCCACCTCATCGTCGCCGAGGCTCTTGCCGGCGCGCTCGCTCTGCTCCTGCTTGACCTGGGCGAGCACCCCGGCGGCCTGTTCGCCACCCATCACGGCGATGCGCGCGTTGGGCCACATCCAGAGGAAGCGCGGGTCGTAGGCGCGGCCGCACATGCCGTAGTTGCCGGCACCGAAGCTGCCGCCGATGAGCACGGTGAACTTCGGCACCTGGGCGCAGGCTACCGCAGTGACCAGCTTGGCGCCGTGCTTGGCGATGCCGCCGGCCTCGTATTTCTGCCCGACCATGAAACCGGTGATGTTCTGCAGGAACAGCAGCGGAATGCCACGCTGGCAGGCCAGCTCGATGAAGTGCGCGCCTTTCTGCGCCGCCTCGGCGAAGAGGATGCCGTTATTGGCGAGGATGGCGATCGGGTAGCCGTGCAGATGGGCGAAGCCGCAGACCAGGGTGGTGCCGAACAGCGCCTTGAATTCATCGAACTCACTGCCGTCCACCAGCCGCGCGATCACCTCGCGCACGTCATAGGGCTGCTTGGCCTGCGCCGGGATCACGCCGTACAGCTCGTCGGCGGCATACAGCGGTGCGCGCGGTTCGCGGGTCTGCAGCTGGCCGAGCTTGCGCCAGTTGAGGTTGGCCACGCAGCGGCGGGCGATGGAAAGCGCGTGCTCGTCGTTCTCGGCGTAGTGGTCGGCGACGCCTGAGGTCTTGCAGTGCACGTCGGCGCCGCCCAGCTCCTCGGCGGTCACCACTTCGCCGGTGGCAGCCTTCACCAGCGGCGGGCCGGCGAGAAAGATGGTCGCCTGGTTGCGCACCATGATGGTCTCGTCGGCCATCGCTGGCACGTAGGCGCCGCCGGCAGTGCAGGAGCCCATCACCACGGCGATCTGCGGGATGCCCATGGCGCTCATGTTGGCCTGGTTGAAGAAGATGCGGCCGAAGTGCTCGCGGTCCGGGAACACCTCGTCCTGTCGCGGCAGGTTGGCGCCGCCGGAGTCCACCAGGTAGATGCAGGGCAGTCGGTTCTCGCGGGCGACGGTCTGCGCGCGCAGGTGCTTCTTCACCGTCAGCGGGTAGTAGGTGCCGCCTTTCACGGTGGCGTCGTTGGCGATGATCATGCACTCGACGCCTTCGACGCGGCCGATCCCGGCCACTACGCCGGCAGCGGCGACGTCTTCGCCATAGACCTCATGAGCGGCCAGCGGCGCGAGTTCGAGAAAGGCCGAGCCGGCGTCGAGCAGGGTATCGATGCGCTCGCGCACCAGGAGCTTGCCGCGTGAGACATGGCGCTGCTGGGCGGTGGCGCCGCCGCCTTCGCTGACGCGACCGAGCAGGGCGCGCAGGTTGTTTACCTGATCGAGCATCGCCGCGCTGTTGGCGGCGAACTCCGGCGAACGGGTATTGATCTGGGTGTGCAGGATGGCCATGGACGGGCTCCCGTAGGGTGGAAATCCGCGAAGCGATTTCCACCTTGTCGTAAATGCGGTGGAAAAGGCCTCTGGCCGTTTTCCACCCTACGGATTATTTGGATTCGTTGAACAGCTCGCGTCCGATCAGCATGCGGCGGATCTCGCTGGTGCCGGCGCCGATCTCGTAGAGCTTGGCGTCACGCAGCAGGCGGCCGGTGGGGAATTCGTTGATATAGCCGTTGCCACCGAGGATCTGGATCGCCTGCAGGGCCATCTGCGTGGCGTTTTCGGCGGTATAGAGGATCACCCCGGCGGCGTCCTTGCGGGTGGTCTCGCCACGGTCGCAGGCCTGGGCGACGGCGTAGAGATAGGCGCGACTGGCGTTGAGCTGGGTGTACATGTCCGCCACCTTGCCCTGGATGAACTGGAACTCGCCGATGCTCTGACCGAACTGCTTGCGGTCGTGAATGTAGGGCACCACCACGTCGAGGCAGGCCTGCATGATCCCGGTCGGGCCGCCGGCCAGTACCACGCGCTCGTAATCCAGGCCGCTCATCAGCACCTTGACGCCGCCGTTCTCGACGCCGAGCACGTTCTCTTGCGGCACCTCGACGTCATCGAAGAACAGTTCGCAGGTGTTGGAGCCACGCATGCCGAGCTTGTCGAACTTGTTGCCGCGGGAGAAACCTTTCCAGTCGCGCTCGACGATGAACGCGGTGATGCCGTGCGGCCCCTTGTCCAGGTCGGTCTTGGCGTAGATCACGTAGGTGTTGGCGTCCGGGCCGTTGGTGATCCAGGTCTTGCTGCCGTTGAGCACGTAGCGGTCGCCGCGCTTTTCGGCGCGCAGCTTCATGGAGACCACGTCGGAACCGGCATTCGGCTCGCTCATGGCCAGCGCGCCGACGTGTTCGCCGCTGATCAGCTTGGGCAGGTAGCGGGCCTTCTGCTCGGGGTTGCCGTTGCGGTTTATCTGGTTGACGCACAGGTTGGAGTGGGCGCCATAGGAGAGGGCGACCGAGGCCGAGCCGCGGCTGATCTCTTCCATCGCCACCACGTGGGCCAGGTAGCCAAGGCCGGCGCCGCCGTACTCCTCGGAGACGGTTACGCCGAGCAGGCCCATCTCGCCGAATTTTCTCCACATGTCCGCCGGGAACAGGTTTTCCTGATCGATGGCTTCGGCGCGCGGCGCCAGCTCGGCGGCGACGAAGGCCTGGACCTGCTCACGCAGCATGTCGATGGTTTCGCCGAGGGCGAAGTTAAGGCTGGAGTAACTCATGGAGGGTACCTGTTGGTCTTGTAATTGTTCTGTTCGAGCGGCCGCAAATAGTCGCGTCAGGCCTGTTACCTTTACGTTAACGTAATGCTGGCGTGCGCTACTGTCAAATGCGACGGCCGAGCGGTTGTTCCGCGGACCTGGGACGCGCCTCGGCAGGCGTTATCCGCAGCATAGCCAGTGAATTCGCAATGAAGTGCTAACGGGAGATGTATTGAGCGCGACTTTGCGGGCGCGCTGAAAAGACAAAGGCCCCGGCGAGGTGATCGCGCGGGGCCCTGCTGAGACGGGTGAGGCGTCAGACGTTGAAGCGGAAGTGCATCACGTCGCCATCCTTGACGATATATTCCTTACCTTCCAGGCGCCATTTGCCAGCTTCCTTGGCGCCGGCTTCGCCCTTGTACTGGATGAAGTCGTCGTAGGCGATGACTTCGGCGCGAATGAAGCCCTTCTCGAAATCGGTGTGGATCACCGCGGCGGCCTGCGGTGCGGTGGCGCCGATCTTCACGGTCCAGGCGCGTACTTCCTTAACGCCGGCGGTGAAGTAGGTCTGCAGCCCGAGCATCTCATAGCCGGCACGGATCACGCGGTTCAGGCCAGGCTCTTGCAGGCCCAGCGCCTCGAGGAACATGTCTTTCTCCTCGCCGTCGTCCAGCTCGGCGATCTCCGCCTCGATCTTGTTGCAGACCGGCACCACGATGGCGCCTTCCTCCTCGGCGATGGCTTTCACCACGTCGAGGTGCGGGTTGTTCTCGAAGCCATCTTCGGCAACGTTGGCGATGTACATGACCGGCTTGCTGGTCAGCAGGTGGAAGCCGCGAACCAGGCGCTTCTCTTCGTCACCGAGGTGCTTCAGCAGCGAGCGCGCCGGCTTGCCTTCGGTGAAATGCGGGATCAGCTTCTCCAGCAGCGCCTTCTGCGCCAGGGCTTCCTTGTCGCCGCCCTTGGCGTTGCGCGCCACCTTCTGCAGCTGCTTCTCGCAGCTGTCGAGGTCGGCGAAGATCAGTTCGAGGTCGATGATCTCGATATCGCGCTTGGGATCGACCGAGTTGGAAACGTGAATGACGTTGTCGTCCTCGAAGCAGCGCACTACGTGGGCGATGGCGTCGGTCTCGCGGATGTTGGCGAGGAACTTGTTGCCCAGGCCTTCACCTTTGGAGGCGCCCGCGACGAGGCCGGCGATGTCGACGAACTCCATCGTGGTCGGCAGCACGCGCTCGGGCTTGACGATCTCGGCCAGCGCCGCGAGACGGGCATCGGGCATCGGCACGATCCCGCTGTTCGGTTCGATGGTGCAGAACGGGAAGTTCTCCGCCGCGATGCCGGATTTGGTCAGCGCATTGAACAGGGTGGACTTGCCGACATTGGGCAGACCGACGATGCCGCAGTTGAATCCCATGATGATCTTGCCTCGGAGTTAGGTTCAGGCCTTCTGGCTGTGCAGGCGCTGCATGGCGCGGGTCCAGTCGCCATCGAGAATCTGCGGCACGACATCCAGCGCGAAGTCGATGCTCGCGTCGAGCTTCTCGCGCTCAGCTTGCGGAGCACGACCCAGTACATAGCCGCTGACCAGGCTGGCGTGGCCGGGATGACCGATGCCCAGGCGCAGGCGATGGAAGCCGTTCTGATTACCGAGCTTGGCGATGATGTCGCGCAGCCCGTTGTGTCCGCCATGGCCGCCGCCCTGCTTGAGTTTGGCGACGCCGGGGGGCATGTCGAGTTCATCGTGGGCAACCAGGATGG
>NZ_JAYDXP010000086.1:0-435 GCF_036701605.1 Pseudomonas sp. FIP_A4 | reverse complement strand
ATCACGCTCGTGCATGGTCATCAGCAGCTGTGCGGTGGGGCGGCGCTGGATGCTCGCCGCGCTGCCCGGCCGCTTCAAGGATTACATCGCGATTCCCAATGCCAACGGCTACCAATCGCTGCACACCACGCTGTTCGGCATGCACGGCGTGCCCATCGAAAACCAGATCCGCACCCGCGAGATGGAAGATATTGCCAACAACGGCATCGCCGCGCACTGGCTGTACAAATCCGACGAGAACGACGTGCCCAAGGGTACCCATGCCCGCGCCCGGCAGCCGCGGAGGGCAAGTAATGAGCGTGCTGATCAACAAGAACACCAAAGTGATCTGCCAGGGTTTTACCGGCTCGCAGGGTACCTTCCATTCCGAGCAGGCGATACGTCAGGCGCACCAGGCATTTACAGTCTGGGCGCCATATTCGGCCTTCCAGGCAT
>NZ_JAYDXP010000081.1:0-359 GCF_036701605.1 Pseudomonas sp. FIP_A4 | reverse complement strand
TCCTCGAGATCTTCCAATGGATGACCGAGGAACCATCCATCACCGGCGTGAAACCGAAAGGCAGTATCGCGCCCGACCCCGGGCGCGGCCTTGATGATGATCAAGATGCCTGCGGCGATCTGCCGCAGGGCTATTCGTCGTATGCGGACAGCGCGCGGCTGTCGAGAATCTCGATGCGGCGAATGCCCTTGTCCTTGACGTTGCCGGCGACGCTGCCGGAAAACGCGCGGCGCAGGGTGGCGGCCAGCTCGTGGGGCGGCAGCGCGCGGCGCAGCTGCAGGCTGGCGTCGACGTGCGCGCGGTGAACGACGCCGCCGGCAAGCCGCTGTTCCGCGAGATGATCGAGCTGGCCCGCAAGG
>NZ_JAYDXP010000071.1:0-477 GCF_036701605.1 Pseudomonas sp. FIP_A4 | reverse complement strand
CGGTCGAGGGGTTGCGTCGCGATGCCGGGCAATTCCACGACTATGCCGAGCGGCGGCGGGCGGCGATGCAGCGTCATTGGGTATAGAAGTTTGCCTGCGCATGCCCGGCTTCGGCCGCCCGCTCTAGAAGCTGGAGTTTCTCAACTTGCTTTCTGCTCTTGGTCCCGCAGCCGACGCGCCAACACAGAATCGAAACGAGAGCTGCCTGTGCGGCTCGGGGAAGAAGTACAAGAAGTGCAGCTATCTGAAACGTAAAATCTCCACCACTCCCTCGCGTCAGCGATGAGCGCCCGCTAGGGTCGAGACGGCCCCGGCCGGCTTGATGCGAAGCACGCCAGCGCGACCCGACCCAGTCGGGTGACCAATAATCTTTGCCCTTTTGCTCTTTCCGTTGCTCTAACCCACACCCCTCGGAACACCACCAACCACACCCCACCGCGTCCTCACGACCCGGCCTACACAGGGCAAATGCCGCAA
>NZ_JAYDXP010000057.1:0-337 GCF_036701605.1 Pseudomonas sp. FIP_A4 | reverse complement strand
TGCGGTATTAGCGTTCCTTTCGAAACGTTGTCCCCCACTACCAGGCAGATTCCTAGGCATTACTCACCCGTCCGCCGCTGAATCATGGAGCAAGCTCCACTCATCCGCTCGACTTGCATGTGTTAGGCCTGCCGCCAGCGGTCAATCTGAGCCATGATAAAACTCTTCAGTTCAATACTGCTTGGGTTTTGAGAAATCCCTAAACTTGGCTCAGCAATCGCAAATCTCTTTACAAGTAAAGAGTAACTCTCGAATTAACGAGTGTTGCTTTGTGATGCTGATAATCATGCGACTATCAGTCTTACATTCACAAGCACCCACACGAATTGCTTGATTC
>NZ_JAYDXP010000049.1:0-696 GCF_036701605.1 Pseudomonas sp. FIP_A4 | reverse complement strand
GTGCGTAGCAAGGTGGCAGCTAATAACGCCGCCCAGCTCGGCAAGCAGATGGTTGTGATAAAGGACCTGTTGCTGCACTGGCAACACCGTCACCTGATGGCCTTCATCGCCGACAACTTCCGGCTGATGGCCATGGGCAAGATCAGCGCCCACGAGCTGGAGGGCTTCCTCGAGCAGGAACTGGAAGCCATGGAGAACGCGCTGCTGCAGCCGTCGCGCTCGCTGTTCAATGAAGCCTTCCTGATACGCCGTCAGCTCATCGCCGCCCTCGCGCCCGGCCAGCAGTGCACCAGTCGGGCGTTGCTGAGTATCTGTTCAGCTGGCATGGGCCAGGTCCTCCTGCGTCATGTCCAGGTTACGGTCGGCGACGGCCTCGCGGCCGAAGCCCTGCACGATGTTGAGCACGCCCGGCGGCAGCAGGTCGCCGCTGCATTCGAGCAGCACGGTGATGCCCAGCGGCGTCTGCTCGGCGGGCGTGCTCAACATCGTGCAGGGCTTCGGCCGCGAGGCCGGCGAGGCGCTGGCCTCGAGCAAGCGCATAGTCGACGATCAGCTGGCGCTCGACGCGGCGGTCATGGCCATAGCCGAACGGATCGAGCGGCGTGCCACGCAGGAAGCGCAGCTTGGCCAGCACGCCGAAAACACCGAGTCCGGCCATACCTACAAGCCCTTGAACGCACCCATAGAACCTCATCG
>NZ_JAYDXP010000025.1:0-448 GCF_036701605.1 Pseudomonas sp. FIP_A4 | reverse complement strand
ACCGCGGTGACGGGCGTGCCGGCACTGTCGACGGAAACCCGCGAGCACTTCATGCAAGGGCTCGAGCGTTTTATCGACGCTGCGGAGCGTCGGGTGTATCACGCGATCATCCTCGCCGAGCCCGGACAGTTGCTGGAATTCCTCCAGCGCCGCCTCGCGGCTGATCCACGTCGCCTCGGCGACATCGGGTAGCGCCGCCGAGTGGATCACCTCGCGCGCCGAGTACCGGCTGATCCTGCGCGAGGACAATGCCGACCTGCGCCTGACCGAGAAGGGCCGTGAGCTGGGCCTGGTGGACGATGTCCGCTGCCCTGCTGCCGGACTTCAGCGCTATCGAGCACGGCATCTGGCTCGCCATCTGCGAGCGCTTCCAGCTCGCCCCGCAACTGCCCGAGTGCATTCACGAGGCGGACATGGTCGCCCTGGCAACCGAACGCCGCGACCTCAT
>NZ_JAYDXP010000133.1:0-272 GCF_036701605.1 Pseudomonas sp. FIP_A4 | reverse complement strand
CCTGCTCGCCGCCGGCCCGGTGGCGCGGCAGCTTGCGGACAGCTTCGACCAATACTGGAATCACCAGCTAAGCGTGCCGATCCAGCACTTCTTCTGGCGACCGCCGGCACGGCGCAAGCTGAGCGAGGCGCGCGAGCAGCGCCGAGGCGCTACCGGCGTTGGCACGCTGATCGGCCATCGCGCATGCGGTGGCGTTGGGCAGCAGGCAGCCCAGGCACGCCACCGAGCAGAACAGCGGCAGCATCAGCGGCCAGAGCGCATCGGGCTGCACC
>NZ_JAYDXP010000079.1:0-282 GCF_036701605.1 Pseudomonas sp. FIP_A4 | reverse complement strand
AACAGCTCGCCGTTGAGGTAGATGCTCGGCACCGACATGATCTGGCGGGCTTCGACCTCGTCCTGGAACAGCGCGCCGTCGATGGCGACGTGCTTGATGTTCGGGTTGAGCACGGCCATCAGGTTCAGCGCCTGGACCACGGCCGGGCAGTTCTGGCAGGACAGCGAGAAGTAGGTTTCGAAGCGGTAGTCGCCGTCCAGCGCCTTGATCTGCTCGATCACCTCCGGTGCGGTCTTCGACGGGTGGCCGCCGACCTGCAGCAGGGCGAGCACCAGCGAGGTG
>NZ_JAYDXP010000132.1:0-495 GCF_036701605.1 Pseudomonas sp. FIP_A4 | reverse complement strand
CTGCTACAAGCGCTACGAGGATGACGAGGTGCTCGCCTTTCTCGAGCAGTTTCCGCAATCGTTCGGCCACACGCTGGAGCTCCCCAAGCGCTCGGCGGCGTGCACCCGCCTCGACGTGGACAGCGATGCGCTGGCGGCCGTGTGGCGCTCTTGCCGCTCGGATCGCCAATCATTCCGGTGAAGTCGCCGATGAGGAAAATCACCTGGTGCCCCAAGTCCTGCAACTGGCGCATCTTGTTGATCCCCACCGTGATCTATGGCATGGGCGAGAGCTATCGCGGACGCATCAGCCGCAACGACCTGCGCCGGCCGACGCCTTACAACACATACACCACCGCCGGTCTGCCGCCGACCCCGATTGTGCGCGTCGAGGGTGTCGCTGAAGACGTGGCTACCATCACCGCGCGCGACGAAGTAGAGACTGCGCCCCTCCTTCGGATGCAGCGCGGCGTGAATCGCTTCGCGCCCGACCATCGCAATCGGGGTCGGCGGCAG
>NZ_JAYDXP010000131.1:0-304 GCF_036701605.1 Pseudomonas sp. FIP_A4 | reverse complement strand
CGCCGAGCGCTGCGGCGACAGTGACAGCGGTGCGCGCCTGATCGACAATCTGATCGAGCAGCACCTGCAACCAGTGGTGGTGGACCGCCTGCTGGTTGCCATGGCCAGTCACGAGCCGGTGCAGCGGGTGAATGCCACGCTGGTTGGCGACGGCGCGCTGGTCTGTGAGTTCGCCTGAGGTGTCCGCGATGTTCAAGCAGGTGCCACAGCCGCTGCGCTATGCCGAGGCCCTGCTGGGCCGTTTCGCCGGGCTGGCCGAGCACGGCGACCAGCAGCGTGGTGACCAGCGCCGGCATCGAGATCA